>JAPPLN010000025.1 GCA_028874175.1 Chloroflexota bacterium
GCCGTTGCCGAGGCGGTCGATGGCCTCGACGTAGTACATGAGGTCCCAGTCCGGGACGATGTCCATGCCTGGGATGGTGGCGGACCAGACGCCGGTGGCCTGGCGCATGGGGACCGGGGTGAAGAGTTCGCGCTGGTTGAGGTCGCGGTAGTAGAGGGTTACTGACTGCAGGTCCTCGTGGGAGTCGACCCGAGCGGTGACGGTGAGGTCCTGGCCGGGGACGGCAAGCGAGGCGCGTTCGACGTCGAGGGATGGAGCAGATACCGCGTTTCCGACGGCCACGGATTGCGGGGCGTCGGCAGAACGCCAGGAACGGGTTTCGCCGTCGGCGTCGGTGGCTTCGATGTAGTAGGCGGCGTCACAACAGGCGGGGACGGTAATGCCGGCTGAGTAGATGGCGCCGTCGGCGGACATGGAGGTGCGCTGCCAGGGGCAGTCGCCGCAGCGCCAGACCAGGTCGACGCTGTCGATGCCGTCGGGCGCCGTAATGGTGGCCGAGAGGTCGAGCGAGCCGGGGGGCGCTGCGCGGACGGGGACATGACCAATCTGGGGGGCTGCCTCGCGGACGATGAGGGCGTTGATGACCCAGTCAGAGGCGGGGTGGGAGTTGATTTCCACTTCGAGCCGGCCGTTGGCGATGTTGCAGCGCTGGGTCTTTTGGATGACCTGGCCGGCAGGAATTGTGAAGCGGTCGGTCTGGTGGCGGCCCTGGAAGGTGAGCCACATGGGGCCGCGATCGACGGCGTCCGGGCTGGTGTCGCCCATCACCGCCGTCACCTCGTAGATGCCGGGCGCCACGTTGGCGCGGAAAGTGTGTTCCACGTAGCCGGGGTTGGGTCCGCGGTGCTGGAAGTCACTTTCCAGGAGGTTGACGGTCAGATCGCCGACATCGCGAAGGCGGCCCAGCAGGTCGCCGTTGTCTGGGAGCGGAGGGCTGGACGCGCGAATGTCGCGCGTCATCTTCCAGCCGATTCCGCGCGCCGGCGTGTACTGGACCTCGGGCGAGACGGCGCGGAAGCGCCGCTCGACCAGGGCGGACTGCATGGTTCGCGGGATCCAGGGGCGAGGGTCGACGGGCTGGGCGCCGAAGTCGAATCCGTCGGTGAAGAGGCCGAAGCGATCGAAGATCCCCTGCACTTCGTCCAGCCGCGCGAGGTCGTGGTCGAGGTAGGGCGCCAGGCGCTTCCAGGTACCGGCCTCATCCTTGACCGGGCCGAAGATCATTTCGTCGTCGTAGAGGCCGTCGGTGTGGTCGACGATGGCTTGCCACTGGTCGCGGGCCGACTGCATGTGGACTTTGGCCGACTGCAGTCGATCGGCTGCGCCGGCCAGGTAGAAGAAGGCGAGGTCCAGGCCGGCTCGCAGCTTGTGGGCGTGGTAGCGGGCGAGGCCGGCACAGAGGCGGGCGTCGGCTTCGATGCCGCGGAATTCGGGGCGGGCCGCGTCGCTGACTGAGCTGTCAGCGCGCTCGAGCGCGGCCTCAGCGGCCGTGGCGTGCCGCTCCAGGCGCTCGGCGATCTGGGTGGGGGTGAGCTTGGCGCGGACGGAGTCCGCGAGGTAGTCCTGGACGTATTCGCTGGCGCCGTAGAAGCCGGCCAGGTCACTGGGTTCGACTTCGAGGTAGGCGTCGAGCAGGCCGCCGGTGTCGCGCTCGGCCCACCAGCCGAAGACGCTGGCGGAGGGGAGGTGGGCGGCGGTGATGAACGGGAGGTAGTGGGAACTCTCCGCGACGGCGTTCAGCACATCGGTCCCCGCGTCCGAACCGAACCGGTGGTTGAACTCGCGTTCCCAGGCGTTGGAGTCGCAGTTCGGGTCGTAGCCGAGGCGGCCGAAGAGGAGGTACCAGAACCAGTAGCGTTCGTCCTCGAACTCGTACCAGTTCATGTCCTCGGGCTGGAAGAGCGGCCAGGCGCCGCCGACGTTGCGAAAGCCCTTGTTGGAGAGGGGGGCGCAGACCTCGAAGCCCTTGGAGTCGCCCAGGGCGCAGCTTTCGGCGTAGCGGCGCACCCAGGCCGGGTCGCCCCAGAGGGTGAACTTGTTGGTGCCGAGGTTCCACATCCGGAAGAGGAAGTCGTAGTCGCGGGGGAACTTGAGGAGGTCGCCGTAGGAGTGGCGGCGGTCCATGCGGTCGAAGTCCTGCAGCAGGCCGGCGGAGTAGGGCATGCCCTGGTGCTCGCACCAGAACTTGGTGGAGACGGTGGTGGGGAGGCCGGTGTCGAGGGCGCCTTCCCAGGTGTCGTCGGCGATGGCCTTGGCTCGACAGTCGATTTCGATCTCGCGGCCGGCCGCCACGACGCCGCTGTAGATGGAGCGGAAGAAGGCGGGGCTGTCTTCGGCCTCGATGCCGGACTCAGAATTGACGCGTAGCTGGACGCCGGAGATGTCGGGGCAGGCCTTGAGAACCTTGGCCATGCCGAGCTCGCAGTAGTCGGCCAGGATGTCCAGCGATAAGCCCTCGACGAGGGATTCGCCGTACTCGTAGCTGTGTTGCTGCCAGACGCCGAAGGTGAAGTCGATGCCGCGCTCGACGGCGGTGCGCGAGATCATCTGGAGGGCCGCGAGGTTTCGTTCGCGCTGCTCGTCGGTGAGGCTGGGCACCGTGACATCCGGGAACTCGGGCATGGGAACCAGGAAGGCGTAGGGCGGGACCAGGTAGGCGGTCTGATGCCCGAAGGTGAGGCTGAAGGCGTTGAAGCGGTAGAGCGAGAGCTTGTCGAAGTAGGCCTCCCAGAAGGAGGGATTGAAGTACCAGGGGCCGTCGACGGCCGCGTTGTGCGGAAAGATGCAGACGCTGCGCTTGCGGAGGAACGGGGACTCGCTGGTGGGTGGGAAGAGGCCGGCCCAGTCGAGCGGCGCCGAGGCTAGGTCGATGCGGCGGGCGGCTTCGCGGAGGGCGTAGGCGAGGCCGCGGTCGTCCGAGCCGCCGATTGCCAGAACTCCGTCAGCGAAGGCGAAGGCCAATGATTCGGGCGCTTCGTTCAGCGCCGCTCCCGTCGCAGCCAGAAGCTCCGCCGGCTGAGCCGTAGCTGCCGTTCCGACCTGGATCGTGAGTTCAGCATCGGCGTCAACGATGGTATTTCCACCTTCAATGAGCGCCTGACGGAGCCGATCCAGCGCGACTTGCGCGGGCGATGCCAGGTCGCCGTCGACGACGATCCGAATGCGTGAGTTTGGGTCCACCACGGTTATCGCCTCTCTTCAGGCAGGTTGGTAGGAACGCCCAGGCGCTCCGCTTGCCATGCCCCGGTTACCGGAGCAGTCGCCGGCGGGATCAGGTCAATGCTCTTTCGTACCGACGCCCAGGGTCCACCCCATGCTAGAAGCCGGGTCGTGGGATGGGCTTCTCGCCCTGATCCATGAAGGTCCTCAGTTCCCTACCGGAAAGCGGGAGGAAATCGCCGCGAATGGCGTAGATGCGGGCGTTGTTCATTTCGATTTCAAGGCGAATTGCCTGGCCGGTGAAGGACGCGAGACCGCGGCCGCCGCTCCAGCGCGGCGTCCAGTCGAGCGCGTCGCCGGTGAAAGGCTGGCAGTCGGCGTAGCCGTAGCCCTCGATGACCTCGCCGGTCGGATCGGTGACCTGGACGCGGGTCTCGAGGCCTGACTGGATGTTGAACCTGGCCTCGCCACCCTGCCAGTAGAGGGAGCGGGTGCCGATCATGCCCGGGCCGAAGCAGGACTCGACGTAGTAGAACCCGTCGAGGCGCAGCCTGTGCATGAGCAGGGCGCCGGTGTCGTTGCCCTCGCCGGCGGGACCTCGCTCGAGTCGTTTGGGTCCGATATGGGGGTTGATGTGGTAGCCGTGCTCGAGCTTGGAGGCGCTGGAGTAGATGCGGATCTGGTTGTCGTCGTCGACGACGAGACTGTGCGGGCGCATGGTTCCGGCACCGTACTCGCCCTGTTCGGCGTTGGGGATGAATGGCTCACGGATCGAGCGATTGAAGTGCCAGCCGTTGTAGCTGTAGGCCAGCTGGCAGTCGGTCTTGCCTCCCCAGTACTTCACGAGGGGGACGGGATCGGTGTGATAGATCCAGACCAGGCCGACGAACTTGTCGGCGTACGGGAACGCGACCATGCCGTAGATCTCGGCGAGCGGTGTGTCGAGGGCGTCGGTTGCCAGGACCAGCTCAGGCTCGCTGTAGGTCCGAAAGTCCTTTGTCTCTGACAGGGCGACCCGCCGTGGGTGCGCGTGGGGCGCTGGTCGGGCGCTGATGACGTAGCAGTCGCGAACGTGGTTCCAGTAGGCGGTGCTGGGTGGGTCGGGGCTGTGCTTGCGCCACTCCACGCCTTCGACGCGCGTCCAGTTCAGGCCTTCGGGCGAAGTCCACAGGTGGTTGCCCTTGCCTACGGCAAAGCCCTTGACGCGTTCGTTCGGGTCTTCGGCACGCTCGTCGAAATAGCAGTCCCACTGATGAAAGTCCTCGGACTTCCTCAGCACCTGGTTGGGGTAGCGGCGGTCGGGAAGTGGAACGCGGTCGGTGAGGTCGGGCTTCTCCCAGTGGATGCCGTCGTCGCTTTCGGCTACGAGGGCGTAACTGTCGGGCTGCTCCTCGGGGACGACGGATTTGCCGTTGTAGAGGATTCGCCAGACGCCGGACTCGTGCTTGAAGGCGGTGGGGTAGCCGGAGCCGAGCCAAAAGCCGGGCTCTTCGAGAGTGGCTTCAGGGACAAGCTGCGGCTGGCCGATTCCCCGCCGGCAGTTGTTCCAGCGACTCAGGTAGTTGTCGTCCCAGAACAGGAG
>JAPPLN010000107.1 GCA_028874175.1 Chloroflexota bacterium
GCCCGACCCCCTATAGGGGGTCGGGCTGCCGCGCGACCGCTAAGGCGGATTTTTTGGGGGGCCAGCGACGAAAGGCGGGGCTGGGAGGGGGCGGCAGACGGGCTTCGGGGACGCCGGGGGCGCGGACGTGGCGAAGGGGTGGGGCGGGGGCGCTCAGTGACGGATGCTGCGAGCAGGCGGACAAGGCGGGTAAGCATGGAGGTTCCGGGGGAAGGACGCGACTTGAGTGCTCCCAGTGTATACGATATGGTTACGGCCGCAAGGGAGGCGGACATAAAGAGAGAGTTGGAGAGGAAAGAGGCGACAACGAGAGCGGCGGGTCGCTGCTGACGTGGCGCGGGTGCTGGTCAGTGGCAGCCACGCTCATCCCAACCTTCTCCCACTCAAGAAGACCCTTCCGTAACCCGAGGGTGGTTGCCCGGAAGACCCCTCACCGAATTCGGCCGAAGACGGCCGAGCCCTTCGGCAAGCTCAGGACAGGTTCTGCCTCTCCCCTTGGAGAGGGTGAAGAACGGCGTCCCCTTGAATAGATTGACACCGAAGGCCGTTGCTCTCCGACGGGGCGGGAGTATGAGCAGCCGCGGCTTCGAGGACGCGGGGCGTCTTGCAAGGGTCTCTCTCAAGGGAGAAGGAGAAGAGCGGCGGAGTGACGCGGGGGAGCGCAGCGAGGGTCGGCTGCCGAGGGGTGGTGGTTTGACACGCTACGTTCGGCTGGCTCAGGGCAGGTTCCTTCAACAGGCTCAGGACGGGGTCTTCGGGGACGCCGGATGAGGGGGGATGTGTTCAGTCGATTGGGGCGATGTGTTCAGTTTCCGGCTCGATGTGTTCACTTTTCGGCCGAATGTGTTCACTTCTGAGGGTCAGGTGTTCAGTTTCGGGCGAGGCGCGTCTCCCCTCACGGCCCCCCTTCGACAAGCTCAGGGCAGGCTCAGGATGGGTCTTCGGGGACGCCGGGATGACGGGGATGTGTCCACCCTGTCAGGCCAATGTGTCCAGTTTTTGGCCCGATGTGTCAACTTTTCGGCCGAATGTGTCCAGTTTTGGGGGCAATGTGTCCAGTTTCCGGCCGGATGTGTCCACTTTGGTGGGGCAGGCGCGCGCGGGAGGCGGGCGTGGGCGGGGTGGGGTTCGACCGGCTCAGGGCAGGGTCTCCGCGGACGGGTAGGGCGGGCGAGGAAGGAAGACTGGATCCCCCATTCGGCAGGCTCAGGGCAGGCTCTCTGAAGACGCCGGGATGACGTGGGGACTGGATCCCCCTACGACAAGCTCAGGGCAGGTCCCAGGCTGCGCGCAGCCTGGGCCACCCGGCCGCTAGCTGAAATTCTGCCAAGGCAACGGTGTTAGGGGATCGCCACGGATAGGGACCATGATTGGCCTTGCCGGTTGAGGTCGGGCCGGATCTGGTCGGGCAAGAGCTGCGGGCGTCCCGCGACCAGGCGTTGTCCGTCCACGAATCCTTCCGGACGGTCGCGTAGCTGATCCAGCATGCGCTGTCGCCAGAGCGCCACGCGGGATTGGGCATCAGGGTCGTTTGCCGCGTTGTGGAGTTCGTGGGGGTCGCGGGTCAAGTCAAAGAAGTGCTCGTGACCGTCCGCGGGGTACCAGATGTATTTCTCGCGGCCATCGGTCAGGTACTGATGGGCCGGCGCATATTCCGACCAGCGCCCGCTACTGCGTCCCCTGCGTCCGCCGTGGTGCTCGCCGTGCAGGAAGGGGCGCCAGGACGCCTGCTCGCCGCGCGCGAGCGGGAGGACGCTGCGGCCATCAACGGAGTCCGGAATGGTCACGCCCGCGGCATCCAGCAATGTCGGCATGACGTCCTGGAGGCCGACGGGCTGGTCGATGACGGCGCCGTTCCTGGGCTCCAGCCACTCGGGCAGGCGCAGGATGAAGGGGATGTTGGCGGAGGACTGGTGCGGCCAGGCTTTTCGGAAGAGGTTGTGGTCGCCGAGCATCTCGCCGTGGTCGCTGGTGTAGAGGACCACGGTGTCCTGCCACATGCCGGCGGCGGACAGCGCACGAAAAACCCGGTTGACCTGGTCATCGATGTGGTTGACGAGCCCGTAGTAGGCGGCGCGCATGCGGCGCATCCAGGCGTCGGGCAGGTGGATGTCGACTGGCTGGATGTTGAGGCCGAGGTTGGGCGCATCGAACTGCCTGGCCCAGTCGCCGATGAAGGGCTCGGGAATGTCGTCGGCGCGGGCCATGTAGCGGTCGAAGTACAGCTTGGGCGGGGTGAACGGCGGATGCGGGTCGACCACGGAGAGCCAGAGAAACAGGGGCGCTTCGGGGTCGCGCTTCTTGATGAGCTTCAGCGACTCGTTGACGCACCAGGTGGTGAGGTCGTAGCCCTCGGGCAGATGGCTGGGCCTGGCGTTGAAGCTGTTGGTCTCGACGCCGTGCAGCTTGCCGGCCAGAACCTCGCGGCGGCCCTGGTCGTTCAGCCAGTCGGAGTAGTCGTTGCCATCGCGCTGGCTGTTGGCGACAAGCATGTGCTGGAAGCCGAAGCGCTTGCGGCCGGGGTGCCAGTGGGTTTTGCCGATGAGCTCGGTCTGGTAGCCGACGGCGGCCAGTTCGGAGGCGATGGAGTGGCGGAGGTTCCAGTGGTATCCGCCGTAGAAGCCCACCATGCCGTTGGTGACGGGAGCCTGACCCGAGAGGATGACGCGGCGCGCGGGGATGCAGGTCGGGGACTCGCTGAAGGCCGAGCGGAACCAGGCGCCGTTGCCGGCCAGGTAGTCCAGGTTGGGCGTGCGCAGGACGGGGTGGCCATCGATGCCGAGGGCGTCGGCGCGCTGCTGATCGGAGGTGATGAGGAGGATGTGCGGGCGGCGGCTGGGCATGGCGATCAGGCGCTTACCCGGTTGGTCACAGGCTGGAGCTGCTCGGGACGAAATTCGGGCTGTCCAGCTACAAGTCGGCCGCTCTGCACGAATCCTTCCGGGCGACCGGTTAGCTCGTCGATGAGGCGTTGCTGCCAGACGGTGACGCGGTCGCGTGCGTCGGCAGCGGCGGTGGCGTTGCGCATCTCGAGAGGATCTGTGTCGAGATCGAAGAACTGCTGCTCGCCGGTCTGGGTGTACCAGATCAGCTTTTCGTGGCCGTCGGTGACCCACTGATTGCCCTGGTCGGGCTCGTAACAGGCGGTATGTTCGCCGTGGAGGTAGTCGCGCCAGGCGGGTGAATCGCCGCGCATATAGGGCAGGACGCTGGCGCCGTCGACGGATTCGGGAATCGGAACGCCGGCCGCGTCGAGGATGGTGGGCATCACGTCCTGCAAACCGACCGGGCGTTCGATGGTCAAATCGGCCGTGCAGTCCATCCACTCGGGGGCGCGGGCGAGGAAGGGGACGCGGATCGAGGCCTCGTAGGGCCAGGTCTTGCGGAAGAGGTTGTGGTCGCCCAGCATTTCGCCGTGGTCGCTGGTGAAGAGCACGAAGGTGTCGTCGAGGAGGCCGCTTTCGCGGAAGCCCTTGAGCAGGCGCGAGACCTGGTCGTCGACGTGGTTGACGAGGCCGTAGTAGCCGGCGCGACAGCGGTGCAGGTCGTCCTGGCGCAGGCGCATGACGGAGGCGTCGGGGTTGAGGCCGGGAGGAGGAGCATCCAGCTGGGGCGCCCAGTCGCCGACGTAGGGCTGGGGCAGGTCGATCTGCTCGTAGCGTTCCCAGTAGACGAGGGGCGGGGTGAGCGGCGGATGCGGATCGACGAATGAGACCCAGAGGAAGAACGGGGCGTCGGGGTCGCGCTGGCCGATGAAACGAAGGGCTTCGTTTACGCACCAGGTGGTGTGTGAGAAGCGTTCGTCGAGGTGGCTGGGGCGTCCCACCCAGCCGTTGGTGGATACGCCATGGGCCAGGCCCATTTCGAGCGAAGTGGCGCCGTTGTCGCCGAGCCACTCGGCGTAGTCGTTGTTGTCGCGCTGGCTGTCGGCCCAGACCATGTTGTCGAAGCCGTAGCGCTTGCGTTGCGGGTACATGTGGAGCTTGCCGACGAGCTGGGTCTGGTAGCCGGCTTTGGACAACTCGCCGGGCAGCGAGTGCTCGAGCGCCCAGCCGACGCCGCCGTAGAAGCCGACCATGCCGTGATTGAAGGGCTTCATGCCGGAGAGCATGGTGCGGCGGGCGCCGATGCAGGATGGGACTTCGGCGTAGGCGCGGGTGAAGTTGGCGCCGCTGGCGGCCAGGAAGTCGAGGTTGGGGGTAGCCAGCGGGTCGGCGCCGTTGATGCTGAGGGCGTCGCCGCGCTGCTGATCGGTGGTGATGAAGATGACGTGCGGGCGGCGATCAGCCAAGGCTCGGGACCTTGTTCGGCGGGCGCGGGGTGATTATCGCGTACCGATGCGGGGCGGGTGCGTGCGTGAGGGGGACCTTTGCGCAATCCGAGGGAAGGTGTTTGGAATACCCTCAGCCCAACCCTCTCCCAAAGGAGACCTTTGCGTAACCTGAGGCTGGTTGCCCGGAAGACCCCTCACCGATTTCCGGCGAAGACGCCGGAATCTGCCTCTCCCCTCGGAGAGGGTGAAGAGCGCCACGCCCAAGGGGGTGGGGACGGTTGGAGTTGGTTGCCCGGAAGACCCCTCACCCCAACCCTCTCCCCCAGGAGAGGGAGGAAGACACCAGCCCGCTTCGGAGTAACGGGAACGATCAACGTGATCCACTACCCGCTTGCAGCCCGGATTGGGGTAGCCCGCCGCGAGCGGCGCGGCTGACGATTTGGGCATATAGTCAGCGCCTGAGTCGGGGATCGTCAGGGGAGCCACGGTGATGGCTGAGTTGCTTCCGGGGCGGGTGCCGCCGTTCGAGGTGGCGGCCGGGTATCACCCAATCGTGGATTTCCGGTATGTCAATGCCGGGCAGCCGCGCTGGGTTGGGGCGGACGGCAAGCCGATTCACTACTGGGAAACGGCGGACCCGGACGAGATTCGCGCGGAGCACGCGAATGTGCCGCGCGGGATCGAGTTGCGGTCGCAGCCGGCGGAACGGTCAGAGCCAATTCTGACCTGTACTGAGCCGTGGGAGTACAACAACGGCGGACCGGCGATCATTCGCGACGGCGGGCTGTACCGCATGTGGTACCACGCGATCGCGCCGGACCACTGGGATCCGGAGATCGCGCCGTCGCTGGGTTGGGGTCCCGACTGGGGCGGGTTCGTCTGTTACGCGGAATCCGACGATGGGTACGAGTGGCGCAAGCCGGACTGCGGGCAGTACGCGTGGCAGGGGCAGGACGCGACAAACATCGTGTTTGGGCGTGAACTGACGGGCGAGCCCGGCATTCATGGGGAGTCGGTATTCCTGGATCCACAGGCGCCGGCACACGAGCGATTCAAGTGCTTCTACATGGGGCGGCTCTCGAAGGACGTCATCAGCCAGTGGGCGCGGGAGCAACCGGACCGCGTCGATCCATGGATTGCCGAACATCCCGACCGCGGGTTCTTTGCGGCCACGTCGCCGGACGGGATCAAGTGGACGGCGCACCCGGAGCCGGTGGTGATCTTTATCAGCGACACCATGAACGTGGTGGACTGGAATGCGGAGCGGCAGAGCTACGTGTGGTACTCGCGGGGTTGGTCGTGGGACCGGCGCACGATTGCGCGGGCCGAGACGCGTGACTTCTTTTGCTGGCCGCTGCCGGAACCCTGCCTGACGACGCCCCCGGAGCACCTGGCATTCACGGACATCTATACCAACGGCAAGGTGACCTATCCGGGCGATCCATCCACACACCTCATGTTTCCGACGCTGTACGACCGGGCGCTGGACACGACGTGGCTGGCGGTTGCTTCCAGTACGGACGACGTGGTGTGGAATTGGGTGCCGGGCGGTCCGGTGCTGGAGCCGGGCGCCGAGGGCACGTTCGACGCAGGCTGCCTGTTTTCCTGCAAGGGCCTGGTCGAGCTGGCGGGCGACCGGATTGGAACGCCGTATGGGGGGAATGACCTGCCGCACAAGTACCCGCGACAGAATCTGCAGAGCGCAACGGCGTATGCCACATGGGAGCGCGGGAGGATTGCGGGGCTGGTTGCGGAGGGGGACGGGGAGTTCGCGACGCCGCAGATGCTGCTGCAGGGGCGAGAGATACGGCTGAACGTGAAGACGGCGGCCGACGGCGAGGTCCGGGTTACGGCGCTGGAGCGCGGGCCGGGGTGGACGTCGCGGCCCGGTCACGGCGCCTGGGTCGAGGTGGGCGAGAGCCGGTCGATCCAAGGCGATCACCTGGGCGTGCCGGTGGATTGGAACGGGAGCCAGGCGTTGCCGCTCTCGAGGCACGGACCCGTGACGCTTCAATTCAAGCTGCGGAAGGCGACGCTGTTTGGATTCGAGATCTGCGGTTAGCCGCGAGACTAGTCGGCCTAGACTTGCCGTGGCCCCAGGACGCGGGAAAGACCGAGGGTGACGCGCTGATGAAGATTGTGATTGGTACCGGGCAGTTCGGCGACGACTACGCGGAGCGGCTGGGGGCGCGCTATCCCGACGTCACGTTCAGCATGGCGCTGACCGATCCGGACGAGGTGCGCGAGATCGTGGATGCGGACGCCTTCCTGGGCTGGCCGGAGCCGGAAGCCATAGCGGCGGCGCAACGGTTGCGCTGGATTCACGTGCCGGGGATGGGGATCAACAACACGATGCTCAGTCCGGGTATCGCCGAGTCCGGGATCGTGGTGACGAATTCGCCGGGGGCGCACACGAGTCCTATCGCCGACCACGTGATGTTCTTCGTGCTTTCGCTGGCGCACCAGGGCCGGCGGCTGATGGACGATCAGCGGGCTCGGCGCTGGGACACCCGGTCGTACGAGCTTCAGCTGCGGGACCTGGACGGTTCCAACATGTTGCTGATTGGGCTGGGCGGGATCGGGCGCGCCGTGTATCAGCGGGCGCAGAGCTTTGGCATGCAGGTCTCGGCGATCGATCCGACGCCGACGGATGTCCCGGCGGGGATTCGCGAGGTTGGCGGCCTGGACCGGTTGGATGCGCTGCTGGCCGAGACCGACTGGTTGGTGGTGACCGTGCCCATCACGCCGGGTACCCGAAACATGATCGATGCGCGACGGATCGGGTTGCTGAAGCAGAGCGCCGCGGTGATCGTGATCTCGCGCGGCGGAATCGTCGACGAGGATGCGCTGGCTGAGGGTCTGCGCTCGGGGCGGCTCTCCGGCGCGGGGCTGGATGCCACGGAAACGGAGCCGCTGCCGGCCGACAGTCCGCTGTGGGGCATGGACAACGTGCTGATCTCGCCGCACTGCTCGGGTGTGACGCCGAGCATGTGGAAACAGCGCCAGCAGACGCTTGAGGACCAGGTGCGTCGGTTCGTGGAGGGGCGGCCGCTGGCGTTTATTTGCGACCTCAAGCGGGGGTATTAGACCGGGGGGCGTAGTCCTTGTGGGTGCCAGCCGGAACCGTCTACTTGACATCAGGTGCGGTTGCGGGGTGGTGACTTGCGTGTGGGCAGGCCCGAGGTTGGAGCGACGCCTCGTGCGTGGCTAGAAGATCTCGGCGGAGGTCGGTAATTCGGACAGCGATGCTTCGGGAAGTCGCAGGTGCAGGGCCTGGTGCCAGCGGTGGGGGACGAAGATGTTCAGGACGCCGTTGTCGAGGAAGGCGTCGATGTAGGAGCACTGGTGGTTCATGAAGGGCATGTCGTAGACGGGGGCCAGGGCGTTGGCGAAGACGAAGCGTGGCTGGCCCCAGGTGCGGCCGCCATCCGTGGAGAGAGCCACCCAGATTTCGGAGCGGTCGCCCATGAGGGATTCCTTGTCGCCGCTGAGGCCGGAGTAGTCGAGGTCGTGGTGGCGGTTGTGGTGGAAGGCCGCGAGGTGGCCGTTGGAGAGCTTGAAGAGCATGGGCGGGGCGTCGGGGTGGATCAGCGGGGTTGGCTGCGGGTCCGACCAGGTGCGGCCGTCGTCGTGGCTGCGGAGGTTCCAAAGGTGGCCTTCAGGCGTTCGGGCCATGGCGTAGACCTGGCCGTTGCCGAGGTCGATGGGACGCAGTTCGTCCATGCGATTGAAGCCGCCGGCGTGCCAGCCGCCGTGGCGGGCATCGGGCAGCAGCTCCCAGGACTGGCCCTGGTCCTCGGACCGCAGGATGTATTGGCGGGTCAGGAGCGGGCGGTAGGACCAGTCGGCTTCGTGGGCGCCCAGCAGCCAGGTTCCGGCCTCGGTTTCGCACATGCGCATGACGGACATGCCGGTGAAGCCGGGGTCGTTAACTGGGCGGATCAGGCGGACCTCGGACCAGGTGTGGCCGTCGTCGTCGGAGTAGCGATAGCCGATCGGGGCGTTCTCGTGGAGGCCGCGCCTGGTGGTGTGGAGGGCCCAGATGGGTTGGGTGCCGAAACAGTAGATGCGGCCTTCGGGAATGCCCGCTCCCGCTCGGGGCATGAGCGGGATGAAGCCGTGGAGGTTGTAGTCGATGTCGATGGGTCGAGTCAGGCCGTGCCAGGTTGCGCCCTGGTCGCTTGAGCGGAAGGCCACCAGGTCGTTCGCCTTTTGTTCCTGGCGTCCGTAATGACAGCGGCCTTCCGGGACGGCGAGGGCGTTGGTGGGGAACATCAGAAGGTAGTCGTCACCGGGAGTCTTGATGGCGCGGGTTTCGAAGAGGGTGCCGCGCTCGGTGCGGTAGACGACCTGGCCGTCAACGGCGGGAGCGGTGATCAGTCCCAGGTGCTCCCGGACGACCAGGTCGCCAGGAGGAGCGGCTAGCGCGACTTGTCTGTCCTGGAGGTTGATTGTCTCGGCGAGGCGTTGCGGCGGGTAGGGCGCACTCATTGGGGCGAATAGGCCGAAGGGCGGAAGCGCGGGCTACGACAGACCGTAGGCGTAAAGGCGGGCCGCGCCGTAGAGCCAGAAGCGGAGTTTGACTTGACCGGTGTCGAGGCCGGCTAGGGTCTTGCCGTTCCAGGTCACGGGGCGGCGCAGGCCGTCGATGAAAATGTCGTCGGAGTCCTGGCGGGTGAAGCCTTCCAGCGGCTCGTTGCTGTCAGAGTCAAGCACCTCGACTTCGATCCAGCTGCGGTTCTGGCGGACGTCGCCGACGTTGAGGGTGAGGTTGGTTAGGCCTTCGGCTTCGATGGGCGTGGTGGTGGCGTGGCCCGGAGTCTCGCGGTCGGGGGTTTCGAGGCAGGTGAAACCGTCCTCGCGTAACGTGGCGACGCCCATGCGCACGACGCGACCGGAGCCGCTGCCGGAGCCTCCGTAGTCGACGCCGGGTATGAAGTTCTCGGGCGGCCAGGTGGTGAAGTCTTCGGCCGCGCCGCCGTAGTACAGGTAGATGGTGCCGTCCTTGATGACGGGCTTGTCGGAGATGACCAGCAGGCCGCCATCCCACTCGGTGTGGGCGCCGCGGGGGATGGTGGGCTGGTGGGGGTTGACGCGTTCGAAGTTGGCGCCGTCAGCGCTGACCGCCAGGCGGATGTCTCCCCCGTACATACCGTATAGCCCGTAGTCGCTGGGCACATACCAGCCGTATTCGTAGGCCATGATCCAGGCGCCGCCGTATGGGCCCATCATGACGTGGTGGTCTTCTTCCTCGAGGCCGTCGTTGGGCGAAATCAGGGGGTTTTCGTCGGCCTCGCGGAAGTTCTCGATGTCGGGACCGTAGGCCAAAAACTTGGCTCGGCCCTGGGACGGATTTCGCTTCGAAAACTGCTTCAGATGGGGCTCATCCAGATTGACCATCCACTGGTAGACGAATTTGAACCGCCGGCTCGGATCGGGGTCCTGATCGTCACGAACCAGAACGCCGACATCGGGCGGGCGTCCACCCCAGCGCGGCAGCAGGATTCGCTCGCCGGTGGTCCAGTTGATGCCGTCCGGGGAGAAGATGGCGCGTGCGCCGTGCTCGCTGTACGCGGGTTCGCCGACGTAGCTGTGTAAACGCTTAATGCCCTTGAAGCGCTTGTTGGGGTCAGGCTCGGCGTCGTCCTTGATGATCGGGCCGCGGCCCTCGATGACGATGTTGTTTTTCTTGCTGCCCTTGTACTCGAACATTCCCAGATTCGGCTTGTGCCAGTTGACGCCGTCTTCACTGATGGCATAGCCGGTGGCCCACCAGCTGGCGCCGCCCATGTCGGAACCGGCGTACCAAGCCTTGAAGAGCTTGTCTTCCTCGTCGTAGATGACGCTCTGCGAGGACCAGGGCGCGCAATGGGTGGAGTCCCACTCCTGGATGTCACCCAGCGGGAGTACGGGGTTGAGCGGGTGCTTTTTGGCCTGGCAGACGGCTCGGACAACGTTGTGGCGGGATTCCACGCGGTCCATGAGAAGGAAGCCGTCGTGGTTGGCAGGGCTGGCGCTCATGTGGAGACCTCAGGCACTCAAATGGGCCGAGGCTCAGGATAGACAGCCTGTGAAGACAGCGCGACCGGGGTTCTGGATCCGTTTCGATTGTCGAAGCCAGCCGCAGCTGGACCGGAGCGCGTCAGCCCTTGATGCCGGTCAGGGCGATGCCGCGGATGAACTGCTTCTGGGCCAGGAAGAAGGCGAAGATCATTGGCACGATGAGCAGCATGGCGCCGGCCATGAGCAGGTGGTATTCGGTGCCGAACCTGGAGACGAAGAATCTCAGGCCTACCGCGAGGGTGAGGTTCTCGGTGCGCAGGAGGTAGATCAGCGGCTCAAGGAAGTCATTCCAGCGGTTCATGAACGAGAAGACCGCAATGGTCGCGATCGCGGGCACCGAGAGTGGGATCACGACCTTGCGAAGGATCTGCAGGTGGGAGGCGCCGTCGATACGCGCCGCGTCGTCAAGCTCGCGGGGCAGCGTGAGGAAGAACTGCCGCATGATGAAGATGTAGAAAGCCGTTCCGAACAGGCGCGGAATCAGCAGCGGCCACAAGGTATCGATCATGTCCAGGCGGTGGAAGATGAGCCAGCGCGGGATGAGCGTGACGGCGCCCGGGAGCATCATCGTCGCCAGGACGCCGATAAAGAGCTTGTCGCGTGCCGCGAAACGGGTGCGCGCGAAGCCATAGGCCACCGACACGCTGGTCACCGTCTCGGCGACCACGCTGAACGAGACCACGATGAGAGAGTTCTTGATCCATGACCACGTCGGTCCGTTCTGCCACATGATGGCGTAGTTTTCCCAGACCGGCGGCAGGGGGACGATGATCGGCGGGACGACGTAAAGGTCGGACTCCTTCGTCAGCGAGGTTCGCAGCATGAAGAAGACGGGGTACATGTACACAAAAGAGCCGCCGACCACGATGAGATACAGGAGGATTCGGCGCGTCCAGCGAAACGCGCGCAGCGCGATCGGGCGTCGCCGCTCTACGCCGGCCGTTGTCGCTGCCATCTAGCCTGGCTCCTGATATTCGTAGTAGACCCAGCGCCGTGCGCCCAGGAACTGGACGATTGTGGCCAAAAAGATTATTGCGAAGAGGATCCAGGAAATCGAGGCGGCATAGCCCATTTTGAAGGCGTTCCAGCCCATAATCCAGATGTAGAGCAGGATAAACAGCGTGGCGTTGTCCGGCCCGCCTTCAGTCATCAGCAGCGCCTGGGTCACGACCTGGAACGAGCCAATCACGCCGAGAATCAGGCTGAGGAAAATGTAGGGCGTCATCATGGGAATGGTCACATGGCGGACCTTGGCCCACCAGCCGCCGCCGTCAACTTCGGCCGCCTCATAGAGGTGTTGCGGCACGCCCTGGAGGCCGGCCAGGAATATCACCATCGAGGAACCCACGCCCCAGAAGCTCATGATGATGAGGGCCGGCATGGCCCAGGTGGTCGAGGTCAGCCAGCGCGGACCCTCGATTCCGAACCAGCCCAGCATCCCGTTCATCGCTCCGCGCGGCGCAAACAGCCAGATCCAGATCAATGCCATTCCCACGCCGGATGTCACTGAGGGGATGTAGTACATCGTTCGCCAAATCGGCATCCCTCGGACCCGCTGATTGAGCAGGCCGGCCACCGCGAACGCAATGATCGTGGACCCGGGTACGTGGAACAGGGTGTAGTAGGCGGTGTTCCAAAGGCTCTTGCCAACGAGCGGGTCGGTGAAGGCAGCCTGGTAGTTGCGTAACCCGATATAGGAGGGCGGGCGGCCCACATCCCAGTTCAAGAACGAGATGATGAGCGCAAATATGTACGGCCCGAGGTCAAGGAGGATGAACCCCACGACCCAGGGAAAAATGAAGACCCAGCCTTCCTGCGCCGCAATCCACTTGCGGAAGGCGCGCCAGCGCGACAGGCGTGCGGGCGGCCCGCGCAGTCCCGCCGGCTTTGCACTAAGGCTGCTCGACGCCACGCTTCACCTCCGGGCCAGCGGCCCGTCTGTACCGAGACAGCCTAAGCGCCTGGCCAAAGCCGTCTGTGGACCGCCGGTGGGGGCGCCGGAACGCCCCCACCGGGACAAATCCTGAGAGCCTAGATCTCGCGCCGGAGAGCTTCGGTTCCCTCGGCGTCCAACTCTTCCATCATCTGGTAGGGGCTCTCGCCTCCAACCAGCGCCCGGTCGGTCAACTTGGCGCGGGAGAGACGGAACCACTCAAGCCAGTTGGGGTGCGAGTGGGTGCCGCGAACCCAGTTCTCGCGGAACTGGCCAACGGCCTCAGCCTCGGCCGCCAGGTCCGGGAAGTTGTCCGTTCCGCTGGCGAACTCGGTGATGAACGGGCTGTTCCAGATGTTCTTGACAGCCGGAACCACGGGCTGGAATTCGGCCAGGTACGGCGCCATGATGTCGCCGTGCCAGAAGAAGGCGAGCCCAGCGGCCTCTTCGGCGTTGCCACGCTCTTCAGCGGCCCGATTGACCACAATGTTGTTGGTCTCGTTGTGGTAGCCACGGAGACCCGAGTATGGCGACTGATAGGGCCAGAACACGTGGAAGTCGAACCGACCGCCGATGCGGTTCTTGATACCCCCGCCCGAGTTGTACCCGAAGCCGGACATTCCGATCAGGCCTGTGGCGAACAGGTTATTCGAGCCGGAGGTATTGGACGGCGACTCCAGCGTGGCCTGCACTTCGTCGGTGTTTGGCGCCACGCCGTCTTCCCATGCCAGTTTCCACCAGTCGGCGAAGGCCTCAACCGAGTTGCCGCCCGGCTGCGTGGCGATCGAAGCCGTGGAGGTCTCGGTCGCCGTGTCGTACCACTTGGCGCCTTCGCTAGCGAAGCGCTCGGCGAAGCCCTGATTCCAACTGTAGGTCTGACGCTCGAAACCCCAGACGTTGGTCTCGGGGTCGCGCATCTGGGCGCCCAGGTCGCGCAGTTCGTCGAACGAGTAGTCCTTGTCGGGAATGGTGACGCCGAATCGCTCGACCAAGCTCAGGTTGGCCATCATGGCGCCCACGTACACGCCGTAGGGCACGCCGCGAGTGACGCCATCCTTGTCGACCAGGTAGCCGTCGTGCCACCAGAAGTCGTCCTTCGTCAACCCCTCGCGCTGCATGTGCGGCTCGAGGTCCAGGTTGTAAAGGTCAGCGTTCCACCACAGCTCGGACATTAGTTCCGGTCCAGAACCCGCCACCAGCAGGTTGGTCAGGATGCCGGAGTAACCGACCGCGGTGCTGCCGCCGGAACCCGAGATGATCAGGATGTCGACCGTGACGTGCGGATTGACCTTGTTGTACTGCTCGGCCATGAACTTGTGGGTGGCCGCGCGAACGCCCGAGCCCCAGTCGGTGGAGAATTCCAACCGCACCGGCGCCTTCTGCATCGGCGCCTCGACCATGACTTCGACTTCCTTAGTCACGACCTTCTCGACGACCTTCTCGCGTTCGACGACCTGCGTCACGACGCGGTCGACCGGTACCTCGACTTGCTGGGTAACGATCTTCTCTTGCGTGACGATGCGTTCGACCGGGACTTCCTTGACCTCGGTCCTGGTCACGATGGTCTCGACGGGAACTTCCTTAATTACCGTCGTCTCGACCGGGACTTCCTTCGTGATGATCTGCGGCTCAGCTTCGCCACAGGCCGCGAGGGCCGCGACGCCCGCCGCGCTTACACCCAGTCCACCGGCCATGCGTAGCATCCGGCGACGGGTCATTTTTGACCTGATCCCCATACCGTGAGCCTCCCTTAAACGCGCCTCAATCCGCTCGGCGCCGTGGGCCAAAGTACCATGCAGCGCCCAAGTCGTCCTAGCCCGAAACTACGGTACTCATGGAATACGACCTGTTGATTGCAGCGGGGCATATTGAGGACCCGGCTCGCGGGCTCCGCGGTTCCGGATTTGTAGCGACGAGCGGGGATCGCATCGCGATCACGGCTATCGGAACGGCGGCAGACGAGGCTCCGACGGCGCGGCGACAGCTGGACTTTCCCAACGGCGTCCTGCTGCCCGGGCTGGTGGACATGCACGCCCATCCGGCCATCGAGGACTCCAAATACGGAATCGACCCCGATGTGCACTTTCTGCCGCGTGGCACCACCACCGTCATGTCGCAGGGCGATGCCGGCGCGCGTAACTGGCCCCGCTACCGCGAGCGTCTAATCGAACGAGCCCGCACACGCGTGCGGATGGCCATCAATCTGTCGGCGTCGGGAGAGTCCACCCCCAGTTTCAGCCTGGGCGATCCGTCCGAGGCCGACGTCGACGCCTGCGTGAACGCAATCCGCGACGGCGGTGAGTTGATCTGGGGCATCGCGATCAACGTGGCCGAGGCCGTGTGCGGGAACAGCGACCCACGCGAGATGTTGCGTCGCGCGATCCAGGCTGGCGAGGCAACTGATCGACCGTTGCTGGTGGGCACGCGGCACGCCGAGGACTTTCCGTTGGACGAACTGCTTGAGCAGTTACGGCCCGGTGATGTCGTGACGTATTGCCTGCACGGGCTTGTGGACCGAATCGCGCGGGACGGGCGGGTCCTGGATTGTGTGTGGCGGGCCAGGGAACGCGGCGTGCTGTTCGACACGGGCCACGGGATGGGATCTTTCGACTTCGAGGTTGCGGAGACGGTGATCAAGGAGGGCTTCTTGCCCGACACGATCTCGACGGACCAGTACCGGCGGCACGTGGGGTCCAGCCCGCAGCACGATCTTCCGCTGACCGTGTCCAAGCTATTGGCCGTTGGGATGCGCGAGGAAGAGGCCTGGCCGCGAATCACATCTCGTCCTGCTGAACTGCTGGGACTACAGGGTGAGGTGGGCACATTGGCACCGGGCGCCTGCGCCGACCTGGTGGTCCTGACCGAGGACACGGAGGAGGCGGCGCTGCACGACGTGAGCGGTAACGAGCGCCCCGGCCGGATCTGGAGCGCCGCGGCCGTCCTACGCGACGGCGAGGTGGTCACGCCTTTAGGCCAGTAGAGCGTCGGGGCAACAGGCGGCGGCGGGAAGCGTCGGGCGCTTGTCGCCGGATGCGCCGCCGTCTAGATTCTTGACCAATCCCCAGGCGTCAACTCGGGTTCCACCCTGTCCGGAGGCACCGTGATCGCTCCAAAGTCGCGCGTACCCGCGTACACCTACCCAACGACGTTGGCCGAGCAGGAAGCGGCGCTGGCAACGAATCCCCTGATGCAGCGACTGCTGGAATCGCGGGCGTCCTATGCCGGCCTGCGCCACCGGCCGGCGTATCACTACGTCAACCCCGAGTCGACGCTCAACGACCCGAACGGTCTCTGCTTCTGGCAGGGCCGCTGGCACCTCTTTTACCAGGCGTATCCGCCGGAGGACGACCGGCAGCACTGGGGTCACGCAGTATCCGACGACCTGGTGCACTGGCGCGATCTGCCGTATGCCATTTATCCCAGCCCCGAAGACAAGTGCTTCTCGGGTTCGACCCTGGTCGAGGACGACCGGGTGATTGCCATCTACCACGGCGTCGGCGCCGGGAACATGGTGGCGACGTCCAGCGATCCGTTGCTGCTCAACTGGGCAAAGGTCGGCAACAAAGCCGTGATACCGATGCCGGATCGAGACGGTCCACCGGCGCCGTACCGGGTCTTCGATCCGTGCATCTGGATGAAGGACGGCGTTTACTACTCGCTGTCCGCGGGAACCAAGCCCGAGGGCCCCGGCGGCAAGCCGATCCGGGCCAATTACCTCTTCAGGTCAGAGGACCTGGAGCACTGGGACTACCTGCATCCGTTCGTCGAAGACGACCACTACTCAAGGGTCGGCGACGACGGCGCCTGTCCGTACTTCTGGCCGATTGGCGACCGCCACATGCTGCTCTTCTACAGCCACACCAGAGGCGGTCAATACCTGCTGGGGGACTACGACACCGAGCGCGACAAGTTTGTGGTGACCCACGGCGCGAAGTACAACTTCGGGCCGTCGGGGCCAAGCGGTCTGCATGCTCCGTCGGCGACGCCCGATGGCATGGGCGGCCTGATCGTGATCTTCAACATGAATCCGGGCAAGCCCACGCCGCGCTGGAACCAGATCATGACGCTGCCGCGACGCCTGACGGTGGACGGCGACGTTGTGTATGTGGAGCCAGTCGAGACCCTGACCTCGTTGCGGCAGGCCGAACAGGATCTGGGTTCACTGGATCTGCCAGCCAACCAGGAGGTTGTGCTGGACGGAACGGCAGGCGACTCGCTGGAACTGGAGCTGGAAGTGGAGCCGTCGTCCGCGCCGATGGTCGAGCTGAACGTCTTGCGCTCGCCGGACCGAGAAGAGTTCACACGCGTCGCCTTCTATCGCGACCGCGGCTATCGGACCAACCACTTCACCCAGGGAATCGTCGGACCGCTCTGGACCCACCTGAGCCAGCTCTCAATCGACACGTCGTATTCGTCGACAGCACCCGATGCGTTGTCGCGCGCGCCGGAAAACGCGCAGGTTCTGATCGCGCCCGACGAACCGCTGCGGCTGCGGGTCTTTGTTGATCGAAGCGCCGTGGAGGTCTTTGCGAATGGGCGGCAGGCGCTGGCGGTGCGCGTCTACCCCGAGCGCGAGGACAGCGTGGGTGTGTCGTTGCGTTCGCAGGGAGCGCCGAGCACGGTGCGGTCTCTGAAGGCCTGGACGCTGGACGCGCTCTGGGACTAGGGCGAGCGATTCCGCCGGCTCAGCGGCTCTTCCAGTCGAGGTCGATCTGGGGCAGCATCGGCAGCTCCTGCATGAACCGGTAGAAGCGCCCGGTCGGGCCACCGTCGGGCAGGGAGGCCAACCAGACGGCCGTGGGCACGGCCTCGGACGGCGGCACGTCGGAGGTTGGGTTCATGTCGGTCTTGACCGAGCCGGGGCTCATGGCGTTGACCAGGACGTTTGACGCCTGGACTTCTTTCGCCATCGCGATCGTCAGTGCATTGACTGCGGCTTTGGAGGCGGCGTAGGCCGACTCGCCGGGATTGCACATGATGGCGGCGCCGGACGAGACGTTGACGATGCGACCGTAGCTGGCATTGACCATGTGCGGAAGCGCGGCATGGCAGCAGGCAAAGAGGCCGATGAGGTTTACGGCCTGGACGCCTGCGAAGGCTTCGGGCGAGACCTCGGCCACGGGTCCGCGGGCATTGCTGATGCCGGCGTTGTTGCACAGGACATCGAGCCGGCCATGCCGCGCCACGACCCGGTCAATCGCCTGTCGCACAGCCTCCGGATCGCTCACGTCCAGCGGCACGACGTCCGAAGTTCCGGACGCGTCGGCAATCTCGGATGCCACGGCCACAAGCCGTGCCTCGTCGCGTGCGGTCAGAATGACGTGCGCGCCGGCGCGCGCGTAGCCAAGCGCGATTTCGCGTCCAATCCCCCGGCTGGCACCGGTGACCAGCGCGACTCGACCAGCAAGACTCATGCCAACCGCCCTTTCGGTTACCCCAGCCACAGCAGCGGATACACAGCCCAACAGCCGGCCGAGGACGCAGTGTGAACCGACGTTACGGTTCTAGCTGCCCTGGCTGGCTTCCTTGGCCGCCTTGGCCTGATCGAGGCCCGAGCGGCGCGCTTCGTCGTCCTTCTCGTAGTCCGTGGCGCCCACGCAGCCGCGTCCGCAGCGACCCGAGGGCTTGAACTCGAAGGAATCGCTGTCGGCGCAGGCGCTCAGCCCGATCAGGGCCGGGGCGACGATCAACGCACCGAGTACGGCGCGTCGGCCTAGGACTCGAGGAGCATGGTGAAGCATGATCCCGGCTCACTGATGCCCTAATCGGGTACGAGCATAGCCCAGACGGCCAAACCAGTTGAAGTCCGGCCGCAAGCCGGGCCGGCCAGCGTCGGAACGGCTATTGAACCTGCAGGGGCCTCCGGCACTTCACCGGCACGTCGATGAGCGAGGGGCGGTCGAGTTCCAGCGCGTCACGCAGCGTGGCCTCCAGCGTCTCGGGCGTGGCCCGCATGCCGACGGCACCGAACGACTCGGCGAACTTCACGAAGTCGGGGTTCCTGAGGTTGACCTCGTAGTCGTTGTCATAGTCGCGCAGGAAGTCCTCCTTGATCGCGCCGTACGCGTCGTCATTGATGATGACGACGGGGACATTCAGTCCCTGCTGGACGGCGGTTGCCATTTCCTGCGCGGTGAAGAGAAAGCCCCCGTCGCCGGTCAGCGAGATGACGGGTCGATCAGGAGCCACGACCTTGGCGCCCAGCGCCACGGGGTATGAGTAGCCCAACGTGCCGAACGCCAGGCCGTAGAGCCAGGTGCGCGGCTCGTAGAACGGCAGGTGCTCACGGCTCCAATAGCCGAGCAGGTGCGGATCGCTGGCGACGATGGTCTGTCGAGGCATGGCGTTTCGAATGGCCTTCATGAGGCCCCACTCGAGCGGAGCACGCTGCGCCAGTTCGGCGCGAACTTCGGCGCGTGCGGCACGCCCGGCGTCGACCCACTCGTCGCGATCAACCTCAGGCGCATCGGCCGTCGCTTCCACCAGGGCCGCCAACCCGGCCTTCGCGTCCGCGTGCACGCCGATTTCAGCAGGAAAGTTCTTGCCGGGCTGGGTGGCGTCGATGTCGATGTGCAGCAGGCGCCTGGGTACGGGCACTGTCCAGCGACCGCTGGAGAGGTACGAGAAGCGAGCGCCCACGGCGAGCATTACGTCCGCCTGTTGCATGAAGCGGCGGATGGGGCCGTGCTGGTTCAGATTGCCGACGACCAGCGGATGATCCTCGGGCATGGCGCCCTTGCTGGTGGTGGTGAGCATGACGGGGATATCCAGGGACTCCGCGAGCGTGCGGAGCTCATCCCAGGCTCCCGACATCATCACGCCGCCGCCGGCCCAGATCAGGGGACGCTCGGCCGCGGCCAGGATCGATGCCATGCGCTCCAGGTCTGAGGGATCGCCTTGCGGCGGTTGGTGGGTCTCCTCTTGAAGCAGCTCTACGTCGCCCTCGCCCTGGAATACGTCGACCGGGATTTCGACGACGACCGGACGCGGCCGGTTGACCTGCATGCGCCGGAGCCCTTCGTGAATGGCGCCGGGAATCTCTCCGGGCGACATGGCCTGGCGGCTCCACTGGCTGAGACGGCTGAAGACGCCGAACTGGTCCTTGCTTTCGTGGACGATGCCCTTGTCCTGGTAGAGGTACGCGGACATGTCCTCGGCCATGATGTTGAGCAGCGGGATGCCGTCGCCGTAGGCCTCGCCCATGGGGGTGGCGACGTTGAGCGCTCCGGGACCGGCGGTACTCAGAATCGTGGCGGGCTTGCCGGTGACCCGCGCGGCGCCAATGGCCATGTAGCCGGCACCCTGTTCGTGCCGCACCAGGACGTGGCGAACCTTGTCTTGCCGCATCAGACGGCCGTACAGGTGCTCGCTGTGATATCCGGGGATCCCGAACACGAGGTCAATGCCTTCGGCGATCAAACTCTGAACCACGGCGTCGGAGCCGGTCATCACTGCCATACGAGAACTCCCACGGGCGCGTGCGAGCGCTGATCGTAGCCGACGAACCGCCGCGGCCGAGCTAGTTCGCCAGTCGGGTCCCGAGCCGACTCCGGATCAGCCGTGCCAGTCGCGGCACCTCGGGGACGCGCAGCAGCGCCAGCGCGGCGACGTAGACGACCATGATCCCCGCGCCGCTTACGATCAGCGCTCGCCAGCCGGCTAGTCCCCCGGGTTCCAGGGCCAACGTCGACCACTCGCGCAAGATCAGGCCGACAGCCGCCGCAAGGCCGCCGGCCGCGATCACGCGAACGCCAAAGAACCAGAGTCCAGAGTCGCCGAATCCGCCGAGGCGACGCCATAGCAGCCAGCCCAGGATCACGCCATGCAAGCTGTTCTGGACCGAATTCGCGGCCACGAGTCCGAAGACACCAAACGGTTCAACTAACGCCAGCGCGGCGATCAGATAGGCCAATCCGCCCCCGACGCCGACCAGCACCGGCGTCAAGGTGTTGCGGGTGGCGTAGTACGCGGCAATGAAGATCTGGTCGAGGACGGTGATTGGAAGCTGGACCGCGTAGATGAGCAGGGCCAGACCGGTGAGGTCGGTGGCCGCCGCATCAAAGGCTTCCCGCTCATAGACCGCACGGATTACCGGAACGCTCAGCGCCGTCAGGATCACGGTTACCGGCACCATGAGGACGAAGGCGCTGCGCGCGGCAGCCACGAGCGCCGACTTGAACTCGACTGCGTTCACCAGGTCGCGCACTTTCTCGGGAGCACTGCGCGCAAGCACGGGCAGGAATGCCAGGGCAATCGCAGACCCGATCAGTCCCAGCGGAAACTGCTGCAGGCGGGTGGCGAAGCGCATGATTGCGAGGCTGCCTTCACCCGTGCGCGAGGCGAGGTTCGTATCCACGATCACCAGCGCCTGCGCGACCACGAGTCCGGCGGCTATCGGAAGATAGAGACGCAGGGCGCGGGCCGTATCAGGGTTCCCTCGCCACGAGGGCACTGTCATTCGTACGCCATCGCGAACCAGGGCTGGAAGCTGGACCAGCAGATGCGCTCCGGCACCGGCCAGGTAGCCGATGGCCACGCCAACAGGGCCGACGGCTGGCGTGAGCGCCAGGGCCAGCACGATCAGCGTTCCGTTGAGCGTCGCCGGCGCAAACGATGGGGCGGCGAAGCGATCGCGGGCGTACAGTCTCGCCGCCGTAACCGCGGAGAGCCCGAGGAACAGCACCGCCGGAAGCGTGATGCGCGTCATGACGACCGCCATGTCGCGTGTCGCGGCGGGCAGTCCCGGTGCCGCGGCGGCCACTAACGGTTCGGCCAGCGCCACCATGACAATCGTCACGCCGATCAGCGCAACTCCGACCGAGGTAATGAGGGACGAGAAGGTCCGCGCCAGCCGTCGGTCGTCGGCCGCCATCTCGCTGAACAGGGGAATCAGCACGCCGGAGACCGCGCCGCCAATCACCAGTTCGTGGACCAGCTGCGGCAGACGCGTCGCAACCTCGAAGGCGTCGGTTGCCCCGGAGATGCCGAACAGCGCGGCGATGACCGGCTCGCGGATCAAACCCAGGAACCGGCTGAGGACATTGCCGGCCGCGACCAGCGCGGCGGCCAAGGCCACGCGCCTGGCGGTCGCGGTGTTCACGTCGAGCGGCGGCGCCGGGCGATCAACTCGCTGGAGGCATGGCCAGGGGCGAGGGGCACGAAGACGGCGGGGATTCCGAGTCGCTGGAGGGTGACAGTCTCCGGCAGCGTTCGGCCTCCCGCCGTCGGGTCGTAGTCCGCGCCCTTGACATAATGCGATGGCCGCAGCAGCTCAATGAGCCGGTCGGCGGTCTCGTCGTCAAACGGTACGACGGCATCCACCCAGCGCACGGCGCGCAGAACCGCAAGCCGGTCTGCCAGCGGCATGAGCGGCCGGTCGGGGCCCTTGAGTTTGCGGACCCCGAGGTCGCTGTTAACTCCGACAACCAGCCGATCACCGAATATGACGGCGCCACGCAGCAGGGCGATGTGACCCGGATGAATCAGGTCGAAGCAGCCGTTGGTCAGCACCAGCCGCAGACCGGCGGCACGCTGGCGCGAGGCCCAGTCGGGCAGATCGCCGGGCATCACGAGGTCGGCCTCAGGCTTCGTTGTCACCGGCTTCGCTGACGATCTGGTCGGCCGTTACGACAGCGACCCCGAGCTGCCGCACGACGATGCGTGCCGCCAGGGCCGACAGCGCGGCAGCCTCGTGCGGCGTCGCGCCCCCCAGGAAAGCTGCGGTCATAGCCGCCGCGACCGTGTCCCCGGCGCCACTTGGGTCCACGACTCGGCCAGCGACCGCAGCGGGGAAGAGCGCGCACCCCTGGTCTCCCGCATCCAGCACCATTCCCGCCGCCCCGAGGGTGACGAGCACCGCTTCGACTCCGATTGCCTGCCGAAGTTCCCCGGCGGCGGCCAGCGCATCGGAGGTGGACGTGATCTCGCGGCCGAGTTCGGCTTCGGCCTCGGGTTGATTGGGCGTGAGGAGGGTGGCGTTTTGGAATCTGGCCAGCTGGCCATGCGCGTCCGCGGTCACCACCAGGCCGGATTCCCGGGCGGTGGGCAAAGCGGCCCGCAGAACCGACGAGCTGACCACCCCGGCTTCGTAGTCCGAAATCACCAGCGCGTCGGCCGCGGGGATCGCCGAGTTAAGGAACGAAGCCAGGGCGTCGACGGTCGCCTGCCTGACCGGAGAGCGGTCCACCGAATCCACTCGCGCGATCATGCTTTGGGGTCGCTGTCGGTCGCCGCCGGCCCAGACGCGCAGCTTGACGGCCGTGGTTCGGTCCGAGTCGCGGATGAGGCCGTCGGTTTCAATTCCTCGCTGTTCGAGCTGCTCGCTCAGACGTTCGGCCATGGCGTCGGCGCCAACCACGCCGGCGACGGCGACCTCGCACCCCAGGCCGCGAAGGTTTGTTGCCACGTTGGTACCCGCACCGGGAACCAGGACCCGTTTGTGCTCCTCGATGACAGGCAGGGGAGCTTCGCGAGATAGACGGGTGGCCGAACCGATGATGTGCTCGTCGACGACCATGTCGCCGAGCACGATGGCCTGCTTGCCGGCCGCACGGTCGAAGATCTGGGCGGCGCGCTGGGAACTTATCGTTGGGCCGGAGGCCCCCATCTATGAGCCGCGCGCCGCATGCAGGTGGGCGGCGCATTGGCGCAAGGCTTCGGCCGGGTCACCGCGCAGGCGGCACTCCAGGGCTGTCGATCCGGTGTAGCCGATGTCGCATAGCGCGGCGTAGATTGCGGCAAAGTCCGTCGAGCCGGTCCCAGGATGCGCTCGCTGGTTGTCGGCGAAGTGCACGTGGCCGATCCAGTCGCCGGCGGCTCGGATGCTTGCAGGCACGTTGTCTTCCTCAATGTTCATGTGAAACACGTCGGCCAGGACTCTCACGCTGGGACTGCCCAGGCGCTCGGCAATAGCGACCCCGTCGGCCACGGAGTTGATCAGGTGCATTTCGTAACGATTGAGCGGTTCGACCGTGATGGTCACGCCAGCAGATTCCGCGTGAGGCGCCAGTTGCTCCAGAGCCCGGACGTAGCTGTCCGCCTGGTCCTGGGCGACGGTGTCGGCCGGCAGGGGACCGCGCACTGGCACCGAGATCAGCGCCGTGATGCCCAGTTCGTTGCAGGCATCGAGGGCACGCCGCGTTTGATCAATGCGCCGACGCTGCGAGTACTCGTCGGCCACTAGGTCCAGGCTCCGGCCGGCCGGGCACATGCTCATGGCGGGGATACCGGCCGCGTCGAGGGCACGACGGTACTCGCTGACGTGGTCGACCGCGTCGCTATGAACTTCGACCGCTTCGTAGCCCGATTCAGCCAAGCAGGCGATTTGCTCCGCGACCGAATTACCGGGCGCCAGGCGAACCTGCGCGGATAGTTTCATCGTCAGGCCTCGTGCCTTCGCGGCGGCAGCGTAGCAGAGCTTGAAGGCGTCCCTGCTATCATTTCGCAGGACCTTTAGTCACCGCGAATTGGGCGAAGTTCACCTTTGAATAAGCGTAAGCGCGTGGCCTGGCGCAAGCACCGCCGAACCAAGAAACGCGGCCGCCTGCGCCGTAAGGCCGAACGCGAAGCCGACAGCACGCCTGCCCGCCGACGGTCGCGTCAGACGTCGTAGCGGCACGGCCGCCCGGCCACCTGCCGCCTTGATGCCTGGCGCGTTCGCGGCCGTGCAGCGCACGCTGGCGAACGGCGTGCATCTGATCGCAACGCCGGTTCCGCATACCGCGGCAGTCAGCTTGCACGTGGCTTCGCGAGCCGGATCGGGCAGTGAGCCGTCCCAGTTGGGCGGCGTGACGCACTTCGTTGAACACATGCTCTTTCGTCATCGCTCGCATGAACCGGGTGCATTCGCCTGCGCGATCGAGCGCCTTGGCGGGCAGATCAATGCGGCGACCGAGCCAGAACTGACGGTGGTCGGCAGCAAGGTTCCCGCCGAAGCCTGGCCTGACGCGCTTCAGATCGTGGCCCGAATGGTTCACGAGCCGGCGATGGACCCAGGCGAGATTGAGAAGGAACGCACCGTTATCCTGGATGAACTGGCGTTGCTGGATGACCTGCCGGAAGAGTCTGCGCGCCGTTCAGTGCTGGCTAGGCTGTGGCCGGATCATCCTTTCGGCCGCGAAATCGCCGGCACGACGACAACCGTGCGTTCGTTGACGCGCGACGCCCTGCTCCGGCGGGCTGCCGAGATGTTCGCCGGTCGCAACACCATCGTGAGTGTGGCGGGATCGCTGGATCCAGCGGCGGCCTTGGATTTGCTCGCCAATGCGTTTGGCTCGGCGCCCGCCGGCTGCCGCGAGATCTATCCCGGGTTTCAGGCCAACGGCCAGGCGCCGGCAAGAGTCCAAGTCGTTCGGCGTGAGGCCGAACAAGCGTACTTTTCCATTGCCGGGTTCACGCCCGGCCGGACCAGTCATGACCGCTACGCGATGGAGCTGTTGGGTGCAGTTTTGGGTGCTGGATTCGGCGCTCGGCTGGTGCTGGAGTTACGGGAACGGCACGGCCTGGCCTACGACATCGGCGCCGATGTTGGGCATTGCGGGGAACAGGGCGTTCTGTCGATCGACGGCGCGACCGATCCGGGCCAGTTGACAAGAGCCATTGCCATCGTTTTGGGCGAACTGTGCGATGTGGTCGAGCGAGGAATATCGGACGACGAGTTCGAACGAGCCCGCGCGTACGTTGTCGGAGGCCTTGTGCGGTCCCTGGAGGATTCTGCAGTTGTGGCGGCGTGGTTCGCCCGCGAGCAGGCCCTGGAACCGACGCCGCTCCCACCGGATGCGTTGATCAGGCGAGTGCGCGCTGTGACTCGCCACGACGTCAACACTGCCGCCCGAGCCTGCCTGGCGCGGGACTGGCCACTGATTGCCGTGGCCGGCCCGATGGGCGACGACGTCGAGATTCCCGCCGACCTGGTGCTGGAAGGCGTTGGTTGACATGCGGCCAAGCGAGGGCGCAGCTCTGGCGCGGCAGGCGCTGGCTGAGGGTGACTCGACGCTGGCCGGCTCAATTACGGAACGGCTGATTGCCGAATTCGCGAGCTACCCGCCCGCGCGGCTGGTGCGCGCGCTGCTCGCCGAGCAGGCCAACGATACCGATGCCGCCCTGGACGACCTACGCGCCGTTACCTCCGCCGAACCGACAAACGCCGAGGCGCGCGCCGCACAGGCCCGCCTGTTTCAACGCCGAGGCGATACCGACCGTGCGCGCATGGCCGCACGACAGTCCGTGGAACTCATCCCCGGCGACCCGCCGGTGCTTGAGTCCGCCCTCGAGATTCTGAATGTCGAGCCCGCTTCACTGGAGACGAGCGCCGCGGTTCTGGCACGCGTTCATCTCAACTGCGGCTGGCCGGACCTGGCGGAGCGCCACGCCCGTGTCGCCGTGAGCGAGAGTCCGGAGCGCGTGGATGTCCGCCTCACGCTGGCCGAAGCGTTGTGGCGGCTGGGACGACTTTCCGCCTGCGAGGCCGAGTGCCGGGTCGTCGCCGATCAGGCCGAGGAGTGCGTCCGCGCCGCCGTGATGCGTGCCCACATACTCTCCGAACGAGGGCGCACCGCCGAGGGCCAGGAGCTCTTGGATCGAATAGGGCGGATCGACCCCGAGTTCAGGGAAGCGCGGGAGTTGCTGGGCACTCTTGAAGTCCATCGGCTTGTGCTGCCAGGCATGGTTGAAATCGACTTGCCGCCGGAACTCGTCCGCCAATCCGATGGGACTGTCGAGGAGGTCGCAGAGCCGTCTCCCGCTGATGGAACTCATCCGGCGGCTCCGCCGGGCGCTGATCCCGCACCGGCGGAAGCCCAGACAATCGACGGGCCTGAAGGGCAGGCTGAGACGCCTGGCGAATCCGCAGTCCAAGACCAGCCTTCGCAACCGGTGGATGACTTCCCAGAGTCTGAAGTCCAGAGAGACGCGGCCGGCAGCGTTTCGGTCACGGGCGAGGAGGCCGCTGTCTCCTCCGGACAGCTTCGCCTCGATAAAGGTGCCGGAGAATTCGATTCGCCGCACCTGGCAAAGCCGACAGCGGATGATGCCGTAGCCATGGCTTCAGACGCCGCGGAGGAAGGCGTCGCGCCTACGGACGAACCAGCGGCGGGTGCTGCCTTCTCAACGTTTGACTGGGCGCGTCACTTGATTGAGCAGTCGGAATGGACGGAAGCCGAGCGCCTGTTGACCGACATCGTCACGGCAAACGATCCCGACGTATCGCGAGTGGACGGATTGCTACTGGAAGCCGTGGCGCACCTGGAACTCCGCGGTTCGGCCTGGAAACTGCTGGGCGACCACTACATGCAAACCGGCCGCCCGCAGGCTGCCGCGGACGCCTACCTGCGGGCGGCAAATGTCGCAGGCCGATCGACAGAATGACGTCCGCCTCAGACCTTCACGCGGGAATGCAGCGTCTGCCCGGCGTCACCGGGGCCGCGGTCTGGAGAGTTGGCGAGATACCGACCGGCGATCTCGGAGGACGGGGTGGGTCCATTGGCCCGGGACTGCTCTCCGCCAGCATCGGAACGATGGAGCAAGCCGTTGAGACGACGGGCCTGGGTCAGATCGCGGAGATCTGGTTTGTGACCCAAGACACCCAATGCCTAGCGCTGCGGTCAGGACAATGGCAAGCCGTCGTGATCGGCGGACTCGATTTGGATGTGGACGGCGTTCGCGACGGCTTGACCAGCCTGCTCGCGGCGAACGATGAACCTGGCGCCTGAGGATGGGCGTCCACAGGAAGGAAGCCGAATGGAACGGACTCTAGTCCTGCTCAAGCCCGACGCCCTGCAGCGCGCGATTGCGATGCAGATTTTGCAGCGGTTCGAACAGCGCGGGCTGCGGCTGATTGGGCTGAAGCTGGTGGCCGCGAGCGGTGAGCAGGCGAGCCAACACTACGCCGAGCACGAGGGAAAGTTCTTCTTCGATGGCCTGGTGGCCCACCTGCAGAGCGGACCCGTCGTGGCCGCCGTGCTGGAGGGCCCGGAGGCTATTTCGGTTGTGCGCGCGATGGTGGGGTCCACCCGGCCGCACGAGGCCGCGGCTGGCACGATTCGAGGGGATCTGGCGCTGGCCGGTCTTCGTAACCTTGTCCACGCTTCGGACTCGCCGGAGACCGCGGCGCGTGAGATTGCCCACTGGTTTTCACCAGGCGAGGTGCTGGACTACGACCGGCCGCTCGATCAATGGGTCTATGAGTCAGACTGAGAGCGTATGAAGGTCCACGAATCTGACGCCCGCGCCATCTTCCGGCGTCACGGGCTGCCCGTGCCCGAATCGCGCCTTGCCTCGACGCCTGATGAGGCAACGCAAGCTGCCAGCGCCTTTGGCTGCCCTGTGGTGATTAAGGCCCAGGTGCTGGCCGGCGGACGCGGCAAGGCCGGCGGCGTGAAGCTGGCCAGTTCACCAGAAGAAGCTGGAGCGGCAGCGACACGAATCCTCGCGCTGACTATCAGCGGGGAGCCCGTGCGGCGGGTGCTGGTTGCGCCAGCCGTGGACATCGCTCGCGAACTCTATCTGGGCGTGGTGATCGACCGGACGGCCCAGTCCCTTGCGCTGATGGCCAGCGCCGAAGGCGGCGTCGACATCGAAGAGGTGGCGGCAACGAACCCGTCGGCAATCCTGCGCGTGCAGGTAGATCCGCTGGCAGGTCTGCCCGACTGGGAAGCCCGACATCTTGGATTCGCCCTTGGTCTCTCCGGCTCCCAGGTTCGACAGTTTGTGCGGGTTGCACAGGGGCTCGTAGAGGCCTTTGTCGACGTCGACGCGTCCTTGGCCGAAGTCAATCCACTGGTGGTCGACGAGGCCGGCGATTTACAAGCCATTGACGCGAAGCTGAACATCGACGACAACGCGCTCGGCCGTCAGCGGGAGATTGAGCAACTCCGCGACCCACACGAGGAGAGCGACTCCGAGCGACGGGCGCGTGCGGCGGGGCTGAGCTACATCAAGCTCGACGGCACGATCGGCTGCATGGTCAATGGCGCGGGGCTGGCCATGGCCACGATGGACGTGATCAAACACTACGGCGGCGAACCGGCCAACTTTCTCGATGTGGGCGGCGGGGCCGGCGTTGAGAAGATCACCACGGCCTTTGAGATCATCCTGGAAGATCCCAATGTGCGCGCGGTACTGGTCAACATTTTTGCCGGCATCACACGTGCCGACGACGTGGCCGCAGGCGTGATCGCGGCCCGCGCTCGCCTGACTCAGGACATTCCGCTTGTAGTTCGCGTGGCTGGCACGCGCGAGGCGGAGGCCCTGCAACTCCTTGAAGAGGCCGGGATTGGGGCCGAGCGTTCCATGGACTCGGCCGCCGCGCTCGTGGTTGAGGCGACGCGATGAGCATATTGCTCGACGCGAGCACGAGGCTGGTTGTGCAGGGCATGACCGGAAGCCAGGGATCGTTTCACACGCGGCTGATGCGCGAGGCCGGCACGCAGGTCGTGGCCGGGGTCACTCCCGGCCGGGGCGGCGCGACCGTCGACGGATTAGAGGACGTGCCAGTCTTCAATACGGTCGCCGAGGCGACGCGGGCGACTGGCGCCAATGCCGCGTGCATCTTCGTGCCGGCAGCGTTTGCCGCCGACGCCATTCTCGAAGACGCCGCCGCCGGGCTGAACGTGATCGTCTGCCTGACGGAGGGGATTCCCGTTTTGGACATGCTTCGGGTGATGCCGCGCGTCCGGGCATCCGGTGCGAACCTCATCGGTCCGAATTGCCCTGGCGTCACGACACCCGGGGACGGCGTTAAGGTTGGGGTAATGCCCTGGTCGGTACACTCGCCGGGACACGTAGGCGTCGTGAGCCGCAGCGGCACCCTCACCTATGAGGTGGTTCAGCACCTGACCGATCTGGGCGCCGGGCAGACCACGACGGTTGGAATCGGTGGCGATCCCATCATCGGCACGCGATTCGTCGACGTGCTGGCGATGTTCGAGGCGGATCCGGCCACGCATGGAGTAGTCTTGTTGGGCGAAATCGGCGGTGACGACGAAGAACGGGCGGCCACGTATATCCGCGAGCGAATGACGAAACCCGTCACATCGTTCATCGCCGGCAAGACCGCGCCCCCAGAACGCCGCATGGGGCACGCGGGCGCCATCGTGTCAGGATCGACCGGATCGGCGGCGGCCAAGGAGGCCGCGTTGCGAGCGGCAGGTGTGCTGATCGGAGAGACGCCAGAGCACGCCGCGCGACTGCTGGTGCAGCGATTACCGTAGGTAGGAGAGAGTCAGGCCGGTGATAATGGGTGGTGTGCCGAGAGTTCCTGGAATCCTGCTGCCGCGCACGGCGGCCAGCCAATGCGACCACCGAGCAGCGAAAAGACCATGAATGAAAACGCCCTCTCGTGGATGATTGGCGGTCCCGCCCTCACGGGCGGTGTCAACCGTTCGGCTGAGCTCTTTGCCAAGGCCTGCTCGAGGGCTGGTCTCTACGTGTTTTCGAATATCGAGTACCACTCGAACATCATGGGCCGCCATATCTCCTACCGGGTGCGCACCAGCGACACGCCAGTTCACTCCCACCTTGAGCACGTGGACCTGCTACTTGCGCTGGACGCCGAGACACTTTTTGGTACGCCCGAGTACCAGGACTACCAGCGCCACGGCGGCCACTTACATCGAGTAGCCCCGGACGGCGTGGTGATTCTGGACGCGAAAGCCAAGGTCGACCATTCCGCCATTGAGCGGGACGACATTCACGTGGTCGCCCTTGCCTATGACGACCTGGTGAGGGAGTCGGTCGAAGAACTGGGCGTGACCTACAACGCCCGGCGGCACAGCGTGATGCGCAACATGGTGCCGATCGGCGCCAGCTGTGCCCTGCTGGACTTCGATATCAGTCACGTGCTGTCGCTGGTAGCCGAAGTGCTGCCCGCGCACCGGCAGGACATGGTGGAGATGAACCGCCACGTCCTGCTGCACGCGGCGGAACAGGCTCGACGCGCCTACGCCAAGGAAGAGTTCCACGTCACCCTGCGGCCGCGGCCCGAGCGCAGCGGCCACATGCTGATCAAGGGCGTTGACGCCGTAGGAATCGCCAAGATCCATGCCGGATGCGCGTTCCAGACGTACTACCCGATTGCTCCCGCGTCGGACGAGAGCGTGATGCTGGAAGGCCATCAGACGTCGTATCCCATCGTCGTTCTCCAGGCCGAGGATGAGGTTGCCTCGATGAACATGGCCGTTGGCGCGGCCCACGCGGGCGTCCGCGCTGCCACGTCAACTGCGGGTCCAGGCTTCAGCCTGATGGCGGAAGGGCTCGGCTTCGCATCGATCACCGAGGCCGCGGGCCCGGTCGTCATTCTCTGGCAGCGTGGTGGGCCGAGCACCGGCCTTCCAACTCGCCAGTCGCAGCAGGACCTGCGGTTTGCCTTGCAGCCCGCCCACGGCGAGTTTCCCCATATCGTGGTCGCGGCGGGCGACGCCCGCGAAGCCGCGCGCATCACCCACATGGCGTTCAACTGGGGGGACCGGTACCAGATGCCGGTTGTGGTGATGGCGGACAAGTTCATCGCAAACTCCCTGGTCACGCTGGACGACCTGGGGCTGGACGAACTCCCCATCGACCGCGGCGAGTACTGGACGCTGGAGATGAATGGCTCCGAGCCATATAGGCGACACCGCCTGACGGAGTCAGGAATCAGCCCGCGCGCGGTGTTCGGAACCCCGGGCGGCCAGTATGTGACCACGAGCGATGAACACACGGAGCGCGGTCGGATCGACGAACAAGTCGAGAACCGCATGGCGCAGATGGAGAAGCGCATGCAGAAGCTCGAGTTGGCCGCCGAGGAGATTCCGGCCGAATGGCAGTACGAGCTGGTTGGTCCGGACGACGCCGACGTGACGATCGTCGGCTGGGGTTCGACGCGCGGACCGATCGTGGATGCCCTGCCGGAGCTGGAGTCTCGGCACGGAATCTCGGCCAACTTCCTCCAGATTCGGCTCCTGCGGCCGTTCCCGGCCGCGGTCGTGCGGGAGACGCTGGAGCGAGCGCGACGAGCGATCGTGGTCGAAGACAACTACATGGGGCAGTTGGGCTTGCTGATCGCGGAGCAGACGGGGATTAAGCTTGAGCGAATGGCGCTGAAGTACGACGGACGCCCATTCTCGCAGGACGAAGTCGTTGAAGCCGTGTGCGAGCACAATGAGGCCGACCTCGGTCGGCTGGTGCTCTCGCATCCATAGGAAGGGCATGGAGCAACGTGGTAGTCGCTGACACCGAACGATTGACGGCCAAGACGTTTGGGGTTGAGGACTCGCATCCGGACTGGTGCGGCGGCTGCGGCGACTTCGGGATTCTGAGCGCGGTCAAGCAGGCCCTGGCCCAGCTTGGACGTCCGCCGCACGAGGTCGCTGTGATTTCGGGCATCGGCTGCGCCGGCAAGCTTCCGCACTACATCAACTCCTACGGCCTCCACACGCTCCACGGTCGGGCCCTCAACGTGGCTACAGGCGTGAAGCTGGCGAATCAAAACCTGGAGGTTCTCGTGGCCGGCGGAGACGGCGACGGCTACGGCATTGGCGCCGGCTACTTGGTCAACTCTGGTCGCCGCAACCTCAACATCGCCTATCTCATCCACAACAACGGGGTCTACGGCCTCACCAAAGGCCAGGCTGCTCCCACAATGCGCCGCGGCCAGAAGACCAAGGGAATGGCTGAAGCCGCTATTCAGGAGAGCGTTAACCCGATCGGTCTGGCAATCGCATCGGGTTACACCTTCATTGCGCGCGGCTACGCGATGGCACAGCGGGATCTTGTGAGCCTGATTGTGCAGGCAGTCCGGCATCGGGGAACCGCGCTCATCGACATCCTGCAGCCCTGCCCGATCTACAACGACCTGATGACGATTGATTTCTTCCGCGGCAGAGACGTGGGGCACAACCGCATCTATCGGCTGACGGACGAAGGCTTCGACGGTCGGGTGCACGACCCGAGCAACCAGGACGAAATCGTGGCCAAGCAGCAGGCCGCGATCGCGAAATCGTTTGAGTGGGGGGACCGGATCCCCACCGGGGTGCTCTATCAACTCGACGCCCCGACCTACGAGGATGAACTGGCCGGTCGACTGCCGGAGCTGGGAACCAGCAGCCTGCTGGACCTGGCCTCGCCAGGACAGGACATCTCAAGGCTGCAGGACGCCTACCGCTAACACGCCGGCTCAGGTCAGCCTGAAACGGCCGGTTCGCACGTAGCAGCGGGTCAGGGCGCGGGCGGCGTTGGAGGGCCGGCGCCTGTGCCAGACTCGCTTGAGCCCCCGTAGCTCAGTGGACCAGAGCGACGGCCTTCTAAGCCGTGGGTCGCAGGTTCGAATCCTGCCGGGGGTGCCGTCGCGCCTTCGGCACGCTTGGCAATGGCCGTGGCCAGCCCATCGAATATCCACGCGTGAATGGGGTACAAGGCGTACCAATAGAAGAAGCCGGCCAGGCCCTTCGGACCGAACGCCGCCATCTGTTCCATGTGGGTCGATTCATCAGGTGCGGGCGTTAGCCTGAACTGAAGCCAAGCCCGACCCGGAAGCTTCATCTCAGCCCGCAGCCTAATCAGGCGGTCGACTTCGAGATCCTCGACTCGCCAGAAGTCGATGGCATCGCCGATGCGCAGGTCATCGGGATGGCGCCGTCCTCGGCGAAGTCCGGCGCCGCCCAGAAGCCGATCCAGCATTCCGCGAATCCGCCACGTCCAGCTGGCGAAGTACCACCCCCTCGCCGCTCCAATGCCAGCGATCACCCGGTAGACGTCGCCGGCCGGGGCCGATATTCGACGGCTGCGGCGTTCGATGATCAGTCCTTGACTTGATTCGAGCACGACCTGCTGCCCACGCTCGGCCGCTGAGCCGGCCGCGTCGCTCCACGACGTATCTATGAGCCCCACGTCGAGGTCCTCTATCACTCGGTCTAATGCCGAGGCGTAGTTGAGAGGCTCGATGTGGGGAAAGAGCCTGCGCACACGATCATCCGTGACGACCACATCGTTGCGAAGCCCCTCCACAAGAGCCTTGGTGATGCCGGACGGAATGGGTGTGATCCAGTGAACCCAGTAGGACGACAAGCGTGGGGTTAGAACCGGAACGGGCAGCAGCAACCGTCGCAGACTTCGTGCGTTCGCATAGCCGAGAATCAACCCGCGATAGGTCGTGACGTCGCGACCACCAATCTCGACGATCTGCTCTTTGCTTTCGGACACTTCGAGCGACGCAACCAGGTAGGCCAGAACGTCGTCGACCGCGATGGGCTGGATCCGAGAGTAGATCCACCTGGGACAGACCATGACCGGGAGACGTTCCACGAGATAGCGAATCATCTCGAACGAGATGCTGCCCGAGCCGACGATTACGGCGGCCCGGAACTCGGTAACGGGAACCCCGCTTTCGCGAAGTGCGCGTCCCGTCTCGTGACGCGAGCGCAAGTGACGGGACAATTCGGCGGCCGGCTGACCGAGGCCTCCCAGGTAAATGATGCGCTGAACGCCAGCCTCCCGTGCCGCCGAACCGAAGGCGCGGGCTGCACGGACATCGAGATCGCCGAAGCTGGCTCCCCCGGACATGCTGTGAATCAGGTAGTAGGCGGTCTCCACCCCTCGGAGCGCTATTGAAAGGTCTTGAGGATTAAGGGCGTCGCCGACTGCAACCTCCACCTGATTGGACCACGAGCGAGAACGCGCACGCGTGTGGCTTCGCACTAGAACGCGGACGCTGTGGCCCTCCTGAATCAGGCGAGGAACCAGGCGTCCGCCGATGTAGCCAGTCGCTCCGGTGACCAGGATCACGTCCGGACTCTCACTCATTCATCTTGATCTTCATCAATCGTAGTCGTGGCACCGACCGCAGCTTTGTGGTCTTGCCCACGATGTCACTGAGGCACTCGACCGGTGAATCGTGCGTGCGCGACAACTCGCTGAATGATCTTGCGAGACCGGACGGCGCAGGAGCCGCCCGCCGCCGACCCGGTCAGGCCCCGCGCCGGTCTACGTGATCACCTGGGCTTCGTGGGCACTCTCATAGTCGGTCAGCACCTCTCGTCCCTGTTCGGTGACAAGGACGAGGTCCTCGATGTGGTAGCCGGCGACACCTGGGTCCAGGTAGGCGGGTTCGATACAGAGGACCATGCCCGGCTGCAGCGGTTCGTCGGTGTCGGGCTTGAGCATGGGGTATTCGTGGAGACCCAGACCGAGCCCATGCCCGATGTGCGCCAGTTGGAACGGTAGTCCGACTCTCCGGTAGGCGGCCTGGCACGCGGAATACAGTTCACCGACCAGGAGACCGGGACGAATAGCATCAAGCGTTTCGACGTGGGTCTGATACAGCCGACTGTAGATGTCCAGCTGCCGAGGGCTCGGCTCGCCGACGAAGGCCGTTCTGGCCAGGTCCGACCAGTAGCCGACGAAGTTGCCGGCGACGTCCGTGTGAAGTACGTGGCCGGATTCGAGGCGCGTTGCTCCAGGGCGCGCGTGCCACTCGAAGGACCGAGTTCCGGTGCCAAGGAACATGAAGTTCAAGACATCGGCCCCGGCCGCGGTCACGCCGGCGGTGATGTCGTCCGCGACCTTCTTTTCAGGTTCGCCGACGGATGCTCTTTCGAAGGCGCCGCGGATCGCGCGTTCGGTCACGTGCCCGGCTGTGGCAAGGGCGTCGACTTCATCCGGCGTCTTGATCATCCGGGCGCGGTCCATCAGATCACCGCAGTCAACTAGCGTTGCACCGGGGAGCCGTTCGCGTAATTGGTTGACATAACCAGCTGGCAGGGAATGCAGCTCAAGGCCCAGTCGTCCCCTGGCAAGCCCCTTTTCGGCGATGACGTCCGCCAGGAGATCCACGGGCGAAGTCACAAATTCCGTATAGCTCCGCATGTCGTCGATTCGGCAGTCGTCCCGGCAGGCGACGTCTTCGCCCTTGCATACGACGATCGCCGGAACACCCCCCGCCGGCCACAGGAGCAGCGCGAGCCGGTCGGGAATGAGGCGCTGCATGACCATACGGGCGCCGGACAGGTAGGAGACGTTCTCAAGAGAACTGGCGATTAGGGCATCCATTCCAGATTCGGCGAGAAGGGCTTCGAAGCGGTGAAGGTTCATTTCGCGTCGCTCCTACGCAGGGCCTGGTTCGTGTGGCCCGGTGGCGATGACTGCTCCAGGACTAAACGTTGACATCTTGGGCTTTCTTGGCACTTGGGTCCGCGCCACTGTCTGCCCGCAGCGCCCATTCGTCGCGAAACACGGCGTAGTACACAAGGTCCACGTGTTCGTCTCGCATTTTCCAATGGCCGCGTAGGACGCCCTCGCGCGTCATGCCCAGCCTTTCCATCACGCGCCAGGACCCCTTGTTGTCCACGTGCGCGCGCGCGTACACCTTGTGCAACCCGAATCGACGAAAGCCCCAGTCGACAACCGCACGAGCGGCCTCGGTGGCGAGCCCATGTCCCCACCAGCGACGGCCCAGCAGGTAGCCCAACTCGCCGGTTTCGTGCTCCGAGTTCACGTGCAGGCTGAGGCCTCCGATTACCCGCGGTCCGTACACAATGGCGAACTCCGCATCCCTGGACCAGTTGGTTCGAATCTGGCGATTGACGAAACCCAGCGCGTCTTCGCGCGTATAGGGGTCCGGCAGCGGCCGAAACCGAGCGACCTCAGGATCGGATGCGTAGGCGCAGACGTCGTCGACATCGGTGAACTCGAACGGCCGCAACAGCAGGCGGGCGGTTCGGAGGACGACTGGCTTGTTCCGGTGCTGACTCATTCAATCACTTCCGGTTGCTCGACCGGACGTGAGGCGGGGCCAAACTCGAAGCTGAGGCTGTTCCTCACCATGGCGTCACATCTGGCCGAAGCTGCGCGTGGTGCCGTGCCGTTTGACGGCCCCAACCAGTGTGGCGGATCAGTTGAATGGATGGGGCAGGCCGCGACGGGTTCTGAAAGATCTGACCCTGAATGCGGCGGCAAGACGGGAGCGGCGACGGGATCCGTGTTTTGACGATTGGTCGGATGCGGCGGTGCGTGGTGTTCGGCTACGACGTACGACGAAAAACGCGCGTAAGCGGGACGACGAGGTTGTGCGTCAGGGTTCGGATGCGCTGAAACCGACGGTAGAGGCCGATATAGGTAAAGACCAGCATGATGAGGTAGCCGGGCCAGTTGAGGACAAAGCCGATAAGGGCCTGCATGAGCTCCACGGGTCCGTCACCGGTAGCCCCGCTGGAGAGGGCGGCCACGAAGAAGAAGGGCAGCATGACCAGGGCCCCTACGACAATTTGTCCAAACAGGCCGACGATGGGCAGGAAGATGACATACAGGACGGCGCGGATACGACGCATGACGCGGTCAACGCCGTAGTCCTCGACGCGACCTTCGCGGCGGTCCTGGTAGGCGTCGAAGCCGCAATGGCGGCAGGTGGGCGAACGGGCAGCGATGTGACGCCCGCAGTTGGTACAGGTAATGGTGCCCACAGGTTGATGCCTTGTGCCGGCGGCCGTCTGATTTTGACTCGTCAAGCGGGCTTGGACAAGCGGGCGCGCCTGTGGGCCTAGGGGCACGTCCAGCCATCTGCCTTGGCTGACCTGAATCGTCGCAGGGCGCTGTCGCTTACGGATGCGCGCCATCGTCCGAAGTCGTGGGGGACAATTGTCTTCGGCAGCTCGTACGCGGTAAGTCTGGGGCTGGGCGACATCGCTCAGGATTCCCCGTAACGGGCGCCTTTTCATCCGCACGACGGGTTCATGAGGCACGAGGAGGCTAGCGATGAAGATCGTCCGCTTTGGAACGGATGCCGGGCCAGCCTATGGCTCGCTTGACGAGAACGGGTCGGTTTTTGCCATCAGCGGGAACATCTTCAGCGACTTTGACGTCGGCGAGCGCGTCGCGGACCTTGACGACTTGGACCTCGTGGCGCCCGTGGACCCGCCGAAGCTGATCGGGGTTGGCGGCAACTATCTCGAGCACCTCCACGAAGGTGGCGACGATGTGTTCGTTCCGCAGTTCCCTATGGTTTTTCAACTTCCATCGACATCCGTGATCGGCCCAGGCGATCCCATCGTGATTCCCGACAAGGCGGGCTTTACGCACGCCGTCAGCAATCCCGATCTGCAGAACGAACCGTTCAGCCCGGTGGACTACGAGTCCGAACTGGTCGCCGTGATCGGTAAGCCGTGCCACCGCATCGACCCGGACAAGGCGCTGGACTATGTCCTGGGCTACAGCTGCGGCAACGACGTGAGCGCGCGCCCCTTGCAATTGGCCGAGATGGCCACTGGGGTGCTGATGCTTGGCAAGGGCTTGGAGACGTTCAAGCCCCTGGGTCCCGTGATCGCGACCGACCTGGACCCGACGAATCTGAGGCTGCGGGGGCGACACAACGGCGTAGTGACGCAGGACACAAACACGTCCGACTTGCTCTTCAGCGTGGCTTCACTGGTTGCGTACCTGGCGCAGGCGATCCGGCTGGAGCCCGGCGACTGCATCTACACGGGCACGCCCTCGGGCGGTGGCTCGCTGGAGCCGGGAGACACGATCGAGGTTGAAATCGACGGCATCGGCGTGCTGAGCAATCCGGTGGTAGCAGGCTAGCGGGCGGTACGGCTAGGACCGGCTCCCGTCCACGCGACGCTCGGCCAGCCAATCCTCCCGGTATTCCAGGCCGAATCCGGGGCGGTCGGGAACCTGGACCATGCCATCCAGAATGCGGATGGGTTCCACCCAGCACTCGTCGTGGGTGGTGCCGCTGGCTTCGAGATAGATGCTGTTGGTCATGGCGGCGAGCAGCTGTGCGTTGTGCTGCCAGCCGCTGTGAGTGGCGATCCGCACGTTGTAGGCGTCGGCCAGGGCAGCCGTTTCCATGATCTCCATCACACCGCCCGCGCGGCGGGCGTCCGGCTGCAGGATGTCGACACCACGCTTCTCAAGCAGGTCGAGCACCGCGTGCTTGCCGTAGATGTTTTCGCCGGTAGCGATGGGGACCGAAACGGCGGCACGGAGTTCGCCGTACTCGGTGTTCATCCAGGGGCGCAGGGGTTCCTCGTACCAATAGATGTCGTAGGGCTCGTAGGCGTTGCCGCGGCGGATTGCTTCGTCGACAGGGTGGATCTGATTGGCGTCGACCATGACGTGGACCTGCGGGCCGAGCGCGTTGCGGACGGCTTCGAGACGGCGCAGGTCGTCCGCCAAATTGGGCGCGCCGACCTTGATCTTGACGGCACGGTAGCCGGCGTCGATGGCCTGCTGACAGCGAGCGACCAGTTCGTCTACCGGGAAGTTAAGCCATCCGACCATGCCGTAGGCCGGAATCTCGGTCCGGTACTGGCCAAGTAGTTGCGCCACCGAGGCATCTCGGGCCTTGCCGAGAATGTCCCACACGCAGTAATCGATAACTGAGATGCCAAAGACGCCAAGGCCGCTGACGCCGTAGTACTCGGTCTGGTCGAACAGATGGCGTCGCAGCCGGCGGGGCATGGAGGCGTCCTGGCCGACGACGAGTTTTCGCATCTCGACTTCGAACAGCTGGCGCGTGAGTTCGCCGCCGTAGCCGGCAATGCTGAGCGTATAGGTGCCGTAGATACCGCTCTCGGTGTGCAGGCGAACAACGAGGTCGCGGCCCGAGGCGATGCGGTGGATCGAGTCTTCGATAATCCGCAACGGCCCCGGCTGCTGGACGACGATGGTCTCGAGCTCGGTGATTCGCATATGGCCTCGCAGCTGCTCGGCATACGAGCCGAGGGCACCCGTTCGAGTGATGCAGTCTAGGCGGTCATCGCGAACTCATCACGGTCGATAGTCGTCAAACAGGCCGTGCGTACGCCGGGCGTTCCGGGTCGGCGGTGTCACATCTGCGCGGAATGGGACGATGTGGAACCACTCCAATTGGAGGGTCGGTGATGCCGACTATTGACGTGCCCCGCGTGGCGTTTGTGGGTTCGGGCCGGGTTGAAATCGACTCGGTGGCAGTCTCTGATCCGCTGCCAAACCAGATTCGAGTCCGCACGACGCAGTCGCTGATCAGCGCCGGCTCGGAACGCAACAGCTTTGAGTTGGCCGGCGCCGAAGGCCGTCGACCGGGATATTCGAGCGTCGGGGTTGTGGACGCGGTCGGGCGGGAGGTGGCCGGCTATCGCGAAGGCGACCGCGTATATGCGACCGCTCCGCACCAGGGTGCGCACCTGGTTGAAGTGGATAGGCCGCGGGTGGTCGACCGAAAGGAGCGCTACCCACCGCCCAGGATTCCCAGGACGGTGACGGACGTGCAGGCCACATTTCTCTCGCTAGCCGACGTGGCGCTGCATGGCGTGCGTCGCGGGCGACCGTACATCGGGGACGCGGTTGCGGTCTTCGGCCAGGGCGTGGTTGGTCAACTGGTGACGCAGTTCGCGCGCATGGTGAATCCCTATCCGCTGATCGGGATCGACCTGGTTGACGAGCGGCTGGAACTGGCTCGGCGGAGTGGCGCAACGCATACGGTCAACGCAAGCCGCGAGGACGGCGTGGCCCGGGTGATCGAATTGACAGGCGGAGAAGGCGCCCGGGTTGTGTTCATGGTCACGCGCACGCCGTCGATCCTGCCGGATTGCATGCGGGCTACGGCGGCGGGAGGAACGGTGACACTCACCGGTAGTCCGCCCGGTGCGGTGGAGATTCGCCTCCAGGAAGAACTCCTACGCAAGGAGCTGACTATTACCGGCACGTACCAGACGCGGCTGTACCCGCTGATCGCGTACCACATGCAACGCTGGACGCGGCCGGCCAATCGTGCCTACATCTATGAACTAATGGGCCGCGGCGGCCTGGCCGTTGATCACCTCGTTTCGCACCACGTGCCGTACACGCATGCCCAGGAGATGTACGCGATGATCGCGCGAGGCCCGGTCGGTTGGACCGGCATCGTGCTTGACTGGAGCGAGGCCTAGAGCCAGCCGATTCGGGCGGCGGCCGCCATGAGTCGAGGCCGCGCCGCCCTCGCAGGTCGAAATCAGTCCGCCGGCAAGCGGGGCATCCAGTCGGGACGGGGGAGGCGACCTTCGAAGCTGTAGTACGGGTCGTCGCGGTCGAGCGGCAATTGGACAGTCGACGCGGTGGCGGCGGACTTGTAGATGGCGCGAGTAAGTTCGACGTGCTGCCGCGCGATGGTCTGGGGGAACGGGATGGGCCGACCCTCGAGAATGCAGCTGGCCCAGAGCCGGCTCTGATGGAGCTGGCTGGGGGCCTCAGGGAGGTCCTCGAGACCTTCGCCCAGGGCTTCCAACTCGGCAACCACACCCGGGGTGTTGGTGGAACCGAACGAAAGGGTGTGCTTGAACACGCTTTCGCGGCCGGTGTTCAGCAGGACCGTGGGCTGGCCCCAGCCCAGATGTTCGTGGGTCACGACCATTGAGGCGTTCTGGCCCACGAACTCCCAGCGCGTCTGCTCGGTCCGGGGATGCTCGTGATGCAGCAAGGATCCCTGCACGATGCCCACCGCCCCGTTGGCATAGCGGACCAGCGCCAGGCTGTAGCTATCGTGCTCGATTTCGCGCAAGAATCCGCCGGAGTAGGCCGTGACTTCCACGATGGGTGAGCCAAGAGCGAAAAGGAAGGGCTCGATGACATAGCGGCCGTGGTGGAAGACCGCGCCGCCGCCCTCGGTGTCGAACTTTCCGTGCCAGCCACCCATGTAGTAGGACTGCTGGTGGTACCAGTTGATCTCGATCTTGGCCACAGCCAGCGGCCCCATAAGGCCGCTCTCGATCGCTCGCCGCGCGTGCTGCAAGCCTCGGGTATAGCGGCCGCCGCATTGCGAAACGTAAGTCACACCGGCTTCTTCGACGGCGGCCAGGATTTCGTCCGCTTCCTGCACGCTCTTGGCCATGGGGCCTTCGGTGAAGACGTGCTTGCCGGCTCGCGCGGCGGCCACGACCGGAACGCCGCGGATGGGCGGGGTGGTGAGAACGGCGACGGCGTCGATCTCGGGATCGCTGAGGAGTGCCTCGTGCCCGTCATACGTCCGGATGTCGTTGTCAGCCGCGGCCTGGGCGTGAACCGCCATCTGCCGGGCAGCTTCCCGAGACTCTTCGTCTCGAGCGTTAATCGCCAGGGCGCGCTGGCGAGCGGCTTCGGCGGTGTACGCCTCGTGGATGGCCTGAGCGCGGTCTTCGGCCAGATTGGGATAGAGATCGGCCGTGGCCACCACCTGGGCTAGGTCGGTCATGCCCGCGTAGATGTCGGTGTACAGCCGAGAGATTCCGCCGCAGCCGATGAATCCGACTTTGAGCTTGCGGTCCATGTACCTGTGCTCCAGCCGAGGGGGTGGCGGGATGGTATATGAATCAGGGATGGATGGTGGCCAGGTCGAAGCGCGCGACGGCACAGCGGCGTAGCATACGGGGCCGCTCCCCGTTCGGCCGGAGCGGCGGCGGAAGGAGCCTCAGGCATGTCAGCACTGGCCCTGCACGGCGGAAGGCCCGTCCGGACCGAGCCGTACAACGCCTGGCCTGAGTTCGACGAAGCCGAAATCGAGGCCGTGGTCGACGCGCTGCGCACCGACAGCTGGGCGAGTGGCGAGGGCGATCGAAGCCTCGTCAACTTCGAGCGATCTTTCGCGGCGTATCAAGGCGCCGAGTACTGCCTGGCGGTGAGCAGCGGAACCAGTGCGCTGGAGATCGGGCTGCGAGCGTTGCGGCTACCGCGCGGCTCCGAAGTCATCCTCTCGCCCTACACCTACATGGCCAGCCCGACCGCGGTGCTGAACGTGGGTCTGGTGCCGATATTCGTCGACATGGATCCAGAGACCTACAACATCGATCCCGGGCTAATCGAGGCGGCAATCACTGACCGGACGGGCGCGATCATGACCGTGCACTTCGGAGGGCTGCCCTGCGATATGGGTGAGGTTCTCGACATTGCGCGCCGGTACGACCTGAAGGTGATCGAGGACGCCGCGCACGCGCACGGGTCCACCTGGAACGATCGCGGGCTCGGCGCGATCGGCGACGTTGGCTGCTTCAGCCTGGGCCCCGGCAAGAACCTCACGCCCGGCGTGGGCGGAGCCGTGATGACGAACGACCTCGAGATCTACAAGCACGCCATCGCCTACTCCGAAATGGACATCGGCGGACGAGTTATGCGGTTCGGTGACATGGGCATCGATGCGCAGGCCGCTGAACCCGACGAATGGTTCCCATATAGCTCTGGCAATCGCCGTTTGGGCGGCGTGCTGGCGGCGCTCGCCAGCGCGCAGCTGGAGCGGCTGGAAGGCCAGACCCAGCGACGGTCCGAAAACGGCCGCTACGTCGCCGAGCTACTCGAAGACGTGGACGGGCTGTCGTCGCGCCGAGAGGATTCCTATGTGACCCGCAACGCCAACCACCTGCACATCGTGCGTTACGACCCGGAGGGATTCGACGGGTTACCGCGGGATCGCTTCGTCGAGGCCATGCAGGCCGAAGGACTGGGAATCCGGGCCGGCTACCGACGCCCCATGAATCGTGCCGATTTGTTCAGCGACCCGAACGGTGAACTTTCACTTGTCTGGCCTCGCGGCGACGGCGGACCAGACGTGGACTACGCATCCATGTCCTGCCCGCACGCCGAACGCGCCTGCGCTACCGAAGATCTTTGGATTACCCAAAACATGATGCTCAGCGGCCCTCAGGCCATGGAGGAAATCGTCGAAGGCGCCGAAAAGGTCCGCGACAACTTGGCGACGCTCGGCGCTTAAAGATTCAGTGGCCGGATCGACGCGCCTCGGTGGGTTGGGCTGTGAGTTTGACAGGGCCCCGGGCGCTAGCCCTTGATTCCGGTGAGCGTAATGCCGCGCACGAAATGCCGTTGTGCGAAAAAGAAAACCACGATGACTGGAATGATGGCGATCATGGCAACGGCCATCTGCAGGGTGTGCAGCTGTTCCGTGTACTGTCCGGCGGCGAAATAGCGCAACCCAACCGCCAGTGTGAGTCGTTCCGGCGTATTCAGCACGATCAGAGGTAAGAAGAACGAGTTCCAATTACCAATGAACGCAAGTGCCGCAACCGTCGCAATCGCCGGCTTCGAGAGCGGCAGGATTACACGGAATAGGATTCCGACCCGGGAGGCGCCATCCGTTCGAGCGGCTTCGTCAAGTTCAATCGGTATCGTCATGAAGAACTGCCGCAGAATGAAAATGGCGAGTGCACCGCCTCCCAGGCCGGGGACAATCAGCGGCCAAAGTGTGTTGAGCCATCCAAGATCTCGGAAAATGATGACGACGGGAATGATGGTGACGTGCTCAGGCAGCATCATGGTCGAAAGCAGGACGATGAAGAGGACGCGGTTGCCCGGAAAGTCCAGGCGAGCGAACCCATAGGCGACGACGCAGCTCACGAATGTCCCGACCGTCACTCCAATGAAGGTCACAATGAACGAGTTAAACAACCACCACGGAACGGGATGTTGCTGCCACACATACGAATAGTTTTCCAGGTACGGGGGGAATGGCCAAAACAAGTCTGGGTCATAGACCTGACCGGTGGTCATGGTCGACCAGCGGATCATATAGATAAACGGAATCGCATACATCACGCTGCCGCCCAAGAGCAGCAAATAGTGCAGAACTTTGGTCAGCGCACGTACGACGCGAACAGACGTCGAGCGTACGGTAATGGGCTTGTTTGAAACCACGGTTGGTTGACCGGGTGTGCCAAGTGGAGCTGCGAGGCCGGTTCCCAATCCTGGAGTTGTGGATGGGCCGGCTGAGTGTGCGCGCGCCGATACTGAGGGCTGCGCCGGTGTTGGCAGAAGCGGTCCGCGGTTGACCTCTTGCTGCCTCATTGTAGAAGGGTGCCGGCTCTCAAGGTGCCGCGCACATCGTCTGCGAACCTCAGCCCTTGATGCCCGTTAATGCAATCCCGCGGATGAAGTGCTTCTGCGCGAGGAAGAACAGAACCACGACCGGCGCTACGGCAATCAAGGCAATGGCCATCTGCAGGTGGAGACGCTGCGCTTCATACTGTCCGGCCTGCAGCCAGCGCATTCCAACAGCGAGCGTCAGCTTTTCGGAAGACTGCAGCACGATCAACGGGAAGAAGAAGTCATTCCAATGGCTGATGAAGGAAAACACGGCGACGGTAGCGATGGCCGGCTTGGAGAGGGGGATGATAACGGTCCAGAACACGCGCATTCGCGACGCGCCGTCGATTGCAGCTGCTTCGTCTAGCTCCAGGGGCAGAGTCAGGAAGAACTGGCGTAGCAGGAATATATAGAAAGGCGCTCCACCCAACAGCGGAATGATCAGTGGCAGCAGCGTGTCGAGCCAATTCAGTTCCCGGAACAGAATTACCTGCGGAATGATCGTCACATGCTGCGGCAACATCATGGTGGAAATCACAATCAGAAAGAATATGCGATTCCCCGGAAACTTGAGGCGCGCAAATCCAAAGGCAACCAGCGCGCTAACGAATGTCCCGACGGTTACGCCGACAAACGACACAATCGTGCTGTTGGTGATCCACCAAAGCACCGGACCAACTTGCCAGACATCCGTGTAGTTGTTCCATGCGGGCGGGTTTGGAACCAACGGCTGAGGAACCACGTAAAACATATCAAGGCTCATTAACGACGCCCTGATCATCCAGAGGAACGGGATCGCGTACAGCACGCTGGCGCCGATAAGGACGATGTAGTAAAAGGCCTTGAGTAGCAACTGCAAGAATTGGGAGCGCCGCGACCGGATCGTACGGCCGCCAGACGAAACCGGCGCGGGAGCTAGTCCAGTATCAGCGGTACTGACGGTCATCGCTTATCGCTCCGTGGAGCCTTCGTAGTAGACCCAGCGCCGGGCAATACCGAACTGGATGATCGTAAAGATCAGGATGATCACGAACAGCACCCAGGCGATAGCCGAGGCGTAACCCATCTGGAAGTACTCGAAACCAGTCCGGTAGAGGTGCAACAGAATGAAGAGCGTAGAGTCTCGAGGTCCACCGTTTGTCACGATCAATGCCTGGGTAAACACCTGCCAGGATCCAATGATCTGAAGCACCGCCGTTAGGAAAATTGCCGGTGTCATCATCGGAACGGTGACGTGCCACATCTTTCGAATCACGCCCGCTCCGTCCACACTCGCCGCCTCGTAGAGATGCTGCGGAATGCCCTGCAGGGCTGCCAGGTAGATGATCATCGTCGTGCCCAGTCCCCAGAAACTCATGAGGATCAGGGCCGGCATTGCCCAGGTTGAGCTAGTCAGCCAGTTCGGACCATCGATTCCGACGAGTCCGAGGAACTGGTTCACCAGGCCATTTGGCTGGAGCAGGAGGATCCAGAGGTACGCCGTGGCTACGCCTGCCGTTACCGAAGGCAGATAGAAGGCTGTGCGGTAGATAGGTTGGCCTTTGACCTTCTGGTTCAGCAGAATTGCTACAAAGAACGCCATGATCATGATTCCAGGTACATGGACAGCGGTGTAGTAGAGGGTATTGATGATGCTGCGAATAAACTTGGCATCGTCGGTAAAAAGCCTCACGTAGTTGTCGAGCCCAATCCACGTTGGAAGCCCAATAAACCGATAATTGGTAAAGCTTAGAAAAATCGATGCAATAAATGGTCCTAACGTAAACCAGAGAAACGTGATCAGCCACGGCGCAATGAACAGCAGTCCGCTCCAGCGCTGCCAACGTGTCGTACGCAAAGTTTCCTCAGTTCATAGGCGGTGGGGGGGGGGGGGGGGGGGGGGGGGGGGGGGGGGGGGGGGGGGGCGCGGGGCATGACGCGTGGGAATGGCGGGATGACGGAGTATGACGAGGGCATGACGGAGTATG
>JAPPLN010000024.1 GCA_028874175.1 Chloroflexota bacterium
CCCCCCCCCCCCCCCCCCCCCCCCCCCCCCCCCCCCCCCCCCCCCGCGACCGTTTTGGGCGATTTTTTCGGCGGCGGCCAAGCGATTTAGGGGCGTGGGATGCGAGCTCCGGGCAGCCTCAGCGCTGGAGGGACTGGGGCGATTCAGAGCTGTCCAGGGCAAGACGACTGGCAGGCGCGTGGTTAGGGACGCCAAGTGGGTGAGGCCGGATTTGAGGTGGGCGAAGGGGGCGAACAGAAGGGGACTCCGCAGGGAGGATCGAGGGAACAGATCAATTGTACACGGAGTGATTACGAGGGGCAAGGGCGCGGGTGGGCGCGGGGATTGGCGGTGTTCTTGTGCGGCGACGGGGCAGGCAGGGTTTGCTGCTTGCCGTCTAGCCAGTCCCCGATCAGGACCGGCAGCCCCGGTTTTGACGAATCTAGTCGAGGTGTTCACCAGATTTCGCGAATGTGTTCAGTTTTTGGCCGATGTGTTCACTTTTTGGACCGATGTGTTCACTTTCCGCGCGAATGTGCTCACTTTGGCGGGCGAGGTGTTCAGTGGGGAAGGGGAGAGGGCAGAGGGGAGAGTAGTGAGAGCGGAGAAGAGGGGGGACTGCCTGGGTGAGTTGGGTGGTGCAGGGGTGTGGTTTGGCAGGCTCACCAGAGACGATTGGATGGGCCGGGGTGGTTGCGCGGAAGACGGGCGGGTCAGAGACCCGCCCCCATTCGGCAAGCTCAGGGCAGGCTCTACGCAAGAAGATGCCGAAGACTCGGGGATGACGGGGATGTGTCCACCCTGTCAGGCCAATGTGTCCAGTTTTTGGCCCGATGTGTCCATTTTTTGGCCGAATGTGTCCAGTTTTGGGGGCAATGTGTCCAGTTTCCGGCCGAATGTGTCCACTTTGGCGGGGGATGGGTTGGGTGAGGAAGGGAGAGGGAGAGGCGTAGGTTGGGAGCAGTTGGTCAGGCTGATTGCCAGGGGTGGCTTGGGTTGGGCAACGCAAGTTGGTTGCAGCTGGGTCCCCCCTCCTTCGACGAGCTCAGGACCGGCTTCGACGGGCTCAGGGCAGGCTCCTCGTGGACGCCGGGATGACGAGGGATGGGATCGGGGGCGGGGAGGGCACCCACAAGGGGCGCCCCTACGCGGACGGTTACGGTTGGTGGTGAGCGGCGGATTGATAGGATTGCGCAGACTTAGTTTTCAGAGGATCCCCAGGGCTTTCGAGGGGCGGACCGAGTCCCGGCGGTGTGTGCGCTAGGGGAAGGTGCGCCGGTATGCGAGCGAGTGTGGGCCACGTGAAGGAACGGTTAGAGCTCTCGCAGGACGAATTGGCCGAGTACTGCCAGCGCTGGAGCGTCACTGAACTCTCACTGATCGGTTCGAGTGCGTCGGACGATGTCGGGGCAGACGAGCCAACTGAATTCCTGGTGCGGTTTGAGGCTGGCGTGATGCGCCGGTATGCCGATGCGGTGGCGATGGAGCGCGAGCTGGCCGAACTGACTGGTCGGGACGTGGAATTGGTGGACTACCGGTCGGTCACGGACTGGAGCGATAACTACATCCGGCGCGAGGCCATCCTGGAGTCGGCTCAGACGGTTTATGCCGCGTGAAGAGTCGGCGTATCTGCAGGACATCCTGGTGGCGGCGCAAGGGGCGCGCACACACGTACGTGGACTAGCGTTTTCGGAGTTCACGCAGAGCCGTCTGCATCAATACGCCGTGCAGTGGGAACTGACGGTCATGGGCGAGGCCGCGTCGTGCGTCAGCCTGGATACGAAGGTTGCTCATCCCGAGATTCCGTGGTCGCAGATGACGGGGATGCGAAATCGAATCGTGCACAGGTATTTCTGGGTCGATCTGGACATTGTGTGGTCGGTGGTTCGGGAGGATTTGCCCGGGTTAATTGCGCAAGTTGCACCGTTGGTGCCGTCGGAGGCCGAATGATGCAAAAGGTGATCGAAGAGCGAAGAGGGCACCCACAAAGGGCGCCCCTACGGTGATGGCGACGGTGCTCGGGCGGCGGGGAGGGTACCCACAAGGGGTACCCCTACGCGGGTTTGTTTCCCAGCAGCGGGTAGATGGTGGCGAGCAAGGCGGCCATGTTGAACGAAGATCCCGGGGGACCTCAGGCCGTTGCCGCTGGTTAGCCGGATACGAAAGCGAGTCGGTGACTGGCGAGCGACCGGGTGGCCGGGGGCGCCGGGGGTTACGCGGCGGTTGCTGGACTAGAACGTTAACCGGGGACGGCGGCTCAATGAGCACGGAGTCACCAGGGCATATCCATTGGTACGCCGCGCTTGGTTGCCGCGGAGTGGAGGATGGCGTGGGTTGCGGGGGTGACGGGGGAGACCATGTAGCCGAGTTGGGCATCGCCGATGACGGTTAGCTGGTTGCGCGGCGCGCGCCGCCATTGCAGGGCGACGATGAGGCAGATGGCGGCGTCGAGGCAGTCCTGGTGAGTCTTGGTGGGCCTGGCTAACTCAGCCAGATTCCGGGCCCACTCGGAGAGGTCGCTTAGGCGCAGCGCGGCGGCGTGGCGACTGGCGGCGAGGGCGACGAGACGCCAATCAGGAAGCGAGAACCTCCTGCGATTGGCCGGGTTGTAGCGGGCCGCGCGCTTGCGTTCCAGGATCGCCGGTTCCAGGGCCGGCAGGGCGAGGGCGGGGAAGACTTCAATTGCATGACGTCCGTTCACGGCCGATCTGGACTGCGGTGGGTTCTGTACTGCATCGAGCCGCCTGAGGAATCGCCAGATGGGCGCCTCGGGACCGAACATCCGGACCTTGCTTGGCATCGTCCGTCCACTCCTGGTCTTGCCCTGATTGGCGGGTTGAACACCGCCGCCGAGGCGAGATATGAGTGACGCCGCGACTCTGTCGACCGGTCGACTGCCCGTCTGATTGGGCACGATGGTCGGCTGGTCAATCGCAACGAGAACGTAGTGGTGCGTGGACTTGAGCTCTTCGATGATCGCGGCCGCGTGGTCGAAGCTGGCGGGTTCCGGCAGGCGGGTGTGAACAAGACGATCTTGCGAGAACGTCGCTGAGGCGATACCGCCGGGGGCCTTACCCGCCCAGGCGGAATCGAATCCGACGAAGGCTTCGCGGCCGGGGCTCACGGAGACACAGTCGGTGTCGGGGACTTGGGGATTCGATAGCTCAAGGTCCGTCAGGTTCTCGGGAACACGAGGCGTATAGGACGCTTGTCGCGCAATCTACTCCCTACGCCCAAGCTCTCGAAAGCGGCGACGGCGGCGGAAGAGAGTCGGTTTGGTACGGTGCCGGACTAACGGTCGGTCGTGTTACGGGGTATGGCCATGACTACGTACCGAGTGGGGTTCCTAGGCGTGGGGCCGCGGGGGTTGAAGCAGGCGCGGGCGTATATGTTGCATCCGCGGGTGGAGGTTGCGGCGCTGTGCGACGTGGATCCGGAGCGACTGGGGGCGGCGGCGGCGGAGTTTGGGGTGGAGCGGACGTACGACGACTACCGGGCGATGCTGGATGAGGAGAACCTGGACATCGTCAACATTCCGACGCGGACGGACTTGCACGCGCCGCTGACGATCGGGGTGCTGGAGCACCGGGCGCCGAAGGCGGTGATCGTCGAGAAGCCGATGGCGACGAGCCTGACGGACGCGGACCGGATGCAGGAGCTGGCGGAGGCTAACGGGACGCGGCTGGCGATTCATCACCAGATGCGGACGACGCCGACGTTCAACGTGGCCGACCGGCTGATCCGCGCGGGCGAGATCGGGCCGCTGACGACGATCAAGATTCGAGGCAAGGGCTACTACGGCGGCTACGACATGCTGAATATCGGCACGCACATGCTGAACGACACGCGCCGGTACGCCGGCCATGCGCGCAGCGTGGTGGCCACCTGCGTGACCGGCGGACGCCCAACCACGGCGGCGGACATCGTGGAGGGCTCCTATGGCTTCGGGCTGCTGGCGGGCGAGAACATTTCGGCGCTGTACGAGTTTGAGAACGGCCTGACGGCCTTTGCGGAAATGCACCGGCGCAGCGAGCCGGGCAACGGCTGGATGCATATCAAGATCTACGGCGAGGACGGGGCGGTGTGCCTGCACAACTCGCGGGAGCTGTTCATCCGGCGCGGGCGCGACGAGGTGGTGGACGACACGCCGTGGGAGAAGTACACACTGGCCGACGAGGACCGGTACCTGCACGGGCACGATTACTACGACCACGAGGGCGGCGACCTGTGGATGGCGGAAGAGACGGTGCGCGTGCTGGACGAGGACCGCGAGCACGAGTGCAGCGGCCTCGAGGGCCGGGCCGTGATGGAGATGATGGACGGGGCCTGGATCTCGCACTTCAGCCGGTCGCGGGTGGACTTTCCGCTGGAGCGGGGGGAGCACCCGCTGCGCAAGGAGCTGGCAAAGGCGGGGCTGCCGGAGCCTGACCCGGAGCGGGGGAAGCTGCGGTATGGGGATTGGTTGCCCGGGGAGTTGGCGAGGATTGAGGCGGCGAGGTAACCGAAGTCCGGGCACCTGGTGGTTGCGGCCGCTGAGCCGACACGTCTCTAACAATGTCGGGAGGAGCGCGCGC
>JAPPLN010000100.1 GCA_028874175.1 Chloroflexota bacterium
CGTCAAGCACGGCAACCGCCGTGTGGGCCTGGGCGTCATGGGCTGGGCCGACGTGTTGTTCCACCTGGGCCTGCCCTACGACAGCCCCGAAGCCGAAGCGCTGGCCAGCGATGTGATGCGCTTCATCAACGACGAGGGCCGGCGCGCCTCCGAGGAGCTCGCGGCCTCACGCGGCGCGTTCCCCAACTTCACCAACTCGGCCTGGGACCGCAAGGGCCATGGCGAGCGGCGTAACGCCACCGTCACCACCATCGCGCCGACCGGCACGATCAGCATGATCGCCGACGCCTCCAGCGGCATCGAACCGCTCTTCGCGCTGATCTTCTGGAAGAACGTGATGCGCGACAGCGACGACAACGCCGCCACCACGCTGCGCTACGTGAACCCGATCTTCGAGACCTACGCGCGCCGCCGCGGTTTCTTCAGCGAAGAGCTGGTGGACGCCATCGAGTCCAACCACGGCAGCCTGCGGATAACCGACGAGACGCCGGCCGAGGCGCTCCAGGTGCTGGAGGGCGTGCCCGAGTCGGCCCGCCGCATCTTCGTGACCGCGCATGACGTGTCCCCTGAATGGCACATCCGCATCCAGAGCGCCTTCCAGGCGCACACCGAAAACGCGGTGTCCAAGACGATCAACTTCCCGCACGAAGCCACCCGCGAGGACGTGGAGCGCGGCTACTGGCGCGCCTACGAACTCGGCTGCAAGGGCGTCACGGTTTACCGCGACGGCAGTCGTGACTTCCAGGTGCTGACCACCAGCGACTCCGGCGACAAGACGCGCCGCGACGAGTCCGACGAGCCGCAGGCCACCGAGGCCCCGGCGCCGGTGGAAGAGGCGCCCGCGCCCGCGACGGCCGCCTCGGTCAACGGCCATGGCAATGGCCACGCGCCCGAGTTGATGCCAACGCCGGCAGCCAACGGCGCCTCGGACGACCAAGCTGACCGCACGCCGCTGCCGATCGTGGCGGCGGTCGAACGCGAGCGGCCCGACCAGATTCACGGCACCACCACCCGCATCCGCACGGGCTGCGGTCCGCTGTTCGTCACGATCAACGACGACGAGCGCGGGCTGCCGTTCGAGACCTTCGCGACGCTCGGCAAGGCCGGCGGCTGCGCTGCCGCGCAAACCGAGGCCATCGGGCGGCTGGCGTCGCTGGCTCTGCGCTCAGGCGTGCCGGTTGACGAGGTGCATAAGACTTTGCGCGGGATCACCTGCCACCGACCCGCCGGGTTCGGCCCCGAGCGGGTGCTTTCCTGCGGCGACGGGATCGCGCAGGCGATGGCCAAGCGGATCGACGTCGAGAACGGCGACTTCGTCCCCATGGTGGACCTGCAGGGTGAGGGAACCTACACGCCCCCCGCCGAGCAGCCCGCGGCTACGACCGCATCCGTGACCCGCCAGTCCGCGCCGACCTTCGGCAGCGGTTCGGCGCCGGCGGCCGAGACCTACGTGGAGGGCGCGGCGCGCGACCAGGGCTTCGTGGGCGCTTGCCCCTCCTGCGGCGGCAGCCAGCTCCACTACGCCGAGGGCTGCATGAAGTGCATGTCCTGCGGCTACAGCGACTGCGGGTAGCCGCAAGCACCCGTTAGTCGGGCTTCTATAGGCGCGGTGGCGCCTGGTTGAGTTGAGGCCTGCGACGGTCGTCTATTGCCCTTCGGCCAGCCAGACGACGAAGTCGCGGCGTGGGGTGCCAGTACGAAGCACGCTATGCCTTCCATGCCGACGGTGCACTCGACGAGATTCTGTGCTGGGTAAGATATACCTGATCATCGAACATTTGGACCGAGTGCTGGACATGACCTGTGCATGAACTTCGTGAGCTTGCACAGCACCAGATTCTAGATGACCAACGCAGTTAGAGATTTCAGGATTTCGACGGATAAGGTTCGCTTGACGAAAGCGTCCACGAAATGGCTCCTGCCGCTCCTGGTTTTCATGGTGGCCACAGTCGTATTCACATGGCCATTGCCGAGACACCTAACTGGTCAAAAGATATATCTTGGATCGGATCCAATTCTCATTCATGCCATCCTGGAATGGGAGCGCTTCGCTCTGTTCAACGATATCTCGCGTTTCTTTGACGGAAATTTCTACTACTTGACCCCTGGTTCGTTGTTCTTTGGCGACCTGTTGTTGGGAGCTCTCCCGCTATACGTTGTGGCGGCCTGGATTCTGGGGCCTGTTGGCGGGTTCAACATCGTGTACCTCTCGTTATACATTCTCAACGGCATGGCGATGTACCTGCTCTTGCTGCGGCTCACCGGCAATCGTTGGGCAAGTCTGTTGGGCGGAGCCATCTTTGCCTTTGCCCCCATCCAGCAGTTCTACCTGTCCAATCACCAAATGCTGATGGCGTGGTGGACGCCGCTGATGCTGTGGTCGTTGCTCGGTGCGCTGAAGCGGAGGCCAACCAGGAACTTCGCCGGTGCGACATTGTTCTTGCTTCTACAATTTGCAACGTCAATCTATTGGGGATTCTTTGCTTTATGGGCCTTCGTGATATTCATGCTGATAACGATTTTGTCAGGAGGATATTCCGTCGGACGTGCCGGCGCCATTCGCTGTCTATTAGTAGGTGGAATTCCTGTAGCTGCAGTTTTCTTGCCCATCGCGGTGGGATACTTTCGGTTCGCCCAGGAGTGGCAGTCCGTACGCAGTGTTGATGACGTAATTTATCAGTCGGCGACGCTGCCTGACTATTTTGAAGTGGTTCAGAATCAGGGATGGACTGCCCTTCAAGGATTCGACTTTCTGTCGCTGCTTCGACCTTACCTGATATCTGGTCTGTCAGGCTTGGTTCTTGCTGTCGCAGGCCTCGTAAGCCTGGTTGCTTTGCCGAGATATCGAGTGTTCGTCGTGTTTTCGGCACTGATTGTAGTGACGTCGTTCATTTTGTCGCTCGGCCCCGTGCTTAAGTTGCATGGCGATCCGACTGACGTGGTACTGCCCTACCAGTTTCTCTATGACCATTTCCCCGGAGTACCGTCGCTGCGCGCTGTAAGTCGATGGGTGCTGAGTTCCCATCTGGGTATAAGCATGTTGGCGGGAGTTGGCTTCGCGGGCCTATGGATAGTCGCACGGTCGCTTGGTCGATGGAGGATCGTGCTGGTCGTCGTCGCCTTCGCGGTTTTGGCTATTGACTTCGGTCGCCCGGAGCCTCCCCGGCAGAATTACCCGGAGGCGACGCCGCTCAAGGACGTCCTGCGCACATTGCCCCGAGATCCCGCAATCTTCGTTCCGATGGTCGAAAACCTGGAAGCCAGATCAAGGTATATGGCGTGGAGCGCCGAGAGTTCGGCGTTGCCGCTCCTGAACGGCTACAACGGCTACGTGCCACCTACACAAGAGCACATTAAACGGCTGGTCAATGGAGCAAACTTGAGCGAGTCGGCGGATGTGTATGCATCGCTCCATGCGTTAGGCGTGCGCACAGTCATCCTCGATATGGCTAATCTGCAGTCAGGCAGCCATGAGTCATGGATGCGCGCACTGGCGGACACCCCGGAGGGCAGCTCCAGCCAGGGTGTGGATCGGTTTACGGTTCTCCGTCTGAGTGATGACGGCTGGATGATTCCAATATCGTCGTGGGGAGCGATAGGGGGCGAGTTGTTTCTATCCAACGTGGCGGCCGGGTCAACGCTCGTCGCGCCGCTCAACCTTGTCAACCATACTTCGTCGCCCTGGCTAAGTCCTATCAGCCAAGGAACGTACACGCTGGACGTGCGATGGGAACCGAAATCAGGCGGAACTGTGCAGAGTCAATCAGCTCGATTTCAGCCTCCGCCGGTAATCTCCGCGATGGGCGTAGCAGTGGTTCCAGCTAAGCTCTCGGTACCGCACATTCCTGACGACTACCGGCTGAAACTCAGCTTTGATGGGCATGAGCTGGCAACCGTAACGCTATCGGTCTACTCTTCGGCTGTCGCCCCACCACCGAAAGATCTGGCGGCTGACTTGCGGCTACTCGACGTTAGCCGTGTCGTGCGTTCGGGCGAATCTATCAGGTTGTCCGTTTCGGCAACCAACCGAGGGTCTGAAACATGGGACGGAGATGTGCGGCTGGGGTATCGGTGGTGGTTTCGCGGTGACTCAGCCATCCCAAGCAACGCTAACCAGAATGAAGGGCGAATCTTCATCGAACTGGATCGGAACTCGCCCTGGGCGCCTGTGGCCCCCGGGTCGGCGTACACGTTCTCGGGGATCGTCGACACCCCGCAGCGCATAGGACGCTATTCCTTGGTCTTGGGCATGGTGAAAGAAGGCGTTGCCTGGTTCGGCGAGGAACTTCTGGACATACATGTCGTTGCTCGAGATTCCGAAACAATCCCACCCGTCGTTGAGCAACTGGGTCTTGAAGGCGACATCATCATGGCCCCCAGCGGAGAGACGTATAGGATTCTCTCGGGCAACAGACGGACGGTACGTTTGGAAGAATCTCCAAGCCGCACGTCGCTCGTCGAGCGGCGTGTGCGACTAGCCAGCAGCATTGAAGTCGCAGGAATCCACCAAGCGGATAGCGGCGATACACTGTAAGTCCCAGCTACTTAACGGCCGCGGCGAGGAAGGGGGCGTATCCAGCAGTCCCCCGTCTATTCCAAGGCGTCCTGCGCTTCTGCCGCGACCCTTATCGATCAGCCCTGACGCACGATGCGGGTGGCGAGGAGGAGGGCGGACCTGTGCCGGTGAGCCACAAGTCCCAGCGCTCGGCCAGGCGTCGGCGGCCCGACGAAGCTACGGGCTTTCGGCCAGCCAGGCCACGAAGTCGCGGCGGGGGGTGGGGTGCTTGAGGAGTTCAATACCGTGGCCGGGGGTGTCGTAGACCGACACCTTGCGCGGTTCGGCGGTGCGGCTGAAGAGGGCTTGCGATTGCAGGGCCTCCTCGCGGTCCGACTGGAAGAGCACGCCGCGGGGCTGGAAGTTGGGGATGTCTTCGCCCATCAGCAGGCGGCCCGGTTCGAAGCGGCCACTGACGGCCACCGCTCGGCGCACGGCGGGCACGGCGGCGGACGCGATCCAGGCCGTGTTGGCGCCCACGCTGGCGCCGCCGACGCCGATGTGCCCGGAGTCGATATCACCGCGAGCGATTAGCCAGGCTACGGCCGCCGCCACGTCATCGGGCCAGCCGTCCAGCGTGTTGGCGCGATCGGTCTCGAAGTCGTAGCCGCCGTCGTCTCGCACGCGCCGCAGGCTCTCGCCGTGGGCGCGCGCATCTGGCGCCAGCACCGCCAGTCCGGCGGCCAGCAGGTCGGGCGTCAGGTCGTCCCACTGGGCGCGCGTGCCCTGGTACTGGTGCATCAGCACGACGGCCGGCCAGGGCGGCGCAGAGTCCGGCGGCGTGAAGGTGGCGACGACCTGGATGCCGTCGGCGGTGCGGTAGGTCACGTTGCCGCGGTCGGAGTCCGCAAACGGCAGCGGCGGCAGGGCCGGCGGGTCGCCGCAGCCGGCCAGCGCGCCGGCGCCAAGCGCCAATCCCGCCGAAAGCACTGCTCGACGCGTCAGCTGGCGCAGATGCACGTCGGTTTCTGTCTGTGGATCAGCATGATTCCCAATCGTATGCCCGCCGCCGGCATGAGGACGGGTTATCCGCGATGACGTACGGTGCGAGTGGTTCCTGGAAGCCGGGACGGAAAGTGGCTGAATGCAGGTAGCGCTGTCCGGGCTGCTGTTTGACCACGCGCCGGCCGCCGAGTTCGCCGCCGCGGCGCGGGAGATTGGCTACGGCAGCGTGGAGCTCCGCGGCACGCGTCACCAGCTCCCGCCTGACGCGGATGCCGCGCGCCTTGAGATCCTCCTGGAACTCTTCGAGGGGCTGGAGATCGCCAACATCGCCTCCCACGCCGGCAACTTCGCGCTGCTGGACGAGGCCGAAGCACGAGAAGCCCGAAAGACCGCGCACCGATTCCTGACTTGGGCCGCCGTGCTGGGGGCTCGTAGCGTGCGGGTCTGGCCGGGCTGGGTGGCGGCCCCGGAAGCCGAGCCCGAGCACTGGGAACGAGCCGCGCGCCACCTGCGGTGGTGCGCCGACGCGGCGGCTGATCTGGATGTGATGGTGGCGATTGAGATGCATCACGGATCGCTGGCCGAAACGGCGGCCGGCGCCAACCGGCTGCTGGACGAGATTGATCGCCCGGCCGTTGGCCTGATTCTCGATCCGGCCAATCTGATGCAGACGCCTACGCCGTTCGGGCCTCGCTGCGTCGGTGCGGTTTGGGACCGGCTGCTGCACGTGCACGTCAAGGATCACTCCATCGTCGGCTCCACCGAGCTCGGGGCATACCCGTTTCGCCTCTACCTCGAGCACATCGGCAGCTGGATCGAGCGCATGGAACCGCCGCGCCGCCGGCTGGGTCCTGGGTGGTTCGCCAAGCGGGCGCTGGGTGAAGGCCACGTGCCCTGGCCGTCGATCCTGGCCGAGTTGAAGCGCCGCGGCTATACCGGACACTTAATCGTCGAGTCGGAGGTCGGACCCGGCGTGCCCACCGGGCGTACGCTGGCCGAGCGCGAATTCAAGACCATGAGCCATTGGATCGAGGCGCTGTGACCGATCTGGACACGCGGCCCCTGGAAGCGGCGTACCTGCCCGCCGCGGCGGCGCTGTGCCGGCGCGAGATTGCGTACCTGCCCTTCTCGGAGGCCATCCTCCAGGACCGCATCCTGGACGATCCCGACTTCGACCCGGACCTCAATCCGACGGTCTGGCAGGGCGAGCGACTGGTTGCCATGGCCTGCGGAGCGCCGCCGAGCGAGGAGTTGCAGACGGCCGGCGGCGTGAAGCTATTTGCCGTCGCGAGTGACGTGCGCCGCCAGGGCATTGCGTCTCGAATGTTCGACCAGATCGAGAACCGGCTGGCCAGCCTGGGCGCCGGCGAGTCCGTGGCGATCATCGCCGGCAACAACCGGTTCATGCAGGGCCTGGACCTGCGCTACACGGAGGCGTTGTGCTTCCTGGAAGCGCACGGCTACGAGCGCGCGGGCGACGGGATGGACATGGACGTGGACCTGCGCAACACGCCGCTGGACACTGCGGACAAGGAAAAGGAGCTAGAGCGCGACCACGGCCTGCGCGTGCGTCGGCTGACGATGGACGACTACCAGCAAGCCTGGGACTACGTGGCGCGCGAGTTCGAGTACCCCAGCGCCTTGGCCAGCGACCCCGTCGGGCGGCGCTGGGCCTACCTGGCAACCTCGGGCCTGAAGCTCGACCCGCCGACCTTGTGGATGGCCGAGAAGGACGGCGAGTTCTGCGGCTTCGCCGTCACTGACGTGGCCGCGCCCGAGCGCCTGGGGCCGATGGGCGTCTCACCCGAGGTCCGCAAGCTGGGCGTGGGCACGGTGCTGCTGAAGCGCGCGCTGGCCGACCTCCGGGCGCGGGGCGTGGAGACCGGCGTAATCTACGGGGCCGGGCCGTACGCCTTCTACGCCCGCACCGTCAACGCGACCGTCAACGCCGTCTTCTGGCGCCTGCGCAAGCCGCTGCCGTAGATCCGCTGCTCGCAATGTTTCACGTGAAACATTGCCGCCACACCTGACCAATCCCGGAGGCGGGCGATGTTTCACGTGAAACATCGGGCCAGATTCATCCGGTGCTAGGCTCCCTCGCGCGAGTCGCCGGTAGGGATTCCTCGATATGAGCGCGAGCACCTGGGCTTATTCGAACGGTGAGATCGTCCCGCTGGAGCAGGCCCGCTACTGGCCGAATGACCTGGCGATCATCTACGGCGAGATCGTCTACGAGGCCACGCGCACGTTCGGCGGACAGCCGTTCAAGCTGAAGGAGCACATCGACCGGCTCTACCGCTCGCTGCACTACTGCCGCCTGGACCCGGGCCTGACGCCCGAGGAACTGACCGAGGTCACGCTTCAGGTCGTCGAGCGCAACCGCCCTGACCTGCCCGAGGGCAGCGACACCTGGATCTTTCACAACATCACCCGCGGCTCGCACCCGCAATTCCCGGGCGTGGGGCGCGGCGACGCCGGGCCCTCGGTGTTGGTGTGGACGCACGAGTTGGGCTTCAAGTACTGGTACCGCTACTACGAGGAGGGCGCGCACTGCGTGACGCCCTCGATCCGCCAGGTCAACATCGCCACCCAGGATCCGCGCATGAAGACGCGCAGCCGCATGTTCCTGGCGCTGGCGGAGCAGGAAGTGAACGCCCTGGCTCCCGGGGCCTACACGCTGCTGCTTGACGACGAGGGTCGCATCGCCGAGGGCACCGGCGCCAACTTCATGCTGGTGTCCGACGGCGCCATCCTGACCCCGCGCACCGGCACCGGCCTGGCCGGCGTCAGCCTCGCCACCGTCCGCGAGTTGAGCCTGGACCTGGGCGTGGACGTCCGAGAGGCCGACCTGACCCTCTACGACGTCTTCAACGCCGACGAAGCCTTCCTCAGCAGCACCCCCTATTGCCTGCTACCAGTCACCCGCGTCAACGGCACCCAGGTCGGCAACGGCCAACCCGGGGAGTTGTTTGCCCGCCTGATTGACGCCTGGAGCGAAACGGTTGGCGTCAACATCATCGACCAGGCCCGGAGGCTGGGCGAAGCGACCTAACGCTCTGAGGCGGCTCGTGTCAGACTGACGGCCGGAGGCGGAGCGGGAGCGAGGCCGGCAACCATGGGTAGCGGCTTCATCAACCGGCTGCTCCGCGCCCTGCGGCTGGACCCGACGCTCTACCGCGAAGTCGCCGCGCCCGGCGCCAGCACCGAGCAGGCCGCGCTAGTCGTCATCCTCGCCGCGGTCGGCTTTAGTTTTGCGCAGAGCGCGCGATCACTGGTCTCCTGGCTGAGTTCTTCGGGAAGTTTCTGGTGGTCGGGTCTAACGACTACCGAGGCCAATGCGTGGATTGCCATGGACCTTGAGAACTATCGAGTCGTGGTCCGCGTCCTGGCGCTGGTCGCGGCCTGGCCGGTCTGGGCTGCCGGGCTCTGGCTGGTCAGTAAGCGAATGAGCGCGTCGCGCGGCCAGGCGCCAGGATTCGGTCAGGTCGCCCGCGTCCTGGCGTTCGCGCAGGCGCCGGGCGTGTTCGGCCCAGCTCTCCTGCTTCCAACCACGGTCGGCGCCGCCCTTGTTCTTTCCCAGACAGGCTGGCTGCAGGCGTACATGGCCCCTCCCGCGAACTTGGCGTTCCTGGACTTTCTGGTGGGGGTGGGTTGGCCGCTGCTTCTAGTCTGGGTTTTCCTTGGGAGCCTGGTAGCTCTTCGGGAAGGGCTAGGGCTGAGCGGCGGCCAGGCGCTGGGCGCGTTGATCATCGTGGGGGCTGGCCTGGCGGTGCTGCTGGGCCTGGTCGTTACCGTTGGGAGCGTCGTCGCCGCCGCCGTCGGCGCGGTGCCTGAGGCCTTCGGGCTCGAACCGCGGGTACCCGTCGGGCTGGACCACGGCGACGCCATCGCCGCGCAGGTCGCGCCCTTTATCCCCTACCTCACCGCGTTCCAGTTTGACTTCAACCTCGGCCTGCACTTCGGCCCCTCGCTCATGAGCAGCCTTGGCCAGGCGCTGGCAACGATCCGGTAGCGCGTCGCGTGAAACGGAGAACAGCGGCCATGGACGCCAGCTTGTCTGGCAGGCTCGGTGAACGAATGTGCGCTGCTGCGCTGCTGGCGCACTCTCTTTACCGTAATGTCGCCGGCGACGGCCGCAATATCCTGGAAACGGTCCTCGTCGTCCTGGTCGCCGCTCTGGGCTTTGGCGTGTCGACTTTCCTGGGCGGGGCGTCCGCGGGATCGCTGGCTACGGGCCTGTTGGCCGGGATCGTATTGGAGCCGCTGGTCACGCTGGCCGCTTGGCTGGGCGGATCCTTCGCGGCCTGGCTTGTCGGCGCACGATTGGCGCCGGCCGAGGCCAAGTCCATACGGTTCTGGACGGTGGCGCGGGTGTTGGTGTTCGCTCAGACGCCGAATCTGGCCGGTGTGCTGGTGATTCTTCCGCCCCCGTACACGAGCGGGGTCTGGCTGATGGCCAGGCTGTGGCTGCTGGCAGCAACCTCAACGGCAATCCGCGAATCGCTGGGACTGAGCGGCGGGCGAGTGCTGGTGACGCTGGCTGTGAGCGCGGCGGTCTATGCGGCGCTTCTGGTCGGAATCTTCTCAGCGATCGCGAGCCTTGATGTAGGCAGGGTTACGAGCGTTCACGGCATCGGAGGGCTGTAGTGCCGGGTTCTGGCAGCGGACGCCTGCCCGCCCGGCATGGCCTAGGAATCCTGGGGTTTAGCCGCAATGGCCACTAGGGCGTATAGCGGCCTCGCTGGCCACATGATCCGCGCCCTAAGCTTGGATTCAAGACTGTTCCGTGAAGTCGCGGCTCCCGGTGGCAATTGGCAGGCGGCAGCGGTGGTTGTGGTCGCGGCTCTAATTTCCGGAATCGGTTGGGGTGCCGTGTCGCTCGTCAACTTGGCGAGGTCCGACACAGCCGGTATGGATCTTGGCTCGGTCGTGTCGCAGTCTGCTTTCCCCAATGCCATTGTTCTCGCTTTCGCCCACCTCATAGCCTGGCCGGTATGGGCCATGGGACTCTGGGTCGTTGGGACGCATTGGGCGCCGGCTGACCGACCGCCGCCGTGGTTTGGCCAGATCGCCCGCGCTCTGGCGCTCGCCCAGGCGCCGGCCGCGTTGGGCGCGCTGTACGTGCTCCTGGTCGTGATCGTCGGATTCGCTCGAGGGCCCGAAGGGCTCCGCTCCGGCGTCGTGTGGGTCACGGAGTTCTGGCTATTTGTCCTGATTGGAGCCTGGGTGCTCGCGGGGACCTTTCTGGCCGTTCGCGAGGCACTGGGGCTAAGCAGCGCCCGGACCTTTGTTGCACTGGTTGCCGTCGGGCTGGCTATCGCGGCGTTGTTGGGACTCACTGTCGTCGTGCTCAGCGGCATTGCGGGACGGGAGTTTGTGGGCCTGAACGACGACGATTTCGGATTCAGGGACGACGGTGCCACGGCAATGGATGTCGCCCTGGGACTTGACTTTAACCTCCGTTTCGTCGGCCCGTGCAACACGATCCTGCATCTCTTGTCCAGATCGGTCTTACATCCCTTTGCCTACTAGGGCGCCAGGTGGAGCGAAGCAGTCGGTCTGAACATCATCGACCAGGTCGGCAGACCCGGCGCAGCGACCTAACGGTCCCAGGCGGCGCGTGCCAGACTGACCGATTTGGGCGGCGCGTGGAATGAGGCCAGCCATGGGCAATGGCTTGATCAACCGGCTGCTCCGCGCCCTGCGGCTGGACGCGAGCCTCTACCGCGAGGTGTCGGCGCCTGACGGCGATACCCGGCAGGCGGCGCTGGTGGTTCTGCTGACGGCTGTAGCCGCCGGTGCCGAGGGCGTCTGGGTAAGTGTCAGCGGTGCCGGCCTTATCGCCATAACGCATGTAGCCGCCTGGCCGGTCTGGGCAGCAGGGATTTGGCTGGTTGGCGCGCGACTGAAGGCACCCAATGGCGAGGCGTCGGGATTCGGGCAAGTCGCTCGCGCTATCGCGTTCGCACAGGCGCCGGGCGTCTTCTTCGCGACAAGCCTCGTCCTCTTTTGGATCTCGGCGCCGCTCTGGGGCACGGTTCGGACGCTGATCTCAGTGTGGGTCGTCATTGGGACCTTTCTCGCCATTCGGGAGACGTTGGGGCTAAGCAACGGTCGAACGCTCGGGACGCTGTTCGGCGTGGGCGCGGCTATTGCAGTTCTGCTGGGGCCGGTGAGCGTTTTCGCCACCTTCTGGGCTCTTTTCCCTCGGCATTCGATCGGCGGAATCGTCGCGACCGTCTCGTACGGGTTGTTTGACTTCAACCTCGGACTCGGGCTCATCCGCGCGGTAACCCGCCTCGTCCTGCCCGCCGCGATAGAACTCGTCGTGTAGCGCCTGACGACGCGGTTCGGCTGTTTCCCGTGCGGTTGGCAGCGCCGCCTTACGAAAGGCTAGCAACGAGCCGCGACAGCCAGTCACATCGCCAGGTGCGCGTACTCGTAACTACTGCGCAGCCGGCAGCAGCTTGATGCAGACGGGGTTGGGGATTTGGGTTGTGTGGTCGGTGGGGTGGAGGTGGCCGGTTTGTTGGTCGATGCGGAAGGTGACGATGGTGCTGGTGTCCTGGTTGGCGGCCAGCAGCCAGGTGCCCGAGGGGTCGATGGCGAAGTTGCGGGGGGTCTGGCCCCGGGTGGATTCGTTGCCCAGGCTGGTGAGGCGACCGGTGTCCTCGTCGATGGCGAACATGGCGATGCTGTCGTGGCCGCGGTTGGAGCCGTAGACGAATTTGCCTGACGGCGCGACGTGGATGTCGGCACAGGTGCTCTCGCCGTCGAAGTCGTCCGGCAGGGTGCTGACGGTCTCGATCTCGCCGAAGATTCCCTGGTCAGCCACGTAGCGCAGCACGGTGATGGACGAGGCCAGTTCGTTGATCAGGTAGGCGAACCGGCCGTTGGGGTGGAAGTCGAAGTGCCGCGGTCCCGCGCCGGCCGGGGTGCGAACCCAGGGGACGTGGTGGGGCGCCAGGGTTCCGTTCTCCAGGTCGAGGTCGTAGACCAGCAGCTTGTCGATGCCCAGATCCGGAGCGAAGGCCAGGCGGTTGGCGGCGTCCAGGATTATCGAGTGGGCGTGCGGTCCCAGCTGCCGGATGGGATGGATGCTGGTTCCCTCGTGCTGAACGAAGCCGGTCAGCGGGGCCAGGCTTCCGTCCGCCTCGATCGGCAGCATGGCCACGCTGCCGCTGCCGTAGTTGGCCAGCAACACATACGCCTCAGTGGCGTCGACGCTGATGTGGCAGGGGACCTCGCCACCGGTGAGCTGCTCGTTCAGGTAGGTGAGAGCGCCGGTGTCGGAGTCGATGGCGTAAGCCTTGATGACGCCGTGCGACTCCTCGCCGACGGCGTAGAGGTTCCGGCCTGACGGCGACACTTCCACCCACGACGGATTGGAAATGCCGCCGATCACGCTCAGGCGTTCCAGAGCCCCGGTGCCCGAATCGAACCGATACGTATAGATGCCCTCGCTGGCGCCTGTCGTGTAGGTGCCGATGAAGGCGAAGTACTGGTTGCTCATCGGGCCATCCTCCGATCCAACTCCCTTATCGCGCCGCCAGCGGAGCGGCGTCGCGGACGCCTGCGGAGACGCCGGGGGCGAAGGGCTTGAAGGCGTTGTGCATGAGGGCGGCGAGCTCGGTGGCCTGGGCGTCGTAGCGGGCCGGGTCGGACCACTGGCCGCGGGCGTCCAGGACTTCGGCGGGCACGCCGGGGCAGGCGGTGGGCACCTGGAGGCCAAAGACCTCGTCGGTCACGTAGGGCACGTCGTCCAGCGCGCCTGAGAGGGCGGCGCCGAGGATGGCGCGGGTGTAGGGCAGCGAGATGCGGTCGCTCTCGCCAGCCGGGCCGCCAGTCCAGCCGGTGTTGACCAGCCAGACGGTGGAGCCGTGCTCATCCAGCTTCTCGCCCAGCATTTCGGCGTAGACGCTGGGCGGTCGCGGCAGGAAGGGGGCGCCGAAGCAGGCACTAAAGGTCGCTTCAGGCTCGGTCACACCGCGCTCGGTGCCCGCCACGCGGGCGGTGTAGCCGAGCAAGAAGTGGTACATGGCCTGATCGCGCGTAAGGCGCGAGATCGGCGGCAGCACGCCAAAGGCGTCGGCGGCCAGGAACACCACGTTGCGCGGGTGGCGGCCCAGGCCGTCGGGAACCACGTTGGTCAGCTGCGTCAGCGGGTAGGCGCCGCGGGTGTTCTCGGTGATCTCCTCGGAGTCCAGGTCCACCATCCGGGTGTCGGGGTCCATGGGCACGTTTTCAAGCACCGTGCCGAACTGGCGGGTGGTGGCGTAGATCTCGGGCTCGTTCTCGGCGGAGAGCTTGATGGTCTTGGCGTAGCAGCCGCCCTCGAAGTTGAAGATGCCGACGTCGCTCCAGCCGTGCTCGTCGTCGCCGATCAGCGGCCGGTCGGGGTCCATGGAGAGGGTGGTCTTGCCGGTGCCGGACAGGCCGAAGAAGAGGGCCGTCTCGCCGTCCGAGCCCACGTTGGCCGAGCAGTGCATGGGCAGCACGCCCTGCTGGGGCAGCAGGTAGTTCATGACGGTGAAGATGGACTTCTTGTTCTCGCCGGCGTAGCGCGTCCCGCCGATCACGACCAGCTTGCGGGCGAAGTTGACGACGATGAAGGTCTCGGTACCGGTGCCGTCCACGGCCGGGTCGGCCTGGAACGGCGACAGGTTCACCACCGTGAACTGCGGGTCGTGGTTCTCCAGTTCCTCGGCCGTGGGGTGAATGAACAAGCTGCGGACAAACAAGCTGTGCCAGGCATACGCCGTGACGAACCGGACGGGCAGCCGGTAGCGGGCGTCGGCGCCGGCGTAGAGGTCCTGCACGTACAGGTCGCGGCCCTGCGCGAAGGCGCAGGCGCGGGCGAACAGCGGCTCGAACTTCGCCTCGTCGAACGGCTGGTTGTTCGGGCCCCACCACACGTGGTCCTTGTTGCCGTCGTCCTGCACAACCCACTTGTCGCTGGGCGAGCGCCCGGTGTGCGGGGTCGTCATGGCGATCAACGGGCCGTAGTTGCTGAGTTCGGCCTCGCCGTTTCGCACCGCGTGCTCATACAGGGCGGCGGTGCTCAGGTTCCAGTGGATGTCGCCGGTGTGGGTCAGGCCGAGGTCGTCGAGGTTCTTGTCGCTTGCCATGGCGGTCGTGTGGCTCCCTTGGTCGGTGTTGACAGTGCGGCGCGCGGCTAGAGCGGGCCGAAGGGTTCGGGTCGGTACGTAATCGCCTCTTGGGGCGGCCCTATCTTATTCGACGGAACCGGATTGTGGGCAAAATCAGACGATGCGTTCGCCGTCGAATCCAGCCGGGCGGCGGCCGGCGGTGGCCTGGCGGGTAGCCTCGATGGCCTTGGAACCGGCAGCCAGCGCGCGGTCGTAGTCGCCCACGCGGTAGGCCTCCTGGTGTTCGAGCCAGGCGGGATTGGGCGTCTTCCCGGGCGAGTCGGCCGAGGCGAGATATGCGCGTCCGAAGACGACCATGTCGTCCATGGCCACCTGTTGCGCGACGCACTGGCGATGCTTGCGGCGCTCGACCTGGTCGTCCAGGGCCACGAGGCGACGGGCGGCGTCCGCGATGCGGTCGATCAGGGTTTCGGCGTAGTGCTCGCCTCTTTCGCGGCTGGCGTGGGTGCGCGGGTCGTCGCCGCCGACGCCTTCGGGCCACTTGTCGGGCGCTGGATCCAGGGCGTCGAGGTCCACCGTCTCCGGATGCAGGTACATCATGATCGAAGTCTCGATGGCGGCCGCGTGGTCCATCGGCTTCTCGAAGTCGCCAAGCAGCTGCGAGTCGACGGCGGCGAGCACCAGGATGTCCGACTGTCGCATAGCGTCCAGCGCGGCGCGGCGATAGGCCAGGTAGTCCTCGCTGCCGCCGTGTCCGCCCAGCCAGATCACGACCCTGACGCCGTTCCGCGCCAGGTAGTCGAGGACTGTCTGGGCGTTGGACTGGATGAGATCGGGGGCGGCCGGCATGCCCAGCGGCCACGGCACTTCCCAGGCGCCCAGGAAGACGGTGGGATATACCAGCCCGCCGGTGCGTTCGGCGGCCCGGCGGCAGATGGCGGTGGACTTGACGGCGTCCAGGCCCACGGCGTTCTGGCGGCCGTGCCACTCCAGGGGGCCGGACGGGACGTACACGCAGGGGAACTCGGCGAGGGCGTCCCAGATCTGCTGCGGCCGGCAGCGTTCCCAGCGACGTTCGACAGGTGCGTCCATGCTCATGGCGCCTTGCCGACCCGACCGAGCACGCCCTTCGACGTGAGGTTGTCGTACACCTCCCGGGCCCAGGACACCTCGGAGTCGTCCTCCGGCGCGTAGCCGATGACGCGGCGGGCGTTCTCCAGACCCCAGAAGGAGCGCGTGTTGTCGGAGATGCCGTAGAAAACCTGCCAGGGAATTCCCCACTCGTTGTCGATGTTCTCGGTCTCGATTGACTTGACGAAGAGCTGGGTCAGGTCGCGCGGGCTGATGTAGGCGCCCAGGTTGCGGCGGACGGGATAGCCCTGGATGTCGCCCGAAAGCGCGGTGGGATCGAGCTGGCGCGGTGCGCCGATGCGGATATGCACGTTCTCGAGCTTGCGGCCCAGCGTGCCGGTGGCAAAGACGAAGCCCAGGTGCTCGTAGGACTCCTTGGCCCAGCCGTAGTAGTTGTCGGAGAGCGGGCGGATGTCGTTGGTGGCTTGCAGCATGTCCATCTCGCGGCTGCGCAGCAGGTGCTCGTAGAAGTCGGCCGCGTGGTTGGAGCTGGCCATCACGACGCGGCGCACATTCTCTTCCAGTGACAGCCGGAAGACGTTGTAGGCCATGCGGATGTTGTCCATCTCGCCGTCGAAGTGCTCGCGGACGTCCTCGGTCCGGCGAATGAAGGCCAGGTGGATGACGGCATCACAGCCGGTGAAGAGCGGGCGCAGCGTCTCGCGGTCGTCGAGAAGGCTCTGGACCTGGACGCCGGGGACCTCGGAGCCGCCGCGGCCGGTGGTGGTGACGTCGATGAGGGTGCAGTCGTAGCGTTCGCGCAGGGTGGGCAGCATCTGGGCCGCCACATAGCCGGCGGCGCCGGTGACGAGAACCTTGGGACGGGCCATGGGGTTCACCTTGAAGCTGGTGCCGCATCGTAGCAACGGCGCGACGGGCGCGGCTCTCCGGCTTGACGTTCGCTTTTTGTACGGTATATTGAGCTGACCGTGTGAGGAAGGTTCCGGCGGCGCGGTACCCCCACAAACCGGCGAGCCGAGTCCTCGCTTCCCGCGGACGGCAAGTAGCCGTCCGCAATCTCAGGGCCGCGCGAATCCCCCTGCCGCGGCGGCCGATGAGACCGATGAGCGAGTGGTCGAGCAGTCGGTGGACGTTCCTCCTTCGTGCCGTCGGGACCTCCTCCGCGCGGTTCACGCGGTGCCGGCATGGTGCCCCAGTCGCCGGATCCGCCGCATGGCTGGTGTCTAGCATTGGGATGCGCTGACGGGAGGACGCGGAACGCAATGTCCAATGCGAGCGTCGGTCGCATCACTGTCGGCACGGCCAATTGGTCGGATCACTCCGGTTTCTATCTGCGGGGGACCAAGCCGGCGGAGCGTCTGGCGTACTACGCATCGCGGTTGCGGGTTGTGGAGGTCAACGCCAGCTTCTATCGGCGCATTGATCCTTCGGTATACGGGCAGTGGGCTGAGCAGACGCCGGAGGCGTTCACGTTCCTGGTCAAGGCGCATCGTGCGGTGGCGAACCCGCCGCGCGACCCGCAGCTGGCTTCCGAGTACATCGCGAACCAGTTCAAGGGCGTACAGCCGCTGCGGGAGGCCGGGAAGTTTGGCGGGTTCCTGGTGCAGTTGGGCGTGAACGTGCGACCGAAGCCGGAGACATATGCGCACCTGGCCTTGCTGCGCGACGGAATGGGTGACGATCCGATTGCCATCGAGCTTCGGCACCCGGCCTGGCTGGGCGAGATGCGAGCAGAGACGCTAGAGCGGATGCGCGCGCTTGGGCTAGGCGCCGTGATTGCTGACGAGCCGCGCGCGGCGGTTGTCGGCTTGCCGAAGCCCGTGGATGAGCTGACGGCGCCCGCGCTGGCGTACTACCGCTTCATGGGACGCGACAACGCGGGCAAGGTGTCAGCTCGCGAGCGCCGGGCGCTGCGAGCGGAGCATGCGTACACGGACTTGGAGATTGGTGAGCTGGCAGATCTGGTATCGGCGCGGCACGGGCCTGAGACGGCCAGCTACGTGATCTTCTACAACAAGAAGGGTCCGAACCGGGTGGAGGCGGCGATGCGGATGGCCGCGGAGCTTGAGCGGCGGGGCTATTCGATCCGTCAGTAGGCGGTCGACGCTGACGCGTTGGCGACCTCGCCAAGAACAGCCAGGAGTCGTTGGGCGGCGCGGGTCCAGGTGAAGTCGCGGGCACGTTGTCTGCCGCAATCCACAAGCTCGGCGCGGAGCCGTGGCTGGGTGACGACGCGTTCGATAGCTGACGCGATGGCCTGGACGTCTGTCGGATCGACAAGCTGTGCCGCCCCGCCGGTGATTTCGGGCAGCGACGTCGTATTGGAGGCGATGACGGGGCAGCCGAGGGCCATGGCTTCCAGGGGTGGGTGGCCGAAGGTTTCGGCCAGGGAGACGTAGACCAGGGCGTCGGCCCGCTGGTAGTGGGCCGCGATGCGGTCGTGGGGGACGGGGCCGAGCAGCGCCACGGCGTCGCCGATTCCAAGGTCGGTCGCCATGCGCCGCAGGTCGGCGGCCGTGAGGTCGGCGTCAGCACCGACGATGTGCAGGTGGTGGGGAATCGCATTTCGGCGCCGCAGCGACGCGAAGGCCTGCAGCAGGCGGGGATAGTTCTTGTGGCCGTAGAGGGCTGAGACGGCCAGGAGGTACGGGCGCTCGGATTGACGGGCCGGCGGCGGCTTTTCCAGCGCGCTGGCGATGTGCGGGGCCAGGCCGTGAGGGACTATGCGAAGACGCTTCGGATCCAAGCCCAGCAAGCGCTGCGCGTCGCGGGCGGCCGCCGACGTGCCCGCTACGACTCGGTCGGCTCCGAGCAGCGAGCGACGCAGCGCGAACTGGAGGTACGCGCGTCGCAGCCAGCCGAACTGGCGCGGGTGGGTGAAGCACTGCAACGAGCGGAGCATGACGACGCGCGGGCGCGGGCCGAACGGCGGTGCGACGTTGACGGTGTGAAGGGTGACGTCCGGGTGAACGCGTCGGAGAGCGAGCGCGTAGCCGGTGTTCTGGTAGAGGACGCGGACCGGGCGTACCCGGGCCGCGAAGCGCATCGAGTGGGCCCTGATGTTTGGCCGTCTGGAGAGTTCGTGCAGCGGGGCGAACGCGGGGCAGAGAACGTGCCATGAGCAATGCGGCGCCAGGTCGGCCAGCGCGGCGACGAGGTTGACGGTGGTGTGGCGCAGCGGGCCGGCTCCGGGCAGGAGTCCGGCACCGGCGGCCACGGCGTCCACCGCGACACGAAGACCTGCAGCCACGGCGTCGCCAGCGCCCGTGCCGGTCGGCTCGGGGCGCGCCACGGTGGAGGTGCCGCGGCGCTACAAGCCGAGTAGTTTGCGATAGCCCTCGAGCGTGAATTCGGGCGAGGCCGCGAACTCCTTCCGGCGGATTTCGTCGGCAATCACCTCGCGGGCGGCGTCGGCCACCTCGCCGGCGATTTCGGAGGGGATGACCACCAGCCCGTTCACGTCGCCGTGCAGCAGGTCGCCGGTCTGGATGGGGACGCCGTCAATGACCACCGGCTCGCCGGCGTCGTATATCACGGCTGTCCCATGCGCGACCACGGGGCCGCGGGCGAAGTAGTGGAGGCCCAGGTCCTCCACCTCCGGCAGGTCGCGCACGCCGCCGTCGGTCACCAACCCGATCCCGCCCAGTGCCCGGATCAAAGTGCCCATCACGTCGCCGCAATGGCACGACTTGGACGGGTTGTTGCCGGCGTCCTGGACGACGACCACGGAAGGCCGGGGCGACTGGTCCATCGCTTCCCAGAGTCCGAATTGGAGGGCCGGGTCGCGCCGACGAGCGTAGGTGGTGCTGTCACCCTTGGCGGTGACGGCGTAGCCGACCATCGGCTCCGTCTTGTTGGGAAACAGGGCGCGGACGTTGGAGCCCACGTAGCCGAGGGTCTGGTCGCGAACCTTGAAGGGCTCGATGGCGTTGGCGATGGTGGCCGAGTCGAAGGTCTTGAGTTCCTCAAGTTGGGCGTCGGTGAGCGTGGCGGCCATGGGACAGGGTCTCCGGATGCGTTCGAGCGCACGCTAGCAGAGGCGTGCCAGGCCGTGCCTAGGCCAGTTCCCGGGCCCTTCGGGTTGCGGCGTCGATGGCGGCGCGCATGGCCGAGGGAAAGTCGAAGTCTTCAAGGGCCGCCAGGGCGGCCGCGGTTGTGCCGCCGGGCGACGTGACGGCTTCGCGCAAGGCTGCCGGCGGGCTGCGGGTGGCCTGCCAAAGGGCGGCGGACCCAGCAATGGTTTCGCGCACCAGCACTGTCGCCATTTCCCGGTCGAGCCCCTGCGCGGCGGCGGCGTCGATCCAGGCTTCGGCCAGCAGGTAGACGTAGGCGGGACCGCTGCCGTGGACGGCGGTGGCAACGTCGATCAGCTCTTCGCGCTCAATCTCGACTTCCATTCCCAGCGCGCCAAGCACCGCGCGTGTGCGGTTGCGGTCGGCCGCCGTGACGCCGTGGTCGGCGGTCCAGACGGAGGCGCCGCGGCCGACCTGGGCGGCGATGTTGGGCATGACGCGCACGACGCGGTCGGTTCCGAGTCCGGTGCGGAGCGTCTCGAGCGTGACGCCGGCCATGATCGAGATGACCAGCGCCGCGCCGTCCAGGGCCGGACGGAGCGTCGGGGCCAGGTCCTGGAAGTTCTGGGGCTTCACGGCCAGGATGATCAGGGACGCGTCAGACACGGCGGCGGCGGCATCGCCGGTGACGCCTATGCCGTAGTCCTGGGCGAGCGCCGCGCGGCGTTCGGCGACGACTTCCGCCACCATCAGGTCGGCCGGCTCGAGCCCGCCGCGCGCGATCAGGCCGCGAATGATGGCCGCGCCCATGGCCCCGCCGCCGACAACCGCTGTGTGCACTGGTTCGCTCTCTTTTACGGCTGGACTGGGAAGGATCGTACCCCGTGCGACGTCTCAGCCCGGCCGGCGGACCTCGAGGTCGCCGGACTCCGCTCGGATCAATGCCACCGTGCCCTCCACGACTTCGCGAATGCCGGGTCGTCCGTCAGGATCAATGGCGACGGCAGCGACCTGGGCGCGCGTCGGGTGGGGGATCAGCAGGAGGCGGATACCGGCCCGGCCAAGCACATCGAAGTCGGAGGGGCCGAGGGTGCTGCGTCGCGTGAGCACCAGCACGTCGGCCGATGCGTTGGGCGGCGGACGGGCTGCGCCGGGAGGCGCGACAAGGGCTGAGACATCCGCGCTGGAAAGCACCGTCCACGATCCGGACGTATGGTCGAGCATTCGCACCGTGAGTCCGCCGCTGGACGCAGATCCGGCGGCCTCGACCGGTGTACGGCGAGCGCCGTCCTGAGAAACGAGTGCTGGCCCAAGGCCATGCAGCAGTGGTGCGGCTGCCCTGGCAACCGGACGCTCCGACAGCAGGCCCAGGGCCGTTGCGGCGGCGCGACCGTCGCTGCGCGGCATTACCAGCAGGTCAACGGTCGGGTCCCAGGCCGGTAGGGCGGCGTCGAGCACGAAGGGTCGCAGGCGGTCGCCGGCGACGACGAGGCTTGCATGGGCGTGGCGGGCGTAGACCGTAGGTGTGGCGCCGGCGAAGTCAACGGTGAGCCGGGTCGCCGGGTCGTGGAACAGGCGCGGCGCGACGATGAGGGCCAGCAAGGGCGGGAGCGCGAAGGCCGCGACGCCCAGACCGATGGCCAGGGATCTGATGCGCTGAGTCCGGACCTGTGGGATTCGCCAGGGCTGGCGGCCGCCGAGTACGACCAGGAGGGCGATGGCCGCGTAGACGGCGGCAGCGTGTCCGAGGCTGAAGCCGGGGATGGGGACGGAGGCGCCGGGCAGCGCGGCGGCCAGGCGGGCGGCCTGGATCAGGTATTCCAGCGGAACCCAGGTGGCCCAGGCAAGGACCTCGCCGAACGGCCAGCCGGCGGCGGCCCACACCGCCACGGGCGCGCCCGTGGCCATGATCCAGACGGGCGCGGCCAGGGCCAGCAGGTTGGCGGGGACGGCTGCCAACTGCAGGCGCTCGAAGGTGTGGGCGATGATCGGCGTGACCATCAGGCTGGCGGTTGCGGTGACGGCCAGCGGCTCGGCGGCGAGGCGGGGCAGACGAGCGCGGGTTCGGAGCCACTCCGACACTCCAGGCGCGATGACGACTAGGCCGAGCGTGCCGGCGAAGGAGAGTTGAAAGCCGACATCGGCCAGGGCCGATGGATCAACGAGCACGATCGCCAGCGCCGCCGCGGCAAGAGCGACCAGCGCGTCGGTATCCCGTCCCAGCAGCCAGGCCAGCAGGATCAGTTCACCCATGAGCGTGGCCCGCACCACGCTGGGCTCGCCGCCGGCGAGGGCGGCGTAGAGGGGCAGGGCGAGCATGGCCAGCAGGACGCTGTAGCGGCCGATCAGCCAGCCGGCCATGCGGCGCACGCCCAGGGCCACCAGCGTGATGTTGAATCCGGAGATCGCGACGACGTGAATCAAGCCCGAGGCCAGGAAGTCGTTACGCAGGTCGCCGGGAAGGCTGGAGCGCTTGCCGACCAGGATGGCCGACAGCAGCGCGCCGTGCGGCTCGGGCAGGACGCCGCGCACGCTGCGGTCGATGTGGTCGCGCAGCCGGGTTAGCCAGGGCGGGTCGGCATGGGGTGGGGGATTCAGGATGCGGACCTGTTGGGTGTCGATGCGCCCGGCGAACGTCTCGTCGGTGCTTCGAAGCTGCGGCGAGCCGCGTGGCTGGCTTGGCTCGAATGCGCCCATTACGGCGACGTGGGCGCCCGCTGGAGCCGCACCGCCGGGAGCGAAGAACTCGACGAGGCCGGCGGCTGCGGCTGGATCAGTTCCGATGGGACCTGATCGCTCTACGCGCAAAGTTCGGCGGGCGCCAGGATGCGCATCGACGACTTCGCCTTCGAGCCGGAGTTCAACACCAGGCGACGCCTGCGCGAGGGGCGCCTGGGACTGCTGGTGGTGAGCGGCACGGGCCAATCCGAGCACCAGGGCAGCCGGGATCAGCAGGACGGCCAGCCACTTTGGGCGGGCCACGCCGACCGCTAGCAGTGCCACGGCCAGCAGGGCCGTGAGCCAGGCAGGAGCCGGACCCCACCATGCGGTCCCGGCGAAGCCGAGGAGCAGCGCGGCGCCCGCGCCGGCGATCAGGGCGCCTGGCCCCAGCCCCGCCCCGTATGATTTGCGGCGTCAGCCAGTGCTCCAGGCCAACCCATGGATCGCCGCCGCCAACGCGCCTTCTTTGCCGCCGTCTTCTCGATCTTCTTCATCACACTCATCGTCTTTGTGTGGTCGCTGCAGTCGGGCCCTGTGCCGATCCTCGTGGAGGGCGTCCTCGTCGGCACGATGGCGCTGCTGGCGCTGCGCGGACGGCGACTGACGCCGACACTGCGTCGCAATCTGCGCCGGGTCTTTTGGCTCTTCTTCATCGCCATTACGATCAGCGTCATCGCCTGGGTTCGGGAGGTCGGCCCGCTGCTGCCGATCGTGATCGAAGCGGTGCTCCTGGTCGTTGCACTACTCGTCATGAGGGCGACGCGATCCCAGGACGATCCGGCGCTCGAAAGCTGATCAGCGGCAGGACGCGTTCGACCGTCTCGTCGGGGATGCCCAAAGCGCGAAGATCGGCGGCGGATTGCAGGGGTCCGAAGAATGTGCGGGCGTGGACGATTCGGGCGGCGTAGACGGGGCCTACTCCCGGCAGCTGTGAGGCAAGGGCGTCCGCGTCTAGTGCATTGACCGCAACGGTTCCAGATGCCTCGAGTGCGGGCGCGTTGAGGGCAATTTCCGAAGGCGTCGAAAGTGACTGCGGCGCCGACCCGGTGCCGGCGAGCATGATGCTGAAGATCAGGGCACCGACAGCGGCGACGACAGCCAACAGGCCTAGCCCGCGACGACTTGCGGCGCGCTCAGCCGTGGCCGACGGAAGCTCGGCGGTCTGCGGGACCGGGGGAGCGGGCACGGCCATGGATCGTCAGTCTTTCCCGCCGAGTTCGGCTATGACTTCGCCCATGCGCTCGGTGGCGTAGCCGCCCATGGCGTGGACGGCTTCGGCGAAGGCCGGGTCGCGGAGGATGGCCAGCAGGGCGGCGACGGGCGGGTGGTCCAGGTGCTCGTTGGGGATGACGAGGTCGTAGCGCTCCAGGCCGACGGGAATGAAGTCGGTGCTCAGGGCGCGGGCGGCGGCGCGGATGCCCAGGGCGGCGTCGGCCATGCCGCTGTCCACGTCGGCGGCCACGGCCAGGTGGGTGTACTGCTCGCGGTCGTAGCCCTCAATAGCGGATGAGTCGATGCCTTCTTTGGCCAGGAGATGGTCCAAGAGCATGCGGGTGCCGGCGCCGCGTTGGCGGTTGACGAAGCGAATGTCAGGTCGGACCAGGTCTTGGAGCGCGCCAATGCCCCTGGGATTGCCGCGCGGGATGATCAGGCCCTGCTCGCGCTGGGCAAAGTGGATCAAGGTGACGGGGCGGCCGGGGAGCACCCGGCGCACGTCGGTCTCGTTGTAGACGCCGGTTGCCGGGTCCAGCAGGTGGCAGCCCGCCAGGTGGGCCTCGCCGCGGCGCAGGGCGACCAGACCGCCGTAGCTGCCGGCGTTGGTGGATGCCAGGCGCATGGGCGGCGAGCGGCGGGAGACTTCGCTGGCCAGCAGGTCGAGGGCCGGATCGTGGCTGCCGATGGCGACAGCGGTGTGCTCGATGGCCTCGGTCTCGCCCAGGAGTTCGACGTCGACGTCGGATCCGGCCGCGATGCCTTCGGAAAAGCGGGGGACGGTGACCAGGCCGTCGGCCCGGACGAGCGACATGATGACGCCGGCAGCGCGCTCCAGCGGGGCGGCGACGACGCGGTTGCCCACGCGGCCGACGCGGACGCGGATGAACTCGTCGTCGCCGGCATGGGAGACGAGCTGGCGTGGGGCGACAGCCTTGACGGTGCGGCGCTTTGGCGCCGGGCGGCCCAGGCATTGCTCGATCAGGGGACGGACGAAGAGCTCGAACGTGAGGGCGGCGGAGACCGGGTAGCCGGGGATTCCCAGGACGGGTTTGCCGCGGGCGACACCGAGGACCACGGGATGACCCGGCCGAACGGCGACGCCGTGAACGAAGACTCGCCCGAGGTCCGCGATGACGCGGGCGCTGTAGTCCTCGCGGCCGGCGGACGAGCCGGCGTTGATGACCACGATGTCGGCGGATTCGAGGGCGGCTGCGGTGGCGGCTCGGATGGCGTGAAAGTCGTCGGCGACGATGTCGCCGCGCAGCGTCTCCGCGCCCCATGTCTCGGCCAGGGCGCCGAGCATCAGGCCGTTGAACTCGATCAGCTCGCCTGGCCGCGGGGTCTGCCCGACGGGCACCAGTTCGCTGCCGGTGGGGATCACCGCCACGCGGGGCAGTGCGACGACCTCCACCGCGGCGTGTCCGGCGGCGGCCAGGGCGCCGAGATCGCGCGGCTCCAGGCGGCGGCCCTGGGGAAGCACGAGTTCCGAGGCCACGATGTCCTCGCCCATTGGGCGGACGTACTGCCAGGGCGCGGCGGCGGCGGTGATTTCGATCGTGCCGTCGCCGTGGTCGTGGATGTCTTCAATCATGATCACGGCGTCGGTGTTGGGCGGCATGGCGTCGCCGGTGTCGATCCAGATGGCCTGGGTGTCCAGCTTGAGCCGGCGCGGGGAGGTCTCGGCGGCGCCGACGGTGCCGGCGGCGGTTACGGCCACGCCGTCCATGGCGGCGGCAGGGAAGTGCGGGCTGGAGAGGGCCGCCCAGACGGGGGCGGCGGTGACGTGGCCGAGGGCCTGGTCGAGCGGTAGCCGGAGGGTCCGGCGGGGCGGCCAGTCGCGGAGTTCGGCCAGCGCCGTCTGCAGGCGTTCGCGTGCCGTAGCAAGGGGCACGTCGGTCAGGTAGACGGCGCGCTGGTCGGAGCTAGAAGGGTTCAACGTCAACCCAGGCGCCTTCCGGCAGCCCGCCGGCGTCCAGCGGAATTCGTATCAGTCCCGAGGCGCGCACGAGGGTGGCGATCAGGTTGGACGGGCCGAGGACCGGGGTTGCCCACCACTCGCCGTCGCGCTGGTGCAGCGCGGCGGGCACGAAGTCGATGCGACCGGTCTGGGAGGCGAGGCTGCGGGCCAGTCGCGCCCGCCGGCGCGGTGGATCGTCCCCTGGGGCCGCGCCGAGGAGTCGTCGAATGGTCGGTTCGACCACCAACCCAAATACGACCATGGCGGATACGGGGTTGCCGGGCAGGCCGAAGACGGGTTTGCCGTCGGCCAGGGCGACGATGGTGGGTTTGCCCGGTTTGACGGCAATGCCGTGGGCCAGCACGCCGGGCTTTCCCACGCTGCCGATCACGTGGGCGGTCATGTCGCGGGTGCTGACGGAGCTGCCGGCTGAAATGACCACGAGATCGCAGGTGTCCAGCGCCTCACGGGTCCGCCGTTCCAGTTCCGATCGCACGTCTGGTGCGACGCCGAAGTCGCGCACTTCGGCACCAGCCTGACGGGCGAGAGCGGCCAGCGTGGTTGCGTTGACGTCACGGACCTGACCTGGGGCCGGTTGGCTGCCGGCGGGAACGATCTCATCGCCGGAGGAAAGCACGCCAACTACAGGGCGTACCGTCGCGTCGATTTCGGTGATGCCGAGGGCGGCCAGCACACCAAGATCCTGTGCGCGCAGCTGGTGGCCGGCTGGCAGCAACACGTCGCCGGCGGCCAGGTCTTCGCCGGCCTGGATGACGTGCTGGCCGGGGGCCGCCGGACGCAGGACCTCGACGGAGGTCTCATCGACCGGCTGGGTGTACTCCACCATCACCACGGCGTCGGCGCGGGGCGGCAGCATGCCGCCGGTGTGGATAAGTTGGGCGGTAGCAGGATGCAGGGGCCGCTCGGCGGCGGCGCCCATGGGTACTTCACCGTCCACCGTCAGGAAGGCGGGCAGGCTCTCGGAGGCGCCGAAGGTGTCGGCGGCGCGAACCGCGTAGCCGTCCATGGCGGAGCGGGCAAACGCCGGGCTGTCTTCGGGCGAGTTGATCGGCGCGGCGGTGACTCGACCCAGCGCGGCATCCAGGCCGATGTGCTGGCTGCGTGGGATACCAGGCAGGTGCTCGAACAGGCGCGCCAGCGCCTCAGCCGGCGTCACGATCTGGAAGAAGATGTCCGTCGTCATGGGGCGGGCAGCACGGAACGGCTGGTCCGCATTGTCACGCTCGCCGGTGCTACCGGTCCACGCCTGAGAGGCGGGAGTCCGCAGGCCCAGTCTCCGATCGAGACCTAGCCGTTCCAGGTCGGCGGGGCTGCTGAGCGGCTATTCCCAGCAGCCCCGCGGTCCGGCTATGTCGCCCGGGTCCTTAGCGACGGAATCTCCGGACGATGCCCGACAGCCCGATTACGGCCAGAATCCCGATGATGAAGAATCCAATCGGTCCGAGTCCCATGGGCGATCCCTCCGGGTATTCGATTCCGCCGGAGCCATCGCCACCACTGATCCGTACGGGATTGCTCATGGCGTCCGTGACCTCGGCCTCGATGGGCAAGGTGGTATCGAGCACCGGGTCAGTGGGCGGGGGTTGGCCGGAATCCTGCGCGGTGACCGTTGCGCAGAGCCAGGTAGAGCCCGGTGAAGAGGAGCACCGCCATGATGCTGCCGCCGATCAGAGACCGAACGCTGAAGCGAGGCATCGTCGCCTTCTTTCGCTAGGTGAGCCACGTTGCTCACCGGTACGCACCGTAGCTCGCCACCGATGATTCTACAAGTCATATCCTATTTGATATGACTATTTCCAATGTAAGGCTTTTCAATCTGATGCCCCGCGGCTCCCGATCCACCTGGGACATGAGCTCCTGCTTCCGCTCGAGCGCGGGTCCGCATCGGCCGGACAGGTGTTCAGCAGGTTCCCGGCGATGTGTTCACGTCGCACCCCAAAAGTGTTCACTGGCCGGCTCGAATCCGCCCAAAAGTGTTCACTTTTCCGGCCAATGTGTTCACCGTGACGGGGCGAGGCGCTGGTCGCGCCTGGGTTCCGGCAGCAGGTTGGGGCGGAAGGCGAGGTCCCTCGGGGGCATCGAATAGCAACGGGAGCGTGCGGGGTTGGGGGATGCGGCCTCGGTTGGGGATCGGGCACGGAAGGAAGTCGAGATTCCTCAGCGGACTTCGGAATGACAGCAGGGGCGAGGCGGCGCTGGGGATGGCGGATGCCGGCAATGACGGCACTGCCAGCAACGCCGGCGAGGACGGCGGCGTCAAGAACGTGGCGGCTCGCCGGATCGGCGCGACCCGTCGCCGGCGCCGGAGCGTCCGTATAATCGCCGGACATCCCCGCCACGTCTTGGATTGCCGTGTCATCCGATCCCCCCGCGACCGACGACCGCGAGATCACGTACATCGAATTCGACGACATCGAGATTGAGGTCAGCGTCTGGAAGGGCATGGCGGGCTGGAACGCCAATGCCGTGATTGACGGGCGCGACTACCGCGCCATGGGCGGGGCAACCCGCGAGGACGCGTTGACGCGGCTCAGACAGTCGCTCCAATTCAGCACCGAGGCCACGTTTGCCCTGGGCATCAAGAACCGACGCTACTGGTCGCCGAATCCGTATTGGAAGGGGCGCTAGCGGGGCCGACGCAGCGCCCGATGGGCTGATTTCCCTGGGTGGCTGCTGGACGAGTTTGGTGCTACGGCTGCTCTCTTTTGCCAATTCCGGGGCGTCGCTGCGCTACAATTGCCAGCCGAATGACGGCGCGCCGCAGCGCGCCGCTGGGCGCGCTCCGCCCCTACCAATTGACCTAACCGCTGGAGTGCGAGACCGCCACGAAGGAGTCCGGCCGGCATGCCTAAAGACCTGATTTTCGATGAAACCGCGCGCAGCGCGCTGCTGAACGGCGTCAACTCGGTCGCCGACGCGGTGCGCGTCACGCTGGGGCCCAAGGGACGCAACGTCGGGCTGGCGCGCAAATTCGGGTCGCCGATCATTACCAACGACGGCGTGACCGTCGCCCGCGACGTCGACTTGCCCGACAATTTCCAGAACATGGGCGCCCAGCTCATCAAGGAAGCGGCCACCAAGACCAACGACGTGGCCGGGGACGGCACGACCACCGCCACGGTGCTGGCGCAGCGCATGATCCAGGACGGTCTGCGCGCGGTTGCGGCCGAGATGAATCCGATGATCATCAAGCGCGGCATGGAGAAGGCCGTTTCAGTGGTCGAGACGGCGCTGAACGAGCAAGGCCGTGCGATCAGCGAGCCGCAGGAGATGGAATGGGTGGCCGCGATTTCGTCCGGCGACCCGGCCATCGGCAAGCAGATCGCCACGGCGCTGGACCGCGTGGGCAAAGACGGTGCGGTGTCGGTGGAAGAGGGCCGGACCAACGCGCTGGAACTGGAACTCGTGGACGGCGTGCAGCTGGACCGCGGCTACATCTCGCCCTACCTGGTGACCGACGAGACGTCGATGTCCTGCGAGTTGGAGAGCGCGTCCATCTTCGTGACCGACGACAAGCTGAGCAACGCCCAGGACATGCTGCCGCTGCTGGAGAAGATCGTGCAGTCCGGGCGTCGCGACGTACTGTTCGTGGCCGAGGACCTGGAAGGCGACATGCTGGCCACGCTGATCGTCAACAAGGTGCGCGGCGCCATCAACGCCTGCGCGATCAAGGCCCCGGCCTACGGCGACCGCCGCAAGGCGATCCTTGATGACATTGGCGTCCTCACCGGCGCCCAGGTCATCTCCAAGGACCTGGGCCAGGACCTGAAGGAACTGGACCTGGACGTGCTGGGACAGGCGCGGCGGATCGTGGTTCGCAAGGACGACACGACCATCGTGGAAGGCGCCGGGTCGCGTCGCGACATCGTGCGGCGCATCGAACAGATCAGGTCGCAGGTCGAGACGACGGACTCGGACTACGACCGCGAAAAGCTGGAAGAGCGGGCGGCCAAGCTGGCCGGCGGCGTGGCGGTGATTCGTGTCGGCGCGCCGACCGAGGTTGAGCTCAAAGAGAAAAAGCACCGCGTGGAAGACGCCCTGTCCGCCACGCAGGCGGCGGTGGCCGATGGCATCGTGCCGGGCGCCGGCACGGCCTACATCCGGGCGATTCCGGCCGTGGACGAGCTGCTTGAAACGCTTGACGGCGAGCAGGCCATGGGCGCGCGGATCGTGCGCGACGCCCTGGCGGCCCCGCTGCGGCAGCTTTCCGCCAACGCCGGCGAGGTCGGCGACGTGATCGTGGAGCGCGTGCTCAACGCCGACGATGCCATGGGCTGGAACGGCGACACCGCTCAGATCGAGGATCTGCGGGAAGCCGGCGTCGTGGACCCGCTGACCGTGGTCCGGGGCGCGCTGCAGAACGCGGCCAGCGTGGCCATGATGCTGCTGTCCACCGAAGTGCTGATCGCCGACGCGCCCGAGACCAAGAAGCCCGCCGCCGCAATGCCCCCCGACCCCGGCATGGGTGGTATGGGAGGCATGGGCGGAATGGGTGGCATGGGCGATATGGGAGGCATGGGAGGCATGGGCGGCTTCTAGCCCACACCGCACACGAAACACTCAAGCCCCGCCCGCCATCGGCCGGCGGGGCTTGTTGCGTCAGGCGGTTGGTTTGGGGGTCACTTTGACTTGTGATCCGCAAAGACCCTTGTATGTTCCCAGGGCCTCGGAAGGTCCAAGGCCCTGGGAACATACAAGGGTTGAGTGAGGGTGGCTGCCGCCACCGGCAACCATGCAACGTCAGCAGCAACCACCGCACCCCGGCGACGCGCCTGCTTCCCGCGTATGAAGAACCTGACCGACCGCAAAAGAAACACCCTCGTCGCCTTCGCCGTCCTGGGCGACGCGCTCGTGTTCGTGCTGTTCATCGTCTTGGCGCCGGTCGAGCACGGGATGGTTCAGATCGAAGCCTTAGGCCGCACCGCCCTGCCGTTTGCGGGCGTCTGGTTCGTCGCATCGCCCTGGCTCGGCGCCTTTCGCATCTCCACCCTCACCTGCTGGCGTTTGGCCGTCTGGCGCATTCCCTTCATCTGGCTCGGCTGCGGCGTCGTGGCCGTCATGCTGCGCGTCTGGTTCACCGACCGCACCTTCTCCTGGGCCTTTACCCTCGCCTCCATCACCCTCGTCGCCGCCATGCTCCTCGCCTGGCGCGCACTCCTGTTCGTGGTCGCCCGGCGAATCAGTCGGGTCTAGGATTGATCGCGCCGAGAGTGGGGCCGAGCACGACGAGAACGTTCACGTGTCCAATGTCGATCCGCTGAACCTGCTGCTCATCACATCCGACCAGCACCGGCGCAGCGCGGCCGGCTGCTACGGCCATTCGCTGGCGCATACGCCCAACCTGGACGGGCTGGCCGATCGCGGCGTCCGCTTCGACGCCGCCTACTGCAACTTCCCCATCTGCGTGCCGTCGCGCGCCAGCCTGGCTACGGGCCGCTACGCCCACGAGCTCGGAGTCTGGGACAACGCCGCGCCCTACACCGGCCAGCGACCCAGCTGGGGCCACCGCTTGGTCGAGCGCGGCCACCCGGTGACCACCATCGGCAAGCTGCACTTCCGGCGCCCCGACGACGACACCGGGTTTCCCGACCAGCGCATTCCCATGCACGTCAAGGAGGGCGTGGGCGACCTCTACGGCTCGCTGCGGCCGGACGTCCCGCGCCAACGCAACTACCTCAACACCGCCGCCAATCCGAGCGTCGGGGAGTCCGAGTACATGCGCTACGACGCCGCCACCACCCGCCAGGCCATCGACTGGCTGGCAACCGATGCCCAACGACACACCTCGCCCTGGTGCCTGTGGGTCTCCTACACGCTGCCGCACTCACCCTTCGTCGCCTCCGCGGAGGACATCGCCAGGTATCCGCTGGAGGACATGGAGTTGCCCATCAACTTCCGCTCCGCGGACTGGCCGCGTCACCCGCACACCGACTACATCCGCGAACAGCGCATCCAGTCGCCGGACGAAGAACTCGACGAGACATTGGTTCGGCGCACCATCGCCACCTACTTGGCCATGTGCACCTACCTGGATCGCCAGATCGGATCGGTGCTGGAGGCGCTGAACCAGCTGGGACTAGGAAGCACCACCCGCGTCATTTACACCAGCGACCACGGCGAGATGCTGGGTGACCACGGCATGTGGGGCAAGAACCTGATGTACGAGGGCGCCTCAGCCGTGCCGTTCTTGATGGCGGGACCCGACATTGCCCCAGGCCGGGTCGTGCCTCAGCCCGTCTCGCTGGTCGACCTGTTTCCGACGATCGTCGAGGGAGTGGGCGCGCCGCTGGCCGACCAGGACGCCGACCTTTCCGGCATGTCCCTATGGCCCGCCGCCCACGGCGACCCGCTGCCCGACCGCACGGTCTTCGCCGAGTACCACGCCTCGGGTTGCCGCGAAGCCATGTACATGCTGCGCGACGGGACCCACAAGTACGTTCACCACGTCGGCGATCCGCCCCAGCTCTTCGACCTCTCCGCCGACCCGGACGAGACACGGGACCTGGCGACCGATCCGAAGTCGGGCCTGCTGCTCGAACGATTCGAACGACACCTCCGGACTGTCGTGGATCCGGAGGCAGTCGACCGCGCCGCCAAGGCCGACCAGGCGCGACGCGTCCAGGCCGGCGGCGGCCTTGAGCTCATCAGCCGGCGCGGCCCAATCGCTGGCGGCACTCCCGCCCCCAATCAGTTCAGGGAAGGCTGAATGGTGCGTCTTGCGTCACGTTCGTCGCGCGCCGGCGACCAGGCGTCGATCGGCCGTCGGGTGACGAAACGTGCCAAGCCGGCCAGTGCCGCAAGATTCGCCAGCAGGGCATAACGTATCCATGCCACGAGGCGGCCTCCCACTGGGAGCGCCGCTACGAGGACAAGGCACGACGACCGGACCGGGCGTCGCGCCGGTGAGAGCGGTAACGCGAGCAGCGCAAGACCGGCTGCCATCACCAACGGCGTGGCGATGCGCAACAGCTTGTGGCCGACGAGCTTCCACCAAAGGTCACCGCGCGTATCGCAAAGAACTCCCGGCAGGCTCTCCAGCGCGAATAGCGCTCCCGAGGTCGTTCGGGTTCTGGCCGTGAAACCCTGGCTGACACCTGGAGACGGTGCTTCAGTCGCTCGGGCCCGTGGCGCGAAGACGATACGTCCGCCCGCCCGAGTGGCTCGAAGCGAGATCAGCAGATCGTCCGCCGCGCCGGCGCAGGCCGTCGCGTCAACACCTGTCGCGCGGACCGCATACAGGGCGCCGTCGGCTCCGGCGATGGAGCCGCTGGCGCTTTCAACGGCGCGGAGCCAGCGTTCATATCGCCAGTACACCGCTTCGGGACCGTCGCTAATGTGCTTGGCCCCCGAGACTGCGGCTACGGATGGGTCGGCCAAGGGAGCAACGAGGTGGCGGAGCGCGTCGCGTTCGAGCAGCACATTGGCGTCGGTGAACGCGATGATCTCGCCGCGCGCATGCGGAAGCGCCGCGCGGATGGCGGCCAGTTTCCCCCTTTGGCGAGGCAATTCGATGACCTGGAGGCGTTCATCACGGGCCGCGCGGGCAGCGTCCGCCGTGTCGTCGGTGCAACCGTCGCAGACAACGATGCATGTGTATTTGCCAGGTGCGTAATCCTGTTCAAAAACATTGCGGACTTTCGCGCCGATCAGCTCTGCCTCGTTATGCGCGGCGATCACGACTGTGACGAATGGTCGGTGGTTTGGGTCAGTGACGTGTGGACGGGGCCGAAGGATTGCCGCCGCCCAGACCAGCGCGGGATAGCCGGCGTAGGCGGCTACGGGAACACCGACCAAAGCGCCAAGCCCTAGTAGCTGGCGGATGTTCACTCGGTGACCTGGGTTTCTCGTGGCAGACGGCCGCAGGCAAGACCAAGGCCGAGTACCAGCCAGAACGGTAAACCGCCGCGCGCTCCGGGCGCGATGGTATCGGTAAGGCCGTACACGAAGAAGGCAAGCAGTGAGCCTGCCAGGCCGACCGCAAGCAACTGGAGTGAACTGTCTCTGGAATCTCGCGCAGTGAGGATCAGGCCACGCACGACGAGCGCAATCAGAAGGCCCAGAAGGAAGCTCCCGGGAAGGCCGAGGTCCAGCAGCGCCTGCAGCACGAAGTTGTGGGCGTGGGGAATGTGCGGGGCGACTGAGGCGCCGATGTCGGGAAAGGCGGCTTTGAGGACGAGCGGGAACTGGCCGGGTCCAACGCCGGTGTAGAGATATTCGCCGATCAGCAGAACGCTGGCTGCCCAAATCCGGAGGCGGCCGGTCAGGGTGTCGGTGGTGGAGTCGAGCGGCGCCAGCCAGGTGCTTGCAACGGCTGCTATCAGGAGCAAGAGGCCCAAGCCGAGCGCCACGTGCAGCGCCGTTCGGCCCATTGGACGCCGTCGCAGCCACGCTGAATGGCCAATCCGCCACCAGCCCACAAGGGTCAGGCCCAGCAGCGCACCCACGTAGGCGCTGCGCGACTGGGTGAGAAGGAGGACGGTTATGGCCAACGCCACAGTTACGGCAGCGAGCCTTCGGACGTTTCTGCCTCTTCCGGTTTCGTCCAGTGACAGAGCCAGTACCAGCGGTGCCAGCAGGGCCAGCGCGCCGCCGATCTGATTCGGCCCGATGCCGCCAATGCGACCGCCGTGATCCACCACGCGTGGTCCCGCGGGGAGCACGGTGTAGATGCCGTCCAGCGGTAGAAGCTTGCGCTGCGGCCACTCGGTCAGAAACAGCGCGGCGAGCACGACCAATAAAGTTATGCCAACGGCGAGGCCGAGCCACTGAGTACGAAGCCTGGCTGCGGAGATGGGGTCCGAACCGATGACGTACACCAAGGACAACCCCAGAAGTACCCCAAAAAGCTTTGGGGCCGCGGTCCGCCAGTCACTGACCGCCAGAGCGGTAACCGCAATCCACAGTGCGCCGGCAAGCAGCAGTCCGTCGCTACCGTGCGGCCCAACGGGCATTCGCAATACGCGCCGCACGACCAGAAGCGTCGGCAGGAGCGCGAGGGCGAAGCCTCCGGGGAGTCCGGCGAACCAGATGGCCGGCGCCGCGCCAAGCAGGATCAGTGGTCCCGCCGTGTCAACGTACGCCGCCAGCCGAGACCTCTGGGACTGTCCGAGGCTCACACGGCCCTCCACACCTGTCGTCGCTAGCGCTCCGTGAGGCGGTGCGCTAGGCGGGCAGCAACGTCGTTCCGGCAGCGGTTGTTGACGTACCAGTCGATGGTTGCGCGTAGTCCGTCTTCAAAGCGGACGCGGGGTGTCCAGTTCAGCCGCCGTTCGGCGAACGAGGGGTCCGCGACTCGATTCATGGGCCCGGTGGGCATGTCCCGGCGCAGGCGGATCTCAGGCCGGTGTCCCATCACTTTCAGCACCTGCCGTACGGCGTCGATGACGCGGATGCGCTCGCGGGTGCCCAGGTTGATGGCGCGGGCGTCGTCGATATGGGTGGCGGCCAGGAGGGTTCCGTCGACGATGTCGCTGACGAACGTCCAGTTACGTACCTGGCGGCCGGATCCCCAGACCTCGAACGGATTCTGGCGAATGAAGGCGCGGGCGATCATGGCCATGACCGCGTGGTTCTCGTGGCCGCGTGGCCCGTAGACGGTGAAGTAGCGGCAGCTCACCGACTTCAGGCCGTGGTCCCGGTACAGGGCCCGGAGGGTGAGCTCGCCCATGAGCTTGGCCCAGCCGTACATGTTGTCGGCGTCGTAGGGCGGGCCGACCTGGTCTTCGGTGAGAAACAGCCGTTTTGTTGGGTCGGTCTGCAGATGGCTCGGATAGACGCAACCGGACGAGGCGTAGACAACCTTTTCGACGCCAGCGAGACGGCAGCCCCGGAAAACGACGCCGTCCAGCAGAAGGTTCATGGCGCAGGCGGCCTGGTGGAGTTCCACATAGCCGCGGCCGCCGTGATTGGCGGCGAGGTGAAAGACGGTGTGCATGCCGGCGACGGCTTCCGCTGCGACACGAGGGTCCAAGAGATCGGCCTGCGCGAACTCGATGGCGCCGGAGTCGACGTGGCGGCCGATGTTGACGAGCGTGCCGCTGCTGAGATCGTCGACCACGCGAACCTGCGCTCCGACCGCGACCAGCGCGTCGACCAGGTGCGATCCGATGAACGAGGCGCCGCCGGTAACCAGTACAGAGCGGCCGACAAATGCCCGGACTACCCCCTGGGAACGGCCGTCCTGGTCGCTTACGGACCGAACCTTCATCGTCCGGGCACGCTGGCGAGCGACTCGAGAATTGCTACTTGCCTGGCCACAACTTTGGAACGGTTGAATTCGCTTTCGGCGAACGCGCGCCCCGCGGCACCAAGCTGGCGGCGACGATCCGGGTTGGCCAGCAAGCCCGCGATTGCATCTAGAAGCAGAGCGGGCGCTTCGGGCTCGACTACGACACCGCACTGAGCTCTGCGAATCAGGCGCGCAGCCTCGCTGTCGGCGTGCACGGAGGCGACGACCGGCAGGCCGGCGGCCATGTAGGTAAGGAGCTTCGAGGGGACGACGGCATCGATTACGCGGCGGCGCTGGGTCAGAAGCGCCACGTCAGACGCGGCCAGAATGTCGGCTAGGTCTGGCCGTGAGAGGAACGGCAGGAAGCGCATGCGACCCGCAGGTGCGGAGCGCTCGATGGCAGGCCGATCCGGTCCATCGCCCACGAGAAGCCAGCAGGCGCCTGTCTGATCTTCATCGGCCGCTCCAGCAGCGACCTGCAAACCCTGCTTTCGACCGATGCTGCCAATGTGTGTGATGAGCGGTTGATCCGGGTCGAGACCGTGGCACCGGCGGGTTTCGGCGCGCGTACTGGTGGGCCGGAAGCTGTCCAGATCCTCGGAGTCGGGCACGACATTGAGTCTTCGACCGCGCAGGCCGTGCCGGGTCAGTTCCTTGGCGAAACCCTCCGTAAGGACTACAACGGCGTCAGCGCGCCGGTAGGCCGTGTACTCCGCGGCTCGCAGGAAGCGGACCAGGACGGGATGCCGAATGATTCCCACGGCAGCGCCGGCGTTTACAGCAAGGTCGGCAACCTTGGCGACCCAAGGCCGGCGTCGAATCAGTGCAACGAGCGCCGTGGCGGCCGCGACGGCGGGCTGGGCGCCCACGTAGAGATAGACGTCCGCGCGCGGCAGTAGCAGGGCCGTGAGGCCAGCGATCAGGGCAAATGATCCGTCGTAGAGCAGGCGACGGATGAGTGAGCCGGGCTTTGCCGGGATGTACGACGGCACACGGATGACTCGCACTCCGTCGAGCGTTTGGCGCAGGAAGCCGGATTGCCCGTGCTCGGGAAAGACGCGCCAGGCCGGGTAATGGGGTTTGGCGGTGACCATATACACGTCGTCGCCGCGGGCGGCCAGATGGCGGCAGAGGGTGGCGGTGTGGGGCGCAATGCCAGCCACTTCGGGCGGGTAGTTGATGCCGATGACGACCACGCGCATGGTTGGAGCGGCTAGCGCCGCGCCACGACTTTCAACGAATTGCCCCAGCGGCCAAATGCGAAATTCAGCAGGCGGTACGTTAGGACGAAGACCGCGAACACTGGAAAACGGTCGGCCATCCGGTAGATCGCGAAGGTCCACGGCTGGTAGTAGACGAAGTCGCGGGCCGAGCGAACGTGCCGCCAGCTGCGAGCCTCAATTCGCGCCCGAACTCCGGCGGCGTTGAGTCGCCGCACCGCATTTCCGGCCGGTTCAACGTCGGCGGCCAAGCCAACCGCCACGGCTAGTCGGGTGAGAGCAGCGCGAGCCGGTTCCATCAAGACGAGTTCTTGGCGGGCCACACGCGCCATCTCGTCCAAGGCGCAATAGGGATGGCCCAGGTGATGTAGCCCGTCGTGGACCAGCGCCATGCCGAAGCACTCGCTGCGGAATGGAAGCCTGGTGGCGTCTCCACGCACGAGCCAGGTCTTGAACCCATGCCGCTGTGCTCGGATGCGGGCTCGCGCCAGCGCTTCAGGCGAGATGTCGAGGATCGTTGGCTGGATACCCAGGCGTGCGAGCCACTCGGCGTCCATGCCTGATCCGCCGCAGACGCAGAGGGCGTCGGTCGACGTTACGTGCCCGAGCAGTCGGAGCGCGCGATGAAATTTGCTCTTGATGAGCAAGCGGACCGGCCTCGGATAGTGGTGGGGCCGTTCGATCTCGCTCTCGGCGTCCAGCGACGCATAGAACTCGATCTGCCGTGCGCGCGATTGCAATGCGGTCTCCAGGGCGTCCGATTGGCCGCTGCGTTTGCGCCCCGCCCTGGCAGCCGCGCGCGGCTGTCAGGCGTACATCCTACGCGGCTGGACGGCTCTTTTGGAAGCGCCTAACCGAGCGGGCCCGCAAGTCCAGATCTATGCGTGGAGACCGACCAAGCCGCGCTGGACGGCGATGCGCTCGCACCTGGCGTAGGCCCAGGCTCCGGCCGCCACGCTCGCGAGGGCTATGGCGGCGACGACCAGGAATTCAATTTCGATGGGGAAGAGCGACGGTGTTCCGATGGTCGTGGAGCGGAGCAGGTCGACGATGTAGGTATAGGGATTGACGTAAGTGATCCAGCGGACGCTCCAGGGCAGGATGGCAATTGGGTAGGTGGCGCCGGCCATAACCATGGCGAGCGCGCTGATGACTTCGGGGAGACGAGCGCGGCGGGCCACAAGGCCGATGCCGGCGAGTGCCAGGCCGATTCCCCAGAATGCGACCAGGGCCAACAGCAGCGCCACGATCGCCGCAGGCGTGACAGCAAACGCCTCGCCGCCAAACAGGATGCTGGCTATCAGCAGGACAAGCAGGCCGCGAAGTGCCGCAAGGCCTACATTGACTATCGTGGCGCCAGCCAGAGCCGTCCAGCGCGGCGCCTCGGCAACCCAAAGATGCGCGAGCGTCCCAAGCCGGTTGGATTTCTCCAGGAATTGGACACCGCCCCAAAGTGCGTCCGTGGCGACATTGAGAGCGGCGAAGCCCGCTACGGCATAGGCCAGGAAACTCCGGCCGCCCCCACTGGCCTCGAAGCCAGCATCGCCAAAGGCCATGCCGGTCAGCGCGAGAGGAACGAAGAAAAGAAACACCCAGCCAGCCTGGTAAACCCATAGAGACTTGAAACGCGCGGACTCCAGCCACTGCACGCGCGCATTGGCGAGGATTGCCCGCCCTGACCACCCCACCTCAGAACCCAAAGAAACCACCTACGTCCACTCCAGCTCGCCCTTGGATCGGGCCGCCGCATCCATCACTCTCAGCAGGACGAGTCCGGCAGCCCCGTAGGCCAGTGCCATTACGAGCAGCACACCGGCGGAACGCATGGCGTCCGCGACATCGCCAAAGACGAGAGCCTCACGCAGAGCATGGAGCAGCCAGGTGGGCGGCAGAAGCCTGGAAGCCCACTGTGCCCAGTCCGGAAGCACGGCTGTGGGATAGGCGATCCCGGCAAGAATTCCTGTTGTCATCAGGAACAAGGACACGATGTAGTGAGCCTCGCGGTAGCGAACGGTGACTGCCGCCAGTGGGAGAGCAAGCCCGACCATTGCGAGCGCGCCGCATACCAGGACAGCCAGGGCAGGTCCGACGTTGGGTTCCAGCGGAAACCTGAAGAGGGTCCAGGCAACGCCGAACGCCGCGACTGCCATGACCGCCGGCGCCAGCCCGTGCCCCAGTGCGCCGCCACAGGTCAGAACCACACGCGATACGGCCGAAGTCCAAAGGGTCGGCAGTGTGCCGAGGTTCCTGTTGAGACGCAGATCGAAGGAAAGCGCCGAGAGCATCCAGCCCGCATAGAGAAACGCGATGGCACCTATCACCGAGTAGGCGATGTACTCGTCTGTTCCGGCGAGGTCCGCAAAGCGCCGAAGGCCCTCTTCATTTGGGCCCGCCAAGGCGATCGTGGCCAGCACGATGGGGAGCACCCACTGCATCGTTCCAAGCAGGCCCGATGTCAGAAAGAACGGCTGCCGACGGTCGATCCTCCAGCCCTTGCGAGCAAGCGCAAGCAGGGCCCGAAACTCGGCGCGAATCTGCGACGCGCTAGCGTTCAATGAAGGGCCGCTCGATGCGTGAGCCGGTGATGGCGATGTAGGCGTCTTCCAGGTCGGGTTCGCGGAGGCGGGCTTCTTCGACCACGATGCCCTGGCTGACAAGCGTGCTGGTGAGGGCGTCGCTGCTGCGCCAGCCCTCCTGAGCGCGAACGGCCACCGCAAACTCGCCGTCCCGGTTGACGTCGCCCCACCAGAGGTCGTCGGAGCCGATGACCGCTTTAGCAACAGCCAGGTCGCCGCGTAGCAGCAGGTCGAGGCGCGGCATTTCGCCGGCCTGGCGGATGAGATCGGCCGGGCGGCCCTGGGCGACCAGCGAGCCGCTCTGGATGATTCCGACGCGGTCGCAGATCTGTTCGGCTTCGTAGAGGTTGTGGGTAGTGAGCAGGATGGCCGTGCCCGATTCGGCGATCTGTCGAATGAGGTGTCGGGCCTCGCGGGCGGCGACGGGGTCCAGCGCGGCGGTTGGCTCATCGAGCAAGAGGACCGGTGGCTTGTGCAGGGTGGCGCGGGCGAGGTTGAGGCGCTGTTTCATGCCGGTGCTGTAGGTCTCGACGAGTTCGTCCATTCGATCCTCAAGGCCGAATTGCTGGGCGGCCGCCTGGATGCGCTCTGCGAGACGCTCCCTGGGCATGAATGAGAGCGTGCCGAAGAGTTCGAGGTTTTCACGGCCGGACAGCCGCCAGTACATGCCGCGCTCGCCGGCGAAGAGGACGCCGATGTTGCGGCGGACCTGGCGCGGCGAGCGGGTTACGTCGAAGCCAGCCACGGAGGCGCTGCCCGAGGTGGGCTCCAGCAGGGTGGCAAGCATCTTGACGGTGGTGGTCTTGCCCGCGCCGTTGGGACCCAGGAGGCCGAAGCAGTGGCCCGGGGCGATGTCCAGATCCAGGTCGTTGACGGCGACGATGCGCTTGGGTTCGGCGGGCTCGGCCCGGAAGCGCGGCAGGAGTCCACGCAGGCCGCGGCGTACCCGTGGTTCGAAGACACGGGTCAGCGACCGTACCGACACGGCGGGCGGCTGCGAGCTCATGTGCGGTAAATCGCTTCTCGCCCGCGATTCGTTGCGCGGCCGGTCAGCCGCCCCCACCGCCGCCGGCGCGCACGCCGGGCTCCGTCATGGGCGCGGGGTCCAGGGCCTCGGCCAATTCCTCCGCGGGCAGGTTGGTCATCCGAGCAGCCACGACCGGAATGGTTTCGCCGGTGGCGACTGCTTGCTTGGCGATCTCGGCGGCGGCGGCGTAACCGATCTTGGGCGCCAACGCGGTGGCCAGCATGGTGTTGCGCTCCAGCCAGTAGCGCAGCATTTCGTCGTCGGTTTCCAGGCCGTCCACGCCCTTGCGCGCGAAGGCCAGCGATCCCGTGGCCAGGATCTCGATCGACTGGCACAAGTTATGGGCGATTAGCGGCATCATCACGTTGAGTTCCAGCTGTCCGGCGGTGACTGCCGAGGCGATGGCCAAGTCGTTGCCCTGGACCTGGAAGCAGATCATGTTCAGACACTCGGCCATGACCGGATTGATCTTGCCGGGCATGATCGAGGAGCCGGGCTGCACCGGCGGCATGCGCAGTTCGGAGATGCCGGTGCGCGGTCCGGACCCAAGCAGGCGGAAGTCGTTGGCGATCCGGTTCAGATCCAGCGCCAACGTGCGAAGGGCGCCGGACAGCTGGGCGAAGCGAGCCATGCTCTGCATGGCGTAGAAGTAGTCGGTGGACTGCCGAACCTCGAACCCGGTCAGGTCGGCAATGACTTCGACTACCTGGGACTGATAGGCAGGTTCGGCGTTCAGGCCGCTGCCGACAGCAGTGCCACCCAGGCTCAGTTCGAGGCTGGCGTCGGCGGCTTCACGGATGGCGGCGGCGTTGCGCCGGACGGCTTCGGCGTAGGCGCCGAACTCCTGGCCGAGACGTACCGGCGTGGCGTCCTGCAGGTGGGTCCGGCCCGACTTGACGATGCCGTCCCAGGCGACTGCCTTGGCTTGCAGGCTCTCGGCCAGGATGTCGAGCGAGTCGTGAAGGTCCGGCAGCAGCTTCAGCGCGGCCAGAGCGATGGCAGTCGGGATCAGGTCGTTGGTGGACTGCGCCATGTTGACGTGGTCGTTGGGGTGGATGGGGTCGTAGCTGCCGCGCGGCCGGCCCAGGAGTTCATTGGCGCGATTGGCCAGCAGCTCGTTGGCGTTCATGTTGTGCGACGTGCCGGCGCCGGCCTGGAAGACGTCGACCACGAACTGATCTGCGTGCTGGCCTTCCAACACTTCGTCGGCGGCGCGGACGATGGCATCGGCCAGATCACCGTCCAGGCGGCCGGTCTGCTTGTGCGCAACCGCGGCGGCTTTCTTGATCAGGACGGTGGCCCACACGAACGCGTGGTGCGGCGGTAGTCCGCTAATTGGGAAGTTCTCGACGGCTCGTTGGGTCTGCACGCCGTAGAGGGCGGACGCCGGCACTTCCAGTGCGCCGAGTGGATCGCTTTCGGTTCGAGTCTGCATTGAATCCTGCTCCTTCGAAGCTGCGTGTGGCGGTTAGGCGGTGTGGGCGTTCAGGCCGCGGATCAGGTCTAGGTCAACGCCCTTGCCCTGCGTCAGAACCTGGAAGCGCCCGAGGTCGGTGGGTGAGACGAGTTGGAACACAGCTTCGCGCTCCGCCCGGTAGGTCTCCAGCGTGGCGTCCGATCGCTCCTGGAAGCGCACGAGGTGATCGCCGACGCCAAGGGCGGCCAGAAAGTCTGCCTGCTGGCCCATTCGAAAGCTGTCGAATCCCTGGGAGCGGCCTGCGTCGATCAACTGGGTGAAGTTTACGTGGGCGGTCAGATCGGCATGTCCCGGGTTGGAGAGCACATCCTCAGAGGCTCGATGCCGGCGGTAGGCCAGCAACGTCCCATTCGCCAAGCGCGCGGAATGGACGTCCGCGCTGCCGCCGCCGTAGTCAATGCTCGTCATGACGACCTGCGACGCCAGGCGCGCGGCGTGCCGGTAGATAGTGTCTACGCCTTGTCGGACTTCGATGCGGCCACCCGCAGGCGTAGCCAATGCGTAGCGATGAGCGTACGTGAGGATCTCCTCAGGCGCGGGCCGGTCCGCGAAAACCGCCGTGTCAGCGTCCCAGGCCACGCATTCCTCGACCCAACCGGCAAGGTTTCGGCGAGCAAGGCGAACCGGAAGGGCGTCGAAGAACTCGTTCGAGACGATGACCGTGGTGCTGGAGGACGGAACCTCGGAAATCGAGGCATAGAGGGCGTCGAGGGCATCCACCGTTCGTGGGGCCGGTGCATGCTCAACACCCACGAAGTCCAGCGAGTTCCGCCAGGGGAACTCGTTGGCCGCGGCCCGAATCTGTCGCGCCAGGCCGCCGTCGGCCGCGCCGAGCTCGACCACGCGGAACGGATCGGGCTGACCAAGCGTTCGCCAGACGTCGTCCAGGTGTTCCGCCAGCAACTGGCCGAACAGGGCTGGATGCACGCTGACACTGGTGAAGTAGTCCGTATAGGGCGCGTCGTCGCGGCTATAGAAGCCGTCGGATGGATCGTAGAGCGCCTGTTCCATGAAGTCGTTGAAGGGCAGGGGGCCGTGGGCGTTGGCCCGGGTCCGGAGGCGCTGGGCCAGAGCGTTGGCGGCCGTCATCGGGCGTCGATCAGTGGCCGCGGACTTCGAAGTTTCGGCTTGCTGGGAAGGTTGCGCCCGTCCGGCCAAACGCTATTGCAGTGCGGACATCGCGTAAACGAACGCGACGAACAAGAAGATGACCAGACCCCAAACCATAATCGGGATGCCGAGAAAGCTCCCGCTGGATCCCGGCGAGGCCCGGGTCGGCCGCTGCTGTGCGCGTTCACGCTCGGTTCGGTCACGCAGCCGGCGCAGGTTTTCGCTGATCTGGGGCGCGAAGCGACTGGGTTCGTCGCTCTCGGCCGACGATCCGGCTGGTTGCCCCGAGGTCTCCGCAGCCTGTTCCTGATCTTCCGGCCTCGGCAACTTTGCCCCGCAATTGATGCAGAGCCAGGCACCCTCGGTGTTCTGGTGGTCGCACTCTTGACAGCGCATGGCGCTCCGGTTCGGCCCGTGAGTTGCTGGTGGTGATTCATGCTAGCACCAGGCCGGGCGGGCTCTGCGAGCCGCCGGGCCTCGGCTCGCGCCGGCTGGCCGACCGGCCCGATGCCCCGCATGTGGCGCAGGTCGTTGGTCGCTTTAAGTTTCGAGTGGCGCGCAGCGGCAGCGCAACCGGCGGTGGCGGGGATCGGACGAGGCCGCGGGCGGGCGCCCGTCGACGGAAATTGGTGGGGGGTGAAGGGGGGAGCGGGGGGGGGGGGGGGGGGGGCCCGCCCCGCCCGTGCGGGGGGGGGGGGGGGGGGCGGGGGGGGGGGGTGGTGTGGGGGGGGGGGGGGGGGGGGGGGGGGGGGGGGGGGGG
>JAPPLN010000091.1:0-22733 GCA_028874175.1 Chloroflexota bacterium
CACGCGACGGAGCCGCCTCTCGGCGCTGTCCAGGGCGCATTACGCAAAGGTCTCTCTCCAAGGGGAGAGGCAGAGCCTGCCCCGGACTCGATCCGGGGTTCGGCCGTCTTCGGCCGAAACCGGTGAGGGGTCTTCCGGGCACCCACCTCTAAGTTACGCAAGGGCCTCTGGCAGAGAGAGAGTTGGGGTGAGGGTCGAAACGCCGGTCATGCAACCTGCGTGGCCGCGCCCGCTCACGTCGACTTCAATCCCTCGTAGTCGGCCAGGCCCATCGCAACCGCCGCTACAGCCGGAACGTCGCCCGCGCCGTCTCCCCAAAAATGTTCGCCCGCATCTCCGCCGGAAAGTCCGGCGCCACCGAGGTCGGTGAATCCCAGTCCCAGTGCGGGAAATCGCTGGCGTACACCAGCGTCTCATCCGCCCGCGCCTGCTCCAGGAACCAGTGCAGGTCCTCGCGTGACCCCGGTTGCTCCATCGGCTGCGTGCCCACCCGGATGTGATCGCGGAAATACTCGCTCGGCAGTCGCTTCACCCACGGCGTGTAGTCCCGCACCGCCTTCCAGTCGGCGTCGAAGTGGTTCAGCAGCCCCGGAATCCACCACGTATCCACTTCCACGAACACCCACGTCAGCGTCGGGAACTTCTCGAACACCCCCTCGCAGATCAGGCTCGCCGTGTGCGCCTGCGCGATCTGCGGACGCGCCATCCGCATCTCCAGGTAATACGTCGGATATCCGGCCGCCGTCGGCGGATTCGTCTGACCCCGACCCTCGCCCCCGAAGTGCGTCACAATCGTCAGCCCGTACCGCTCCGCCGCCTCATATATCGGGTGATAGATCCGGTTCCCGTACGGGTGACGCCCACCCGCCGGCAGCATCACCCCAACCACCGCCGGGTGATCCCCCAGCCGCTCGATCTCCTCCACCGCCAGCACCGGGTCGTTCGGACCTACCGCCAGCGTCGCGCGGAACCGCGGGTCCTTCGCCACCCACTGCTCCATCGTCCAGTCGTTATGCGCCCGGCAGATGGCCGCCGCGTAGTCCAGATTCGTCATCCCCACCGTCGGGTAGACCATCTGTCCCGTCAGGATCGCCACGTCGAACCCGTACGGGTCCAGGTGCTCCTTCACCGTGAACTCCGCGAAGTCCGTGTTCTCGTCCACGTCGTGATCGGTCCGGTAGCCGTGCGAGTTCGGCATGTTCGTCCAGCCGCCATTGGGAAACATGGACCCGAAGTCCTTGATTTCCTGCACGTACTGGCGCGGCAGATACGGAAAGATCTCGTCGATCTTGTGCCACAGGTGGTGGCAATCGCAGTCCACCAGGTAAGGCGCAACCTTGCGAAACGTGGGCGCCTGTTCGACGGGTCGGGTCAGGGAGTCAACGGCCGGCATCACGCGACTCCAGCGCAATCCTCAACGCAACCCCGATGGTATCCCACCCGCGTGCGCCTCACTCTCAGAGTCAGTCCCCTGATAGGTAGGCCAAAGTTGCCCGGCTCCTGGGACATAGGCCACTGATCACTCGTGCTTTCGCAGCATGTACCCCACCCCGGGCCTCGTCACCAGGTGCCTTGGAGCCCCGGGATCGCGCTCGATCTTCTCCCGCACCCGCCCCACGTACACCCGCGTCAGGTGACGGTCCCCCGCGTACTCCGGCCCCCACACCTCCTCCACCAGCTGCGCTGGCCTGAACACCCGGTCCCGGTTCCGCGCCAGGAACCGCAACAACCGGAACTCCGCGGCGCTCAACGCCACCGGCCGTCCCCCAACCGTCACCTCCGCCCCCGCAAAATCCACCGACAACCCGTCGGACTCGAACGGCGGCGGCGCCCCAACCTCCGCCCCCGGCGCCCTCCACAACACCGCCCGCAGCCGCGCCAGCAGCTGATCAAGGTCAAACGGCTTCGCCAGATAGTCGTCAATCCCCGCCTCCAGTGCGCCCGCAATACCGTCATCGTCCTCCCGCGCGCTCATCGCAATCACCGGCGCATCACAGCTAGCGCGCAACTGCGCGAACACCGACAGCGCCTCGATATCCGGCAGACCGAGGTCAAGCAACACCACATCAGGCGCAACGGAAATAGCCTCATGCAGACCTTGTCCGCCCGTTCCCGCAAACACCGCCGCAAAGTCGCCCACCGCCAGGTCCGCGCGCAACTGCCGCACATACCGCAAATCGTCCTCGATCACCAGCGCCAGCGGACGCCCCCCGCGGCCCGTCATTCAGCCCCCTGTATGCACGGCATGTCGTCGCACGGCCAGCGCATGGTGCGACACCGCCCATAGGCCCGCACACCAAACCACTCGCCCGTTCGCCAAACTACGAGCCCGAAGCATAGGATTATGTCCACTTGCCGCTACCGGGATCCCCAGCCCATGGCCAGCAACCAATCCGACTACCCCGTCCAATTCTCCGTCGACTACCCCGACCGACCCCTCAGCCGCCTCACCACCCTCTTCCGGCTCATCATGGTCATCCCCATCCTCATCGTGGCCGCGCTCATTCCCGGCTTCGTCAACAGCGGTCAGGCCAGCGGCTCCGACCAGGCGGCCATCTCCATCCCACTCCTCTGGCTTCCACTCGTCCTGATGCTGGTCTTCCGCCACAAGTACCCGCGCTGGTGGTTCGACTGGAATCTCGAACTCAGCCGCTTTGTCTACCGCATCGAGGTCTACATCCTGGCCCTGCGCGACGAGTACCCCTCCACCGACGAACACCAGGCCGTCCACCTCGACATCGAGTACCCCAACGCCGAGACCGACCTCAACCGCTGGCTCCCCCTCGTCAAGTGGTTCCTGGCCATCCCCCATTACATCGTGCTGGTCATCCTCGGGATCCTGGCCTTCATCGCCGTGGTTCTTGGCTGGATCATGGTCGTCATCACCGCCGAATACCCGCGCGCCCTCTTCGACGTCATCGTCGGCGTCATCCGCTACGGCGCCCGCGTCCAGGCCTACGCCTTCATGCTCACCACCGACCGCTACCCCCCCTTCCGCCTCGACCCCTAACCCTTCGGCGCACACCAGCGGCATAGTCCCCATCGGGATCACGCCGCTCCTCTGAGCCTACTGGAGCGTCAACGCCTCGCGGCCTAACGAGGGGAACCGGATGCAGCGTCCTGGTTCGCGTGCATTCCCGTGCCCCGGCTCGTCTCACACCTGGGAAGTTTCGCGCGTCCGTCGCGGGTCTGGACGCCCGTGATCGACAAGAACGTCATACATACGATGGACGGTATTCGTCAGACCCTGAATCTGCTGCCGAAGCGAAGTTTGCTCGCTCTCAATCCGATCAAGCCGCTCATCGACGCGATTGAATCGCTCATCGATGCGTTTGAACCGCTCGTCGATGAGTTCGAACCGCTCATCGACGACATCGAATCGCCGCAAAACCTCGACTTGAAACTCTTCCGGTGACATGCCTGGTCCCTCCATGTGCGAGGAATCCAGCTCCCCGCCGTCGTAGCCACGGCGGGAGCCACCCAACAACCAACCGAGCCTGAAAAATTATAGGGCCGGAAATCCGGCCACAGCAATCGGCCAATCCATCCCAGAACGCCCGACGCTGGCGTCAACCCATCACCTGGATAAACACCACCGCGCACGCCCAAACGCCCACCACGCCCCACCGCCACCAACCGACCCCCCGGGCACCGCCACCACCACCGACCGCCACCCAATCGAGTCCTCACGCCGGACGCCCGTTCCTCCGTTGATGGTCAGCCGATGCCTGACAGTTCCTTACAACGGCAACAACCGCCCCGCCTCGCGCAACCTTCCCCTTCGTCGTTGCGCGTCAGGCATCGCGTTCACCACCAGCGCCCAGTAATCCGGCGAGTGATTCTTGATCGACAGGTGCGCTAGTTCGTGCACCACGATGTACTCGATCAACGCCGGTTCCAGCATCATCGCCCGCCAGTTGAACCGCAGCGTCCCGTCCGGCGCGCAACTCCCCCAGCGCAGCCGCTGGTCGCGAACCAGCACCCGCGGCCGCTCGCCCGTGCCCAGCCGCGGCCACCACCGCGCCACGCTCATCGGCAGACGCGCCGCCGCCCGCTCCCGGTACCACCCCACGACGGCCCGTCGCGCCCCCGCGTAGCGTTCCTCGTCCGACCATCCGTCCGGAATCGTGAACCGGAACCGCCAGTGATCGAACCTCACGCTCGCCGACCGTACGTCCGCGTGCTCCACCGACATCCGCGCGTTTCGACCCAGGTAAGGCAACGTCTCCCCGCTCACAAACCGTTTCGGCGCGGCCGTCAGCGTCTCCGCGTTGCTCTGACGCAGGATCCACGCCGCCCGCTTCCGCACGATCCGCTGCAGTTCGTCCTCGGGAGTCGACACCGGCGACGCGACCTGAACCCCGCCCCCGTCCACCGTGATCTGCACCGTCTTCTTGCGTCGCTGGCTGCGCTGCACCTCGTACTCGATCGTGCTCTCGCCAAAGCGCACCGCGCCCAGCTCGCTCACGGACCCGCTCGCTGTCGTGCCGCCTCCACGATTTGGTGCGCCAGCTCGTCCAGGCGCTCCTCGGTGAAATCGCCGGTCTCCCGCAGCTCCCGCTTGATGTCCCGCCGCATCTCCCGCTGCACTTCCAGGTTCGACGTCCAGTCAATCACGTCGCTGTGACGCTCGATCGCCCCCGCCACCACCCGCGCAACGCTCGTCAGGTCGGAGTCCAGCTTGGTCAGGTAAACACCCTCGCCCTCTAATCCCGTCCCGACCCCTGTTGTTTCGGCCTCCTCCTCCGCAGCCAGCAACCCGTACACGGCATACGAAACCGGCGTCAGCCCGTGTTCCGCTGCGACCTCCGCCTCGCTCCGAACCTGGCTCCGCACCTCAGCCATCCGCCGGCACGCCTCGGCCGCGTCTATCACTTGGTCGCGCAGTTCCCTGATGATCCGTTCCAACTGCTCCGATAGCCGCTCGTAGAACGCCGGGTTCTCCGCCAGCCGCTCGTGGATCTGCGCCCGCACCGCATGCTCCATCAGCGAAGCCCGCGCCTCGTCGTGCGGCAGTTGCGCAATCTTCTGGTCAAAATCCTGGTCAAGAATCGACACCGGTTGCATCAACTCCCGAACATTCGCACCGATCCGTTCGTCGATCAGCTTCTTCACCTTCGCCCCAATGTCCGACCAGTCCAGGTCCCCTTCCCGCCGGTATTGCGCCAGCGCGTAAGCCCGAATCGCCGTCAGCCGTGCCAGCCGATCCACGTACGGTTCGGCCCCCGGGTCCGGCAGGTATCGGTCCATGAGACCTGCAAACGCCCGGTAATCCACATTGAACTTCTCATACAGGTCCGCCTTGAAGTCATCCGTGGTGGCGTCCGGCGCAAAGAGCGCCGCGCAGTCCCACACGTCGTCCAGGCCCAGCCCGCTGAAGTGCGACTCCGCTTGCACCGCTGCTGCCTCGATCGCTGGCCCTGGTTCTTCTTCCAGTTGCTCCATCGAGTCCTTCACGTCCGGCCACTCAAAGGTCTCCAGCGCCGCTTCCAGGTCCCGCGAGACTCCGTGGTAGTCGATTACCAGCCCGTGCGGCTTTTCCGTGTCCACGTTGTCCGGCTTGTGTGAGAAACGACGGTTCACCCGCGCAATGGCCTGCAGCAGCCCGTGCTCTCGCAGACTCCGGTCCAGGTACAGCGCCTGCTCCACCGGCGCGTCGAACCCCGTCAACAGCATGTCCACCACCACCAGGATCTCCGGCTCGCCCTCCGGATCCACAAACGCGCTGGTCACCTGCTCCTGGTTCAGGTTGCGCGCAACCGCGAACTCCGGGCCGTCGTTGGGGCTGGTGGTGATGATCGGGTACGCACTCACGTTGAAAGCGGTCAGCCGTTCCGCGTAGCGCAACGCCGCCGCTCGGCTCGGCGCCACCACCTGTGCCTTGAACCCGTTCGGCTTGATCTTGGTCTTGAAGTGCTGGGCAATGTCCAGCGCGATCATCTCGATCCGTTCCCGGGCCTCCGCCACGGTCTCTTTGTTTGCGTACCGCCGCTTGATTCGCGCCTGTTCCTCCTCCGGCCGGTCTCCGAACATGGCCTCGAACAACGTATCCAGCGTTTGCGGCCCTTCGATGTGCAGTTCCGGCAGCCGCGCCTCGTAATAGATCGGCACGGTCGCCCCGTCTTCCACCGACTGCGGAATCGTGTACGAGTCGATCAGCGGACCGAACCGATGCATCGTGCTGCGTCCAAACCCCTTGTCGATGGGTGTGCCCGTAAATCCGATCAGCGCTGCGTTCGGCAAGGCTTTCGACATTCGTGTGCCCAGCGTTCCGTACTGCGTCCGGTGTGCCTCGTCGACCATCACCACCACGTGCTCCGAGGCGTTCAGCACCTCCAGCCGACCCGAAGGCGTCTCCAGCGCTTCCTCGAACTTCTGAATCGTCGTCATCACCGTTCGACCGCCACCGCGACGAAGCGCTGTTTGGAGATCAAGAGGGTCAGGCTTCCTCGGGTTGGATCTGCGGCGTCGAGCACGGCGTTCGGCCGGCTCTGGGCGTGACCGCTCCATTCGCTCCGGCGCCGGATACCCGCAGCGCTCGAATGTCCCGCTGATCTGCCGATCGAGCTGCGTGCGGTCCGTCACCACCACGATCATCGGGTTTTTCAGTCGCGGTTCGCGACGCAGCTTCGTGGCCAGCCACAACATCGTCAGCGACTTGCCGGAGCCTTGCGTATGCCACACCACCCCGCCTCGCTCTTCGGGCTTGCGGCCGCTCGCCAGGCGCTCGATAGCCGCTCGCACCGTTCGGTACTGCTGGTAGCGCGGCAGCTTCTTCACCGTCTTCCCGCCCTGCGGCTCGTACACCACGTAGTCACGCAGGATGTCCAGCAGCGTCGACGGCGCCAGCAGCCCTACGATCAACTGCGCCTGCCCCTTCGGCGCTACGCCAAAGCGCTGCTTCACTTCGGTCTCCGAGTAGGGCAGCACCGACTTCCACTCCACGTAGGCGTTCTCCGGCGCGTGCAGCGTCGCGTAGGCCGCCGCCGCCCCGCAGTGCGCCACGCACAGTAGATTCGTATGAAACAGCTCCGGTGCTCCGGTCCCGTGCCACTCCGGCCCCGCTTCCTGGTACCGACGCAACTGCCGCACCGCCTTTGACTTCCACACGTCCAGAAGCGACGGCGACTTCGCCTCCATCACCACCAGCGGAATCCCGTTCACAAACAGCACCAGGTCCGGCTTCACCACCCGCTGGTCATCCTCTAGGTCCCGCCGCTCGTTGCCTCGACGCACCCGAAACTGCGTCGTCACCACGAACTCGTTCAGGCCGCCTTCGGGATGATCGAAGTCAAAGAACCGCGCAATCCGGCTCTGCCGGACACTAGCCCTATGTGTGCTGACTGGCTTCCCATAGATCAAGTCTTCATGCACCCGCTGATTCCGGGCGATCCCGCTGCCCTCGATGTGCCCCAGTTCCCCGATCACCCAGTCCGCCTGCGACTCCGTCATCCACTCGTTCAGCCGCAGCAACGCCGCCCGCAAGTCTCCCTTGAGCAAGACTTCCCGCTCCTCATCCCGTGCTGCCGCCAGAGTCGCGCGAGGGACATACTTCCAGCCCAGATTCTCCAGCAATGCACGCGCAGGAATCTCGGCATAGCTGAGTTCGTCGAGCTTGCCGGGGCTGTTCATCTCGTGTGGCAAGTGCCAATTACCAGCACCCGCTGTAACCCTTCGCTGTCCCATGTGCTCAAATCACAGTCACCGATATTCAATTGTGCCAAGCGTGCCCGATCCAAGGGGTAGGTGAGAACGCGAACGACCGCCTATGACGCGGCTGTCCAACGGACCTTTCGCGTCAAAGATGAGACAAATCTCCCGCCCTATACCAATCAACATCCTCACGACGCATCCCAGACGTGAGCTGATCCGCTGTCAAAGAAGCGAACCCGTAGCGGTCGCTGATTGACATTCCTCGAATTCAGCACACGATCACGTTCGAGGATAAGGTCGATCGCCCGCTCCTTGAGCTTTCTGTTGGAATAAGTACTCTGATTCCCGAATATACCCACGTAAATGACCTTGAGATCGGTGTTCTCCACTATTGCTTTGCGAATATGCTCGTCCTCTTCGCCAAGAGAGTGACCGTATACGAAGAGCGCACCATTCACGCGCTGAAGTTCTAGGAATGCGCGGTATAGGTACCCACTTCCCTGGATTCTCTCAGCTTTATGATCCGCACTACCCTCCGAAACCACCAAGGGATATTGCTTCGCATCGAGCCCTATCTGCACCTGGTCAATTATCCTGACGTGCGACCCCGACCAGGCCAGTTTCCTCACTTCACCACCGACTGTCGCCAAATGAAGAGCACCATGCAGATAGTACATTGACCCCCTGCTTTCGTCGACCTTTTCCCCGTGAAAAGCCAAAAAGCTTTCCCCATGAGACACTTGCCTGCCAAATCCATCTTCAAATGCCCAGCTATCCTCCCCAGACATTAGCGACCAGTACAAGAGAAGGTCGTAATTGGTAGTAAATATAGTTTGGAAATTATCTAGGAATAACCGCGCTGACTGTAGCTTTGCATCGCTGAATTCAGTTGCAGCTGCTGGGTGGATGGATGCAATTGAATCAACTAATGCTTGCTTTGTCTCCTCATAGTCGTTTTGCATCTCCGCGTATTCGTCAAGTCCATCCATGCCGTAGTGTCGGGCTAGCCAAAGTCCGATATCAAGGCGCTGCAGCACGGCTTCAAAGTTGGTTGTACCGTACTCTTCGAAGAGCTCGTCAACACGCCCTGGTAAGTGCGCCTCTCTAGCTTGCTCATAGAGACTTCCGTATTCGAACTTTGGGTGCGCACCGATACTGAATCCATTACCCAGCAGTACGTGTGGTTTTCGTTTTCGCCTTGTAGCTCGACCAATTGCTTCATCGAAGTGCATAAGGTCAGTCATAGACTAAAGCCAGACCTCTCAGTCATCATTGGGGGGGGGCGAATTCGTCCAGAGAGAAGAGCATCAGCGATGGCAACTTTCATGAGAGCCACCTTGGTGCATGCGCTCTTTGCCGTGTTGCTGGCCAGTTGGTTAGAGTCAAGGACTCGGGCGATTGCCTGCTGCTCGGCGAGAGGCGGAAGGGCAACTGTTAGACCATTGAGATCATCGCGACCGATAGCATAAAACGTACTCCCCTGAGCGACTCGCATGAATTCGGGCTTTGCATGATTAACAAAGTACCAACCAAAACCCGAGTGAATTCTGGAAAAGCGAATTGCCGCCAAACCTCTACCGATAGCAATACGACGGTTGGCCCGATTAGTCTCCCCGACAGGTGCTCGTACACTGATCAGTGTATCGCCGAATTCCGCCACCTTTAGGGGCTCGTTGCACCATTTCTTCGGCTCAGGGTGTGCACTAGCGAATTCAGCGTTTCCTTGGATGAACGGAAGACCATCTTTATGACGTTCATTCTCATCCCAATCCGAAACCGTCCTACTAGGCGGTGATTGACCCATTACGACTTCCGCCAAGTCGCCGAGCTTCGCAATCCGCCAACCTCGAGGCAAAGTGCCAAGGCCCGGCACTTCGCGCCATTCGTTGTGCCAGCCAGGAATTCCCCTGGTGAGAAGTTCGTGCAGGAGAGCGTCACCCAGACATTCCGTGGCACTAATCACCAGCTCAATGTGCTCGATAGTCTCATTGATGGCATCCAGCACGGCGGCGATAGCGCGCTGTTCAGAAAGCGGTGGAAGGAGGATTGGCAGTGACCGTGTAGAGTCAAGCGTCAGTCCGAAGCGTGTTATCCCGTTAGCTATCCGGGCAAACTCTCGCCGTGATGCTTGAGAACCTAGTGCCTCAGTAAGGAATTTGCCGTCTAGTACACCTGTTCGAGGTCGCGCCATTCCTAGATGGTAGCCACATAGGACGTTCGGCATGTTCTCAGTTACATAGGCCGCAATGCCTATTTCATCAGGAGTCTCGGAGTCTTTAGTGAAAAGCACGTCGCCTCGACGTAAGCCCCAGCGCTTGCATTCTCTCGGAGTAGCCGTCGCCTTCATAAAGTCAATTTCCGGACGGATCAAACGATTGTAGAAGACATCCGTATAGTTGCAGAGTTGGATTGGTATCTCACCGTCTATCTTCTTCTTATCCACTCCGCTAAATGCGATCTCAGAAACGTCACCCAGCTTCGCCATCCGCCAGCCTATAGGGGGATTACTCAGACCTAACAACGTTCCCGCCCGTGCTCACTGCTAAGCCGTCGGTTCGATCACGCTTCGACCTCCCGCGCGGTCGCCTGACGTGACGACCGAAGTCCGCCGCACGCGTGCCTAGAATTCAATTCTTCGATATTCGGCCCCAAGTGCGCGAGTGCCGGGTCCCAGGTCGACGGATCCGACATGTACCGCCTGTCGGCAAGCTCCGCCGTCAGCGTACCTTCGGCTGCAACTACACCCTCTGGTCGTACTACTGACATCGCCTATCGACCATATCCAATTCCTTCCAGGAGTTCGTCCATCCGCGCCGCCGCCGTGTTCCGCTGCCGTTCAGCCTCCCTCAACTCCGCCAGCGCCTCTTCGACACTCGGCACCTCAATCGGCTCGCTGGTGTCCACGTAGCGGCTGACATTCAGGTTGAAATCGTTGGCCTCGATCTCCCCCAGGCCCGCCACGTGTGCGAAGCGCTCGACGTCCTCGAAGCTGCGGTAGGCCTTCACGATCTCTTCAATGTGCTCCCGGTCCAGGAAGTTCTGGGCCTTGCCCTGCCGGAAGTAACCGTCCTGATTCGCGTCGGCAATCAGCACCTTCTCGCGCCGGTGGCTGGGCTTGGCCTTGTTCAACACGCAAATCGCGACGGGGATCGTGGACCCGTAGAACAGGTTGGGTGCCAGCCCGATCACTGCCTCGAACACATCGCTCTCCAAGAGGCCTCGCCGAATCTTGCCCTCCGCGCCCCCGCGAAACAACACCCCATGCGGCATCACCACGCCGACCATTCCTTCCGCGTTGGTCACCGCCAGCATGTGTAGCAGAAAGCCGAGGTCGCCTCGGGTACGCGGCGGAATCGCGTCGTAGCGGTCGAACCGATGGTGCGGATCGTTCGGCGCGAAGTCGTGCCCCCAGTTCTTAAGACTGAACGGCGGATTCGCGATCACCCGGTCGTAGGCCAGCAACCGCCCAGCCTCGTCTTGCAACCTTGGGTCGGCGATCACGTCGCCTTCTTCAAGTCGTGCCGACCGAAGGCCGTGCAGCAGCAGGTTCAGCTTTCCAATAGCCAGCGTGCCTCGGTTCCGCTCTTGGCCTTCCAGCACCAGGTTGCGTGCGTTGCCCTTGTGCTCCTCCACGTATTGCGCCGTGTAGATAAGCATTCCGCCCGACCCCGCCGTGGGGTCGCAGATGCGCATTCCCTCTTGAGGCGCAAGCAGCTCCACAATAAGCCGTACCACCGAACGCGGCGTGTAGAACTCCCCCCCCTTCTTGCCGGCGTCGTCAGCGAACTGATGAATCAGGTACTCGTAAGCGTCCCCCAGCACGTTTCCGGTGCCACCGTCCGGCTGTTGGAGGTTGGCGTCCCGTAGGTCCAACTCGCTGAAGTGGTTAAGCAGCCGCCGGATTATTCGCTCACGGTTGGCGGGACTTCCCAGCCTTGTCTCGTCGTTCCAGTTCACGCTCGTCAGTACGCCGTCTAGCCGCGGTGTGTTGGCAGACTCAATCTCCTCCGCAGCCACGTTCAGCGCCTCGCCCAGGTTCATCGAGGCCCCAACCAGCGCCGGCCACCGCGCCGACTCTGGTACGAAGAACTCATGCTCGTCCGCGTCCGTCAGCGCTGCCTCACGGGACAGACCGAACGCAACCGCCGCCTCAACCTCTTCGTCGAACCGGTCCGACAGCCGCTTCAGGAACAGCGCAGCGAATATGTAGTTCTTGTAATCCGCCGCATCAATCTGCCCCCGCAGAATGTCGGCGGCGCCCCAAAGCTTTGATTCCAGTTCCTGCTGCGTAAGCGGCATGTCTTCTCCTCATCACTCCGCCCGCAACTTACCGGCGATTTCCTCAATCAGCGAATCTCGCAACAGCTCTCGGCGCAGCCTCGCCGCCCGAAGGCTGGCTTGATATGCCGATTCCGAAGCTTCGGTGAACTCGGCAAGCCGGTGCAATTCCGTGTCCGGCGGCACCGGCACGGCCACTTCGGCAAGTGACGACGCCGGCAGCGTCGGAATCATCATTCCAGGTCGAATCTGTCGCTGGACGGCCGACCGACCAATGGACGAGGTCAGAAAGTACCAGAGCCAGTGGCTCATCCCCGACTCCGGGAAGCGTGGTCGAACGACCAGCAGCGTCACGCTCGCCACTGTTCGGGACACTGCCGGCGGAACTAGCGCCATCTTGAGCGTCCGCGACCGACCCGTCACGAGCACGTCGTATGGGCGCAAGAGATGCCTCTCCGTTCGCGCATTGTGCTGAATGCTGATGGTCTTGAGGCCGTCGAACTCAAGCCGGTCGTCGGAAATGTCGGCGCTCTCCGCCAGCCGAACCTCCCAGTCGCCCGGCCTGGCTCCTGCGCCTCGACCGCTGACCGCGATCCCCTGGCTGACGTACGCAATGTCGCCGATCCGCTGTATCATGCCCTCAGTATAGCACACGGTTTCTTGATCATCACACCGTGTTGTCGAAGAAACTCATCATGGGAAATCTTGACATGGTCCCAATTCGTGTGCCAGGATCGGGTTGTCGTACCCCACCATCAGAGGTGAACCGCATGATTCGGAATCCGAACGACGGCATCCGCGAGCGGATGCTCCAATACTTCTACGACCGGAACGCCAACTCGACCAGCGAGCGCGGTCGGCGTGGCTCGCAGGTGCGCATCAGCGACGTGAAGCGCGAGCTCAAGGAGCTTCACGGACTGACGCAGCCGCAAGTTATGGCCAACCTGACGTATCTGATCGACAGCGGCTGGGTCGAGCGCCTCGAGGAACGGCGCACCTTCAAGACTCCACGTGGAACAAGCCAGCCATCGACCTCGACCTGGTACAAGATCACGAACACGGGCATCGACCTCATCGAGGGTCAGTCGTCAGCGTTCAAGCGCGCCGACCCGTTCGAAGGCATCAGTGTCACTGCGTTCGGAAGCAACGTACAGATCGGTGACGGCAACTACGCCAACAACCGCTACAACGGCCTTTCGTCCGAGTTGGAAACCCTTCGCGAAGAACTCGTGGATTCCAACCGGCTAAACGACATCGAAAAGCTCGCTGCGGCCGCCGACATCGAAACCGTTCAGATGCAAATCGCCAAGCCGGAACCGAATTTGGCGATCATTCGTGAAGCACTGAGCCCAATCAAGAAACTGGCACGTGCTGCGGGCTTCCTCGAACGAGTCACCAACATCGCCGCGCAGTTGGGAATCTTGTAACTCGATCCATCGCCACCGCAGCCCACCGGATACGGAACCCTACCCCACCCCTTCCGGATCGTGATAAAACCGCTCCGCCGTCACCACCGCCCGCCAGTCCTCCGGCCGGAACGCCCGTTCGCCTGCCCTTCGGGCTACCTGCACCAGTTCCCCGACGTGGTGCAGCGCCGCCAGCTTGCGGTCGTGATTGCGGTCGCGGTCGGCTCGTAGATCGTCCAGTTCGCGGCTTGTCGCCATGTCAAGTCCTTTCAAAATCCAGTCGGCGTAGCGGTAGCCCTCGGCGCGGAACTCCCCGCGCGAGGATCGCCCCGTGTTGTAATCCGCCAGCGCCTCGCGGTAATCCCCGCCGCGGTGGGCGATGTGCGACGCCATCAGGTTCGCCGCGTACTCCAGCGAGGCGAACGGATCGAACGTCCGCCCCCGCATCGACGGGTGCCAGCGCGGAATGATCTGCGCGATCCCCTCCGCCCCCGCCCGGCTCATCGCCGTCGGGTTCCACCCCGACTCCATCACGATCTGCCGCCGGAACACCTGCGTGTCATAGCCCACCGCCCGCGCATAGCCGTCCGCGAACAGTTCCAGCGGATTCACCCGCTCGCCCGTCACCCGAAACGTCTCGGGATCGATACGCCCGCCCGGCGTCGCGTCCAGGTGCAGGTGATGCCCCGTGCTGTTCCCCGTCGAGTCGCACAACCCCAGCGTCTGCCCCGGCTCGACGGCATCGCCCACCGACAGCCTCGGCGGCTCGTCAAAGTGCAGGAACCGCCACAGCACCCCCTCCGGATCCCGCAGTGCCACTGCGTTCCCGTACGGAAATCCGTCTCGCACCGCCGCATCCCGCGTACTCGGCCGCTCCGTGGACCACACAGCCACCACCACACCCCCCGCCGGCGCCCTCACCGGCCGCCGGTACACCGACCCCGCAGCCAACGCCAGATCCAGCCCCCCATGCCGATAACTCCCCCGATCGGCCCCAAACCCACTCGTAACCCGAACCGTCCCATCCAGCGGCGGCCTCAGCGCTTGCGGCACGCGCGCTGGCTCGGGTGTCGACGCCGGCGTCGCACGCCCCATCGGCAACGCCATCGCCGTCGCCAGGTCGCGTTCCAGCTCGGCGTGGGCCGCCGGCGCGAAGTCATGCCAGTGGCCGCCGCGCCCTTGGCCTACGAACCAGCACAGCGCCCGTGCCTGCGGCAGGGCCCGGGCCACCACGGGGGCCGCATCCTGCAGCCAGCCCGCGCGATAGTTGACCGCGGGCCGGTGCGGCCGGTCCGTTCCGCGCGCCGCCGTGTTGAATTCGGTTATCCAGACTGGCAGGTAATCCAGGCCCAGCGCGGCGTGATTCTCGGCCCAGGTCTCCGCGACGTTCAGCCCGAAACGCCAGCCCCTCTCATGGCGGGTCCGCATGTCGTCAGCCACGGAGCGGCGCGGATTGCCGTACACATGCACGCTCAGCACATCCGGCGGCCCCGCGATGCGCTTCCACGCATCCAGGAGCGCATGGTCGAGATCGGCCCACGGCGAGCCTTCGGGCGATTGCCCGGCGGGAGCGCCCAATCGGCCGGGGTGGAACGCCGCCACCGGAATGCTCGCCAGCCGCGCGCCAGGAAGTGCCAGCATGCACTGCGCGATGAACTCCCGCAACGCGCCCTCGACCAGGCGCCAGCCTCGCGCGCCCTCCAGCTGCGGCTCATTGCCCGGCTGCAGAATCAACCGCCCGCCCAGGTGACCCAGCCGGCGCAGCTCCCGCAAAGCGGCGCGATAGGCCGTGCGCTCGGCGTCCGTCCCCGCATACGCCTGCCCCTGCCGCCAGTCCACCCGCAGCAGGACCTCGCTCCCCGGATGCCGGGCCGCCAGCGCCTCGATCCGCGGCATGGCCTGGCTCAGGTGATGCGGATCATCGGCGGCCACGCCCTCCAGGTACACCAACTCCACGAACGGCGTCCCGTCCGGGTACCGCCGCCCCGCCTCCGGCCAATGCACCCCAACCCGCATCATCGCCGCACCGCCTGCAACGGCCCGCATACCACCGTCCCGAGCGGCCACAGCTCAGCGAGAAACTTCTCCCTGGTGGAGTCCTTTGCACAACGCGCTGCAACCTCGAAGGCGGGGCCGCTCTTCACCCTCTCCAAGGGGAGAGGCAGGTTCGGGCGTCTTCGGCCGAAACCGGTGAGGGGTCTTCCGCGCAACCACCCTCGGGTTACGTAAAGCTCTCTTTGGGGAGAGGATTGGGGTGAGGAATCTTCCGCGCACCCAACCCTCGGGTTACGCAAAAGCTTCCTGGTGGCATTCGTCTCACGGCCACGGGGTTCAAGCGCCTCCAGGTCCCCGCGCAGTTGCGCCAAGTCACTCCCGCCCTGGCCGTCGCTGCCGCGGCTGACGCCAATAACGCTAGGGACTCGATTCGTCCCGTGGAGCGGTGGAACGGGCATGCGATCTCCAGCTTTCTCGTGGTTGCGGGCATCCCCGTGCCTCCAGTTGGCTTGGTCATCAATACTCACTTAGTGTACACTAGTTGGACACGACCCGCAACTTCCTGGATATCTCGCCAATGCAACCCACAGCCTGTCGCCGTCTGACTCTCGTTCCCACTCTCCTCACCGCTCTTCTCTCCTTCGCACTCCGCTTGTGCACACCTACTCCAATCACTCGCCGCCTTTCGTGTAGAGGCGCCCCTTATGGCTGCCCGTCCTCCCACCGCTCCGACACGCCCCAACCGCACACGGATCACCGCCCCGCACGCCGGCCCCACTGCCGCTCGTTCACCCTCCAGCGGCCAGCCTCGGACACGCCAATTGGACGCCCGCCGCACCTCAAGAGTTTTTTGGGGAAAACTCTTATTGCGCACGCGAGGCCCCATTTCAGCCCTCCGCACCGCCTACACTCGCTGCTCACACGCACCGTGCCGCACCCGGTGGAGGCGTTGCCCGCATGAACCTCGTCGGCTACACCGACCGCCTCACCGCCGCCCCCGGCGACACCGTCCGCTTCATGGTCAGCAGCCAGCACCCCCGCTTCCGCGCCGACCTCGTCCAGCTCATCCATGGCGACGAATCCCCCGCCGGCCCCGGCTACAAAGAACGCGAAGTCCCCTCCGCCATCGACGGCCACTACCCCGGCCGCTCCAAGCCCATCCACAGCGGCTCCTACGTCCACATCCCCGCCCACCCCACCCTCAACGCCCTCACCAGCTTCACCGTCACCGCCTGGATCTACCCCACCACCCCCGCCAATGGCCTCCAGGGCCTCATCACCCGCTGGAACGACGACCCCGCCCCCCAGGGCTTCGCCCTGGTCATCGGACCCAACGGCGACCTCGCCCTCCACCTCGCCGACGGCCAGAACCCACCAGTCCACGCTGCCACCGGCGCCCCGCTCACCGAGCGCGTCTGGACCTTCATCGGCGCCAGCTACCACGCCCCTACCGGCCGCGTCATCCTCATCCAGCAACCCCTCCACCGCTGGCCCGTCGCCCCCGACCAGGCCCTGGTCACCCACGACACCGTCGCTACCAACATCCGCGGACCCTCAGGTGCCCCCCTCCGCTTCGCCGCCCTCACCGCCGGCCCACCCCAACGCACCGGCCCCATTGCCGCCCCCTACAACGGCAAGCTCGACACCCCCCGCCTCTACAACCACGCCCTCTCCCCCGACCAACTCGCCGCCCTCGCAGACCGGTCCCCCGTTCGTGGTGAGCCGGCCCGCAGTCCTTCGGAGGGCCGAGTCGAACCACAGATGCCCGACGACGCGCTCCTCGCCGCCTGGGACTTCAGCCTCGACATCGGCAGCTACCGCGTCACCGACACCGGTCCCCACGGCCTCCACGGCCAGGCCGTCAACATGCCCACCCGCGGCATGACCGGCCACAACTTCACCGGCGCCCAAACCAACTTCCGCCTCGCCCCCCACGAGTACGGCGCCATCTACTTCCACGACGATGATGTCGAAGACGTCGGCTGGGCCTCAGACTTACAGCTCACAATCCCGCCCGACCTGCCCAGCGGCGTCTACGCCGCCCGCCTCCGCGCCGGCGACGACGAGGACTACCTGCCCTTCTGCGTCCGCCCGCCGCGCGGCACCGCCACCTCCCGCATCGCCGTGCTCATGCCCACACTTACCTACGTCGTCTACGCCAACTTCCGCGACATCGACGGCGCCTTCGTCGACCACGAGCGCGTCCCCAACGCCGACCCATCGCTGCACGAATCGGTGTTCGCCTACATCCGCGCCAACGGCATCCCCGGCCTCTACGAACGCCACTCCGACGGATCGGGCACCACCCACGTCTCCCACCTGCGCCCCATCCTCAACATGCGGCCCAAGTTCCGCTACCGGGTCTGGGCCGCGCCCGCCCGCTTCCCGGCCGACCTCTATCTGCTCGACTGGCTCGAAGCCACCGGCCACCAGTTCGACGTCATTACCGATCACGACCTGCACGCCGAAGGCTCCGACCTGCTGGCGTCCTACAACGTCATCCTCACCGGCTCGCACCACGAGTACTGGACCGCCGACATGCTCGCCGGCATGCGCGCCTACCTGGATCAGGGTGGCCGCATGATGTACCTGGGCGGCAACGGCTTCTTCGGCGTCACCACCTTCGACGAAGAGCGCCCTCACATCGCTGAGGTCCGCCGCTGGGGCACGAGCTGGCCATTCGAAATGCCGCCCGCCGAGCGTGTCCACAGCACGACCGGTGAGCCCGGCGGCATCTGGCGCAATCGCGGCGTCGCCCCCAACGGCCTCATCGGCGTCGGCTCCTGCGCCGCCGGTTTCGACCGCGGCTCGCACTACGTCCGCCAGCCCGACAGCTTCGATCCCCGCGCCGCCTTCATCTTTGAAGGCATTGGCGACGACGAACCGATCGGCGACGTCCCCTCCCTCGTCGTCCGCCACGGCGCGGCCGGCTACGAGATGGACCGCCTCGACTTCAGCCTCGGCACCCCGCCTCACGCCCTCCTGCTGGCCTCATCCGTCGGCCACTCCGCGCACTACGCCGCCTTCAACGACGAGCGCCTGGACTTCACCCAGGGCAAGGACGGCATGCTGCCCGACTCACCGCCCCCAGCTGATGGGCCTCACGCGTTCGTCCGCGCCGACATGGTCTACTTCGAAACCCCCAACGGCGGGGCCGTCTTCTCCGTCGGCTCCATCGCCTGGCGCGGCTGCCTCTCCCACAACAACTACGACAACACGGTCTCCCGCGTCACCGCCAACGTCCTCCGCCGCTTCGCCGCCGACCGATGACCGAGTCAACCCTCTACAACGGCATCCAACTCCCCGCCGAGTGGCCGCCCCGAACCATCCAGGCCGGCGGTGACCCGCTGCCGGTGCCCTATCTCGCCGATCCGCCGCGCGTCATTCCGATTGACGTCGGCCGGCAGCTCTTCGTCGACGACTTCCTCATCGAATACACCACGCTCCGCCGCGTCTTCCACTCCGCCAAGGTTCACGAAGCCGCGCCTGTCTTGTCGCCCGAAACCGACCTCGAACTCAACCAGGACCATTGCCCGGTCGCCGCACCCTTCAACGATGGTGCCTGGTACGACCCCGCCGATGACACCTTCAAGCTCTGGTATCACGCCGGCTGGTTTGACGGAACGGCGCTCGCGACCAGCAGCGACGGGATCAACTGGCAACGCCCGTCACTTGACGTGGTGCCCGGCACCAACGCCGTCATCGCGCACCCGCCAGGCTGGCGGCGCGACGGCGCGCTGGTCTGGCTCGACGCCGACACCGAGCCGAGCGAGCGCTTCAAGATGTTCATCTTCTGGCGCCACCCCGAACATCACGAAGGCCTGATCTACACCTCGCCCGACGGCATCCACTGGAACGAGCGCGGCCCCACCTCCCAGTGCGGCGACAACTCCAGCTTTTTCTACAACCCATTCCGGCAGCAGTTCGTCTTCAGCATCCGCTTGAGCTGGAACCGCCGTGCGCGCTTGTACTCTGAGCACCCGGACTTCGTGCAGGCCGCCCGCTGGAATCCCGATCAAGCAGTCCGCTGGGCTCGCGCGGACCGTCTCGATCGGCCCGACCAGTTCCTGGGACTGCGCCCTCAGCTCTACGACGTCACTGCTGTCGCCTACGAGAGCATCATGCTCGGCACGCTCGCGATCTTTCACGGACCGGAAAACCCGGACGCCGCAAGCATCAGCCGACCCAAGATCAACGACCTGCAGCTTGCCTACAGCCGCGACGGCTTTCACTGGCACCGCCCGCACCGCCAGGCCTTCATCGGCGCCAGCCGCCGCTGGGGCGACTGGAACTACGGCTACATCCACGCGGCCGGCGGGATCTGCCTGGTCGTCGGCGATGAGCTCTGGTTCTACTACGGCGCCTTCTCCGGCCAGGGATCGGTCTTGAAACCCGGCGAGTTCGGCGGCGACTACGAGCAGGACAACGCCATGTACGCTGGCGGCCACACCGGCCTTGCCACGCTCCGTCGTGACGGCTTCGCGTCCATGCAGGCCGACGGCCGCGGCGGCGTTCTGGCCACCCGCCTGGTCACGTTCAGCGGCTCCCACCTGTTCGTCAACCTGGACGCCCCGCAAGGCGAGTTGCGCGTCGAGATCCTCGACGAGCGCGGCGATGTCATCCCACCGTTCTCGCTCGCCAACTGCCGGCCGCTCACCACCGACGCCTCACGTACCCGCGTCGACTGGAACGGCGTCGGCGATCTATCGTCGCTCGCCGGCCGTCCAATCCAGTTCCGCCTCCACCTCCGCGATGGCGACCTCTACGCATTCTGGGTAAGCCCGTCCGCATCAGGCGCCAGCAACGGCTACCTCGCCGCCGGCGGCCCCGGCCTCTCCGGACCCGTCGATGTCTAGTCAACCGCCGACCGGCTCAAAGGAAGGAATCGACCAGTGGCCCGAGAATTCGACCGAACCGAGGAACGGCACTCGGTCCCCATGCCGCCGCCGCTGGACTTCCCCGAGCACGGCAGCCCCGAAGCTGACGTGTTGGCGGAGGTCGAGGCACGCATGTCGAAGGACCCCTACCCCGTCGAGCGCAATTTCGGCGTCAGCTACGTCGGCCCGCCGCACGAGATAGCCGAACGGGTCCGGCCTCTCGCTGCCGGATCCTTCTTCGTCGAGTGGGCGCGCGATATGAACCCCGGCGCCGACCGCTTCGAGAAGGAAGCCGTGCGCATGCTCGGCTCCCTACTTGGCCATCGCGACGCCGTCGGCTTCATAACCAGCGGCGGCACCGAGTCGAACCTTCTTGCCCTCCGGCTGGCCCGTAACCTCGGTTCCAGGTCGGAACCCGAAGTCGTGCTGCCAACAACGGCCCACTACAGCTTCCGCCTGGGCGCCGAACTCCTCGGCCTGCGGCTCCGCGAAGTCAATGTGGACGACGCCATGCGTCCGGACATGCGACAAGTGGAGCGGCAGCTCAACGCCAACACAGTGGCGCTGGTGTGTTCAGCGCCGGAAGGCAATTTCGGGCAGCTCGACCCCGTCGAGGAGTTCGCGGACCTTGCGCAGCGCAAAGGCCTCTACCTGCACGTCGACGCCGCCTTCGGCGGCTTTGCCCTGCCCTTCCTGCGCGACCTGGGCTACTCCATTCCCCCGTTCGACTTCAGCCTGCCGGGCGTCTCGTCGATGATGACCGACGGCCACAAGCTCGGTCTCCTTCCCGTCGCCACCGGCTTCATCCTCATCCGTGACGAGGCCATGCTGGACGCCATCCCCGCCGAGTTCACCGGCATCCACACCATCACCGCCACCAAGCCCGGCGATCACGCCGTGGCCGCCTGGTCGGTCATGCGCCGTCTCGGCCGCGAGGGCTACCGCGAGTCGGCCCGACGCCTCATGGAAGTCGTGGACATCGTCAGCAAGGGCATCGAGAGCATCGACGGTCTCCGCCTACTCGTCCGCCCTCTGCTCGCCGTCGTCAACTTCACGTCCGATCGCGACGACCCGGAGCGCATCTACTTGGAACTGCGCCGACGCGGCTGGGGCGCCACCTACGGCCACGATGGCGCCCAGGGCCGCATCCGCCTCTCCATCCACCCCCACCGCGACATCGAACACGCCCACGGCTGGGTAGCCGCTCTGAAAGAATCCGTACGGGCGGTACGTGCCGACGGCTAACTTCGTCCCCTCAATGTGCGGACTCCGACATCTTCAACTATCGCCTCAGGATCATCCAGTGCAATACCTAAGATCCTCGCTTCTTTCTTCCTTGCAAATAGGCCCTCCAGCATTTCTGGATCCCTCAGAACTATCACTACATCAGGATCTCCGAGCAGCGACACATTCACAAATCCGTCAGCTTGCCGACCAGCCCTCGTTACTTTGCGTACTTCCGATACGTTGCTCAGAGCTATCTGGCCACGCAGACCAATCCCGTACGAAGGTAGATGTAGTGGTCATCTACAATCACCGGTTGCAAACGCGAGGCATGAATGTGGCCAACCATCCACAATAGTGTGTAAATGCTAATGGCCGTGAATACCCAGGCACCGGTCGGAGTCCAAATGCTGATTACTAAATGCAGACCGAAAGTCTCAACTACAACCAATGCCATGAGAGGCCAGAACAAGAAGTTGCTCTTCCGATGGTATGAGTGCACTGAGACATCCGGACGAGATGTCCTGAACTTTGCGAACCATCCCGCAAAGACGAGATACAACATGGACACTTCCGAGGCCACAATTGCGGCCACGAAGTCGCTCTTGACGGACTTTCCTAAGCCAATTCTCAGTGCGTCAACAAAGTAGAGGCTTTCTCGCCTGGCTCGACGGACGTCCCGAATCACGTTACGCAGCTTGAACAACAGGAAAACAGCCACCGACAGTTCAATCGCTGGAATGAGGAAATCGCTGAATCTCAGAAACGACTGTTCAGATGACGGTAGGATGAATCTGATCGCCAACAGTGTTAGAATACATACGGGCACAACACTAGACAGTGGCAGAAACTTCTTACGTACTATCAGCAGATAGAATAGAAGCGGCACTCCTACTGCAATATCAAGTGTGACGGCGATTGCCAACATACCCGGCTGTGGACTCGCTTCGACATGGGTAGCGATCCACACTTCCAACGACAGCAGCAAAAGAGAGAGCGAGACAAACGTGATGAGTGATCTTCGACGAGTGAGGGTCATGTCGGAGAGCCGCAGGTTCATGAGTCCGGCCTCGCACCTCATCATCTAAGTGGCTCAGTCTAATCGCCTCGGTCTGCCCTCCGTCCTAGCTGCCGGGACCGCGAAGAGTGAATCGCAAGCTTTCCACAGGGCGGTGCTCACCTACTCAGTCCTAACGGTGCGCTGAGCCGCCTAACCCCTAGAGCACCGGCGAGGGGGGGGGCCCCCCGGGGGGGGGGGGGGGGGCGGGGGGGGGGGGGGGGGGGGGGGGGGGGGGGGGGG
>JAPPLN010000091.1:22743-43766 GCA_028874175.1 Chloroflexota bacterium
TTTAACAAAATTATTAGAAATTGGGGGGGGGCCCCCCCCCAACCCCGCCCCCCGGGGGGGGGGCTCCCGGGGGGGGGGGGGCCCCCCCTCGCAGGGTGAGCCGTTCGGCTAGCGGCTGTAGCCAGTTGGCGCGGCTGGCGGCGCTTGCGCTCGCGCCCGTTCCGCCATGTGCTCCAGCATGAACCGGAAATCCTGGTAAGCGCCAAGCCCACCCAGGCTGCTGTTCAACGACCGCAGCCGGTCCTCCAACTCGGTCAAGTCGCTGGAGATCTCGGCGACGTAATCACCGTCGTACAACCCGCCATATCGGTCGGCCGACAGCGCCACGATCGCCCCAAGCTCCAACAGCGGATCGCCCGAGCTTCGCAGGCTGCTGTCCAGCCGCCCGCGCACCTCGGAGCGCTGCGACCGCGACTGCCCGGTCTCCGCCACCACCCAGCGCAACTCGACGTTGGCCAGGGTGACTTCCTGCCCAGCGCGCGTTCGCGTGAGGTCGTGCAGCTCGATCTCGTAGAACACGGTCGTCGCCGCGCCCGACGGAATCTCCGCGAACTCCTTGCGGTCCTCCGCGAAGCTCTGGTCCGACGTCACCCGGTTCTCGTAGCCGATGATCCGCCACGACCGCACCAGGTCCGGATCCCAGGTCACCTGGGCCCGCGTCTGGTCCGCGAATGGCGTCGACAGCGCCAGCCAGTTGTCCCGGCTGAACGTCGCCTGTGCCTGTCCGGTGTTATCTAGGTAGCGATACCAGCCATTCCCGTGCTGCGCCAACTGCTCCAACAACACGTCGTTGTAGTTGTTGATGCCGACCCCAATCGTGATCAGCCGCAGCGGGTTCAGCGCGTTCCGGTCGTAGGCCGATTCCAGGATCGCGAACGGGTTGGTGGCGTCCACATTGGCCACGCCGTCCGACATCAGGATGACGTAGTTGTACGCCTCCGGCCGCTCGTGCCGAATCCGGTCCGCCAACCGCACACCCTGGTTCAGCCCGGCCTGCACGTTAGTGCTGCCATGCGGCGCCAAGCGCTGGATCGACCGTTGCACCACCGAGGCATCCGGGGACGTGTGCTCCACCGTGAGCTCGTGAATGACGCCTTCAGTGAAGTGCACGACCGCCAGCCGATCCTGCGGTCGCAGACTTTGCCGGATGGCCTCCGCCGCAGCGCGGGCAATATCCACGCGGTTACCGTCACCCATCGAACCGGACGCGTCCAGCACCAGCGTCACGTTCAGCGGCCGGTCGTCCGCCACTTCGGCGGCTTGGAAGCCAATCCGCACGAGGTGCTTACTGCCATCCAGCGGGTGCATCGCCACGTCGCTGGTGATCGCAAAACCCCAGTCGTCAGGCGGCAACTCGTACTGGTAGTCGAACGCGTTGATCCACTCTTCGGCTCGAACCGAGTCAGGCTCGATCTCGTAGCCCTCCTGCAGCCACGACAACGCCAACTGGTACGACGTCCGGTCCGTGTCGAGGCTGAAGGTCGACACCGCGTCCTCGGCGGTGGCAACGAATGGCTGGCGTGTGTAGTCCTGGAACGTCGTGGCCGGGGGCCGCGCCGGCGCAGGCGTGGCCGCCCTTTGTGGCGCGGCTGCCTGGGGAGCAGCCGCCGCAGCAGCGGGAGGCGGCGTTTGCTTCATCGGCGCTGCCTCGACCTGAACGACCTTTTCAACGACCTTCTCGACAAACACCTCGCGCGTGACCACTTTCTCGACCGGAACCTCCTTGACTACGGTCTCCCGAACGACGCGCTCGACCGGCACTTCCTTGACAACGGTCTTCTCCACAACCCGCTCGACCGGAACCTCCTTGATGACGACTCTCTCGGCAGGAGTTGCCGCAGGCATCGCCATAGCGGGAGCAGCCGTCGCGGCCGGCGCTGCGGCGGCTGCAGGCGCAGCCGGCGCCGCTGCATAACTGGCTTCGTACTGAAGTTCGTCCTGTGTAGCCCGCGAGGCTAGGAAGACCGCCGAAGCCGCCACGGCCACGGCGCCACCGGTCGCCATCATCGGAAACCAGTTCTGTTTCAGCGCGCCGAGAATCTTGCGCCGCACCTGCGTCACCGGATGCCGCGTGGGCTGTAGATCCATCTGGCCTTCAATGGACTGCCACAGGTTCTGCGGCGCGCGGAGGTCCTCCGCCTCCGCTTCAAAGTGCTCGCGCAGCGCGCGTTCCATCTCCTGATCCGATCCGTAGTTACTGGCCATGGCTGTACGCCTCTCGGGCACCGCCCGATGCGAGTTGTTCCCGAAGCTGGCTAAGGGCTCGACTGAGCCGCGATTTGACCGTGCCCTCCCGCACGCCAATGGCTTCCGCCAGCTCGGGAACCGTCAGGTCCGCGAAATAGCGCAGCACGACCACCTGCCGGTGGTCCCGACTCAGCCCACCTAGCGCCTCTCGGATCGCCTGGCGGTCGAGGTTGGCCTCCACCGTCTCTCCGGGGCTGGGGCGGTCGTCTGCGTGGCTGTGAGTCTCTAGCGGTACGGTGTCTATCGCGCGACGTCGGCGCTGGGACACCACCGCGTTCACCAGAATGCGGACAAGCCAGGGCTTCACCGGCCGTCCACTCTGAAAGCCCGATATACCCCGCCAGGCAGCGAGGAGGGCCTCCTGGACCTGCTCTTCGGCCAGTGCGCGGTTCCCGGTCATCAGAACCGCCGTGCCAAAGAGCACGTCTTTGTAGCGTTCCACCAGATGGCGAAACGCTTCGTGCTCGCCGTTTTGACAACGCAGCACGGCTTGTTCATCGGTCATAGGCCGCCCTCATCATCCGATCTCCTGGCGCCTTCCACTAATGACTACGCGCGGATTGGGCAAACCGTTCCACGCCCGCGGAAAATACGGTGGAGGTTCCGGGGTGCGTGAAGCGAAGGTCCCCGGACGCAAGGGACTCATGCTGGGCCGAAACCCAGGCGTCCCGGTCAACGCGCTAAATCGCCGGAACGATTGTTGCCTTCACGCACTCCATCGCCATCGCGCTGCGAATGGCTTCGGCCACGCCAGCCTCTGATAGCGGAAACGTGCGTTGCATGAGCGACCAGTCGTAGTCGTCCTGAATGGCGTAGAGGTTTCCCATGGCCTGATGGACTTCATCAGGCGTGAATGCCCAACTGGCCAGCACCTGCAGTTCCTTTACGCAGATCCGGTGCCAGTTGGTGTCGATGCTGCCCGCGTCGGTGAACTGCCCCATTTCCACGAAGGTGCCGCCGTCGCGCAACATCTCGATTCCCTCGGGCCCGGCCGCCGGGGCTCCGCTGCAATCCACGACCAGATCGGCTCCGTAGCCGCCGACGGCTTCGCGTACCGCGGCAACCCGCGCGTCGGCCGTGCGATGTCCCTCGATCGAAACAGTCGTATCCGCACCGTATGCGCGGCATAGCGCCAAGCGCGGCTCTTCAGGCGCGCCCACCACGACCACCCTGCCCGCCGCCCGTTGTCGGGCCGAAATAAGTGCAAGCACGCCGATGGGCCCCGAGCCCTGAATAACGACCGAGTCCCCGGCCTTGAAGCCCTCCAACCCCAGCGAGGCCGCTCGATTGAAGGCTCGGGTCACCGAGGCGTAGGGCTCAACCAGCGTTCCAACCATGCTGGGCATGTCGTCGGGCAGGCGAAAGATCTTGGTCGCAGGAAACGACGCCAGGTCGACGAACACCATCTCGGCCCACCCACCCCAGAGGTGCGGCGGATGCTCGAACCCGATCTTGCGCCCGTAGTAGGTCGGGTTCAGGCAGCGGTTCGCGCGCGTCGGATAGTGGATGCAGTAGTGACATGACCCACAGGCCATCAGCGGCGGAATCATTACCCTGTCACCCTCGCGCAGTGGACGCCCCATATAGTCGACGTCCAGACCCGACCCGATTTCATCCACCACGCCGGCCAATTCATGACCGAGCGTGAATGGCCACGGAAGTTCGTCTGGCCAGTGGCCACGCAGGATGTGCAAGTCGGTGCCGCACACCCCGCAGGCGTCGACCCGGATCAACGCACCGCGGTCGGGCACGGATGGCCGCGGCACCGTACGCAGATCCGGAGACGCTCCAGGGCCGTCAAACGTGATGACCTGGACCGAAGCGTTCCTAGTTCGGTTCAGAGCCACCGCGAGTCACTCGCCGGAGGTCATCCGCTAGGGCTGATCGGTCCAGTCGAACAAGACTCCGAGCCAGCCCTCGGGACCGCTGGCAATCATTTCGTACATCTCCGGCGCGCGCGCGTAGGGGACATCGTGTGTCACGAGTTGATCCACATCCAGTTCACCCCGAGCAATCAGGTCAAAGACATACGCACGATTGGCCGGGCGCGTCCAGAGGAAACGGTGGTATGGCTCAGCCGGATAGTCGAGCGAATAGTTGCCCAGGATGTCCAATTCGTGCCGAAGCACTTCGGGCTGAAGCGCGATTTCCACGGTGCCCGGCGGGCTGCCCGACAGGCAGACCGTGCCGCCGCGGGCCGCCGCCTTCAGGCAGTCCGCAAAGACTGCAGGGTTTCGCGCAACCATGAATACGACGCGGGCTCCACCGCCTGTCAGGTCCTGCACCGCCTGCACAGCGTTCTCCCGAGCCGCGTTGACCGTGTGGGTGGCACCGCTGCGACGACTGTATTCGAGTCGCTCATCCAGCAGGTCGATGGCGATCACCGGGTAAGCGCCTGCCCTTGCAGCAAAGTAGGTGGTCAGCTGGCCAACCAAGCCCTGCGCGAACACGGCTACCGACTCGCCAAGATAGGGTTTGGCGCGCCGCACACCGTGTAGCGCAACGTCGCCCAACACACCAAAGGTCGCCTGGGCGTCCGTAACGCCGTCAGGTATTTGGCCGGCGTAGCCACCCCAATTTGAAGGGCTGCTGACATCGACAAGGTCAGCGCCCTGGTGCGGCGCAATGATCAGCACTCGATCGCCCGGCGCGTAGTTGTCGACGGACAGTCCGACCGCTTCGACCACACCGACCGCGCTGTAACCGACGGATAAGGTTTCCGAGCGCGACATCTCGTAGGCATTGCGCTCGGACCCTGCGCTGACCAGCGTCTTTCGCGTTGAAACCAGAATCTCGTCGGGTGCCGGATCGGCTATCTGGATTGAAGTAAGCGCGGCCTTGCCATCGGGCGTGAACACGATCTTGGGAGCGTTTCGCATCGCCGACGCTATCTGCTGATTTCTGGACCCATCGATGAAACCGAGGGCCAAACCGGGACAAACATTGTACTGACCAGACATTCCGGGCAGTGCGACTCTTCGGCGGGCGACACCGGAGATTGTGGAGCTCGAGCGAAGGCTCGGTTGAATCCGGCGGCCTGACCGATCCTTTGGATCTGAGTTGCCGCCGCCCCGAGCACGGACCAACAGCGCGGGGTCAGGGACCCAGCACCAACAATGACCTTGGAATCAGTGCGAGCCGCCCTTGCGTTGCTCCTGCGTGCCTTACCTCGTAAGCGGCTCCTTGGCTACGACGCTGCGCCGCAGCCTTCAACACTCCTTTCGCCTACCCGTGGGTAAACGCAGCCGCTTGTTTTTGCCGATTGGAGTCGCCCACCATCTCGGGTACGTGGTCATCGACGAACGGTCCGTCGAAGCCGGATTCCCTGAAGTGCCGCATCGCCTTCAGCAGGTCGACGTCACCACTGTCAAAGAGAGTCTCCTGGCACTGCGGAGCGGTGCAGGAGACGTTCCTGAAATGAACGATGCAGATCTTGTTCCGGCACCCCAAAAAACCTGATCGTCCGACATGCGTGCTCTGGCATTGCGGTTATCGTTCTCACGCAATGTGGCAGGCAATTCGAGTCGCTGGCCACCGTCCCGATCAAGCCCCTCAAGACAGCGTGGCTGGGACGTGATTCCGCAGTCAGGCGTCCTGGTCTCGACTGCGAAGGGGCAGCAAGTCCAGGTACCGGCAAAAGCCTCGCTCGCTGTGAAGGCCAGGATCGCCCACAACTTCGGTCGCGGCGAACCGGCTCCCGAAGGTGAGCGTCGCCTCGGTTGGCTCCCCGGGCACCGTCCCGATTGCTGCGGGACTCTCACCCGGGCGGAGGTCTTGCCAATTGCTTAGCGGCTTCGGTCTAGCCCTCCTCGGGAAGTAGCACCACCCGCACGTAGCGGTCCTCCGTCAGGTACCGCTGAGCCGCAGCGACGACGTCGTCAAGGGTCAGGGCATCCAGGCGATCGTCGAAGTCGATAACCCCGCCAAAGTCCAGACCCCGCTGCAGAGTATTCTGAATCTGACCCAGCCAGAACCCGTTATCCCGGAGTTGCTCTTCCCTGGGGTTGCGTAGCAGCTCTTTTGCCGTATCCAGGTAGTCCTGCTCGCCCCCGTCACGCAGCCAGGCCAGTTCCTCGAACACTTCCATTAAGAGCTCGTCCGCGCGGGCGGGATCGCTGCCGAACCCGATGGATATTCGGTACTCGGCGTCCGGTACCAGACTCGCTCGAGCGCTCGCGCCAACGCTATAGGTGCCGCCCAACTGCTCGCGCAATCTTTCGCGCAGTCGTGTCGTGAGCATTTCGGCCATCACCGTCAGGGTCAGCGCCTCCTGGCGGGTCCACTCCAGGTCTCCGGCGAAGTACACGCGCGTCCGGCTGCGGGGTTCGATGCCGATGTGCACTGCGTGGTCTTCCAGCCCGGTCGGCGGGTCAATCCCCACGTCCTTCCATTGCTCCGCGCGCCCGGTGGTTGGCAGGCTGGCCAGGTAGGTTTCGATCAGGGACCGCAGGCTCTCCCATTCGAACGCGCCCACGAATACGAAGGTCGCGTCGCCCAGGTCGGCAAAGCGGTCGGCATACACCGCTTCCGCTCGCTCGATGCTGAGTTCGTCCAGCAGTTCCAGTGTTAGCGGTCGACGGCGGAAGTGGTTCTGGCTCAACACCGCGTTCACGGTGTCGGAGAACACGGCATCCGGCTGGTCGGCGCGCGTTTCGGCCAGAGTCCGCAGGCTCGTCTCATACGTCGAGAAGTAGACCGGATCCAGTCGCGGCGCGGTCGCGTACAGGGTGATCAGCTGAAACAGAGTTTCGATGTCCTCGGGCGAAGTTTGACCCCGGAAGCCCTCATACAGCTCCCCGATGTAGGGAGAGACCGAGACGCGTTTGCCGGCCAGCAGCTTGTCAAGGGCCACATTGTCGTGCTCGCCAACGCCGCTGCCCGCAACCAGCTGGCCGGCATACACGGCGGACACGTGGTCGGCATCGTCAACCAGCGAGTGCCCGCCCGGACTAAAGGCGCCAAACACAATCTCGTCGTTCTTGAAATCGGTCTGCTTGGCGATCACGGTGATTCCGTTGGACAGGGTCCATCTGACCGCATCAATGGATTCAATCTGCTCTTCATCAAAGATGGCTCCCGGCGTTGGCAGCTCGGCAAGCAGCGGGACGTCGGCGAACTCATCCGCGTAGGCCTCAACGGCCAGGGAGTCGGCTTCCGCGAGTTGCGCCTGCAAGACCGAGGCCAACTCTTCGTCATCCAGCTCTTCGCCGCCTTCGGGCCGCATGACCAGGAGCACCGTATTGCCGGGCTCTGCCCAGCTGGCGGCGACGTCATCCACGTCAGTTAGCGATATCTCCGGCAGCATTGCCTGGTACAGCTCCCACTCAGCTTCAATGCCGGGCGCCGGAATCCCGCTAAGGAAGTGGTCAGTGTACTCCTGGGCAAAGTCAGCCGACTCTCGCTGTTCCCGTTCCTTGTAGATCCGTTCAATAGCACTGAGCAGGTTGGCCTTTTCTCGAGCCAACTCACTCTCGGTGAATCCGTGCTGCCGAGCGCGCTGCGTCTCCTCAAGCAAGGCCGCGAACCCTGGCTGCACACTGTCCTGCTCCACCCATGCCCCGAACTGGACAAGATCGATTGGATCGACAAAACGACCCCTCGAGCCCCCGGCCCCGAGGTAGGGGGGATCTTCTACCTGGCCGCGCTCAAATAGCCGTGCGTTCAGCATCATGAACGCCAGGCGATTCACGATGATTCGTCGCAGGGCAGCCGCGTCCTGACCGGACTCCGGGGGCAGCTTGCGAAGCAGGAACAGCTGGGTGCCCGGTGCCTCCGGATCACTGAACACATTGACCCGGGGTGCTTCGTGCTCGGGCAGGTCAAAGCGCGGACGAGTGGTCGGCTCTGCCGCGGCGGCGCTCGCCTGGCCGGCTTCGCCCTCGGGAGGCGGGGCAAAGTGCTGTCGGATCTTGGCTTCGATTTCCTTGGTGTCGATGTCGCCGACGGCGATGACGGCCATCAGGTCAGGCCGGTACCAGCGTTCGTAGAATCCGCGCAGTCGCTCCGGCGGCGCAGTTTCGATCACCTCCAGCAATCCAATCGGGCTCCGCTCGTTATATCGCGAGTCGCCGAAGATGAGCGGAAACCAGTTTTCTTGAAAGCGTGCGCCAAATCCTCGAAAGAGACGCCACTCTTCCACGACGACCCCGCGTTCCAGCTCAACTTCTTCCGGATCGAACGCAATGGCGTAAGCCCAGTCGCTGAGAATCTGGAATGCGGTCTCGAGAACTTCGGGATCGTCAGTTGGGATTTCCAGGAAGTAATTCGTGCTGTCGAAACCCGTTGACGCGTTCACATCGGGCCCAAAGTTGCTGCCAATGGACTCCAGGTATTCGACGATCTCCTGCTTCGCGAAGCGCTCCGTGCCGTTGAATGCCATGTGCTCGACGAAGTGTGCGAGACCTCGCTCTTCCTCTTCCTCCAGGATCGACCCGGCTTTGACGATCAGCCATAGCTGCACCCGCTCGCGCGGTTCCTCGTTGTGCCGGATGTAATAGACCATGCCATTGCTGAGGGTGCCGCGAGTGACCAGCGGATCGAAGGCCAGGGCGGCGTCGGGCCGCGGCGTTGGTGCAGGGGTGGCCGTGGCCTCCGGACTTGCCGTCGGCGTTACGACCGGAGTGGCGGTGGCGGTAGCCGTTGGCTCTGGACTTGCCGTCGGCGTCACAGCTTCGGGAGCGGCGGTAGGCGTGGCCGCCGGGGTTGGCGTTGGCGCCGATACGGTTGGAGTAGCCGTCACCGCCGGCCGCGGCCGTGGCGTTGGGGCTGCCGTGGCCGTGGGCTGAGGGCTCGCCGCAGCCGCCACGACAATAGGCGTAGCTGTCGCCGTCGGTTCTGATTCGACGGTCGGCGCATCGACGACCGCAGCGGCCGCGCGAGTCGGCTGCGGATCCGTGGCCGAGGGACTGGGATCGCATCCCGCCAACGCCACGACTACCAACGCTGCGGAGGCCGCAATCAGCACCGACTTCAATCTTGCGCTCATTCATCTCGTCTTTCGGCGCCCAACGCCCAACTCTGGGCCTCAGTCAAAGATTAGGAATCTCTCGGCCTTGTATTTGTCGCAAATGCTACCAATAGAGATTCCAGATCAGCGTGGCCGACTCTTCACTTGGCCACTCGTGCAGGAAGCCCGTTATTTCTATCCAAAAATGATCAATGGTCGAATCTTCCATCCAGGCCGACTTGGCATCACGCCGAAACCTCGGACTGCGGTCCCTCGCTGGATCCCTCGCAAGTCCGGATCAGTCTGCTCCGGCTCTCTTCGTGCCCTGTTCGACTCTCGAACCATCGAGCCTTGCCTCGCCCGGCACGGCCGGAGGCGATCGCCGGTTCCTGGCCGACCCAAGCCCAGAGCCCGACCAGACTGCGAACCGCCGCCGTGGGGAAGCCAGATTTGCCTGCCAGCGCATCGTCCACCTGAGCCAGTTCACACACCAGATTCTCGGGACCCTGGCCAGACGCCGCACGGCTATTCAGTGCACACGGGGAGCGGGGGACGGGATTCGAATCCGCGACATCCAGATTGGCAGCGCGATTGGCCTGAGACCGGCTTATGCCATCGCCCTCACAGGTTTAAGACGCCGCTTTCGCAGCCGCACTAGCCCCGCAAGGCTGCTGTCGCCAGCTCGGCAAATGTGCGTCCAGCAGGCGCCCAGTTATACGAAATGGCCAAACCCCGAAGGCCGCCCGCGGCGGCGTGTCACTTCCGGTCCCGCCACCAGTCCATCAGCCCTGGAAGCACGCGGCCGTACGACCATCGGTGAGCAGCAACGTCATCATTGCGTCGCCGCGCTGTCGGGGCATCGATCTTTGCCGCCGTCAGACCCGGGGGACGAGTCGCCGTTCGAGTTCCCGTCCGCCGGCAGCGATTACCGGCGCAGGCAATCGAGGATGAGGCCGAGTCGCGGCCCAGCCCTAACGGCGGATTCGCCTTCGGTTTGGGCGGGCCCTGCGCCGGGAGCGGTCACCAGTCGCATGAACACATCGGTCGCAACCATCACAACCGGCGGTCGACGTCCCGGGCCTGTCATCGTCCCGTGCCCGGCTACGGACGCGTCCGGGAGATTCATTCGGCTGGATGCGTCGGGTTGCACGCCTATCAGCATCCATCGAACTGCGAGTACGCCCGTTTGCCTCGTGAGGATTCCGAATTCGCCGAGGACATACGTCCAAAAGACCTGTGGGTCACGTCGGAGTCAGCAGCTCGATTCCGGGGACTCGTTCCGCGGTCAAAGGGCATCCGTAGCTACGAACCGGGGGAAGCAGCACTCAAGGGAACAATCGATTCTCCAGGATTCCCACCTGCTTCAGATATCTCCGCAGGGCCACCGCACACTCCTGTGGTTTTTCGAGTTGCAGGAAGTGCGTCGTGTCGGGAATGACCTCACGGTCGACGTCCGCATCCCCGTAGTCGAACGCCGGGTCGCTCGGGTCCTGTGCGGTGGGGTCCGCGGCTACGACTTTGACAGGACACCGCATGGCGCCGAAATCGACGGTCACCGCATACGTTGAGGCATGGTCCCAGATTTGCGCCTCGAACTCGGCGGAACACCTGAGCTCGAAGCCATGGCCGGCCGCCGACGCCTTGAGGGTCGTTCTCGCCACAAGTTCGAAGACTCCCGGAACGGCCCGCCGAAAGTAGGGCAAATAGGTATGAAGTTCCGCCAACTCTTCCCTGGACCGGAACCATTGCGTCCTCCGCCTGAGCATGTCGGCTGTGCCCTTCGCCCGCGATTCGAACATGCGGTACATGGAACCGCTGTTGCAGAGGGGCGGGGCGAAGAGCACCACGGCGGAGTAGCCGTCTCCCCGCGACGGCGCATGCAGGCATGCCAGGGCTGAAATGGAGTGAAACACGCCAACGGTCGATTTCTCGCCATAGCGACGGCCAATCGCCTCACGAATGCGGTCGTGGTCTCGTGCAAAGGTGTCGACGCGATGATCCGCCTGGGCGCCGACCTTGTTCCAACCGTGATTCCGTAAGTCGTGGACGACCAAGTCGAAATCGCGACTCAGGAGCGACCAAAACGTGTAGTAGAGGTCAATGGCAAGGCCGTTACCGTGGCTCAGCACCAGCCGGGGGCCCTCCGGGTTTCCGTGGCGCCGCAGCATGATCACGGTGTCGTCGTCCACCTGGACCGGGTGAACCGACAACGGCTTTGGAATCTTCCAGATGGCTGCGAGAGATCCATTCACGGTACGCACCCTCCTGGTAGAACGATCATGGACGCCAAGATCAATCGGCGGATCCAGCTATGGACGAACCAGATCGCCAGCGCCGCGGTGGCGCAGACGAGCCGGCGTGGTCTGCGGAAACATCGGAGATTCACCGTCAGGGCAATCTCAATTGAGGTCGCCGAAGCCACTTTGAGCACAGACCGGACGCGCGACGAGCCGTCGTAGAGTGCGCCAAACAGATAGTGCGCCACGCAGATTACTGAGTAGCCCAGCACGGCGCTGCCAAGCCATCGCGAAGCGCCTCAGCTTGGCCGATTTCGCCGATCCATGCCTGTTCGGAGCGGGGGACGGGATTCGAACCCGCGACATCCAGCTTGGAAGGCTAGCGCTCTACCATCTGAGCTACCCCCGCCGACAGGACAGGCGCCGACCGGCGGCCTTGAAGCAGCCGCGGACGCCAACCTGACCGCGTTGATCGTACCGAACCAGTCGCCGGGGATTTCCCGCCCCCCAGCGACGCCATATCCGCTAACATGCTGGCCGCCAGACGGGTGTGCGCCATTCGGTGGAGCGCGAAACCCCTCGTTCCGGTGGGTAGGCCATGCCTCGTGACATTCGAATTGAGCAGACAACGGTAGCGCCGCGCGCGTGACTGATCTTCACTTCGGCCACTTTTCGGCCATCCCCGAGTACCGCCAGGTCAACCGAGACCTTGTCGCCAGGCTGCTCGACCGCGTGCCCAACCCGTTTGTGCACCTGGACGTGGCCACCGGTGCTGGCTTGATCCCGCAGATCATCATTGAGGAAGCCACCGCCCGCGGCTACCGCGGACGGGTCATCGCCCTCGACCGAAACCAACGCGCCCTTGAGATCGCTCGCGAAACCGTGCGCGGAAACGAGAACGTCAGTGTGACGTTCGTGCACGGCGACGCTCGCGACGTGCGGGCCGCCGTCGAAGATCTCCTGCCGCCCGAGGGCGTCGACTCGGTCAGCATCCATGATGCGATTCATGAGATCGAAGGTGAGGACAACCAGCGCCGCGTCTTCAACTCGCTGGCCGACGCCGCCCGCAATGGCGCGTTTCTCTCCATCAACAGCTCGTTCACTGCGACCTCGATGGCCGTCGGCCACTCCATGCGCGGCCACGGCGAATGGAAGCTCCACTTCGTGCGGCTCACCGGCGCCAAGCGCGAGCGTAAGATCGAGACGCTGGCTTACCGATCGCACGAGGACTACAAGCAGATGATCCGGGACGCCGGCTTCCGCGTCGTACATGAGGAAGACCGCGAAGTCATCCTCACCAGGACCGCCCTCAAGGCCATCGCTCGTTACCCCGAATTTGTCCGGGGCATGGCCAAGGACCTGACCTTTTCGCGCGACGTGAGCCTGGCCGAATTAAGCGACGCCATGAGCGCCGCCGTGGACAAGATTCGCTTCGACTTCCTGCCCCGCCTCTGGTACGGGGTTATCGCCCAGAAAGTGGTGTCCGAACCCGCCTAGGCAGGCGCCGCGCCGCTACGCCGCTTCCGCCAGGTAGCGCCACCATGAGCGCCAGGCCTGCCCCATGGCCACGAACTGGTCGCCGGCCCAGGGGTACTTGCGATTCGAGTCGTTGAAGAACGCCTCAATCTCCGCTTGGTCCAGTCCGTCCGCGTTAAACAGCCCGCGCTGCGCGACGCACGGCAGGTAGCGGATCTTGAACATGAACCGCCATTGGTCGGTCTGATTGGGCTGGGCGCAGTGCCAGAGCGACTCGTGAATGAACGCGATACGGCCTCCCGGTCCAGTCAACTGCCGCTGCCCCAGGAAGTTCTTGTAGCGCGTCACGTCGTGATAGCTCACCCGGCGCACGTGGGAGCCGGGAAGCACCAACGTCGGCCCCATCTCGGCCGGCGCATCATGCGGGAAGTAGCAGACCAGAATGTCGAACTGCCGCGGATGGTCCAGTGCCAGGCTTGAGTCCACGTGCCAGCGTTGAGCCTCGCGCCTTCCAGGAGCCACCGTGTGCAGGAACGAGTGGTCGTGGATGGCATCAGGCCCGACAAGGCTTTCCACGACGCCCCGCACGGCCGGCAGATCAAACACCTCGCGCACGGCGTTTGAAAAGTCCCAGAACTCGTTCGGCTTGTTCGGGTTGTAGCCCCGGTTCTTTGGGTATGCCAGGGCGTCGCAGTGCACCTGAGCGTTGAGGTCGTAGGGCACCAAGTCTCCGTACTCAAGAAATCCGTCCACGACAAACCGCGCCATCTCAAGCGCCCCAAGTCGGTGGCTGGTCCTAGTCTCAGTCGTCATTGGCGGTCTCCACGCGAACGCAACGCTCCAGCACATACTCCCACGGCAGGGGCCCCGTCTCGTGCTCAGCTCCCTGCGGGTAGGTGGGCAACTGCGGCAACTGCACCACCCGCCAGCCGTCGTGCATGGCGTCCACCACCGATTCGTAGGGCGGTTCGGGTTGGTCGCCAGCCTGCATCTGCTGATCACCGGCAGGACGAGTCCCGTCAAAGAGCGCCCACGCCACCGTTTGTGCACCCAGATCGGGTTCGGACAGATGCAGGATCAGGATCTGCTGTCGCGTTTTCGACATTGCCGGTTCAAGCACCGTGCGCGCTGGCAGCGCCATGGTAGAACTCGCGTAGCTCTTCGATCTCCGTAGTTCAGCGAAGGCACGACCAACGGAAGCGTGGGATGCTGGACCGCTGACGCTGTGCGGCCAGGAGATGACATGCAGCTCGTTCGGTTCACCAAGTTCTGGGAAGACCTCGGCGTTCGCCAACTGGGGGAGCGCGCCAGCGAACTCGGCTATGACGGCCTCGATCTCGCCGTCCGCGACGGCCATGCCATCAGCGCCGACAACGTGACCGACGCATTGGCGGGCGCCGTACGTGCCTGGCGGGAACTGGGCGTCGACTGCCCAATGATCTCCTCGTCCACAGACCTCATCGACCCAGCCGCCGCCGACGCCGTGGCGCTCTTTGAAGCCGCCGCCGCGGCCGGCGTGCCGCGCATCAAGATCGGCTACTTCAAGTTCAATCCCGGCGACTCGTTCGAGGACCTCTGGTCAATGGCTCGCCGGCGGCTCGACGGCTTCGAGCGCCTCAGCCGCCGAACCGGCGTGCAAACCATGTACCACACGCATAGCGGCCAGTGCCTGGGATCCAACTGCGCCGGCATGCGCCACCTGCTCCAGGACTATGACCCCGAACACGTGGGGGCCTACGTGGATCTTGGCCACATGGCGATCAATGGTGAAGACGTGCAGATGGGCCTGGCCATGCTGCGGGACCGCCTCTCCGCTATCGGCGGCAAGGATGCGCGCCATTTTCCGGACCAGCGTCCCGACCGACGGGCCAGCTTCGCGGACGGATTCGTTCTGCTCGGACAGGGCGCTGCCGAGTGGCCGGAAGCGATGGCGCTGCTCAAGGCGTGGGGCTTTGACGGCCCCATCACCATCCACACCGAATACACCACCGACCAGGACGTCATCTCAACCGTCGGCGCGGGCGAGTACACCCCCGAAGCGATAGCGCTGCGCGCTCGTGGCGAGGTGGAGGACCTGGCCTATCTGCGGGGGCTCCAGAACCGCGCCTGAACGGCTGCGCACTTACTCTTCGGCGTCGTGCGGGCCGGCAGCGCTCGGTTCAGGCCGTCAGCGTGCGAATTCCGTACCGCGGGATATTCGCATCCCGCGTGACCAGGATCAGTCCCTCAGCCTGCGCCTGCGCCACCAGCATCCGGTCAAAGGGGTCGGTGTGGTGAAGCGGCAGGTTGCCCGCCCGCTCGGCGTGAAACGCGGTTATCGGCAACTCGCTGAATCCCACGGTCTCAATCGCGTGGATCAGGTCTGGCGGAACACGTAGCTTTTTCAGCGCGCCCTTGATAGATATTTCCCAGACGCTTGCGGCGCTGACGAAGACTGCACTTCGCGGACTGGCGACGGCTACACGTGCAGCCCGGGCCAACTCCTCGGGTGACTCGAGCGCCCACAGCAGCGCGTGAGTGTCCAGGAGAAACCGTTGGCCGGCGCGGCTAGTCAGAATCGACACTCGCCGTGCCGTGGAAGGCGTCAATCACCTCCTGTGGAGTCTCGTCGAAATCTGGCGCCATCCAGATCTGCCCTCGAAGGAGCCCTAGCGGCCGCGGCTTGGCGGCGCCCCGATACGGCAAGAGATACAGGTACGGCTCGCCATCTCGGGCGATGATGACTTCCTCCCCTTGCCAGGCTCGCTCACCCAGCCTGGAGAGGTGGGTCTTGGCCTCATGCATATTCACCTGCACAGCACTCCTCCGCCCCCGATTAGCTAACCTTAGCTAGCACGCTGAACAGACTATCACGGCCGGCGCACGGCGCCAGGACTCCACAGCCTTCTGGTGGCTAACGCTGCACGACGTGCCTATGGCGAAGTGATGCTGTCCTCACCTTCAAAGTCATCGATCACGTCCTGCGGCGTCTTCGTCAAAGTCCGGCGCCATCCCGACCCGGTCTTCCCAGCCTCCGGGTCGACGCGGCGTCGCGGCGCCTCGGCACGGCAAGAGATACAGATACGGCTCCCCGTCTCGGGCGATGACCACTTCCTCCCCCTGCCAGGCCAGTTCGCCGAGCTTGCAGAGTTGCGTCGCAGCCTGACGTATGTCGATCTGCACAGTGCTCCCCGCAAGATTAGCTAGCCTTAGCTAAGATTAGCGCAAGCCTCTGCGTCTTGGTGCCGCCCGAGACACTGCCTGACATATCGATCCTGCCCCGACACTGGGCACTCACGAGTCCTGATCGGTAGGCTCTCGCATGGACTCTCCCCGCCTGGCCCTGCCTGACCGCTTCATCCCCAGCCGCGCGCTGACCCACCAGAACCTCCCGCGCGACGGGCCGATGACGCTGGCCAATTTGGAGGGCGCGGGCTGCATTCGCCGCATCTTCGTGACCACCGTGCGGCGGCCGTCGCCCGGCAACCAGCGCCAGACCGTGTTGCGGATGTTCTGGGATGGCTCGGACACACCCGCCGTGGAAGCGCCGCTTGGCGACTTTTTTGGCCAGCTTCACGGACTGCCGCCGTACCCCCTCAACTCGCGCTACCTGATCTCGCAGGCTCACGCCGGCTACACGGCCACGTTTCCCATGCCGTTTGCCCGCGGCGCGCGGATCGAGGCCGAGGCGGGGCCGGACGTGGAGCCACCCCGAATCATCCTGTTTGTCGACTGGCACGCCTACCCCGACGGATCGCTCGAAGAACCTCTGCGCTTCCACGCCCAATTCCGGCGCGAAAACCCCTGCCAGGCCTTCGGCCGCAACTACCTTCTCCTGGACGCCGTCGGCCGCGGCTACTTTCTCGGTTTCAATTATGGCGTGGCGGTGCGCGACGACCGCGCTCGGTGGTCGCACGCCGGGGCCGAGAACATCTACATCACCAACGAGGCCGGTGCAACCGAAGGGACCTTCGCCTATCTGCGCGGCGGCGGCGGCGAGGACAGCTTCGGCGCGTCCTACGGCGGCGTGCTGCATCAGCCCTCCTCGCACCTGGACCAGGGCGTGCCCTATTACGCCCAGGAAGACCTTGGCCCGGCCTTTGCCCGGCACACCCTGGCCGCCTACCGCTTCTTTGCGTCCGACGCCATTCCCTTCAGCCGCGCCATCCACGTTCGCTTCGGCTCGATGGCCAACGACATCTGCAGCACGGCCTACTGGTACCAGGAACCGCCGCACCGCCCCTTCTTCCAGATACCAGACTGGAGTCAATTGCTGAAGGGCGCCCAACTACCTTTCTCGGCCACCGGAGCTCCTGTACCCGAACCGCGCTGGCGAGTGCTTGGCCCATTCCACCCCGACGCCTTAGCGGCGCTGCACGCTGCTGCCAACCAGGGCGATTCCAGCGCAATCGTCCAGGAAACCGGCTACGCAAGTGATTCACCTTGGCGTCACGAGGACCGACACGTTGCCCGCTGGATTCCCGCCGAAGCCATCCACGGCTTCGTTGACTTCGGTTTGGCCTTCCGCCCGTCTGATCCCGGCAATTCCGTCACGTGGCCCGCCGTGGCCCTGGCGCAGTCCTGGCTGCACGTCGATGCCGACACCACCGCGACCCTGCACCTCGGCTGGGCGCACGAGCTGCGGCTGCGGGTTGGCGACGAAGCCTGGCAATCAGCAGGGAGGCACGCGTACTTTCAAAACGGGACGCATCGCGTGCATTTGCGCACCGGCTGGAATCGCTTGCAGGTCACGCTCGACAGCCCGGAGGCGGGCATCGAGGGAACGACCTGGGGCGCGTGGACCTTCGGGCTACGCGCGGTCGATGCCGGCGGGCATGAGATCGAGCCGAGGCCCGAACCGCACGCCTAGCGCGCTCCTGGCCCCGCTCTCGTCAAGCCGCTGCCGGACCACGCGAGATCAAGTCGCAACCCGGTTCTTGGCCATTCAAGTCGAGGTCGGGGAGGCGAGATTTGAACTCGCGACCTCGGCGTCCCAAACGCCGCGCGCTGCCAGGCTGCGCCACTCCCCGTATCCGCCCATCGTATCGCCACCAGGTAGCGGCTGAACCCAAGATCCAGCCGGAGTCTGCCACCCCATGGCGCCGCGTTCGGGACGTCTGGGTGTTGCCCCACCATCAAAGGCCCGAGGCTACGCCGGGTGAATCCGTGGCTGCTCGCCTGACCACCAGCAAGGCTCCGAAGCGTCAGGTCCCAGGTACGAAACCTAGCCTGCCGGCGCGTCGGGATCTGACGGAACGCCGGGCACCTTGGTCGCACCCCAGCGCGCCGCCTCTTCCTGGTTCTCGTCCACCCACTTGTTGAAAGCAATGGGAAAGCGCGCTCGCGCTTCGTCAATCCCCAGCACGAACCGATTTGGCCACGCTTGGTAACTGGACCGGAACGACCCTGTCCTAGTCTCCCCGTCGGTATATTCAATGATCCGCGTAATCTCGGCCTGCACCCCTTCCTTTGCGTACTCCACCTGCTCCTCAAAATCCGGCTCTTCCTCGGAGTTGACGATGCCCTCGTCCGGCGGCGGGTCTTCCCACTCCCACAGCCTGGGCTTCTTCAACGAGACCTGTCGGCCGTCGGCGGCACCCCAGATCTCAAAGTCGAGCGTCCCGAGCCGGCGGTTGATCAGTGCGCGTAGCATGATCGGGTTCTCGAAGTCGTTGGAGAACTTGAGATCGATCCCCGGTGAAAAAATCGTCGAGTCGTAGCCGATTGGCGAACCGCCCATCTCGTAGTAGCGCACCCGATAGAGGTGCGGCCACCGTTCTTCGATCGGCAGGCCGGCCGCCAGAGCTGCGCGAAACAGCGTGGTTGAAACCTGGCAGATGCCTCCGCCGATCCCTTGCTCGGTCCGGTCCTCAACAATCACGCTGCCTTCCACCCAGCCTTCGGCCGTGGTAAAGGCCCCGATGCGCTCATTGAACGAGAACGTCTCGCCGGGACGAACGATCATGCCATCCAGCTTGGCCGCGCCCACTGCAATGTTGTGGTCGCGATAGTCGGGCGATCCCTTGTAAATCGACGAACCGACGCCTAGCAGATCCTTGATGCCCAAGGGGTTCGCAAACGTGTCGAACTCCTTGTTCAATTGGATCAGCGGAATGTCCACCCGCCGCTCGCCCGTCTGTCGGACCGCGTCCAGGATGGCGCGTTCCAACGCCGGTCGATCAAGTCGTTGACCCGGGTGACCAGGCTGAAAGGCCAACACGCGATCTCGCTTCTCATCGAAGTCGAACTCACCGTGTAGGGGTTCGGCGCTCAGGGCGTCTTCGATCCGCTGGAAGACATCGTTGAAGCGCGTGAGCTCGATACGTGGCGCAAGTCTGGCGCCATCGCGATCGAGGACCAGGGCCTCCCGCAACTGTTCCGGCTCGATCATCCAGCCCCCAGGGCCTTGGATGAGCCAGATGGGCTGCCCGATCATCTGGCGCACCGTTGCCAACGCAGCCTCCGCGTCGGACGTAGACACGGTCGGCTCGTCCTTGCGATAGCCCAGATCGACCACGTGGCCCACCGCTCGCTGCGCCAAGCCGGCTTCCAAGTCCGCCAGGGCCCGCTCCACGTCCACCACTCGCCCCGCCTGGCCGGGGGTCAGGCTCACCCGCCCGTCGTTGCGCAGCTGCAACGCCGCGCTTACTGACGGCTGATCGAATCCGGCAGCAAGCGATTGCAGATATCGTCGAGCAACCTCCCGGTCATACGAAACGACCGGCGTTGGTGGATTCGTTGCCCTAGGCAGCCCTGCCATTCGGTCAAGCACGCCGCCGGTCGGTCCAGATGCCACGATTTCGCGTAGAGGAATCTGAAAATCGGCCCGCAGCCCGATGTCAGAGCCCGACGGCCGCCACACCCCTCCGTCCAGCCGAAAGACGACCGGGCTGTCTAGAAATGGTCGCCAGGCCGCCTCTACATGCTGCAGGGCTTCCCGGGGAGTCAATCCCCCAACCTCAAGTCCGCCAACATTGGCACCGGCAGGGAGACCTTCCGAGCGGCTGGATAGCAGGGTTGCGACAAAAGCGGCCGGGGTGGCGGCAACGGCACTCCCAAGCCCGGCTAAGACCAGCGTGCGCCGGTTCATATGGAGAGATTCACCGGCCGCTTCAGCCCCTACAGCAAACCATTGCAGGCATGGATTCCAGTGTAGCGACTAGTCGGTCGAAGTCACCGGATCAACTAAACCGCGCCCCGCCCAGACTTTCAAACGAGATACCTGCGGAAGGGTTCTGGAGCCGCGTTCAGGGAACCGTGGGACCGCTACGGGCGCCAAACTGCGCCGTGTCCTTCTGGCCCGCGCCCACGGCCGGAAACGCGAACGGCGTTACCTCGGATGGGCGAGGCTTTTCGACGCAGGCCGTCAGAGCGATGCCAAGCAGCACACCTAGCGTCATGAGCAGAGTGCTTCGTCGACCGGCAACGCGTCCCACCGCGCTGCCGCATCGGAACTTCGACCTTGACACTGTGACTGACGAATCCGGGTGGCCAACGGTGCCTCGCAACTGGCTTCGAGCCCTCATTCGCACGCCCCTCATTGGCCGACGGGCTGTCATTCGCCGTCGAGACCGAGTGCGGGCCGACCTTCCAGGTCACCCGTCCCCCTGCGCTCGGAAACGTCGCCGCCATCTCGCTTGGCCCCGCAGGGAATCTCGGGCTCCGACTAGATCGCCGACAATCAGTTCCGATCAAGATAGGCCACTTGACGTGTAGTTCCAAATGGAACAAGCTGCACGGGCGAAGCACGGTGCTCTGAGGCAAGCGTCGACCGGCGGCGTGTGTTCCAGCCCGGGTTGGAGCGTCGTCCGGGGATCGCGGCAGGCGGCTGCCGCGAATGAGGCATCCGCCTCCAGGGAGGAAACGCATGAGCAATCGCCCATCGAGGCGCACCATTCTGCGCGCTGCAGGTGCTGGCGCCGTTGGCGTCAGCGGCATGGCCATCATGGCCGCCTGCGGTGAGTCGGAGCCCGAGCCCGCACCGGCAGAAGCTGCGGCACCGGCCGCGCCGGCCGCCCCCGCCATGACCGAGGCACCCGCCCCAGCAACCGCAGCTGCGCCACCGCAGCCTGAAACCGTCACGCTCAGCTACGTCGGCGACCACACCTCTGGTCCGCGCGGCGCGGCCATGCAGTGGG
>JAPPLN010000056.1 GCA_028874175.1 Chloroflexota bacterium
ACCGGTTGGGCACCGCGCCCTTCGTGTTACTCGGAGGAATTCTTCTTGCCCTGGCATCCAGCGTCTACGTCATGTACCTGATATTTAGCTGGCAGCGCGGGGGGAATCGCTAGGAATGGCCGCGCCGGGCCAGGATCTTGCCCCTCACGTCAGCGCGTCGGCGGAGCCGCTGGCCGGTCCATGGGAGACACCGCTCGGTCACCTCACGCTGACCAACTCCATGTTCACCATGTGGCTCACAATGGGCGGCATCCTGGCTCTGGCCTGGTTTGCCACGCGGCGCATTCGCAAGGACCCCGAGGCCGCCCTGGTGCCGGAAGGCCTTCAGAACGTGGCGGAGACGGTCACCGAATTCCTAATGGAATTGGTGGAGTCCACCGTCGGCCGACGCTACGCCGGCCGTGTCTTTGCCTTCGGCGCAACCTTCTTCGTGTTCATCACGATTTCCAACTGGTCCAGCCTCTTGCCGGGCATTGGGACAATCTGGATACCGTCGGAAATCGTGCAGGACGGCCATCTGGAACCCATCGCGGCGCCGCTCTTCCGTCCGGCCACCGCCGACATCAACATGACCATCGCGCTGGCCCTGACGGCCTTCGTGGTCATCCACGCGTCCGGCATCGCGTCGCACGGCCCGCTGGGCCACCTGAGGGAAATGACGCAGGTCGCCTTCCTGGCGCCGGTCTTCATCATCATTGAACTCTTCGTCATCATTTCGCTGTCCTTCCGACTCTTCGGCAACCTGTTCGCGGGCGAGGTGCTACTCAACGGACCTATCCTTGGCGCCTTCGCTCTCGGGCATCTGCCGTTGATCGGGGCGGTGTTCTTAGTTCTGGAGATTCTTTTTGGTCTCGTTCAAGCCGTGATCTTCTTCATGCTCAGCATGGTGTTCACGGGCCAGTCGGTTGGGCCGGATACGGCCGAAGCGCATTGATGCGCGCAGGAGGAGAGTGACCTCGTGGAGACAGTTACGGACCTCACGCCGTTGGGTGCGGGCCTTGCCATCGGTCTAGGCGCCATCGGGCCGGGCCTCGGCATCGGCTTCGGAGTTCAGGCCGCGATGAACGCCATTGGGCGTAACCCCGAAGCCTCGGGCGACATCCGCAACACGATGATCGTCGGCCTGGGCCTTGCCGAGGCCATCGGCATTTACGCGTTCATCATCGGGATCCTGCTGGCATTCGGATAAACCCGACGCGTACGACGGCTACGGAGATGTGGGTATGAGTGAGCCTGCGCCGCTCGGGATCAGTTTCCCGAACATCCTGTTTCAGGTTGCCAACTTCCTGCTGTTTCTGTGGGTGTTGCATCGTCTGCTCTTCAAGCCTCTCGTCGCCATGCTGGAACGCCGGCGGCAGCGGATCGCCGAGAGCCTGGACGAAGCCGAAAACCTGCGGAAGCAGGTAGTGACGGAACGCGCAGAGTTTCAGGCGGAGCTTGACAGCGCTCGGGCCGATGCCCAGCGCATTCGAGAGGAGGCCAGCCGCGCTGCGGAGACGCTGCGTGCGCGCGAGCTTGAGCAAGCCCGCGCCGAGGCGGAACGCATGCGCACGGAGGCGGCGGCCGAGGTCGACCGCAACCGCGCCCGCGTGGCCGCCGAGCTTCGCTCGCAGACGGCCGATCTGGTCGTAGGCGCCACCGCGCGTGTCCTGGGTCGATCCATCGACGATCCTGAACACCGTCGGCTGGTCCAGGAGGCGATTACAGAAGTCTCCGGAGGCTCAAGCTAGCGATGCGCGGCAGCCGGCGCCGTCGCGCCGCGCGCTACGTCGAGGCCGTGGTCGCCGACGCCCGCGCTGGGCAGGCCTGGGACGCCTGGGAGGCGGATCTGGAAGTTCTCGGCGCGGTCGCGGACGACGATCAGGCGCGGCGCTTTCTCCAGAGCACCTCGATCGGGTTGGACGAGCGACTGCAAGCCGTGCAGCGCGCGGCCGGCGAGGCAATCTCCGCCCGCGGGCTTGGGTTACTGCGGTTGCTCGCCGAGCAGCGCGAGGTTGACCTTGCGCCGGAGATCGCACGCCGTTTCCGCGAGGCCGCCGACGAGGCGCAAAGCGTGGATCGCGTGCATGTCACCACCGCCGCTGCCCTGGGGGAGGCCGAGCTGCGCGACCTGCGCGACAGCCTGACAGCCCCTGGCCGAACCCTTCGCCTCACCACCGATATCGATCCCGCCCTGCTGGGCGGATTTGTCGTCCGACGCGGCGACGACGTACTTGACCTGAGCGTCCACGCCAGGCTGCAGGCCCTGGCGTCCACCTTGCGCTAGCGGGAGCCCCGAATGGCTATCAGCCCACAAGAGATCGCAGACGCGCTTCGACAGCAGATCGAAGGCTTTCAGGCCCAGGCTGAGCAGGCCAACGTCGGCCACGTCCTGGAGGTCAGCGACGGGGTGGCGCGGCTATCCGGTCTCTCGCAGGCCATGGCCGGCGAACTCCTGGCCTTTCCGCACGACGTCACCGGCATGGCCCTGAACCTCGAGGAAGACACCATCGGCGCGGTCATCCTGGGCGACTACCTGCGGATCGAGGAAGGCGACGAAGCCCGAACCACCGGCCGTGTCGCCGAGGTTCCGGTCGGACCGGAACTGCTCGGGCGCGTCGTCAACGCCATCGGCGAACCGGTCGACGGCAAGGGGCCGATCAACGCCGCGCAGTCCGATGTGATCGAGAAAGTCGCGCCCGGCGTCGCGCAGCGCCAGAACGTGGACACACCCGTCCAGACTGGCTTGAAGGCCATCGATTCCATGACGCCCATCGGCCGCGGTCAGCGCGAGCTCATCATCGGCGACCGCCAGATCGGCAAGACCGCCATAGCCCTGGACACCATCATCAACCAGCGTGGCGGCGATCTGATCTGCATCTACTGCGCCATCGGCCAGAAGGAAAGCGCGGTGGCGCAAGTCGTGGCCACCCTGCAGGAAGCCGGCGCCATGGAGCACACCATCGTGGTCCTGGCATCCGCCAGCGAACCCGCTGCCTTGCAGTACATGGCGCCCTTTGCCGCCTGCACGATCGGCGAGTACTTCAGAGACAACGGCCAGCACGCCGTGGTCATCTACGACGACCTGACCAAGCACGCCTGGGCCTACCGCCAGGTATCGCTGGTGCTGCGGCGTCCGCCTGGACGCGAGGCCTACCCCGGCGACGTGTTCTACCTGCACTCGCGCTTGCTTGAGCGAGCCGCCCGAATGTCGGACGAGCAGGGCGGCGGCAGCCTGACGGCGCTCCCGATCATCGAGACGCAGGAAGGCGACGTCACCACCTACATCCCCACCAACGTGATTTCGATCACGGACGGCCAGATCTACCTGGAAGCCGACCTCTTCAACGCCGGCATCCGTCCCGCCATCAACCCGGGTATCTCAGTCTCACGCGTCGGCGGGGACGCCCAGATCCGGGCCATGAAGTCCGTCTCCGGCGGTCTGCGGCTCGACCTGTCGCAGTACCGCGACGTGGCTGCCTTCGCGCAGTTCGCCTCCGACCTCGATCAGGCCACGCGCAACCAGTTGGAACGCGGGCAGCGCGTCACCGAACTGCTGAAGCAGGGCCAGTACGCCCCAATGGAAGTCACCAATCAGGTGTGCGTGATTTTTGCCGGCACCGTCGGCCTGCTGGACGACATTCCGCTGCCGGACGTCGCCCGATTCGAGCAGGAGATGCTGGACTACCTGCGCGACAGCCATCCCGACCTGGTGGAGGCCATTCGCGCCAGTTCCGATCTGGACGACGATGCCGAAGCGGCGTTGCGCGCGGCCATCGAGGACTTCAAGACCAACGTGTTCGCCGCCAGCGCGGTCGCGGCTAGCTGACGCGTGGCCAGCCCGCTCGAGCTTCGGCGCCGCATCCGCAGCGTCGACAACACCCGCCAGATCACCCGGGCGATGCAGCTCGTGGCGGCGTCGCGCATGCGGCGCGCCCAGGAAGCCGTGCAGGCGGCGCGGCCCTATGCCGCGCACATCTCGGGAATGATCGAGCGGCTGGTGCTGGCGACCGGCAACGACCGGCTGCCGCCAATCCTCCAGCCGCGGCCCATCGAGCGCACCGCGTTCCTGGTGCTCACCACCAATCGCGGGCTGGCCGGTCCCCTCAACACCAACATCGTCCGAACTGCGGTCAGCGAGATCGATGCCACCAGCGACGCCATTGAAATCAGCGTTGTGGTCGTCGGCAAGAAAGGCCATTTGGCGCTCCGCGGCTTGTACACCCTGGCGGCCGTGTTCACCGACATCAGCGACCAGCCGAGCGTCCTTGACATTGCACCGGTGACCCAGCTGCTCGTCGACGG
>JAPPLN010000022.1 GCA_028874175.1 Chloroflexota bacterium
CAGTCCTCGATCAGCGCCAGGCCGTGCCGGTCGGCAATCGCCTGCAGCGCGTTCATATCGCACGGATTGCCGAACAGGTGCACGGCCATGATCGCCCGGGTGCGCGGCGTGATTTTGGCCTCCACGTCCGCCGGATCCAGCGTGTACGTGTCGTCCACGTCCGCGAACACCGGCACGCAGTTGTGCAGGATCGCGCCGATGATCGACCCGCCCGCCGTCCACGGCGACACGATGATCTCGCTGCCCGGCTCCGGGTTCAGCGCCCCGATACACACGTGCATCGCCGCCGTGCCCGAGCTGGCCGTCACCGCGTGCTTCGCCCCGTGCTTCGCGGCAAACGCCTCTTCAAACTCCACTACCTTCGGCCCCAGCCCCACGTGGCCCGACCGCAACACCTCGGCCACCGCCGCAATGTCGTCGTCGCCAAAGTCGTGGGTCGCCCCCAGGTCCAGCATCGCCGCCGCCTCACCCGTCTGCGCCGCCAATCGCTCGTTCATGCCGCTCCCCCTTTTGCCGGACCGTCCAACCGCAGCAGGCGCATGGCATTCAACCCCAGGATCTTCTCCTTGGCCCGCCGCGGGATGTCGGCCGTCACGACCTTCGCAATCTGCTGCCGCGCATCCATCAGCGCCATGTCCGAGCCGTACAGCACCTTGTCCTCGCCCGCATGCTCCACGTTGAACTCGGTGGCCCCAAGCGCCGTGCGTGAACTACAGGTCTCCATAAAGACATTCGGCAGCACCCGCGCGGTTTCTGCGGCGTCCGCGTCCAGCGTCCCCGCCGTATGCGCCATGACCCAGCGCACGTTGGGGAAACGATCGCTCAGCGCCGTGAACCGGCCCTGGATGGTCGTCCCCGGCGGATCGAACGGATAGGTCGCATGACACATCACCGCCATCTCCTGCTCGTCCACCCACTCGTAGATCGGGAAGTAGGCCGGGTCGTCGTTCGGCCGCCCGAAGTAATCGGGGTAGATTTTCACGTACGCCATACCCAACCCGTGCACGGCCCGTTCCAGCTCCTTCACCGATTCCTCGGGATAGTGCGGCGTCGCAAACGCAACCCCGATGAACCTGTCGGGCGCGCGATTCACGTACTCCATCACCAGGTCGTTGCCACGCCGGGCGTCCCCGAACCAGATGCAGTTAATGCAGGTCCGGTCCACCCCTGCCGCGTCCATCACCTTCAGGTACAGGTCGCAGTCGGCATCGACGCCGTACCTGCCCCAGCTACCCGCATGACTGTGAAAGTCGATGACCGGTGTGTCCATCGCGCTACATCCTCAACAGCCGCGCCAGGTTGCCCCCGCACACGGCCCGAAGGTCGGTCTCGTTCAGCCCCAGTCGGTGCAAGTGATACAGCTGCGGCGCAATGGCCTGCTCCGGGAAGCGCGAGCCAAACATCACCCGCCCCGGATCCACGTCCTCGATCAGTCGCGCGATCCCATCCGCGATCACGTACCGCGAAACCTCGATCGACAGGTTCGGCAGGCTCCGCAACAGCGGCGGTGCCCACGAGGCCTGCACATAGTGCACCTCGCACAGCACCACGGTCAGATCCGGGAACTGGCGTACCGTCTCGTGCACCGCGTGCGGGTCCAGGTCGGCGCCGTCGTGCCAGTTCGTCTCGTAGCTGGCCGGCAGCCACAGCGGGATGCCCCGTGCCGACAGCCACTCCAGCCACTCGCCGACGACCCACGACCTGAACGGGTAGTGGTGCAGCGTCGGCACCATCCGCACCGCCCGCACGTCGGCCGCCTCGATCTGCGCCGCAGTCTCGTCCAGGTCGTCGAACGTCGGGTTGCAGACAAACTGCGGCATCAGCCGCGACTCGTCGCCAATCGCCTCCAACAGCCCCGCGTTGCCCTCCGCCGAGTCGAACGCCGCCGCGTGCGGTGCGTACACCAGCGCCCGCTCCACTCCGGCTCGGTCCATCTCCGCCAGCAACCCGGCCGCGTCGTCCACCGCCACCCGCCGGTCATGCCGACGCCCCAGCGCCGCATTCGCATCAAACGCCGGAACCTCCGGCCGGAAGTCCAGGTCGACTGCCGGAGTCATCATCGGTAGCCCCTATGCCTCGCCCCGCGCCGCGTCCGCCGCCCACACGTCCAATGGGTTCTCCCGCACCGTCATCGGCAAGTCCACCCGCGCCCGCCGCCGGTGCGATTCCCAGGCCGCGTGCATCATCTCCATCGCCGTCCGGCCCTCACGCCCGCTCGACTCGGGATCGCGGTCCTCCTGGATCGCCTCCCACAGCTCCCGGAACATGATCCCTTGCAACCGGTCGCGCGACTCCGCCTTGGTAAGTGGCACGCCGTTCGGCGCGTCTTCCGAGGCCATCGGCACGTGTTCCCACTGGTGGTTGTACACCGGCGACATGTGCGAGCCGTAGTGCCGGTACAGGTTCGTATCCACGCTCTGCCGCAGCGCGTAGCGTCCCCGCGTGCCGAAGATGTCCAGCCCGTACGAGCGGTCGTCGTTGTCCGCCTCCATCCAGAAGTTGATGCTGATGTTGATGCCGCCCGCCGCCCCGTAGGTGGCAAACATGCGCTCGCCCATCACTGTCCCGCTGTCGACGTGCCGGCCGTGAATCTCAGTGCTGGGTGTAATGTTCGCCGCCGTGGCCTCGCGCCCGCCCACCGTTACGTGTCCGTGCGCCCACTGCACGTCCGGCGCGAACACCCGCGCCCAGTCGGCGATGTGCGTCCCCATTTCCGTCATCTCGGTAGCCGACGGACGCGCCCCCTTGTTGTAGGCCTGGATCGCGAAGACCTCGCCAATGTCGCCCGACGCGATCAGGTGCCGCACCAGCCCGTTGTAGCCGCTGGCCCGCTTGATGTGATTGATCGCCAGCTTCACCCCGTTGCGGTCGCAGGCCTCGATCATTGCGTCGCAGTCGGCCAGCGACAGCGCCATTGGCTTCTCGCAAAACACGTTGAAGCCGGACTCCGCCGCGGCAATCGTGGCCGGCGCGTGGAACGACCCATGCGTTGTCACGAACACCACGTCAGGACGCGTCTTGTCGTACAGCTCGTCCCAGGATTCGTAGACGGCGTCCGTCCCCCACGCCTGTCGGTAGCGTTCTCGGGCCTCTGGGCTGATATCGCAGCCACCCACCACCCGCGCGCCCAGCTCCTGTACCGCCGCCCGCGTGTGGTTGTGTCCCATGCCCCCGCACCCGACCACCGCGATCCTTGGCTCAGCCATCGTCGCCACCACCCCGCGTGAGCGCGTCGCACCAGGAGTCTACGCCTGATGGCGCTTGCCATACGACCTTTGACCGCAGGTCTTCAATAGCCGGGGCTTTGTCTGCACGCGCCCTATCCGGAAATTCGATTCAATCGAGACGAAGTCTGGGCGCCCTGCCTGCTGTTGTTGCGGTCGGGTGTGGGTGATAGGCTCCTCGCCATAAGACGGGAATCGGACGGGCTGACGCTGGGCTTATAAGAAGGGCGGATCAACAGTGGTAACCAGGTACTCGGGAATGTTCTTGATAGTCGGTGTGATTCTGACGGTCATCTCCTCATTGTTTCATCCGGGAATCGCCCTCATTAATCCCGTGGAACAGACCGATTTTCCGGCCGCCGTTGGCGCTATGGGCGATGCGCCAGTCCTCGCGCATCTGATGACCCTCCTGAATGTGCTCGGGATGTTGCTCATGTGCTTCGGCGTCCTGGCGCTCTTCCCGCTTGCCACCAGGCAGGGAGGGCTTGGCGGTACGTTTCTCAGGTTCGGCATTTTCGTCTCGATCGTCGAATGGTGCAGCATTGTCGTCGGCCTGGGTATGCGCCACTACGTCGCCCACCTCGCGCAGCGCGCCGCCGATGCGCCGGCCGGGTCGGAATTACAGGTGTCCTTGCAGCAATCCGCCCTTCTGGTACATACAAGTATGTCCGCGGTTCTCGTGGTCTTCGTTACGCTCTTCCCGTTTGCCTCGTTCTTCCTCGGCGCTGGTCTGATAAGCCGATTTCAGGACCTCAATGCAAATAAGATCGCATCCTACGGACTCGCCCTGTTTGGACTTGGCGGGCTAGGCATTTTCATGATAATCATGTTTGCGGGCGTCGAGGATCCGGTTGGCCTCCTCCTGGTCAACAACATCTTCCTGTTCCTCGGTTCCATCTGCCTCCTGACCCTGGGCATCGGCATGTACAA
>JAPPLN010000116.1 GCA_028874175.1 Chloroflexota bacterium
CGCCAAGACCTCGCCGACGACCTCGCCGACCAGTCCATAACCGATCCCACACCCATCCAGGCCGCCTGTATCCCTTTCCTGCTGGACGGACATGACGTGGTGGGCCAGGCCCGCACCGGCTCCGGCAAGACGCTCGCCTACGTGCTGCCCCTGCTGGCGCGGATCGACGCCGACAGCCCGAAGCAGCAGGCGCTTGTCCTGGGACCGACACGCGAACTGGTGGAGCAGATCGCGTCCGTTACCGAGCCGCTGGCCGCCCGCCTGGGCACGCGGGTGGTCCGAATCCTGGGCGGCGTCAGCTACGGCCCGCAGCGCAAGGCGCTGGACGCCGGCGCGCAAATCGTGGTCGCGACGCCCGGCCGGGCGCTGGACCTGATCGAGAGCGGCAGCCTTCGCACGTCGGCCATGCGCGTGGTCGTGCTGGACGAGGCCGACCTGATGTTCGACATCGGCATGGCGCCCCAGGTGGAGGCCATCCTGCGCCATACGCCGGCGGACCGGCAGACTTCGCTGTTCTCGGCCACCGTGCCCGAATGGGTGCGGCGTATCACCGAGCGTCAGTTGCGCGATCCCAAGTGGATCGAACTGGACACCGAACCCGAGGACCGGCCGGACATCGACCACGAAGTCTGGATCGTGCCGGAGGTCGAGCGCCTGGCGGCCGTGCAGCACATCCTGGACGAGACGCGCGGCCAGCCCACAATCGTCTTCGGGCGGACGCGGCACCAGGTGTCGCGGCTCGGGTCGCGGCTGAAGGGTATGGGCATGCGCGTGGACTCGATCCAGGGCGCCATGGCGCAGCAGGCACGCAGCCGCGTGATCGAACGCCTGCGAAGCTCACGAATCGACGTCCTGGTCGCCACCAATGTTGCCGCCCGCGGGCTGGACATCGCCGGCCTTGCCCAGGTCATCAACTACGACGTGCCGGAGGATCCGAACCTGTTCACCCACCGGACGGGCCGCACCGGGCGCATGGGCGGCCTGGGTCGTTCGATCACGCTGGTCAGCGGCGCCGATCTGGGCGCCCTGAACGCCATCGAGCGCATTCTGGGTAGCAAGCTGGTCCGCCGGACCTGGCGGGACATCCAGGGCGAGAATGGCCTGACCAACGGACACACAGCCCGTGACCTGGCCGCCGCCGCCACGGTCGGCGCGGGCGGACACAAGGTGCTGCCGGGCGAACGGCTGAGCGCCAATCGCCGCGCGAGCGGGCCGCCCGCGGACGGCGCGCGGACCCCAGCGGCCAACGGCGAGTCAGAAAGGCCGCGCCGCCGCAGCCGACGCCGGCGCCGTTCCAGGGTCGCCGCCTCGCAGTAGACGAAAAGTCGCCGCACGCGGCGGCCGCGGCCGACACCCTACAATCCGGCCTCACCGCCGAGCCTGAGATTTCCCCATGTCTGACACCCTTCGCGTTGGCCTGATCGCCGAGCCGGCCGGCTGGCACCTGGACGGTTTGATCAATGTGTGTGCCGAACATCCCGAGGTCGGCGAAGTCGCCGTGGCCGATGTCACCGGTCAAGTCGCCGGCATCTTTCGGCCCATCACCGGGTCCTCGCCCGATCCGCACTGGCAGGCGCGCGAGCATGAGCCTGGCTCCGGTCCGCCGCCTGGCTGGACCAAGTACGGACGCGAGGTCAACACCGCGGCAATCCTGGGCGACAAGCTGGTGGCCAGCTTCACCGACCACCGCCGGCTGCTGGACGAATACAAGCCGGACGCCGTGCTGGTGACCATGGAGCCACGCAAGATGCCGCCGGTGCTGATCGACTGCCTGGAAGCCGGCGTGCACGTGTTTCACGAGAAGCCGGCCTGCGGGCGCATCGAGGACTTCCGACGTGTAGTCGAGGTGGCGAACCGCTCGTCGGCCCACTTCTGTGTAGCCTTCAACATGCGCGGCCTGGCGGCGGTCCGCGAAGCCCGCGCCGTGGTGCAGAGCGGCGCGCTGGGGCGGCTGTTCGGGATGCAGGTGCACTACGCGGCCGAGCACCCGCGCACCTGGCTGTGGGAGCAACTGGCCGACGGCTGGATGTACGACCGCGACCGCGGCGGCGGGCACCTGATCTTCCTGGGCTGCCACTACCTGGACCTGATGCGTTACATCACCGGCGCCAACGTGCGCCAGGTGGCCGGGTTCGCCGACAACGTGGGCGGCGAGCCAATTAACGCCGAAGACGCCTACGCCGTCAGCCTGCGCTTTGACAACGGCATGGTCGGCACCTTCAGCGGGGGCTTCATGACCCCCTCCTCGCAGAAGCACGACGGCATGCAAATCTGGGGCAGCCGCGGCTGGCTGCGCTTCAATCCCGAGGCCGACGATGGCTTCGAGTGGTTCACGCGCGAAGGCACCGGCGTCACCGCGCCCCAACGCCGGCTCAGCTTCACGGATACCGGCGTCAGCGGCGGGTTCGACCAGTTCAAGCATGAGTTCTTCCAGGCCTGCCTGGGCAACGGGGAACCACCCGTCAGCGCCGACGACGCCCTCTGGATGCACGAGACCGCCTGGGCCGCCCGGCGGGCTTCGGACACCGGCCAGACGCAGACGGTCAGCCTGGGCGGGGAGTAGGACCGGCGCGTCCGAGAATCGTCTGGGAGTATCCGGTGAGTAACACAAGCAGATCGTAGATCTCGGTGGAGGCTGGACAACCTGCCAAGCTTCCACCCATTCACCCTGGCGAGATTCTGAACGAGGAGTTTCTGCGTCCGCTTAGTCTGAGCCAGTACCGGCTGGCCAAGGCCATTGGCGTCGATCCCCGCCGGATTCATGCGATCGTGCATGGCCAGCGGGCCGTCACGGCCAAGACGGCGCTGCTGCTGGCGCGCTTCTTCGGAAACTCGGCTTCGTTCTGGATGGGCCTGCAAAGTCAGTACGACCTGGAGATCGCCGAAGACCGACTATCGCACCGGTTGGAGGAAGTCACGGCATACGCGAGCGGATAGACAGTGCCATCACCTGGTTCTGGTAGACGGGTAAAGGCGTGAGCGATCAAGCCCCGGGTCGCCCCTCCGAGCCGCAGGCTGCCAATCCGAAGCGACCGGAGACTTTAGCGCTATTCATGATTCTGGCCTTGGGCAATCGTCAGATCGCCGCAGGCCAGGTGGAGTCCGCCGACAGGGTCGTGGCTAGGCTGCGCGAGCGACTACCGAGGAACTGACCAGTGACTGGACCGCATCCCCAAGCCGTGCCTGTTCGCCAAGGCGCTTCGGGGGCGGGTTCCTCGCGACCTCCGAGCCCGTCCCATCCTGCTGCTCATCGACAGTTGGACAGGCAGGCAGCCTGCGGTCAGGCCGGCTGGTAGCGTCGGACGCTGATTTCACCGGCTCGGGCGCGCATCTGCGCCGCGTCGTACCAGGCCTGCATCTGCAGCAGCAGGTCCATGCGCACGTCAAAGGCCTTCTCAATGCGCAACGCCATCTCCGGCGAAAGGGTCGCGCGGCCGTTCAGAAGCTCCGAGAGGCCGGCCCGCCGGACCCCCAGAATCTCCGCTGCCTTGGTCACACTCAGCCCCAGTTCCTCAATGACCTCGGTTCGAACAAAATCACCGGGATGCGCAGGGGTCATGTTTACGGCCGTGCGGCTGGCAGCCATTAGCGGCAGTCCGCCAATTGAGGAGCGTGAGCACTCCGGAGTTCGTCATGCTGCCGCGGACGAGGCATCAATTCGTCGCCCGCCGGTACTCGTAGGTTGCCGCGCCCACCAGCACCAGCGTGGTGGCCAGCAGCACCCAGATGCCGGGCAGGATGCTGTCCCAGATCCAGCCTTCGATGATGACGGCGCGCACGGCCACCATGATGTACTCGATCGGGTTCAGGCCCACGGCTACCTGGAACCAGCCAGTCAGCAGGTCGCGCGGCATGAAGGCGGAGGTTAGAAATGCCAGCGGCATGAAGAGCAGCCAGCTGTTTACCGTTACCTGCACGCTGCGGGTGCGCATGGCCACGATCAGCCCCACGCAGCCCATCGCCACGCCCAGCAGCGTGGTGCCGACGATGACCGCCAGGATGCCCAGCACACCGCCCTCGAAGCGCACGCCGATGGCCGTGGCCACCAGGATGATCGCCAGCACCTGGGCCATGGCCCGCGTGCCGCCGATCAGCAGGGTGCCCAGGAGGATCGAGAAGCGGTTGACGGGCG
>JAPPLN010000029.1 GCA_028874175.1 Chloroflexota bacterium
GACGACACGCGTGAGGCGATTCGCGCCTACGTGGAGGCACGGCACGACGCGTATGCGCCGCTGTTCATTCGGCACCACGGAAAGCCGAAGAACCCGGGGCGGGCGGGCGAGCGGCTGCGCCTGTCGCCGCAATCAATCTGGAAGATCGTGAAGACCTATGCCGCGGCCGTGGGCGTGCCAGCCACGACGCACGACTTCCGGCACTTGAAGGCGACGTCGCTGCTGAACCGGGGCGCGAACCTGTCGGAGGTCCAGGACATCCTGGGGCATGCCTCGCCGGATACGACCAAGCGCATCTACGCGCACTACGAGACGGCCAGGTTGCGCGAGGCGTTCGATCGATACAGCCCGTCCGTGGAAGAGGCTGCGGCGGCGGCGCGCAAGGGCCGGACGCCGGCCGGATCACGGTAGTTCGATGAGCAGCGACCCGCACCGATCTATCGGCGGCCTGACCACGACGGCGCAGGTGTCGCCCGGGGCGATCTGGTTGTGCCGGGTGTGTCACCGAACGAACGCGCGGGGGTGGCAGGTGTGCCGGTTATGCGGCGCGGAGCGTCCGGCGAGGCACGCGTGGATGAAGACGAGAGCCTTTCGTTGGGTGGCGTTTCTGCTGACCGCGCTCGTTGGCGTGGCTGTTGGGGTGGTGGTATTGAGTGCCTGGGGAGCGGTGGTCAGCGGGCCCTGGGTGGTTCCGGCCATTGCAATCTGGGTGCTGGGTTGTATGGCAGCCCTGGTCGTTGTGTGGATGAGGCGGGCGTTGAGCGGCGGCTAGTTGTCGCCGAACAGCTTGCCTATCGAGTTCAGTGCGGCCGCGCGCAGGTTGTCGCCGCTGACGGGATCCCAGGCGGCGTGGTGACCGTACCAGCGGTGGGCGTCGTCGACTTCGTAGCCGCCGGTGGCCATGGCGCGCCGGGTGGGCGTGTAGCCGACGAGGCCGTTGCTCCAGCCCGCGATCACTAGCGCGGGCGACGGAGTCTGCGTCCGCAAAGCACGGCCGTCCTCCGAGAAGAACTCGGAGGGGATTGCAACGAAGGCAAGGTCGCCGATGCGCAGGGCCTGGATGTCGACGGTGAGATCCGGGCCGTCGGATGGCTGCCAGTCGAGGACTCGCCGGGCGAAGTCGACCTGGTGCCACTGGATTCGGAGTCGTTGAGCGGTTCCGGTTGTGGACTCGAGGGCGTGCCGGCCTTCGGCGAGGATCTGTCGGGCTTCCGCCTGGCTGATTGATTTGGCGTAGTGGAGGTCGGCTGGCACGGAGGCACTGCCCGCGAGAGTCGTCGAGGATTGGCGCAACTGCGAACGGAGGTCGAGGACCGTGCGGCCGAGGGCGACGCCGTGATGGCGGGCGTTGGAGACGCTGCGGTAGCCGGCGCCGTCGAAGCGCTGATTGACGTCGCCGCCGGCGCCGTTGACATACAAGCAGGGTGCGCCGGTGACCTGACTGATGGTGCGCCGCATGTGGCCGGGGTAGTCGGAGGTACTGACGCTTTCGCGTGAGCCGGTTGGGTGGCAGCTGTAGTTGACGAGGGTGACGACGGGATTGCCGTCGGTGCCGCGGAACTCCGCCACGACGACAGCAGCGTCGATGTCGTCGATGTGGCCGTCCTCGGGTCCGCCGGGACGGAAGGCGGCGGAGCGGCGATTTGCGCCGACGTAGGACTCGCCGCGGGCCAGCCACAGGTCGGCCGTGACCAGGCGGTCAAGCGCCTCGACGGCGGCGTCAACCGCAGCCTCTTCGACGGAGTCCAGATAGTCGGGATCCTTCTCGCCCATACCGGGGAGCACCCCGGTTTCGGGACCGCCGTGGGTGTGGGTGCAGGTCCACATCTGGTTCTCTCCGGGCACGCCCGTCGCTGCCGCCATGCGCGCACGGAGAATTGCCAGATGCTCGATTGTGAAACCGATCAGGTCGAAGCCGAGCAGAAGCAGCGTCTGTTCGCCGTAGGTAGCGGCGATGACGCCTACTTCCAGCGGTTCGAGCGAGCCGAGGCTGGCGCCGAAGCGGAAGCCGAAGCCGCTGAGGTCGATGCCGGGCGGTGGGGTGATATCGCGGCGGGCGAAGCCGACCTGGAGCTGGCCGGTCACGGGGACGGCGCCGGTTCAACCCGGTAGGAATCGAAGCGCCCGGCCAGCGCGGCCGGCACGGCGCCACGAAGGCGGGTTCCGGTCTGGCCGAAGGACTCGTCCTGGACGTTTCCGTGCTCGTGGAAGAGGGCCACAAGCCGGCTGTCGTCGTAAGGGATTTCGACCTCAATATCGACCGTGCTGACCTTATGGATATCGGCCAGCCGCTGGAGGAGATCGTCGATTCCCTCGCCCGTGGTTGCCGAGACGGCCACGGCGTTGGGGTACTCGGCAAGGTCGGGCGCTGGCGCCATATCGACCTTGTTGAGCGCCGTGACGATTGGGCGCCGGCCAGCCCCGATGTCGCGCAGGGTGTCGTGGACGACCTCGACCTGGCGGTCGAATGCGGGGTTGGCCAGGTCGACGACGTGGATCAGGACGTCGGCCTCGAGCGCCTCTTCGAGCGTGCCGCGAAAAGCCTGGACGAGGCGGGTGGGCAGACGCTGGATGAATCCGACCGTGTCGGTGACCAAAATGCTCCCCCCGCCCGGCAGGTCGACGCTGCGGGTGGTGGGGTCCAGCGTGGCGAAGAGGCGGTCTTCGGTGAGGACGCCGGCGCCGGTGAGGGCATTCAGGAGGCTGCTCTTGCCGGCGTTGGTGTAGCCGACGAGGGCCGCGGTAAGGAATCCGGACTCGCGGCGTCGGGCGCGGCCCCTGGCGCGGCGAGCGCGTACACCATCCAGCCGCTTGTCCAGCATGGCCATGCGGCCGCGGTAGAGGCGGCGGTCGGTTTCGATCTGAGTTTCGCCCGGACCGCGAAAGGGACCGACCCCGCCGCGCTGTCGCGAAAACTGGACCCAGAGTTCCGACAGGCGGGGCAGGAGGTACTCCAGCTGGGCGCGCTCGACCTGGAGGTGGCCCTCAACGGTGCGGGCGCGGGCGGCAAAGATGTCGAGGATGACGCCGGTGCGGTCGAGAACCTTGCCCTTGAAGGCGTTCTCCAAGTTGCGCTGCTGGCGGGGCTTGAGGTCGGCGTCGATCACCAGGACGTCGGCTTCGTGGGCGCGGGCCAGGGAGATCGCTTCGTCGAGCTGGCCGCTGCCCATGAGGGTGGCGGCCACGGGTCGGCGGATGCGGAGGAGGGTTCGGCCGACGACCTCGGCACCGGCGGTCTCGACAAGTTCGGCCAGTTCGTCGAGCGATGCGTCAGCGGGCCAGTCGCCGAGTTCGGGAAGGTCTTCCAGGCCGACCAGAAAGGCGCGTTCGGGGCGCGCATCAAGCAGCCGTCCGGTGACATCCGTATCGGACGGCCCGGTTTGGGGGCGGCCGTTAGAAGCTGACGGTGGCAATGCGCTCCAGCGCTTCGTCAATCCGCTCCAGCGCTTCGTCGAGCCGATCGTCGGGAGTGGTGAGGGAGATGCGGAAGTGGCCTTCGCCGTAGGCCCCGAAGCCGACGCCAGGGGTCACGATCACGCCAACCTCATTGATCAAGCGCGCCGCAAAGTCGACCGAGGTCATGCCGGCGGGCGTGGGGCTCCAGACGTAGAGGCTGGCCTTGGGGACCTCAGGCGCGATGCCCACGTTGCGAAGGGCGCTTATGACACGGTCGCGACGGTCCTGGAGGTGGGCATTGCGGGCGTCGATCCAGTCCTGTTCGATGTTCAAGGCAGCTATGGCAGCGTGCTGGACGGCCTGGAAGATGCCGGAGTCGACGTTGGTTTTGACGCGGCCCAGGGCTTCGACCACCTCGGCGTTGCCGGCCATCCAGCCGATCCGCCAGCCGGTCATGTTGTAGGTCTTGGAGAGCGAGTGGAACTCGACGGCGACGTCGCGGGCTTCGGGGATCTCGAGGATGCTGCGGCAGCGGTAGCCGTCGAAGACGACCTCCGAGTAAGCCGCATCCTGCGCCAGGACAACGTTGTTGGCGCGGGCGAAGTCGACGGCTTCCTCGAAGAACTCGAAGGGGGCGACGGCGGCGGTGGGGTTGCCGGGGTAGCAGAGCCAGAGCAGGCGGGCGTTGGCGAGCGCGTCGGCGGGCACGTCGTTCAGGTCGGGAATCCA
>JAPPLN010000005.1 GCA_028874175.1 Chloroflexota bacterium
CTGTGGATGTCAGTTGGAATTCAGGCGCTTGAACGCCCTCGGACACCGTGGCCATCGGTTCGTCTCCGCCTGGGCGAGATGGTGGACGCCAGCGTACCGAACGACGCCGGCAGGCCTATACCGACGCGAAAGGGTCTCGAAGCACGATGGCGGCGTCGCGGTGACGGCCGGTGCCAATCAGGCCGAGGGGGATGCCGGTGATCTGGCTGATTGCTTCGACGTAGCTGCGTGCGTTGGGCGGTAGGTCGTCCAGGTCGCTGATGCCTTCGGTCGGAGACATCCAGCCGGGAAACTCCTCGTAGATCGGGCGAGCGCGATCGAACTTGCGAGTGTCTGGCGCCAGTTCGGTGCGCTTGCCGTCCAGTTCGTAGGCCACGGCCACCCTGATGCGTTCCAGTCCATCGAGGGCGTCGATCTTGGTCAGCGCCAGGCAGTCGATACCGCTAAGAGCGGCCGCGGTGCGCACGGCGACGGCATCGAACCACCCGCAGCGCCTGGGTCGGCCGGTCGATGCCCCGTACTCACCGCCGGCGACTTCGCGCAAGTGGCTTGCGGTCTCATCGAATAACTCCGTGGGAAACGGACCCTCGCCGACGGACGACGAGAAGGCTTTGGCGACGCCCCAAACCTGGTCAAGTTCGCGCGGCGGGATGCCCGCGCCGACACAGGCACCACCGGCCGACGGACTCGACGAGGTGACGTAAGGGTAGTGGCCCCAGTCCAGATCCCGCATGACGCCGAGTTGGCCTTCGAGCAGGATTCGGCAGTCCTCAGCCAGGGCCTCGCCCACGATCGGCAGGGTGTCCACGATGTGCGGGGCGAGCGCGTCACCCCACTCGAGGGCCTGGTCAATCAGCGCCTGCGGGTCCTGTGGCGCCACGCCGTAGCCACTTTCCAAGAGCCTGTTCTTGGGCTCCAGGATTGCCGGCAGCCACTCATGCAGGTAGTCGGCATCGAGCAGGTCGCCCATCCGAACGCCGGAGCGGGCGGCCTTGTCGGCGTAGGTCGGGCCTATGCCACGGAGCGTGGTGCCCTGGGCCAGATCGCCGCGCTGGGCTTCTTCGGCGGCATCGAGGGCCACGTGGTAGGGCATCACGGCGTGGGCGCGCTCGGCGATCCAGAAGCGGTCGAAGGAGAGGTTGGCTCGGGTCCCAAGTTCTTCCAGTTCTTCCAGCAGGGCCGCCGGGTTGATGACGGTGCCGGGCCCCAGGATGTTCGTGACGTCAGGGTTAAAGATTCCGGAGGGGGCCAGGTGAAGCTTGAAGGTGCCCTGATCGTTGATGACGGTGTGCCCGGCATTGTTTCCGCCCTGGAAGCGGATGACCATTTCGGCGTGCTGGGCAAAGCGGTCGACGACCTTGCCCTTACCTTCGTCGCCCCATTGGGCGCCAAGGACGGCGACAGTGCTCATGACAACCACCTGCTGGGCGGCGCGACAGCTTGGGATCGCATAGGTCTCTGCATTTCTGAGTTTGGGGCCGTTAGGTGACGGCTTCGGGTCTGAATTCCAGCAGGGGAATCGCGTGGCGGCCTTCGGCGTGACGGATGGCGGCGCGAAGCAAGCCGGTAAAGAGCGGGTGCGGGCGATTGGGTCGGGACGCGAACTCAGGGTGGAACTGGCAGCCCACGAACCAGGGGTGTCCCTCGAATTCGATGATCTCAACCAGTTGGCTGTCCGGCGAAAGCCCGCTGAAGGTCATGCCCTCGGCGCGCAGCAGCCGGCGGTATTTGTTATTGAATTCCATGCGGTGGCGGTGGCGCTCCCGCACCGACGGGATTCCGTACGCCGCGCGCGCCAAGGTGCCCTCTACGAGTTCGCACGGCCAGAGGCCGAGACGCATCGATCCGCCCATTTCGGAGACATCGTAGTACTCGGGCATAGGGTGAATGACCGGATGCCGCGTGTCGGGGTCAAACTCAATGCTGTCGCAAGCGTCTGTGCCGAGGACCTTGCGCGCGAACTCGATGACAGCGATCTGCATACCGAGACACAGGCCGAGATAGGGAACCTTGTTCACGCGGGCGTAGTGCGCGGCCTGAATCTTGCCTTCGATGCCGCGCGGACCGAATCCACCGGGAACGATGACGGCGGCCGTGCCCTCCAGGAGGTCGGCCGGATCGCGGTCTTCCAGATCCTCCGAGTCGACCCAGCGAATCACGGGGTCGATGCCGAGCGCTATGCCGGCGTGCCGAACAGCTTCGATGACACTGAGGTACGAGTCCGGAAGCGAGACGTACTTGCCGACGATGGCCACTTCGAGCTGTGGTCGCGGCTCGCGCAGGGCCGCGACAATACCGCGCCACTCGTCGAGGTCCGGCCGGACATCGGGCAGTTGCAGACGCTCGGCGATGATGGTTCCAAGACCGGCGGCCTCAAGGGCCAGCGGTACCTCGTAAATGGTGTCCACGTCGACGTTTGATATCACCGCACGCGCATCGATATCAGCAAACAGGGCAATCTTTTCGCGAAGTTCGAGGTTGAGCGGAGCGTCGGAGCGGCAAATCACCACGTCGGGGTGAATGCCCAGGCCGCGCAACTGCGTCACGCTGTGTTGGGTGGGTTTGGTCTTGAGTTCGCCGGTGGCGCCGATGCGGGGAACAAGGGTCACATGCACGTAGAGCACGTTTTCGCTGCCGACTTCGCGGCGCATCTGGCGGAGCGCCTCGACGAAGGGGATGTTCTCGATGTCGCCGACGGTTCCGCCGACTTCCACGATCACGACGTCGGCATCGTGGGTCTTGCCCACGTCGTGAATGCGCGCCTTGATTTCGTCGGTGACGTGGGGAATGACCTGGATGGTTCCACCGAGAAAGTCGCCGCGCCGCTCGCGGCTGATTACGCGGTCGTAGACGCCGCCGGTTGTGAGGTTGCTAACCGCGCGAAGATTCTCATCAATGAACCGCTCATAGTGGCCGAGGTCCAGGTCGGTCTCGGCGCCGTCCACGGTTACGAAGACTTCGCCGTGCTGAAGGGGGCTCATCGTGCCGGGATCCACGTTGATATACGGGTCCAACTTCATCACGGAGACCTTGAGCGAGCGGCTCTTGAGCAGGCGACCGATGCTGGCGACGCTGACGCCCTTGCCAACACCGCTGAGCACCCCGCCGGTGACGAATATGAACTTGCGCGCCGTACCGCCAGTCATGGGGCGTGGATGCGCGCCACTGGGCGGCTCCGGCTGCGGTCGGGAAAGAGAGTCATCAGGCGGCACGCTGGGCCAGTACACGAGTCGCGACAGGCTCAGGGAGGTTCGACAGCGAGACATTGACGGACGTTTCGGGCGTGGGCTCGGCTTCACTTAGCGCTTTGGCGGCATCGAGCCAGGAGTTTCGACCGTTGGACGACTGGCCGAAGGGGACCACGATGTTGGGCTCAATGCGGTTCACCAGGTTGACGACGCGCTCTACGCCGTCATCGGCATTGACCACCAAGACCTGCGCCGTTCCGAGTTCCTCAAGCATCTCATTGGTCATCTCACAGGCAAGGCTGGGAATCAACGCCACGGTGACCCGGTCAATGTCCAGGGCGTAGACGGTGTGGCCCGGACGGCCGCTGGACGCGCGAGGCCCCGCGATCCCATGCAGGTAGACGCCGGACACGTCGTATTCGCCGGGGCCGGCGGCCACGTATGGATCGCGGCTCTGGTGGTTCGGGAGCACGAGGCGCTCAGTGCCCGGTGGGACTTCAGGATTCGTGACGGCGATCAAGTCAGCCTTGGGGAACGTGGATCGGCGTGTTCGCCCGGAAGTCTGTGGGTCGGTGACGAGCGCGCCGTCGCGTCCGCGGAATCGAAAGCAATTGCCCCCGATCCACGTGATTTCCATGCGCTGCGCAGGCTCCAACGCCTGTCGGACTCCGTAGGGTAGCACGGTGTCGAATCGGGCCGGATGGACCGCGAACTGCGTTAGAATCACTTGCCCCTGTGTCGAGGGGGCTTTTTTATGGCCGCCATTGCTGCGAAGGGGCGACTCGCCCCGGCCCGACAGGTTCTAGCCGCCGCGCGCGAACTGCACGAGTACGCCGACCTGCTGCGAAACCTGGTGGTGCGCGACTTGAAGGTTCGGTATCGCGGGTCGGTGCTTGGGTTTGCCTGGGCCTTGCTCAACCCGCTGTTGATGATGGGTGTCTTTACGCTCGTTTTCCAGGTCTTGGCCAAGTCGGACCCGATCGAGCGATATCCGTTCTTCCTGCTGAGCGCGCTGGTTCCCTGGCTGTTCACGCAGCACGCGCTGACGACGGCGATGCGGAGCGTCACGTCCAACGCCTTGCTGATCAAGAAGGTCTACTTTCCGCGCGAACTCCTGCCGCTGAGCGCCGTGCTGGCCAGCTTTATCAACTTCGTGCTGGCGTACGTGGTCTTCTGGCTGGTCGCGTTGCCATTCGGCGTTGGGGTCACAAGGACCATGCTGGCCGTGCCCCTGGTCATGCTGCTGCACCTGACATTCGTTTTGGGGCTGGGGCTCGTGCTCGCGACGGTGAATGTCTTCTTCCGCGACACCGAACACATTGTCGAGGTGGGGCTGCTGGCCTGGTTTTTCCTGACGCCGATCTTCTACGCAATGTCCATCGTCCCGAATCAAACGGTCCTCGGTCTGGACATTCATCGGTGGGTGTTCATGCTCAATCCGATGGCCACACTCGTGACGGACTACCGCTATGCGTTCATGTGGGGGTTTCCGCCGATTCGGCACACGCTTGTGACGATCGTGACCGCCCTTGTGCTACTGAGCGTTGGCTGGTGGATGTTCCGGCGGCTGGCCAGCCGCTTCGCTGAAGAGCTCTAGCGCGTATGCCGGATCAATGCCACGCAAGGCTCGGACCAGTGCGAGACCGTCCGACGTGACGTTGCGTTCGGCACGTACGGTCGATCGAGCACGGTGGAAACACTCCGTCAGTGCCAGATGCCGCTCAACGCACGGGGAAAAAGATGTCGGTGCGCCACTTCGACTGGTCGGGCTCCGCGCCAGGATCGGTGACATAGACCTCCCAAGGCACACCCGCCGGTTCGAGACCCTCCGAACCCATCCACTCCGTCAGCGCGGACCACGACTGCGGGAGGTTGTCGTACGGGCCGAGGTGGGTAACGGTGGCCACGGTACCAGCGGGCAGTTCCCCAGCCTCGACGCGGCCCTTCCCGTCCATTGGCGAAGCAACGGGCATCCCGCACTCGAGGTCGACTGTGGCTCCGTCCATCGAGTGGTAGCGGGAAAACGGCATTCCAGCAGGCTGCTCACCGCTCTCCTGAATGTACCCGTAAACCTCCCCGAACAGCGACCCCATCAACTCTTCGAGCTTGTCCATCGTGCTCGTCGCACGGATGGCCAGTATGGGCTGGGCTCCGATCTCCTTTGTTTCGAAACTCAGCTTCATCGTCCGTTCCCCTCGGTCTGTGGATGGTCGCAGGCCGACCACTCTCGGCGCCCGGCTAGTCTAGGGCGACTCGGGGAAATCAAGGTCTAGATGCCTGCCGCCATTGAACTTCGTGGGATCCGCAAGCGTTTCAGGATCCGGCACGAAGCCGCGCGCACGTGGCAGGGCATGGCGTTGGCGTTGCTCGGCCGCCGACGTATCGAGCACGAAGAATTTTGGGCGCTCGACGGTGTGGACCTGCAGGTCGAGGAAGGCGAGACCCTTGGAATCATCGGTCCCAACGGGTCTGGCAAGACCACGATTCTGAAGCTGTTGGCGCGCACAATCGAGCCGACGGCGGGCGCTGTCCAGACGAGAGGCAAGGTCTTCGGCCTGCTTGAGTTGGGCGCCGGGATGCACCCAGACCTGACGGGCCGCGAGAACATTTTCCTTAACGGTTCGTTTCTCGGCATCGAGCGCAATGAGATGCGGCAGCTCTACGACCGCATCGTGGCGTTCGCCGAATTGGAACGCTTTATCGACACGCCGGTTCGCCACTACTCGTCCGGCATGTTCATGCGGCTCGGATTCTCCATCGCCATCAACGTCGATCCAGACATCCTGCTGATCGACGAAGTGCTGGCGGTCGGAGACGCTCGGTTCACGACCAAGTGTTACGAGGCGCTGGCCGAGATCAAGGCCCGCAGCCGCACGCTGGTTTTCGTGTCGCACGATCCGATTCAGGTGCGGCGATTCTGCGACCGGGTGCTATGGATTGACCGCGGCCAAATCCAGGCTCTGGGCGATCCGCGCGATGTCATCCAACAGTACCTGCAGTACATGCGGGGCGCGGCAGCCGCAGTGTCGACGGAGGGCAGCGAGTCGATGCCCAATCTCGGCGGCGACAAGTTACGCATCCAGGCGGTTGTAGCGACGGACGGGGTCACTGGAACGGAGAGTTACGCCTATCTGCCGGGTGGCGTGGTGCACCTGCAGATGGAGCTCGAGTCAGACGCATATCTGGATGACGTTGTGGTGGGCTGTGCGGTGCGTCGCAGCGACGGTCTTCTGATGCACGAGACTTCCACTGCCGCAACTCTGGGGCCCATAGGCGTGCACCCGGGACGCGCACGCGTCGAGTGTTCGCTCGGGCCGCTGCCGTTGGGTCCGGGAAGCTACCAGTTGTCACTGGGCGCCTGGCCAGCTGACGATCGTCTGCATCCGTATCACCTGTGGCCAGACGCCATCACGCTCTTCGTGGGCAAGGCCACGGGCTCCCAGCGCGGCGTGGCCGTGGTGCCGTCGCAGTGGCGGGTAGCCGTTGCGACGTCCACGGATGAGCTTCGGTCCTCGACGGCGCCGATCGCTCAGCCGGACATGCTCTCGGAACCCGCCGGACCGTTCTGGACGTCGCCTCCCGAGAAGCTGGCGATGGGCGCGCCCGACGCCGAGTGGCTAGGCGAAGGCTGGTTCCCGGCGGAAAACTGGCCGCCGCGCGTCCGCTGGACCAGCGAGCGCTGCGTCGCATACCTCCGCCAAGACGTTGGCCACGGCGCCTTGATTCTTTCGGCCTGTCGGCCACTGCATGGTCGCGCCCAAGCCCAGGGCCGCGTGAGCGTGGATGGGCACCATATCGCCACCTTCAGGCTCCACGGCATGGACTTTGAGGACATTGTCGTTCCGCTCGACCCGGTCACGGCGCCGACGACTCACGAGTTGGTGATCGAGGTTGACGACGCGCTGGTGCCGGCCGAGGTGGGGTTGGATTCAGACACCCGCCCGTTGGGCATTGCCGTGCGCTCTATTCGGGTGGAATGACCAGCGACCACCCGCCCGTCCGGGTTGTTGTGCTGAACTACAACGGCGCCGGGCGGATCGAGCGATGCATTGAACGATTGCTGGCCACCCGCTATTCGGACCTCCGAGTGACGGTAGTCGACAACGCGTCGAGCGATGGCTCGCCGGCGCGAATCGAGCAGTCGTACCCGGAAGTGGAACTGATCGAAAACGGAGCCAACCTGGGTTTCTCACGCGGCAACAACCGGGCGTTGCGCACGGCCGACGAGCCCTACCTGGGGCTACTCAATCCAGACACCGAAGTCGAGCCAGACTGGCTGGAGCCCCTCGTCACACGCCTGAACGACGACCCGCTCGGCGGCGGCGCAGGGGCCAAGCTGCTGCATCAGCATGATCGACTTCCCGTCAGGTTGACCGCTCCCACGTTCGAACCGCCCCCGCCTGACACGCGACGGTTGGGTGTCCAACTCTTTGGCGCCGAGACGAGGGCCGGCCTGGCCGAAGTGACCGGCGGCGCTCATGGGGTGGAACTGAACGAGTTTGGCCATGCATTTCGCTGGACCGAGGGTTGCACAGACCTTGCGGTACCCGTGGATAGGGCCTCGACAGCGCTACGGCTAGACCTGGCGGCTGGCGACGGACAAGCGCCTTTGCCCATCATTGTCCAGGCGGGCGACCACCTGCTGGGCGAGGTGCAGGTCGGAAGTGATCGCACGACAGTTCAGTTCGATCTCAAGGCGGAATTGGTGGCTGGCCTGGCGCGGCCGGCTATCGAATGCGCGGGCATCGTGCCGCTCAGTGACGGCTCAATGCGCGACCGGGGGACGCAGCTGCTGGCCGGCGTGCCCTGGTCGGCCTGGGACGCGCCCGTCTTTGCCCAGCCCCACGAGGTTTTTGCGCCCAAAGGGGCGGCGGTTCTCTACCGTCGCGCAATGCTGGATGCGCTCGACTATCTGGACGACGGCATCTTCATGTATTACGAGGATGCCGATCTTGCCTGGCGCGCCCGGCGCCGTGGCTGGCGCTTTTGGTACGAACCCAACTCGGTTGTGCGCCACGAACATGCCGCTCTCAGCTGCGAGTGGTCGCCAGCGTTTGTGCGCAATGTCGAATTCGGCAAGCTTCGAATGCTCGGCAAGAACGCACCGCGGGCCTGGATGGTCCGGCACGCGGCCGCCGCTGTGAAATTCGCGTCGGGCGACGCTCGCCGCGCGCTCGGTATGCGCAACGCGGAGGCGGCACGTTTGGTTTTCGCGCGCTTGTCGGCACTCACGAGCGCCGTGAATGCGTGGCCACGAACGTGGCAGTGTCGGCGTCTTGAGGCTCGCCTAGCCCCGCTGGACGGTCGGGAGCTCAGCCCGTTCATTGAGATGTCGTGAAAGCGGCGGTTTATAACCGCTGGCTGCATCAGAAGGGCGGCGGCGAGCGGCACACCGTGATGGCCGCCCGCGTTCTGACCGAGCGGTTCGATACCGAGCTCATCACCCACCGCCCGATCGGGCGCGACGAGCTCGCCGAGGCGCTCCACATTGACCTCGACGGAATCGGTATCCGCGTGATTCCAGCCTTGCCCCCGAACAGGTTTGCCGAAGTCACGCGCGAGTACGACTTGTTCGTGAACGCCTCGTTCATGACGAATCAGCCGTCTGCGGCGCCGCACAGCCTGATGCTGGTGCTCTTTCCATCCCCGATCGATCACAGCCGGCTGGCGCGACTGCGTCAGGCCATCGGTCGCTTCCTGACGCGGGAACTGTTACTGCCGGAATGGAGCGACGGCTTCTACGACGTACAGGAACTTGGTCGCGGCTGGTTTCGGTACGCGACCGACCGCGCGTGCATCAAGATGCGAGTGCCGGGCGGTCGTAAGCCCATCCCTATCGAAATCGTGGCCGGCAATTTTCAGCCTGACGCGGACCTGCCGGTGCGGTGCCTCGCGGACGGTACGTTGATTGCCGACCACTCCTTTGCACCGCGCCCGGGAGCCTTTGAGGCGTGGAGGATTGACGTAGACCGGCGGTTCGTGCGGGACGGTCTTGTTGAATTGACGCTGGAGTCACCAACTTTCAACCCCACCGATCGGATTGCCGAGGCCGATAATCGGGAAGTCGGGCTAGCCGTCACGGACGTGCGCGTTCGTCACCCACGCCACTTCCTCTACGAATTGCTCTTCCGCCGGATGTTTCGCGAACTCGGGCTGCGACTGGAAGGGCTGCCGGCGTTCTACTCATTGGACCACCTGGAAACCTACGACATGATCTGTCCGATCTCGGAATACAGCCGCGCGTGGATGGAGGTGTACTGGGGGTGCAGTGGGCCGCTGCTCTACCCGCCGGTTGACACCAGCTGGGCAAGGCCGCGGACCAAGACGCGAACGATTCTGAGCGTTGGCCGCTTCTTTCGAGGTACGCACGAGAAAAAGCACGGGGTGATGATCGACCAATTCATACGTATGTGTCGCGATGGTCTGCAGGACTGGACCCTGCTTTTGGCCGGCCATCAAAGTCGGCGAGACATCGACCTTGCCTACACGGACGAGTTGCGCCGCCGTGCGGCCGGCCACCCGATCGAATTCGCCGTCGACGCGCCATTTGCGGACTTGCAGCGCTTCTATGGTGAAGCACAGATCTATTGGCACGCGGCCGGGTACGGTGAGCGTGTGGAACGCAATCCAATCAAGTTCGAGCACTTTGGCATTTCCGTGGTCGAAGCCATGGCCAATGAAGCCGTGCCGGTGGTGCTGAATCAGGGCGGGCCACCAGAACTGGTTCACGATGGCCATGACGGCTTTCTCTGGTCCTCGACCGGCGAACTGCGCGAGCGAACTTGGCGTCTGGTGCATGACCTGGATATGCGGGCGAGGATGGCGAGGCGCGCCCGGGAGTCGAGCGAGCGCTTCAATACGTCGGCTTTCCGCGAGCGGCTGAACACGCTGGTAACCGAGCTCGTCGATGACGCGCCGTAACCCCGGTCGGGCTGTCGCGTGATGCGCACGCGGCGCCTGATGCGTTGGGCGCAAGCGCGTCCGACCTTTCTGCTGTTTCTGTTCGCCTTCACGCTGTACGCGCTGAGCATGGGAGCTGCACGGAATGGCGGTGGCTACAGCGCGGACGGCACCTTTGCGTTTGAGATGGCGAAGAGCGTCATCATCGATCGTGGCCACGCCTATCTACGGGACCAAAACAGAAACTTCTCCCGCTGGGGCGTGGGCCTGCCCACGACGTTTATGCCATTCGTTGCGTTCGCGGAGCCCTTGGCGGAGGCGGCTCCACAAAGAGACCGGATTCCGCTGGGCGAGCACGACGTGTTGCTCGTGAACTTCCCGCCGCTAGGCGGATCGCTGGGGCCTGGGGTGACCGACGAAATCGATCTTGGAATCGAATCCGGCAGCTACGACAGACTCACCCTGCTGTCTCACAGCGGACTTAGCGCCGGATTTACCCAGGGGACCGAGATCGCGCGGCTTCATCTCACCGATGCTGCTGGAACCACGAGCGATCACCCGATCCGCGTCGGCATTGAGACCGCCGAATGGGCCTACGACCGGGGCGATGTGCGGGCAAGGATTCAGCATGAGCAACCCCTACCGGTCGCCCGCCAGATCGGCAATGCACGCGCGTACTACTACGAATCGACGTGGCGATTCGATCCACCGCGCGAGCTCATATCGGCGCGAGTCACTTACCTGCAGCCGACCGGGAATTTTTACGTGGACGGTCTGGCGCTGCGGACATCCGACGGGGCGTGGCTTGATGGACCTGGGGTCGGACGGGTCTGGTCCGAGCGCCAGAATCGCGAGTTCTTCCGCCGCATCTGGGTGGCGGCAGCTAACGCGCTGGCTACGGCCGTTGGTGTTGTGCTGGTCTATCGAATCCTGCGGCGGCTGCAATACAGCGAGCGGGTGGCCATCGTCAGCGCGCTGATCTACGCCGCCGGGACGATGGCCTGGCCCTACGCAAAGTTCGATTTCTCCGAACCGTTGGTGACGACGTTTCTTCTGGCGGCGGTGTGGCTTTCCCTCGTCTACGGCTCAACGGGGCGGCTGCGTTTTGTTGCACTGGCCGGCCTAGCGGCGTTCGCGGCGGTGCTCACCAAGTACGTCAGCGTCATTACCGTGCCAATCCTCATGACCGGACTGGTCGTGGGCGCACATTCGGGCGGCTCCTGGCGCAAGACGTTGCGGAAATCGGTGCGGCCAGTCCTGCTGTTCCTAGCCCCGTTTCTGGTCGTGCTGCTACCGGCACTGGTGACCGCGGCCACGCTGTTCGACTTTCGTCTGCTGTACGTGCACGAACTGATCGGCGGCCTGCAGCGCGGCTGGCTGGAGTTGCCGTTTGGCCTGGGACTTGGTGGATTAATCACGAGCTGGGGCAAGGGTGTGCTCTGGTACAACCCCATTCTTCTCGTCACGTTGCCCGCGCTGCCCTGGTTTGTGCACAGAAATGGCTGGCGCTCGCTCGTATTCCTGGCCATCCCAGCTGCGTATGCACTGCTCTACAGCCGCAAACAGGTCTGGTATGGCGGAAACGCCTGGGGACCGCGCTACCTGGTCCCAGCGTTGCCGCTACTGGTGATCGTGGGTGCGCCGCTTTTCGAGCGGGTGACGGAGCGGGCGCGCACTTGGCTGCCCGGCGCGGCCTTGGCCGCTGTCGTGCTGATCAGCGCCGGTGTGCAATTCATGGGCGTGTCCAAGGACTTCGCGGGCTACCTGGACCTCTTTCAGCAACAAGTCGCCGGCGCGATCCCCCTCAAGGGCGCAATCTACGGTGGCGCCGACTACCAGCCCTGGTCGTCCATTCAGCCCGAAGGCGATTACGCGGCGGTTCTCTATGCCTACCAGTTCTCGCCCTTGCTGGCGCATGCCTGGCTGCTGCGCGCGGACGCCACGAATCTACTGGCGCCTGACCGTACCGACTGGCTGGCCGACGCCCTGGGTCGCACCCCGTGGGCCAGATTCGGCATTGACGCGGTTCCTCCGCGTCCCGAGAACGGCCTTGGGCTGGACTTTTGGTCCTTGAGCCTGGTCGAGGGTTTTTTTGCTTACCCTATGTTCATTGTTTGGGTGAGCGGTCTGCTATTGGCGCTTCAGTTCGCCGCGCTCGGGGCCTGGATTGGCCTGACCGGCCGTATCTGGCCATCAGAGTGCCGTGTGCGGTCGCTTCGCTTTGTGGCGATTGGCGCGGTTGCCGCCCTGTTGATTAGCTTTGACACACTGCATTTCATGCTCTAGTTTCGAAATGAAGGGAGCTGGCGACACTAATGGCTGATTCGGACGCGACGTCCGCGCCGCCGCTCATTCCAGACGACTTTCTGTCGATTCTGCGCTGCGTGAACGACGATCATCCGCGTGATGACGGCGTCTTGTGCATCAAGGGCGACTTTCTCGTCTGTACAGTCTGCGGCTATCGATACAGGGTCGAGGACGGGATTCCCAACATGCTGTGGGACGACGCGATCCCCCCGAGGCACGAGGAGTCCGTTAGCTCGTGAATTCGATCAGCCAGGCGAAAGACTTGCTGGTCAAGTACCGGCGGCACCGCGCAATCTTCCGCCCGTCGCTTGGTCGTTTCGCGTATCACTGGATGCGCGGCACGACGGAGTTGCCGTACGGACCCATCAAGCTGCACATCGAGCCGACCAGCTTCTGCAACCTGCGCTGCCCGATGTGCCCGCAAAGCGTGGGAGCCAACGAGTTCAATGGGTTCATGGAAATGGATCTGTTCCGCAAGATCATCGACGAGGCAAAGCCGTTCGTGCGGGAAGCCAACCTGTTCTTCCGCGGCGAGTCGCTGATGCACAAAGACATCTACGAGATGATCGAAGTCTGCGAACGCGCCGGAATCGCCGCCCACATCAACACCAACGCGACCCTGCTCCGGGACGAAAAGATCGAGCAGTTGCTGGACGCCGCGCCGAGCAAGCTGACGATCAGCTTTGACTCCGGCGAACCCGAACAATACGAGGTCATGCGCAAGGGCGCCCAGTTCGACCGCACGCTCGAACGCGTGCTACGTCTTCTCGAGTCGAGAAAGCAGCGTTCCAGTCCGAAGCCGTACTTCGTGATGCAGGTGATCCAGCTCTGGGATTCCAGCTATCCCAAGGGAGCCCCGCCAGTCATTCCGGAGCACTTCCGGCAACGATTTGACGGATTGCCGGTTGACGAGTGGGACACGTTCTGGGCGCACGGCTGGGCCGGACAGATGGATTCGTCGGACTTCTACACCGCGCGTCCACACGGCCCCAACTACTACCCGTGCAACTGGCTCTGGAAGTCCATGGCGATCTACTGGGACGGCAAGGTGCCTTCCTGCTGTGCGGACTTTGGCGAGGACCAGATCATGGGCAACCTTGCCGACGAGTCGCTGCTGGACATCTGGAACAACCCGGCGTATCGCGGGATTCGCGAGGCGCACGTCAGCGGCAAGCTGGACGACTACAAGCTCTGCCGCGGCTGCGATGCCATCTGGCAAGAAGGCGGTTCAACCTGGAACCTGTTTACCGGCGCTCGCGGCGTGGTGACCGGGGATCCGCTGCCCGTGCTCCAGCCGGGAACCAACGGCGCGCACGCGACCAACGGGACCGAGGCGCCGGACCACTGATCCGCAGGCGGAGTGCAACGCCCCTCCGCCTGACGAGCGCAGCCAGCATCGTTGTCCGCCGCCATGCGCGGTGCTAGCGTCCCAGCGATGCGCATCACCTTTGTGTCGAACATTTTTCCGCCCACGGTGGGCGGACCGGCGACGCACATCTACAACCTGGCGCTGACGCTGCATGACCGCGGCCACTCGGTACGGGCGGTGGTTTGCCCGGACGATCCGGAGAGGCTGGTGCGTCCGCCCTTTCCGATAGTTCGCGTCTCCTGGAACACGCCGGTGCCACTGCGCTACGGCTTGGTTTGGTGGCATACATGGCGGGCCGCGCTGCGGTCCGACGTGGTGTACATCAACGGAATCGAGGCGCCGTCAACGCTGGCCGCACTGCTGGCGGGTCGGCCGCGAGTGCTGAAGATCGTGGGCGACTGGGCCTGGGAGTCGGCGCACCGGCGGGGCATGACGTCGCTGGGGATCGAGGAGTTTCAGCGGACACGTCACGGGCCGCCGATTCGGGCGTTCCAATTCATCCAGCGGATGTATACCGCCCTTGCCACGGTGGTCGTGGTTCCCAGCGGATACGTGGGTGCCTTCGTTCGCGGCTGGGGGGCCAAGGCCAACAAGATTCGCGTGGTCCACAACGCGCTGACCGAAATTCCGGAGATTGAAGAGTCGCGCGAAGAGGCGAAACGGCAGCTTGGTTTTGAAGGCCCCCTGGTCTGCACGGTGTCACGGCTCTACAGCTGGAAACGGGTCGACGACCTGCTCCGCATGGTCCCGGACTTTGCCAATGACGCCGTGCTGGCCATCGTTGGCGACGGGCCGGAGCAGCCGGCCCTGGAACGCTTCGCCGCAGAACTGGGCTTGGGCGACCGCGTCCGCTTTGTGGGCCGGGTGCCGCACCGGGACGTTGGCATGTACCTGCGCGCCGCCGACGTGTTTGTGCTGAACACGTCGTACGAAGGTCTTTCGCATACGCTGGTAGAGGCGCGCGTGGTTGGAACGCCAATCGTTACGACCGACATCGGCGGAAACCGTGAAATTCTCACGCACGAGCACAACGCGCTACTGACGCCGCTCGGCGATCACCGCGCTTTTGTGGCTGCCGTGAACCGCCTCCTGACCGATCGCGAGCTTGCGGAGCGCCTGGCCCGTGCAGGGTCCGAGGGCCTGGATCACTTTGCCTGGGATCGGCTTGTGGATGAGACGATGGAGATTCTGACCGGGGTAACGACAGGCTCAGCGCGCGGACGCCCGTGAGCGCCAGGCTGCTGATGTTGAGCGGTGATCGAGACGTCACCTCGGGGCGACGCGGGCCTTTTTACACGACGCTGCAGGGTCTGGCATCGGAGTTCGATCGAATCGATGTGCTGACGCCGCGCGCCGATGGTGCGCAGGCCATCGAGCCATATTCGGCCGTTCGGGTCGAGCCTGCGCCAGTCTCGCGGTTGCGGCAGTCGGCCTGGATGCGGCGCCGGGGCGCCGACCTGCTGCGACGCCATAGGCACGGCCTGATTGTCAGCCACGACTATGGAATATTTGCGAATGGACGGGCGGCCGCCTGGCTGTCGCGCCGCTGCGGGACGCCGTACGTCAGCGAAATCCACCACGTACCGGGGCACCCGAAGCGGGCCCAGTGGTGGGAGCCGCTGGCGCAGTTGGTCTACCGCGCCTATGTGACGCGCGTGGCACGCCGTGCGGCTGCCATCCGCGTGGTCAATCGGCGGGAAGTGCCCGACCTGCTGGCGAGATGGGGCGTGCCGCGCAAGCAAATCCTGGTGCTGCCATCGGCGTACATCGATCGAGAGGTGTTCGCCCCAGGAGAGGGTGAGCGTGAATTCGCCCTCGGATTCGTCGGGCGGCTGGTGGCGAACAAGAACCTGGGCTATGTCGCGCGGGTGTTCGCCACCGTAGCGTCGCGGGATTCCCACGCGCGGTTTGTGATTGCCGGCCAGGGTCCAGAGGGCAACGCACTACGCCGCAGGCTGAGGCGCTCCGGCGTTCTTGGTCGCGTCACGTTCGTTGATTGGCTGGAACGCCCCGCCGATCTGGCTGATCTCTACCGGCGAATGTCCGCGCTCATTGCTCCGTCGCTCAGCGAGGGTGGTCCGAGGGTGTGTCTGGAGGCCATGGCCTGTGGCACGCCGGTCTTCGCGACTCCCGTGGGCGTGATGCCTGAGACCCTCGACCACGGCAAGAATAGCTGGTTACTCCCGTGGGACACGAAGGCCGGCAGCGCACTGGTGAACGACGCCCTGAGCGTCCCCGAGAAGCTGCGTCTGGCCGGCCGCCTGGCGCGGGCGGCTACGGCTGAATTTGAGAAGTCGAACGTCCTGGGAGCCTACGCGTCGGCGTACCGACGAATTGCCGAACGTGACAAGCCTTGAGTAGCGCCAGTGGCGGTGACCTCCGGCTGCTCTTCGTGACCCAGGAGCTCGACCGTACGAGTGCCAATCTCGCGGTCGCACATACCTGGGCGGCGGAATTGGCGCGACAGTCCGCGGCCGTACACGTGTTGGCGGCACGGGTCGGCGAGGTCAATCTGCCACCCAACGTGCATGTGCACGGCCTTGGACGTGAACGCGGGCGTTCACGCTGGACGGCGGCGCTGGCGTTCGGCGCGATCGGCGCCCGGCTCATTCTGGGTCGTCGTGTCGACGTCATCGTGGCCCACATGGTGCCGGCCTACGCTGTCGCGATGTGGCCCCTGGCACGGGTCACGCCGACGACACTGGCACTCTGGTACGCGAGTCACGGATTGACACCCATGCTCAGGCGGGCCAATCAACTGATCGATGTCGCGGTCACTGCTTCCCCGGATAGCTACCCAATCCTCAGCGACCAGGCATTTGTGCTCGGGCATGGGATCGACACCCGGCGGTTTCGCCCGCCGGCCGAGCGCAGCGCCGAAACCGGGCCGGTGATTGGGATGGCCGGGCGACTGACGCCGCTGAAGGGTTTCGAGCCGGGCATCCAAGCCCTGGCGGAGTTGCGTTTCGGGAGGTTTCCCGACGCACGGCTGCGCATTGCGGGGGAACCGTTCTATGCATCGGACCGGGGCTATGTGGACGAACTAGAGCGGCTCGCGGATAGGCTAGGCGTGCGTAACGCCGTGGAATTTATCGGCGCGGTACGCGGCGACGCGATGGCGGGGTTCTATGGATCGTTGGATGTCTTTGTCAACTGGCGGGCGCAGCCCGCGCTGGACAAGACCGGGCTGGAGGCCCTGGCGTGCGGGACGCCGCTGGTCACCAACAACAGCGCCTACGGTGGAGTGCTGGGCGATCTCGCTCGTAACTTCCTCGTTGGGGACTCGAGCGCCGAACTTTCCGCCGGATTGGATGGCGTATTGAGTCTGAGTGCAGACGCGCGACGGGTGGCGGTAGGGCAATTGCGCGCGATGGTGTTGCGGGAGCATGGCGCTCCGGGCCTTGCCGCCAGGCTCACGGCAGTCTGCAGCGCACTGCGCACGGGCGCCCGGCCCGACTTCCCATCGGTGACCGAGGCGCGAACGTCATCGTGAACCTCGACCCGGCACGCCAGCTTGCCCGAATGGTTGGGCAGCTACCGGACTTCCCGGTGGTACCGGCCTACCAGCGCATGCTCTGGCGAATCCGGGCGATGCTTCTGCGGCGAGCGATCGGCGTGGCGTGCGGTGACGATGTTCGGGTGGACGGCCGGTTCTATTACCCCGCCGGCCTGAAGCTGCAACTGGGCAAGGGCGTGCGCGTGAAGCGCGACGTGCGCGCCGGCTGGGAACCCGGCCATGCGCCCGGTGCGGAGCTCTTGATTGGCGCCGGGACGGAGGTCCTGTCCGAATCGCGCCTCGACTGCACCGGCGGGATTCGGGTGGGCGAGCGCTCGCACATCGGACGTCGGGCGACGATCTATACACACCGGCATCTGCTGGATCGGCGCGATGTTCCCGCACTGGACGCACCAATCGAAACGGCGCCGGTGACGATTGGCGACGACGTGATGCTCTACAGCGAGGTGGTGGTGCTGCCGGGCGTGACGATTGGCGACGGAGCGGTGGTGGCCGTGCGGGCGGTTGTGTCGGACGACGTTCCGCCTTTCGCCGTGGTGGGTGGCATGCCCGCGCGCGTCATTCGAGAGCGGACCTAGGGCCATGACTGCGGTGACCGCTCAGCGCCCAACGCTGACGCCACGAGCAGCCTGGGTGCTGGCGACGGCATCAAACGCCTTTGAGCTCCTCCGGAACGAGCACGGGTACACCCGCTGTCCAGAACACCGCGTCGATCACACCGGCAAGACGGCCCGCAGCATCGTAATCAACTGCGCGCTGCACGCACACACAAAACAGGAGAAATATCTCGACAGGGCGGTTGCGACGGCGCGACGTGTGGCGGCACGCCTGGCGCCTGATCCGGCGGCCGGCGGAGCCTGGGTGTTTTTCCCGGGCCTCCACGATCCGCGCAACAACTCGACCAACATCATTGACGCCGGCGAGTGCGTTGACGCCCTGGCGTCACTCTTGCTTCACGCCGGACACGAGCTGGCGGCGGAGGAACGCGCGTCCTTTGAGCAGGCGATTCGGCTCTGCTGCGACACGTATCTGCTCACGAACGTCATTGATAAGCCGGTGGTCAACCAGCGGCTCTGGGGCGCGATGGGTCTGGCGGCGGCCTCGGCAGCGTTGGACGAGCCGACGTGGGCGCAGGCGGTGCTGGATTCAGTGGCGGGTTCGCTGGCCGAGATGCGGTCGGATGGCTCGTTTGCCTACGTGCGCGATGCGGCCCTGCTCGGGGAAGGCGTGGGGATTTCCGACCTGACGGTCTACTACCACAGCCGCTGCGTGGCCTTCGCGCGCCATGCCCTGCGGCACATCGACGCGGAAGCGTCATTCGAGGAGCGCTTGCGCGATGGGGCCGACTTTCTTGCCTTTGTGCTTAGGCCCGATGGCGTGATGCCGCTGAGCCTTGAGGGCAAGCGGTGGTTCTGGGACGCGGACGACGAGGTTGGCTCGGCCCCCTACGGCGCGTACGTGCTGGCTGCGGACGGACGCGAGACGCTGCTGCCGCTGGCCGGCCGGGTCGCGGCGCAGAGTGCGGCGGCGCTTGGCAATGGCGGGCTGATTGAGGCGACCAAGGGCGCGCCGGCATTCGTTTGCCGGTACATGCACACCGCCGATCTGGCCTGGCTGGCACGGGCGCATGCCGCGGCCGAACTCGACGATTTGCCGAGCAACCCGCCGGCCGCGGCGCGCAACGCCCCGGCCATCGCGGCGGAAGCGGGCGTAGCTCGAATCGAGTCACCCCGAGTGTGTGCGCTCGTGCGGACGCACAAACGACCGTCGGACCGCCTGGTTGGCGGTCGCCTCGGTGGCGGAGGGCTCGTCTACGTGGGAAACGCCCGGAACGGATGGCGCAATCACCTGCGCTTCCGCTCAGAGCCGGAGGTTCCCGAAGGAACCTGGGAGATCGCGCCGCAGTCCAAACGGCTGGTGCTGCCAGCTTGGAGGCAAGTGCTGGCCGTGCGCGAGTCGCGCTTCCTCCTGCACATTGCACGCACGCACGCACGGGCAGGCCGCGGGCGCTATGCGTTGATGTTCCTGTGGCGTCATTTCGGGCCGCCCAGCTGGCGAGCCAGCAGACGTTGGCTTTCGAGCCACGCAGTGCACGGCCACGTCGAGACAGCAAACGGCTCGCTCGTGGTCGAGTCCGCGGTTGCTCGCGCTGATGGGCGCACGTTGTCCGGCGTGCGAACGCGTCGATGGTTCCAGGCCGAGGGGACGCACCTCTCGGTATGCGATCAACTCGAGACTTCCACGCAACTGTCCAGGGTCTGCTACCGGTTGCCGGTCGCCGCGCACGACGTGGACATCGAGGCGGATGGCGCCCGAAGGCATGGGCGTGACGTGATTGCATTTGGCGCGTTGGCAGCGGGCATGACGGCGCGCGTCAAGTATCGGATTTAGAGGTGGCCGAGCCGCCGCGCATCGTGATCGTTGCGAATGCCCGGATACCCAGCGAACGGGCGCATCCGCTCCAGATCATGCAGATGGCTGCCGGATTCGCAGCCGGCGGCGCAACCGTCTTGCTTGCCTACGCCCGCCGTGCGAACACCGCAGCCATGCTCGCGGTGAGCGACCCATTTGAATACGCAGGCGTTCGCAGGACATTCGCACTCATCGGATTGCCGACGGTTGACGCCATCAAGCGCGTCACCATCGACTGGCCAATGCTGAATCATGGCCCGATCAGGCTGTTTGCCCACGTGCTGCAGCTCTGGTCATTCGCTGTCGCCGCCCTCACCGTTGTGCGCCGTTGGCGACCCAACGTGGTCTACAGCCGCGATTTGCTTCCACTGACGGTTCTACGGCTCCTGATGGGGCAACGTGCCTGCTTCTGCTTTGAGGTGCACACCGTCCCTCGCTCACGCTTGTCCGCGGCCCTGCATTGCTGGGCCGCGCGTCGCATGGACGCAGTAGTCGCCATAACGGAGGGTCTGCGACGGTGGTATCTGGAGGCAGGTTTCGAACCTGAGCGCCTGTTCGTGGCGCCTGATGCGGTGGACATTCAGGCGTTTGCAAACCGAGATAAAGCCGAAGCCCGCGCTGAGTTAGACATTCCCGCCGACGCGCGCGTGGTCTGCTACCTGGGCCATCTGTATCCCTGGAAGGGCGTCGACGCCCTGGTGGAGGCGTCGCGCTTCGCCGACCCGGAGGTGCAGTGGATCATCGTGGGCGGAGTTCCGCCGGATCTGGACCGGATTCGCATGTCCGCTGCCGGCCTGCCCAACGTGCACGTCTCGGGACACATGCCGCCGGACCGAGCGCGACGCTACCTGGTAGCCGCCGACGTGGCCGCGATTCCGTTCAGCGGGCGGCAGGTCATCGGACGCGAGCACACGTCGCCGCTCAAGCTATTCGAATACATGGCGGCGGAACGTCCGATCGTGGCCAGTGACTTACCCTCATTGCGCGAGGTCTTGCACGATGAGCGCAATGCCCTGCTCGTCGCGCCGGACGATCCGCGGGCGCTGGCGGAAGCCGTGGCGCGTCTGTTCGCCGATGCGGAGCTGGCAACTCGCCTGGCCCAGGCCGCTCGTATGGAGGTGGAGAGCCGTACATGGACGCAGCGCGCCACGGCAATCCGCGAGTTTCTCGAATCTACGCCGGCTTCTTGACACGGGTAGACGAAGTCTGGGGCCGCCTGCTCGGCCGGATTGAGCATGCCTCGGTCGCGCAGCGCCGCGCTCTTGTGGCAATCGGCCTGCTGACGCCTCTGCTGGTGCTCTATCGTGATCTGCTCTTCGTTGGTTCGGCCTGGCTCGACCTCGACCTGCTGCTCAGCTATCAGCCGCGCTACGCACTGCTGGCCGACGGCATTCGCGAAGGACGCATGCCGCTTTGGGCCGACGGCATGTTGGCCGGATTCCCGGTTGCCTTTTCGGAGTTCGGGTGGTTTTACCCGCTGACGTGGGTGTTGCTGCGGGTTTTCGAGCCATTGCGCGCCTATTTCATTGAGTTGGCGATTGGCCTGGCTCTGGCAGCTGCCGCGGCCTACTGGCTGGGGCGGGTCTGGGGTCTCTCTCGGCTTGGCGCCTACATGGCCGCGTTTTTGTTTACGTATGGCGGATTCGTATTTGCGACCTCGCGATTCCTCAACTACGCCGACATCTTCTTTGCTCTGCCGGCCGGGGTTGGGGCCATCGAGCTGATCACGCGCGGGCAGCGTCGATACAGCGGTCTCCTGGCCCTCAGCGCCGCGGTAACCGTTCTTGCCGGCCATCCCCAGATTGCGTTGTTGTGGGGCTTTGTCTGGCTCCTTTTTGCCGCGACACGCTTCTGGTGGATCTGGGGCGACTCAGGTATACAGCGGGCGGTCACTGGTCTGGCCTGGGTTGGTGCTGCTGCCGCGTCAGGCCTGGCCGTGGGTGCGGTTCGTCTCCTACCCACGATTTCAACTACGGGGCTTTCGGCCCGCGCCGGCGGGCTGGACTTTGAGGTTGCATCACAGGGGTCGATCCCGCCGTGGAGTCTCGTCCTGGGATATCTCTATCCGGCATTTGAGATTCCGCGCGTGCTGAACGAGACGCTGAACGCCGAGGAACTGCTGTACCTGGGGCTGGCCGCGCCTGCGCTGGCGTTGGTGGCTGTTGTCGTCGGCTGGCGTCAACGCCTGGTCGTCTTTCTCAGCGGGCTGATCCTGCTGACCTGGATTCTCTCGATGGGTTCGTTCAGCCTGGGATTCCCGCTGCTTCACAAGCTGCCGCTGTTTGAATTTTTCCGACAGCCGGCACGCTTTGGAATCGCCGCGTCGTTCGGGCTGGCGTACCTGGTCGCCATGGGAATCGAGCATCTGCGCGACGCCGACTTGCGGTCGAGACTGCTCGTGCGCTGGATCGGCCGCGTCTGGGTCTGGCTCGCGGGATTGATCGGGGCCGGCGCCGTTGCGGCCACCATCGTCCTCACGGGATTCGCGTTCCTGATTGTCCCGTATGCCTACGACTACATCGATCGGGTGATCGTTGGATCGGAAGGCCGGTTTCTGACGGCCGAGCGCTACTACCGCACATTCGATCAGCTCTACGAACGGATGACGGCGGCTTTCAGTCTTGAGTACTGGGCGCCCCGCTGGTCGCTGCTCGCGGCCTTGCTGACGGCCGTGATCTTCTGGCGGTATCTGCGCCATCGCGTGTCACCGGCGAGCGCGCAGGCGGCTCTGGTTGGCGTGCTGGTGTTCGACATCCTGCTGGCGCCGTTCCATGGGATTCCAACCGTTCCCAACGACTGGTATGCCCGGGAGCCCCAGGCCGCCAGCGTGGTGCCGGCGGACTCCGGGGGCGATTGGCGGGTGTTCTCATACCGGAGCCAGGCACAGAAATTCGAGCTGTCCACCGCCGCGGGAACTGAGCTGGATCGAACACGTCGCGACCTGCTGGAGTACATCTTTCTGAATGAAACGCTTGCGCCCAACTTGCCCATGACCGGTGGACGTGCGTCGATCGACGGCTACGAAAACTTGATGCCGCGAGCCACCGCCGCCTATCTGGCCTATGTCGGCAGCGAACGCTCCACGGTTGCCGGCTTCGCTTCGGACTCGGCGTTGGACGCTGATGCGCGGTCCGAATTGCTGAGGCGCCGCGTGCCGGCTCTGGCCGCCGCCAACGTGCGCTTCGTCACGTCCGGGGTTCCCATTGCGATTCCGACGCTGAGCCAGGTTCAAGCGCATGACCTGGCACTGCCCGCATGGGCGTCAGTGGACCAGACGCTGTATATCTACGAAGTCCAGGACTGGGCGCCTCGGGCCTGGGTCGCACGAGACTGGCGGATTATTGAGGCCGAAGCCGAGTCGCCAGAGGTTTTGGAGGCCATTGGCGGTCGTACCGACCGCGTCCTGGTTGACCGCGATCCCGGCATTGCTCCAACGCTGGCTACTGGGACCGAGGTTGTGCATCCGCCGGAACGCGACGCCCAGCGCGTCACCGTCCGGGTGGAACTGAGCCAACCAGGACTGCTGGTGCTGAACGAGGCCATGTTTCCGGGCTGGGAAGCAACCGTGGACGGCCGCCCGACGGAGATGGTCACCGTGAACACGCTGATGCGTGGCGTCCCGATTGACAGCTCAGGCACCCATACCGTGGTGATGACCTACACGCCACCGGGATTCGCTGCAGGGATAGTGGTCTCTCTCGTGGCACTAGGCGCACTGATTGTGCTGGCAGCCGCGGGAATATGGGTCGACCGCCGGTGAAGCTGGCGCTCGTCAGCGATGCGCTTGACCCGACCAATGGATGGGGACGTTACGCGGGCGAATTGGCACGGGAACTGATCGGGGCTGGCGTGGATGTTCGTCTGGTCAGCCCGCGAAGCCTAGCGACGATGGTTGATGTTCGAGGCTACCCGGACCACGCGGCGATTCCATCGTTTCAGCATGGTCGACGCCATCCGCTGCGAGTGCTTCAGCGCACGCTTCCACCTCTGTTGGGGGCACTTCGGGGTGCTGATGTCATTCACTGCATGGTGGAGCCCTACGCGCCGGCCGTCGCACTAGCGGCGGGTCGACGACCTTATTTCGTTTCGCTGGTCGGTACGTATTCCCTGCCATCGGGCCGGCCACCGATGGAGCGCTGGCTGCTGCGCTGGGCGCTGCGCCGGGCACGAGGGCTGCCGGCCATTAGCGACTACACGCGCCGGCAAGTTGAGCGCGATGCCAACGTGCGGCAGACAAGCGTGGTGCCACTTGCGGTGCGGGCCAGGGACTTTCAGCGCGAGCACCCACCGCCCCGGGAGCCTGGCCTGATCGTCTCGGTCGGCGAGTGCAAGCCACGCAAGGGTTTCGACCTGGCGCTGGAGGCATTTGCGCACCTGAAGTCCGAGGGCGTCGCGAGCAGATACGTAATCGTCGGTCCAGTCAGTTCGTCATCGCGATATGCAGGTCAGTTACGTGACCGGATTCGCGAGCTTGGGCTCGATCCATTCGTCACGCTGACCGGCGTCGTCAGCGAGGACGAGCTTGTGGACTGGTACAACCGAGCGCGTGTGGTGACGATGCCGTATCGCCTGGCTGGATCCGATTTCGATGGCTTCGGTCTGGTGCTGCTGGAGGCTAACGCCTGCGGGACCCCGGTCGTCAGCGCACAAGACTCCGGGGCCGAGGAACCGGTTGTCCATAACGAGAATGGTCTCCTGGTTCCGCCGAATGACGTTCCCGCACTGACCGACGCGCTTCGTACCGTTCTGACCGACGCAGCCCGCTGGCAGTCGCTGGCACGTGGCGCCCGCCGCCGCGCCGACGCGATGTCATGGCGCCGATCGGCGCAGCGACTGCTGGACGTGTACGCCGACGCGTTGGGCAGCCGCCTGGAACCGCGCGCGTGACTGGTCGTGAGGCGCCCGCGGCCCGCCAAGGAGATCTCGAGGACCGCGCGATCCGCGGCGTGATTTCGCTCGGGATGCGCGAAGGCGGCATGAAGCTCGTCTCCTTCCTGGGCAGCGTTGCCCTCTTCCGCCTGCTAACGCCCGCAGACTTCGGAGTCATCGTTCCGATCGCCACCTTCGCCGGACTGGTCAAGCAGTTCGCGGATCTTGGATTGCACCCCAGCCTGATCCAACGCGGCAGCGAGCCCGGAACCCGCGACCTCCGTGCGGTGTTCACGGGACAGCTACTGCTCGTTTTCGCTGGTGGCGTGATCGTGTTCTTTGCTGGCCCGTTTGCGGTTGATGCATTACTGAACGATCAAATCGATCCCTGGATGACCCGGGTATTCGCCTTTTCCGTCTTCTTCACCGCCTTTCGGATTGTTCCGGCGGCCCTGCTCGAGCGTCATTTCCAGTTCGGTCGACTGGCGGCGGCCGACATCGCTGGGACCCTGTTTTACTACAGCGCCGGAATTGGGTTTGCCATCGGCGCCGCTGGCGTCTGGAGCCTCGTCATCGCACATGTCGGCGCCAGCCTCGTCTCTACGCTGGCGGTAGTCGTGGCGCGACCGTGGTGGCCCGTGCCCACGCGGAATCTACGCGTGCTGCGCCCGCACATGGGCTTTGGCGCGCGCTTTCAAGGATCGCGCCTGGCGATCACGCTGAAGGACTCACTCATCCCGCTCTTCACGCCACGGGCGTTTGGAGCAGCCGCCACGGGGTATCTCAATTGGGCCAACCGGGTCTCTGCGCAGCCGCTGGCTCTCACGCAGTGGGTGGCACGGGTTAGCCTGCCGACGTTCGCGCGGATCCAGGATGCGCCCGAGCAGGTTCGCCGCGGCGCTGAGCTCACGCTGAAGTGGAATGCGATCGTGACGCTGCCGGGATTCGTTGCCGTCATTGCGTTTGGGCCGGAGATCGCCAGCCTGATTTATGGCGATCAATGGTTGCCGGCGGTTCCGGCCCTGTACGTACTGGCAATCAACAATGCCCTCATCCCAATCAATGGGCTGATAACGCCGATTCTGAACGCGGTGGGTAAGACAAAAACGGTTCTTTTGGTGTCGCTCGGCTGGGCGGCTGCTGCCTGGGGTCTGGCTGCGATTCTCATGGCGCTGGGAACGGGATTCCTGGCAGTTCCAATTGCCCTGGCTGTTTCGCAGGGTCTGGCGGCACTGGTGTTGCTGCCGATCGGTCGCCGTGAATTCGACCTGCGGCTCGCTCACCACCTGGTACGTCCGCTGCTGGCGGCTGTAGGCGCCGGGCTATTTGGACGATTGGTCCTCCTGCCGCTGCTGACCGATCCGGTCCTGCTGATCCAGGGCGGCATCGTGGTCGTGCTGATCTACGCCGCGCTTCTCTACGTCATTGACCGCAGCGCGCTGCGGTCTGAGCTCGGTGCGCTGTGGAAGCGGCGCGCGGGGGCTGCCTGAGTTCGCCGTGCGAGTTCTCCTCATCGGCCCGCAATGGGACACCGGACAGTGGACCGAATACTGCGCGCTGGGGTTGGAAGCCGGGGGGCACGAGGTCCGGACGTTTCGCTACAGCCGGAGTCTCGAGCGGCCAGTCGGGCTGTGGGGGCGGATACAGCGGAGGCTGATTGGGCCCGATCGCTTCGAAATAGGTCGGGTATTTGATGCGGCGCGGGCGGACAACCTGGCCGCGCTGAGCCTCGCCGAGGAGCACCGGCCGGAGTTCACGTTAGTTCTGAAGGGTGAAGTTCTGCTGCCGGAATCGGTTGAGCGTCTCCGAAACCTGACGAATGGTCCCGTGGTGCAATGGTGCGGCGACGATCCGAGCTGGTTCCCCAACATTATTGGAGCGGCGCACTTATACGACCGGTTTTACCTGGCCGATCCAACGTATGCCCCCGGTCTTGATCCGCGCGGGGTCCGCGCGGAGTTTCTGCCGCACGCTGTGGATCCGGCTTCGTGGGCCGGGGACGACGCAGACGACGAGTCGACGGACGTCATTTTCGTCGGAGACGCACGACACAACATGGGGCATCTCCCGGCGAATCGGTCCAGGGTCGACATCCTGGAGGCCGTTGCTCGCTCCGGGGTCACGTTGGCCGTGTGGGGCCGTGGATGGGAGAAACTGGAGTCGAGCTATCGCGTTCGCGATGCGCATCGCGGCCTGACCCTTCTGCCCGCGGCTGCCGTGGCCCGCGCCTACCGGGGCGCCAAGATCGTGCTGAACGTCCACCACGCGCAAATGCGCCAAGGGCCGAACATGCGCACGTTCGAAATCCCGGCCGCCGGTGCCTTTCAGCTCACCGACTACAAGGCTCAGATGGACGATCTGTTCGAGGTCGGCACCGAGCTTGCGGTCTACAAGGACGCCAGCGATGTGACCGAAGCGATTCACCGCTACTTGAACGACGAGGCGGCCCGGCGCGCGATCACACTGGCCGGCAAGCGCCGCGTCGAGCGCGATCACACTTATGCCGTCCGAATGCGGCAACTGATTAACGGCACGCGTGATGGCTGAAGGGCGTTTTCCGACCGCCCTGGTAGCCCGAAGCGACGTCGAGATTCTTCGACTGGCTGTGCGGGCGCATCCGCATCAGCCAGCCGTTGCGCTCTGGCGTGCCACCGAATTCGCCATGCTCCGCAACGTGACGTTTGCCGCGCCGGTGCTGGACCTAGGCTGCGGATCCGGTGAAGTCGCGCGCTGCGTCCTGCGCTCGCACTGGCCGGTCGACGGACTGGAGCTGGTAGCCCGCGAGGCGCGGGTGGCGCACGAATCTGGTGTGTATCGGTCCGTCATGCGTGCGGACGGAACGGCGCTGCCGGCGGCGTCCGCGGCATACGGCGCCATCTACAGCCACAGCGTGCTGGAACACATCCCGGACGACCAGGGTGCAGTACGCGAAGCCGCTCGAGCACTTCGGCAGGGCGGACGTTTGGTGTTCACCGTTCCGTCACCTGCCTTCGCGGCGCGCATCGAGGCCGAGTCAGGCGCTGCCGTCCTGGCGGCTACGAACGCTCGCCTGGGCCACTATCACTACCGGTCGCTGGAGGAATGGACAGCTTGTCTGGGCGAGCGCGGCCTGGCAGTTGTCGACAGCCACGGACACTTGCCGGCCGCGACACAGCGAACCTGGCGGTCCCTGGATGAGCTCTTGGTTCGGCGCGTTGGCGGCCGCCGCATCCTTGACTGGATTCGAGGTCTCCAACGGCGCCGGGTGCTGCCGATGTCACTCTGGGTCGCCATGTGGTCGGCGCTGCTCTGGCGGCCATTTCAACGGCCGGTTGACGAGCCGGGCGGATACCTCATCGTGGCTGAGCGGCATTCATGAGTGACCTCCGCGTTCTGCACGTGTCGCCAACCTGGTTCGGCGACGAGTCGGTGCGCGGAGGCGGCGAGCGCTACCCGCTGGAACTGGCGAGCGCGATGCTGCGGCGCACGCCCACTCGCCTGGTCTCGTTTGGCGATCGCCCGGGCCGGCGTCGAGTGGACGGGTTCGACATTGAGGTTTACCGGACCTGGCGGCAGCTTCGAGGACGACCATACGATGCGATCGGACCGGGATTCCTGGGCGCTCTGGCATGGGCGAATATCGTCCACTGCCATCAGGCCAGGTCGGGTCTCACAGGTCTGGCCGCGATGATCGGCCGTCCGCTCGGCAAGCGGATCTTCGTGACGGATCACGGAGGCGGAGGCGTGAATTGGGTGCGGCGTTTGCGGATTGGCCGCTGGATTGATGCGCAGTTGGCCCAAAGCGAGTTTGCTGCCGCCACGCTGCCGTACGTCGGGCGCAGGGTGGAAGTCATCTATGCGGGTGTCGACACCGACAAGTACTCCCCAGGTTCCGAGAAGACTCCTGGCCGCGTGGTGTTCGTGGGCCGCCTCCTGCCGCACAAGGGCATCGAGACGGCGATTCGAGGCTTGCCGGCTGGCGCGACACTAGAGATTTACGGTCGGCCCTATGACGAGCAATACCTGGACTTCCTTCGTTCCGAGGCGCACGCCCGCCCAGTCCGCATCCACACCGAGGCGTCGGATGACGAGGTCATTGCCGCGATGCGCTCGGCCTGCGCCTTCGTGATGCCGTCGGTCTACGAGGACTACCGTGGACGGCGTCAGACGTTGCCCGAACTGGTGGGGCTGGCGCCGCTTGAGGCCATGGCGTGCGGAACGGTGGCCGTTGTTTCGGATGTGGCCGGAATGCCCGAGATCATTCCACCGGTTGGTGGAATCATTGTCCCTCCAAGCGATCCGGAGAGGCTGCGTCACGCACTGGCGGCCCTCACGGCTTCAATCGAGCAAGCGTGGATGCAGGGCACGGCCGCTCGCGAGCATGTGGTGAGCCGCTTCACCTGGTCCGCCGTGGCCGATCGCTGCCTGGCGACCTACACCGCCTAGAATCGTTCCGCCCCTCATTCAGGCCGATCCAAATGCGAATCGCCCTGCTGGCTGACACCTATCCCCCGGACAACCGCGGCGGAGCGGGTGTGGTGGTGGAGCGCCTGGCGGGCGCGTTTGTGCGGGCGGGACACGACGTGTGTGTTGTTTCCACCACTTCGGGGCGAGGCTCGATTCAAGAGCAGGAGGGCGTGCGCGTGCGGCGACTGCGATCGCGCTATCCGGAGCGGTTTCGCAACACCGTGGCCATGGCCAACCCGACGGTCCTGCCAGGCGTGCGTCGTGAACTGGCCGACTTCAAGCCCGACTTGGTACACGCGCACAACGTGCATCAGCACCTGTCGTTCGCGACGCTGTCCGCGGCGGCGCGCCTCGGGGTGCCGGTGCTCTATACGGCGCATGACTATCTGCTGTTTTGCTGCATCAAGTTCATCTGCACCGGCGGGCCGGTCGACTTTCGGCAGCGTTGGTTCAACTGCGCCAAGTGCCAGCGCTTCCGCTGGAACCCGGCCCGCAACGTTGTGATCGACCACCACATGGCGAAGCACGTAAGTCACCTGTTCGCCATCAGCCGGACGCTACAGACCGCGTTACGTGCCAACGGGTTCGGAGGCGCCGAGGTCGTCTACAACGGGGTGGACCTGGACTGGTGGGGCGGAGGCGATGGCGCGGCGTTTCGGACGGCACATGGGCTGGACGGGGCGCCGCTGGCGCTGCTGGCCGCCCGCGTCTCGCGAGAGAAGGGCGCCGAGGCGGCCCTGTACGCACTGGCGCATTCGCAACATCCCGACCTGCGCCTGATGATCGCCGGTGAGAACCCACGCTATGCGCCCAAACTGCGGCGGCTGGCTGACGATCTAGGCGTGGGCGACCGCCTTCTGCTGCCAGGCTGGATGGAGCCAGAGGCGCTACGCGACGCCTACGCCGCCGCGACCGTGACGCTGGCGCCTTCGACCTACCCAGACCCGTTCAACCTGACACTCATCGAATCCATGGCGGCGAGTCGCCCGGTCATTGCGTCGACTCTTGGGGCTGGTCCCGAGATCGTGTCCGATGGCGCCTGGGGCTACACCGTGGACCCCAACGATGCGTTGGCCTTTGCTGACCGGCTGGACCTCGTCGTGAGTGATCCCCGGCATGCGCAGCGACTGGGCGATGCGGGTCAGCAGCGCGCCGCATCGGCGTTTTCCCTCCAACGGCAGGTCGAGCAGACGCTCGCACGCTACGACGCCGTGTTGTCCGGCCGCACGTGACGACGCGCCGACCGCGCGTTCTTCAAGTCGTGACCTCGCTGGCGGTCGGTGGCGCCCAGCGGCATCTGCTGGAATTGCTGCCCGGCCTACGCGAGTTCGCAGAGATTGACCTTGTCTACTTTCGCGATCACGACCTGCGCTCAGAGTTTGAGGCGCACGTAGATGACCTGACGCACATTCCCATGGCTGGTCCGCTTGGTGCCATCCATCTGCCCCGGCTGGCGGCGCAGATCAGGCGCGGTCGCTATGCGCTGGTGCATACGCACTTGCTGCGTGCCGACATGTATGGCGCGCTGGCGGCACGTAGGGTCGGCGTCCGTGCCATCGTGTCCACCAAGCACAACATCGAAACGCGGCTTGAATCGGCGTCGGCGCGAGCCCTTCACGCGCTGGCGACACGGCCCACGAGGCGCACGATCGCCATTTCCGAAGCGGTCGCTCGTTGGGCGAACCAGCAACTCGGCGTTCCACGAGATCGTCTGGAGGTCATTAGATATGGGCTGGATCCCGCGCCATTCGCTGGCCTGAGTCGCGCGGCTGCGCGCCACGAACTTGGCGTGGAGGCAGACATTCCAGTGATCCTCTGCCCTGCACGTCTCGATCCGCAGAAGCGCCACGATGTTCTCCTCCAAGCGTTTGCGCGCGTCCGCCAAAAGCTCGGTAACGCCCAGTTGCTTTGCGCCGGCGAGACTCAGCTGGGCGGCCCCGCATACCGGGCGCGGCTGCTCCAGCAATCTGACGACCTGGGCCTGCGCGACGCAGTCCGCTGGCTGGGCGTGCGCTCCGATATGCCGAGCCTGATGGCCGCAGCCGACGTCGTGGTGCTGGCGTCGGACTGGGAGGGCCTGGGACTGGTGGTGATGGAAGCTGCCATGGCAAGTCGGCCAGTTGTGGCGACGGCCGTTGGGGGGGTTCCGGAAGTCGTGGAGCACAACCAGACCGGGCTGCTCGTTCCCCAGGGCGACGAGCAAGCGCTGGCTTCTGAGTTGACGTCAGTCCTGCTCGATACGGAGCGCCGCGTGCGCATGGGCTCCGGCGCGCGACGGCACGCGGCCGCGGCGTTCGACTTGGAGCGCATGCGTGCTGCTACGCGCGCCCTCTATACGTCAGTCATTCGCGACGCCGCCGCGTAACGCGGCGATTGGCTCGCCGATATACTCTCGCAGCGCGCGGCTGGCGCGCTTTCTTCACGCGGGACTTTGATGGCGAAGGCAAGCAGCCGTCCTGTAACGCTGGTCACCGGGGCATCGGGGTTCATCGCCTCCCATCTCTGCGAGTCGCTGCTTGCGCGAGGCCATCGAGTGATCGGCCTCGACGGGATGACTGACAGTTACGACCTCGAACAGAAGCGGGCGAATCTCAACACACTCCGCCAGCACGAGGATTTCGACTTCGTTGAGGCTCACCTCTTGGACGCCGATCTTGAGCTTGATCAGGTGGTCGAAGGTGTCGAGTACGTGTTTCACCTGGCCGCCCGCGCCGGCGTCCGCGAGGGTTGGACACCAACGAACTTCCAACGGTACATGCAGGACAACAGCCGCTCGACGCAGCGGCTGGCCGACGCTGCGTTGCGCGCCGGCGTCAAACTATTCAGCTTCGCCTCAACGTCCTCGATTTACGGCTTCAATCCCAGGATGCCGACCCCGGAGGACCATCCGCTGGAGCCGCGATCGTTTTACGCGATGACCAAGTTGCTGGACGAACATCTGCTCGGCTCCTACCACCGTCTGTTTGGACTTCCGGTTGTAGTCGTCAGGTACTACACGCTGTTCGGACCGCGCCAGCGGCCCGACATGCTCGTCCACATCGGTCTGAAGGCCATAGCCACCGGCAAGCCGATCACGATCTATGGCGATGGCGAACAAACGCGGGAGTTGACCTACGTCGCGGACGCGGTCGACGCGCAGGTGCGAGTGTTGGACGCGTTGCCGATCGGAGAGACGTTCAACATTGGTAGTGGTCCAACCGCTTCGGTCAACGAACTGATCGACACGATGGAGCGTGTAGTCGGCACGCCGGTCGAGCGAATCTACGGCGAGGCTCATCCCGCCGACCAGCTTCACAGTCAAGCGGATACGTCCAAGGCACGTCGCGTGCTCGGGTTCGAGCCGTCCACGACCATCCACGAGGGAATCGCGGCGGAGTACGCATGGATGCAAGAGGCGGTGTTGCGCTAGCGCAGCCGATGACAGGCCGCCCGATTCGAGTCCTCCAGGTCATGGAGGCCACGATTGGCGGCACGAAGCGCCATCTGCTGGATCTCGCCGCGGCGTCCGATCGCCAGTCCTTCCAGTTTGAAGTGGCCTGTCCCCGCGTTCGTTCCGAGCCGCGCGGCGACACCTCGTTCTTCGACGACATGTCGGCCCTGGGCGTGGAGTTGCACGTCGTGCCGATGGTGCGCGCAATTCGCCCGCTGAGTGATCTGCGGGCGACATGGGCGCTTCTGCGAATTGTCAATCGCGGGCGCTACGACGTCGTGCACACTCACAGCACCAAAGCCGGCGTAGTTGGTCGGGTGGCCGCCGTGCTCGTGCCTGGGGTGCGAACGGTTCACACCCCCCACGGGTTCTACTTCCTCAACTTCGCATCACCCCTCGCGCGTGCGCCGCTGCGATGGCTGGAAGTGATTCTTGGACGTCTCACCGCGTGCCTCATTGCCTTGTCTGAAGGCGAACGAGAGGTTGCCGGCGAACTCGTGACGCCCCGGAAGATTCGGAAAATCCCGCTTACCTTCGCGCCGTTCAAGCCCGTGCCACGCGCCGAGGCTCGCCGCCGTCTCGGTCTGCCGGCTGGCGCTCCGATCGTTGGAACCACCGCTCGCTTTACTGAACAGAAGGCGCCGTTCGACATCGCCGAGACCTTTGCAGCGATTTACCGGCAGCGGCCTGACGCTCGATTCCTCTGGACAAACGATGGCGAACTGCGTCCGCACGTGGAAGATCGCCTGCGCGCCCTTGGCGTGCATGAGGCAACCTCGCTACCAGGGTTTGTGGCGGATGCGCGAACCTTATTGACGGCGATGGACGTCTACTTGCACATGGCCCGCTGGGAGGGTGTGCCCTACTCCATCATGGAGATCATGACGGCGGGCGTTCCGATTGTTGCAGCTCGAGCCGTCGGCACGACCGACCTTGTGGAGCACGAACGCACGGGACTCTTGGTCGATCCCGGCGACACGCCAGCGGCCGCCGCGGCGGCGTTGCGCTTGTTGACACACTCAGATGAGGCTCGCACGCTTGCGGGGCAGGCGCGTTCGGCTGTGGCGGTGTTTCACGATGCCGAGACCATGGCCCGCGCAACCGAAGCGGTATACCGCGAATTGGTGAGGGAGCGCTGAGGTGAGGGAGCGCGCGCGTCTCTTCGGCGGTGCCCTGGCCGTCGCTGACATCGCGCTCACGCTTCTGGCGCTCTACCTGGCCGACGTCCTGCGGCACACGCTGCCCATTGGCGCCGGCGACGCCAGTCTGCTCTCCTGGCTAACCGTCCGCGAGTACGTGGTCGTCGGTTTCGTCTGGGCGTTTTTCTTCCGGATGGTCCACCTCTACGACCACCGACGACTGTTGCGGGTCGTGGACGAAATCCGTGTGCTCATTCCGGCCATCATCTTCGCCACCATCGTTCTGTTTGCGGCCTTCTTTGTGCTCAAGGTCGAATTCCTTTCGCGTCTGCTCTTCTTGTACTTCATCGCGCTTGATGCGCTGCTGCTCATCAATCTCCGGTGGCTGCTCAACCTGGTGCTGCGAAGCCGCCGGATTTCCGGACGCGGCGCCACTCGAGTTCTGATTGTTGGCGCGGGACCCGTTGGCGAGCGCGTGGCGGCAATGATTCGAGAACGACCGTGGTCGGGGTTTCAAGTTGTGGGCTTCGCTGACGACGATCCCGGCAAGCTGGGCGAACGTATTCACAACGCTCAGGTTCTGGGCGGATGCGATGAACTGTCGGACCTCATCGGACGCTACGAAGTGGACGACGTACTGATCGCCCTGCCAATGCACGCGCATGAGCGCATGCGAGAGATCGTCGTGGCGTTGGATGCCGTGCCGGTCCGGGTGAGGTTAGTCCCCGATGTGTTCCACCTGATGGCCGGCCGGGCAATGGCGGAGGACGTATGGGGCCTGCCGCTGATCAGCGTGCGGGCACCGGTGATCACCGGCTTTGACCGCTTTGTTAAGAGGGTCTTCGATCTCGTGCTAGCCGGTGTATCGCTCGTGCTCATGGCTCCCGTGCTTGCCGTCCTGGCGGTCGCCGTGTACTTCGATGGTGGTCGGCCCGTGGTGTTCGCCCAGCGGCGCGTGGGTGAAACCGGCCGAATGTTCACCATGTTCAAGCTACGCACGATGGTTCCCGACGCCGAGAGCCGTCAGGAGGCGGCGCTCCAGGGCGGTGCGGCTGTAGACGCCGTGTACAAGCCGCTCAACGACCCGCGAGTAACGCGTGTCGGCCGTTTCCTGCGCAGGACCAGCCTGGACGAGCTACCGCAGCTGTGGAATGTTTTGCGCGGGGAAATGAGCCTGGTAGGCCCGCGGCCGGAGCTTCCGTGGGTCGTGGAACGTTACGAGTCGTGGCAGCGGCAGCGACTGGCCGTCCTTCCGGGCATCACCGGCTGGTGGCAGGTAAGCGGACGCGGCGAACTCCCGCTGCACGAAAACGTCGAATATGACCTCTACTACATCCAGAACTACTCGCCGCTGCTCGATCTGACGATCCTGCTGCGTACCCTTTGGGTGGTCGCGCGCGGGCGCGGCGCCTATTGATCAGCGGCCTATTCGGGCAGCACGGATCAGGTCGTTCAACAGCCCGAGACCGTGAGCCGACTTCCCCTCTATCCGCCCGCCCGAGGCTAGTCCTTCGGGATCTTACGTCCGTGGGTCAGGCGCCCTTCAAAGGTATAGAAGGGATCGTCCTTGGTAAGCGGCAGGGTGACGGTTGTGCTGGTTTCCTGCGACTTGTAGACCGCGCGCGTGAACTCGGCGTGGTGGTGGGGTACGCGCAGCGGCGCGGGCGTGTCTGAATCGCTCAAGATCGACTCCAGCCAGATTTGGCTCTGGTACATCTCCGTGGCGCGCACGGGTGCGTCGGACACGTCAGCTTCCAGCGCCTCCAGCCGCTGTACCAGGGACGGGTCGTGATTTGACCCAAACTTCACGTTGGCTTCCCAGCCGTTTTCGCGCGCTCCCAGCATCACCGTTGGTATATCCGGATGCGTGTATTCCTGATGCAGGACCAGCGAAGCCTCGCTGCCGATGACCTCGATCCGGTAGGTCGGGTTGAGCGGGTTGTTGTGATGCAGCAACGACGACTGCACCAGGCCCCGAGCGCCGTTGGCGAACTTCACGAGCGAAAGCGTCAGGTCATCAGTCTCGATGTAGCGAAGCATGGCGCCCGCGTACGACGTGACTTCGACAATCGGCGTGCCAACGACGAACAGAAACGGATCAATGATGTAGCGCCCGTGGTGGAATACTGACGTTCCGCCTTCGCCGCCCCACGTGCCGTGCCAGTGAGTGGATCGGAAGTAGGGCGACTGCGGCCGGAATAGGTTCAGCTCAACCTTCGCCATGGCCATCTGGCCCATCAGTCCGCTGGCAACCGCGCGCTGGGCGTGCCGCATGCCACGGCTGTAGCGCGAGCCGACCTGGACGTGCAGCTTGATGCCCGACGCTTCGGCCGCTTCCAGCATGGCGTCGGCTTCCTCCACGCTGCGCGCCATCGGACCCTGCGTGAAGACGTGAACCCCTTGTGCGGCGGCTTCGACCGTCGGTCCACCGCGGACCGAAGGCGCTGTGAGCAGCACGATGGCGTCCACGTCCGCCCCGGCAAGCAATTCGGTATGACTCGCAAACTGTTGGATCTCGTTGGAGGCTGCGTCTTCGGCAGACTCGGCGCGGGCTAAAGCGTCGTCGCGATCGGCATCGCTTCGGGCGCCTGTGGCGATGGCGTGCTCACGCGCGGCTTCGGCTCGATAGCCGTGGATAAGCCCTTCGGCCCGATCGCGCGCTAGCTCCGGAACCAGATCCGCCACGGCGACCACGTGCGCCAACTCGTGGAGTCCGAGGTAGATGTCCGTGTACAGGCGGGAAATCCCGCCGCAACCCACAAATCCGACTCTCAGCGACGCCGTTGCCATGTCGTCATCTCCTGGAGCGCGGCTCTCGGCGTATCGTATCCGAGCCTATGAGCGTCGTATCCCGGCCGCGACGAGCACCGGCCAGTAGAACCAGCGCCCTTGATCCGTTTCCCGCGCATCGAACGCCGCGCGGACCTTTGCATCCTCGGTAAAGGCCCGCCAGAGCTGTCGCCGAAGGGCGTTTGATACCCCCGTTCGGCTGCACCAGCCATCGAAATCCTGCTCGGTGCGCGTATGCGTACTGCGCTCAACGTCGAGCCCGATCTCCGTCATGAGTTCCAGGATTTGTCCGGCATACCGGTTGCAGACGTGAGACGGGTCGCGCAGCGACTCGATTTCGTGCATGGCCTCGGCAACGTCGGCGTCGTCGGGTGAGATTGTGTCGGCAATCACGACCCGACCGCCAGGGCGTGCCACGCGCGCCATTTCGATCATGGCTGCGCGCCCTTCCACGTAGTGATGGAACGCATGGCGGCAAGTCACAACGTCGAACGTCCGGTCTCCGAATGCCAGGGCGTGTGTGTCGGTCTGAACGACCCGCACGTCATTCGGCGCCGTCGCGCGGGTATGCCGCAGCATGTTGGGAGCAATGTCCGCGGCAACGACGCGGGCCGGCGTAATGGCGAGGGCATGGGCCGTGAATCCCGTGCCTGTGCTCACGTCCAGCACCAGATCGCCCGGGCGCGCCTGGGCAAACTCACGCGTGAGGTCAAGGGTCGGGCCTTCGCGATGCGTCGGTGACTGCGCGTAGGCGGCCACACGGTCGTCGAACGCCGCCTGACTCACTCCTCGAAGGTTTCCAGGGTCTCCGCGATCGACGCGTCCAGGATGTCCAGCATCTCATCGATCTCTTCCTCTGTTGAAACGAGGGGAGGAGCGAGCACGTAGGTGTGGTCGCCCATGCGCGCGATCAGCCCGTTGCGCTTGGCGGTCTGGCCTACCGCGCGACACAGGAGATTGGAAGCCGGATAGGCCGAGCGCGAGGCTCGGTCGCTGACGAACTCCACGCCCTGCAACATGCCGTGCCCGTCCACGCGGCCAATCTGTGAGTAGCGGGCCTCCAGTTCATCCAGACCCGAGCGAAGTTGCTTGCCGCGCTCGCGGCCGTTGTCCAGCGCACCGTCCTCCACAATCTGTCGCACGGCCTCCAGCCCCGCCGCGCATGCCACGGGGTTGCCGGAGTAGGTGTGTCCCGCGTTGAAGTGCACACCGTCGGCCAGGTCGCCCCAGAAGGCGGTGGCTACGCGCTCCGTCATCATTACGGCCGCCAGCGCCGCATACCCGCCGCTGATGCCCTTACCCACCGACATGATGTCCGGACAGGTCTCGTAAACGTCCGCCGCGAACAACTCGCCGAGGCGCCCGAATCCCGTGATGATCTCGTCGAAGATCAGCAGTACGTTGTGCCGGTCGCAAACCTCGCGCAGGATCTTGAAATACTCCAGCGGCGGAGCGATGAGACCCTCGGCGGACATGACGACCGGGTCTGCAATCAGAGCCGCCACAGTCTCGGGGCCTTCGCCGAGGATCACCTCGTCCACGATCTTGGCGCAGCGCACGCCGCAGTCGGGGTAGGTCATCCCAAACGGACAGCGGTAGCAGTCCGGCGGGTGCACGTGCACGAACCCGGTCGGAAACGGTTCGTACGGCAGCTTGCGGGACGCGCCGCCACTGGCGGCCAGCGCCCCCATCGTGGCCCCGTGATAGCTCTTGTAGCGCGAGATCACCTTGTACTTGCCCGGGTTGCCGGTTTGCGCGTGGTATTGGCGGGCGAGCTTGAAGGCGGTCTCATTTGCTTCCGAGCCACCGGTCGTGAACTTGACATGGGTCAGCGGTTCAGGCGTCACCTCCGCCAGCCGCTCAGCCAACTCGATTGCCGGCTCGGTCGACGCGTAGAGGGGCAGGGCCAGCGCAATGCGATTGAGTTGCGCGTGCATCGCGTCGATGATTCCCTGGTTGCGATGTCCCAGCTGCACCGCAGCGACCCCGGCCAGGCCGTCGATGTACCACTGCCCGGTGTGGTCGCGAACCCGAACGCCGTCGGCCTCAACCAGCACCAGGGGGTCGTCCAGGAAGGCCTTCATCTGGTTGAAATCGACAACCAGGTTATTCAGGCCCGGGTAGGCCTCTGTAATCGGTGTGTCTGACAGCTTCACGTCTTGCATTAGTGTCTCAAGCCCCTCATGTCGTCCGATGAGACTACGCGCCCGGCGGCAGCTTGTCGCGCGGTCGTTCTAGTTGATCGGCTACCGTGAGGGCGTGTGCAACCCGCAGGATAGCCATGCCTGACGATGACCGATTCCTGGCAGCCGCCCAGAGCGTGGCCGACTGCATCGCGGCGCTGGCGCGTCCGGCCGTCGGCGGTGCCCGCTGGGAGACGCGCAGCTATACCGGCAAGCCGCAGTACTCCACCGCCGTCTTTGGCGGGACGGCCGGAGTCGTGTTTTTGTTCGCCGACTTGTTCCGGGTCACCGGCGATCCCAAGGCCCGCGAGGTGGCCGAAGCGGCGGCAATGTGGGTCGAGGCCGATTCGAAGGCTGACCTCAGGAGTCCGGACGCGGATCCGGGGCTGTATTTCGGCATGTCGGGCCACGGCCAGATGTGTCTGCACCTGTACGAATCCACCGGACGTGAGCGCTGGCTGCGGGACGCACAGGCGCGGGCCCGTGCGGTGGCTCGCGCGTCCTGGCCGGACGCGCATGTGCTGAGCGGATCGGCCGGCAGTGTGATCTTCCTCCTGCGCCTGTATCAGGCCGCAGCCGATCAGAGCGTGCTGGATGCCGCAGTGAGGGCCGGCGATCACATCACCCGCACGGTCGAATGCGACGACCAAGGGGCGCGCTGGGACTGGCACCGCGAAGGGCAGGTTCGCTTCAGCGCCGGCTTCGTGCACGGCGCCAGCGGCATCGCCTATGCGCTGGCAGAGCTCTGGCGGTTTACGGGCGACGACACGATCAAGAGCCTCGTTTACCACGCCTGGCGATGGATAGAGGCTGTCGCGCTGGAAGACGATCGCGGCATCTGCTGGAATCGCTGGCCGGGAGATCCGCACCGTCCGCGCGTACAGTGGTGTCACGGGGCGCCGGGCATTGGGCTGTTGGCGGCACGCGCGGCCGAAATCTTCAATGACGATGGCCTGCGCCGCTTTGCCGAGCGTTGCGCCCAGGCGACCCTGGCAGCTGGGGACATCCGCAACAACCCCAGCCAGTGCCACGGCCTAGCCGGGAACGCGGAACTCTTCATCGAGCTTGCCCGAGTGGGCGGTGACGAGTCATGGATGTCCCACGCGCGGGACTTCGGCGCCGCCGCCGCGGCCTATCGCGAGGAGCGTGACGGCGAGGTGCGCTGGCCAGGGGACGAGCCGGGCAACTACAGCCCGGACTTCATGCTGGGATCATCCGGGCTGGGGCACTTCTTCCTGCGCCTTGCCCGACCCGAGGAGGTTCAGATGCCGCTTATGGTTCGTCCGCTTACGGCTTCGGAGCGCACCCCATGAACAAGCAACCCGTGCGTCTGGGAATGCTCGGCGCGCAGCACGGGCATGCGGCTGGAAAGCTGCGCTGGCTGCGTGACCTTGAAGAAATCGACCTTGCCGGCGTGTACGAGCCCTGCGCAGATGCTCGCGCGGCCAAGGAGTCCGAGCCGAATTCGGCGGGCTTGCCGTACGTCGATGACATTGACCGGCTGCTCGAGGATCCATCCGTGCTCGGCATTCTGATCGGCGGGGCCGAGCGCCAGAATCCTTCCTACGCACGCCGAGCGCTGCAGGCAGGCAAGCACCTCTTGATGGAAAAGGCCTGCGGCTGGACCCACGCCCACGTGGACGAACTGACGGGTCTGGCCGAGTCGTCCGGCCTGCTCTTCCAGATGGGCTATAACAACCGTCTGACGCCGCACTTCCGTCGCGTGCTGGACATGGTGGATCGCGGCGAATTCGGCGACATCTACCGCGTGCGCTCGCACATGTGCAGCTTCTACCACCCGTCGGCCGACACCTACCTGGGCCGCGACCGGTACTTCAACGGGGGCATCTTCTACAACCTTGGCTCCCACGCGCTGGACATGGCAATGGCCGTGTTGGGAACGCCCGCCAAGGTCCATTCGTTTCTGCGCTGCGACCGCTTCGACGAATCGGGCTATATAGACAACGCCACGGTAGTGCTGGAGTACCCGAAGGCCATCGCCACCCTCGAGGCCAGCCACCTCGAGACGGAGCAGGTGCGTCCGCGCAGCTTCGAGGTCTACGGTTCCGAGGCCCAGGCTATCGTCTCCCCGTGGGCGTCCATCGGCGACCGCGCGCCTGCCGTGGCCATTCACCGCGGCGGACCCGGCGCCGGAGCTGACGGCTGGAAGGTCTACGGCACGGGCCGCGAATCGCCGTTTCGCGACGACGTCGAGCACTTCGCGGACTGCGTCCGAGGCGAGAGTGAACCCCGCTTCAGCTACGACCACGACCGCGCTGTCCATCACACCCTGATGGACATTTGCGGCGAGACCGACGTCGCGGAAGAAATTGTCTAGCGCTGCCGCCCAGCAGGAAGTCGCCACAGATCACGTGACGCTCGACTAAATCGTAGTTACAATATATGTGTGCAGTACGAGTGGGACGAGGCGAAGCGGCAGTCCAATGCACAGAAGCACGGGATTGACTTCGCGGCAGTCGAAACGTTCGACTGGGAAAGCGCGCTGGTCGAACGTTCGGATCGCGGAGGCGAGGTTCGCTACGTGGCCGTCGGCTACATCGACGTCCGGCTCTACTGCCTCGTGTTCACTGAACGCGGGACACGGATTCGCGTGATCAGCCTGCGCTGTGCCAGCCGAGGGGAGGAACGGAGATATGCCCAAGCTTAAGCCGGGCCACGTCAGCCCGACGCCTGGCGAGGACTACGCCATCAACGCGGCTGCCGCCGCCGACCCCGAGGCGTCCGAATTGGACGACGACTGGTTCGAGCGCGCCCGGCCCGCCGGCGAGGTCGTGCCGCACATCGTGCGGCGTTACCGGCGCACGCGCGGCAAGCAGCGGGCGCCCACGAAGACCCAGATCACGCTGCGGCTCGACGCCGACCTGGTTCTCCACTTCCGCGAAACCGGCAAGGGCTGGCAGACACGCATGAATGACACCCTGCGCGAAGCGGTATTCGAGGACGAATAGCGCCCGGAATCGCTGCTAGTCGACCGTTGTCCGCCTAGCTGACCTGGTCTTTGGCGTAGACGTAGGGGCGGCGAATGTCGTAGGCGCCCGGGTAGCGGACCTTGAGCGAGCCTTCGTTGATCGCGGCTT
>JAPPLN010000096.1 GCA_028874175.1 Chloroflexota bacterium
CCGTACTCCAGGCCACCGACGTGCCCTCCCACGGCTCGGTCGGCGCCAGCACCGGGTCCATCTGCACCCGCGCCGGACGGTTCCAGGTCCGGCGCATATGCACCACCGTTTGCAGTTCCCAGGGGTGACAAAACAGGTGTAGCGAAGGGTCGTACGGCATGGCTGAACCTCGTGACCGCGGCTCGCCCCGCCAGCATACGCAGCCGCGCCCGGCGGCCGCTGGCGGACTAGCGCTGCTGAATCGCCGCCGGCAGCAGGACCAGCTCAGGCACGTAAGCCCGCGCCGGCAGCGACGTCACGAACAGCACTGCTTCGGCCACGTCCTCAGGCTGCAGGGCGTTCGCGATCATCTCCGGCGGCGTTGGCGCCGGCCGCCGGTCGATCATGGGCGTCTCGGTCAGTCCCGGGAAGATCATCGTCGCCCGGATCCCGTTCCCGGCTTCCTCGTGCATCATCCCGTACACGAACCCGGCTTCCCCGTGCTTCGTGCTCTGGTACGCCACCCCCGACATGTCGGGCATCTGCACCGCCGCCGAGGAGATCACCACCACCCGCGCTCCGGCTTCGCGCAGCGCCGGCAACGCCGCCTGCGTCACGTCGTACAGCCCCCACAGGTTCGTCCGCTGCATCAGCTCCCAGTCAGACGAACTCAGCAGCTCCAGCGCTCGCCCCGGAATATTCCACCCCGTCGCGTACACCAGGATGTCGATCCCGCCCAACGCCTCCACGACGGCATCCACCGAAGCCCGCGCCGCCGCCGCGTCCTGAATGTCCACGGGGACGACAACGCCCTGGCGTCCAAGGTCCCTGATCTCGCTCGCGACCTCTTCCAGCGCCGCTTCCGTCCGCGCCAGCACCGCCACGTCAGCCCCGGCCCGCGCCAACGCCAGCGCCGTGGCTCGGCCCATCCCGCTGCTGGCGCCGTAAACCGCCGCCCGCTTACCGGCGTGACTCCCGCTCATTAGCGCCTAGAACCCGCGGTGCCCGCCGCGTCCGGGTCCGTAGGCCCCCTCCAGCGTGGAGCGCTCGAAGCCCTCGCCCACGCGCCCGTCGGCCACGTAGCCGTACAGCGCCGCCTTGAAGATCGCCTCCAGCGTCGAAACCGTGGCAATCGCCAGTCCAACCGTCACCACGCCAACCACCAACCCCGCCATTGGCGACAGCGAGGCAATCAGGATGGCCGGCACGAGTCCCACCAGCGCGGCCAGGAACCCCACGATGCCGAACCCGAAGTTCGCCACCACCTGCTCGCCCCAGGTTCGCTTGAACAGGGAGCTCGACCGCTTGATCGCCGTGATCGGCCCCGTCTCCTCCGCCACCAGCACCGGCACCACGAAGAACGTCAGGTAGGCCCAGACACCGCCGACGATCGACAGCGCGATCTGCCCCAGAAAGTTATCGCGCGACTGGCTCCGCAGAATCTGCAGGATCAAACCGACCGTCGCTGAAATCAGCGCCCAGCCCGCGATTTGCGGCAGACGCGAATTCGCCAGCCTGAACCCGTCGCCCAGCGTTGGCGTGCCACCGGCCAGCCGCACCATCGCGGCCCCGATTAGAGCCGAGTTGAAGTAGATGATCACGAACGCCAGCAGAAAATACGTGATCCCCAGCAGCACGATGTCCGCCTCGGCCAACCCCGCCGTCTCCGCGGTTCCTAACCGCTCGAACGTGCCGAATCCGGCCCCGACGCCGGTCAACAGCGCCGCCAGGATCACCAGCGCCACCCCCGACATGATCGGAAACGCAATCAGCTTCCGATCGCTCTGCAACACGCCCCAGCTCATCTTCGTGAGCTGCCAGGTCCGTCCAAACGTCGCAAACATTCGTACTAATCCCCCGGGTGTCGGCGCTGACCCCACCAGAATAAACGCCAGACCAATCCCATGCGATGGGTTTCGCCGACTGCCCCTCTACTCGTTCGGCGTAGCTTCCGCTAGATTCGCTATACGCCGCACGATCCGAACTAGCAGCCCGGACTCGAAATGGCCACCCAGCGAGCCTTCGACGAAGCGGTCTTGCCGGACCACGACGGTCAGGAGTCGGCTCAACTGCTCGGGCGTGGCCTGCTCCAGAGCTGCCGGATCGTCGCGCAGCTGAGCAGCCTCCTCCGTGCCCGCCCAGGCCGGCCAATCGAAATCTGGCTTCATCCAACCCGACTCATAGCAGGCCGAAATGAAACTCAATGCGTCCTGACTCGGACTGAACCACCCTGACTCCCAGTCACCAAATTCGAACCCCGGCGCCTCAAACTTGGGCAGAAACTCAGCCAGCGCCTTCATCGACTCCGCTTCAATCCGCCGCTCCTCAGACAATTCCAAATCCCCTCTGGTCCGGCAGCTAACTGGCCTGGATCCGTCGCCGTCACTCTCCGCCCCCTGCAACGGCATCAATCTGCCAGGCCAGGTTTCCCTGGGGCACGCGACGCCTGCTCCCTCTCCCAAGTTGGACTGCAACGGGCTGCCCGGTCGCCTGATCTGCGGCGACACCACTCGTTCTCCCTTTCCCTTGAGACCTTTGCACAACTCCCCTGGCACTCAAATCTCCGGCCCCGGACGCGATCCGGGGGTGCGGGTCTTTGCGGATCACAAGTCAAAGTGACCCACGGCCCACGGTTTCACAGCGCGCTCCGCCGTGTGTTCCGCCGGTCCGATTCGCGGGGGAGCCAATCACCCGTCTGAATCGATGGACGCCTCGGCGCATGCACTCATGCGCACGAAACCAACGCACGCTTGGCACAGTGGCAGATCGGGTGATGGGCCTGTGAAGCGCCACTGGCTTGGCGGTCCGTCGGGCCAGCCGGGGCAGTTGCGGCAGAAATGCCAGTAGTGGCGAAGTTGCCAGACCATCGGCGGAACGTCGCGCTCGTCGGCGTGGCCGAGTCTGCGGTAGAGGCGATAAGACGAGATAACCGCACCACCAGCGACACGCGCGGCGTCTCAGCGTATCCCACGCGCCCCAGCGAACCGCACGCCATCAATCCGTTCTCCGTAAGCCTGTCGAACCACACCTCGTTCGCCCCTGCCTCCCGAGCCCGCGCACTCCTCTGTCATTCCGAGCGCAGCGCCGCATCTCCCCACGAGGCGCGCGGCTGAGCCGAGGGGAACGCGCGTCGCCGAAAACTGGACACATGCCCCGCCAACTGGACACCCCCCGCCGTTGTCATTCCGAGCGCAGCGCAGCGGAGCCGAGGAATCTCGCCTTCCGTTCGTGCTTCATCCCCAACCAAGGCGCGTCCGCCGAAAACTGGACACATGCCCCGCAAAACTGGACACATTCGGATGGAAACTGGACACATTCGGCCGAAAAGTTGACACATCGGGCCAAAAACTGGACACATTGGCCTTACCGAGTGGACACATCCCCATCATCCCGGCGTCCCCGAAGACCCCGTCCTGAGCCTGCCGAAGGGGGCGGATCCAGTCTCCCCCCGCCCCCTCCCTCCGCGTCCCTTCTCACTTCTCTCCCCTCTGCCCTCTCCCCTTCCTCAACTGAACACATTGCCCTCGAAAGTGAACACATCAGGCCGAAAACTGAACACATTCGGCAAAAAACTGAACACATCGGCCCCGAAACTGAACACATTGGCCCTGATCGAGTGAACACATGCAACCGCGCGCCGACCGCCCGCGTCCCGCCCTCCGGCTTGTCACTCCTCACTTCGCTGCGCTGCGTTCGGAATCTCGCCTTCCTTCCGTGCGTGATCCCCGACCCAAACCGCACCCCCCACCCGTTCTGCCCCCACCATCACTCCGAGACCTCTCCCCGAATCTCACCGCGTCGCTCCACGCCCTCTGGCACCCAGTAATCACTTGGTGTACAATCGAGTATGTCACCCTCATTCCTTCGGAAATTCCTCGTGCCCACGCCGCTCCTCCACCCACCACCCCGCGCGCCCCGTCCCTGGCTTCCCTCGTGGTCGGGTTGCCTTCAGACCCTGCGCGTCTTCCTGCTCAACCTTGCGCCGCTCGCCCTGCCTCGCGCCCCCGGCATCCTGTCCCCAAAATCGCGTCGATCCCCCCAAAAAATCCGCCTAAACCGCTCGCCCGCCAGCCCGCGCCCCCTATGGG
>JAPPLN010000098.1 GCA_028874175.1 Chloroflexota bacterium
ACATCACCATCACCCGCGCCGCCTACAGCGTCGACCTGCCCGCCCGCCTCATGCTGGTCGCCGCCATGAACCCCTCCCCTTCAGGCTTCGCCGCCTCGGAGGGTCCCGGGACCGGCATGAGCGCCGAGGCCGCCCGCCGCTACCGCAATCGCATCTCGGGCCCGTTGCTCGACCGCATCGACGTCCACATCGACGTCCCCCGCCTCGAGTACGCCAAGATGGCCGACGACACCGAGCGCGAGCCCTCGTCCAATGTCCAGGCCCGCATCGCCCGTGCCCGCAAGATCCAGGAAGACCGCCTCGCCCCCCACGGCTTCTTCACCAACGCCGAAATCACCGCCCGCTTGATCTCGCGCATCTGCGCCCTCGAACCCGACGCCGAACGCCTCCTCCGCAGCGCCCACGACCGCCTGTCCCTCAGCGGCCGCGGCCATCACCGCGTCCTCAAGCTCGCCCGTACCATCGCCGATCTCTCCGAGAGCGAAACCATCCGCATCGAGCACCTGGCCGAAGCCCTGCAATATCGCCCCACGCTCGACGAGACCTAGCCGGAGCCGCTCCGAATCAGCCCTGCGCCTTCGCCAGCCGCGCAATCGGCCGTTCGTTAATCGGCAGGTGAATCAACGCGGAAGCAATCCCAAGAATGATCCCCGCGATCCACATCCCGTCATAGCTTCCCGTCGCCTCGTAGATTCCCCCCGCAAGCCAGATGCCCGAGAACGACCCGAGCTGATGCGAAAGAAACACAAACGAAAACAACGTGGCCAGGTACCGCACGCCGAACACCCGCGCCACGATCGCGTTCGTCAGCGGCACCGTCGCCAGCCACAGCAATCCCATCAGCGAGGCAAACATGTACGCCACCGGCTCCGTCTTCGGCAGCAGCAGGAACGCCGCAATCACGGCGGCTCGGCTTGCATAGATGAAACTCAGGCTCAGCCGTCGACTCAGGTGCGTCCCCGCCAGACCTGAGAGAAACGACCCGACGATGTTGAAGAACCCGATAAGCGAGAGCGCGATCGCGCCCACGCGCGGCTCGAATCCCAGGTCCAGCATGTACGCCGGCAGGTGCACGGTGATAAACGCCACGTGAAACCCGCACACGAAGAATCCCATCGTCAGCAGCAGGTAGCCCCGATGTCCCACCGCTTCCCGGATCGCCGCGCCCACGCTCTCCTTGGCCGTCTGCTCGGCCGCCACCTCGGGGTTCCCCGGAAGCAGGAACGCCAGCGGCACGATGGCCAGAAACCCCACCGCCAGGATCAGCAGCGCGTGGCTCCATCCAAACGCACTGATGAACCCCTGCGTAATCGGCGAGAAGATCACCTGGCCCAGCGAACCGGCTGCCATCCCCAGACCCATCACCAGTGGCCGCCGCTTTGGCTCCACCATCCGGGCCATGGTGGCGATGACCAGCGAAAACGACGTGAATGCATTGGTTCCGCCAACCAGCAGCCCCGCCACCAGCAGGAAGACCAGTGCCGACTCCACCAGCGTCATGAGCCAAAGGCCCAGCGCATAGGCGATGGCGCCGGCCACCATCACTCGCACCGGTCCGAACCTGTCCGACGAGGCCGCCGCCAGCGGCAGCACTACCCCGAACGTCAGTTGCTGCGTCGCCATCGCCAGGCTGAACGCCTCCCGCGACCAGCCCCGCTCCTCGGTCATCGGCGGCAGAAACAGCCCGAATATCGACCGCGTCCCAAACCCGATCACGGCAATCAGCGCGCACGCCGCAATCACCAGCAACGGCGTCTGCCACCGTGCAAGCCCGTCGGGTCGCCGTATCCCTACCGCTGTCGAACCCATGCCTAGCGCCGACTCAGCGACATTATGTCAAGCCACCCATCGGCCATTGCCCGGCGCGTCTACCGCAGAATGCGCTGGTCAATCAGATCCCGGCCGCCCACGCTGTGCGTGATCGTCGCGCCCCGGCACTCCTTCACCTCGAGCTCTTGCAGCGCGTTCACGATCATGTGCTGCGTCGGCAAATCCTCCCACCGCGCCCGGTGAAACCTCACCGAACCTTCCCCCTGCCAGCGCTTCGGTTCGCTCACGGGCGCATTCAGTGGACTCAGCACCGCATATTCCGCGTCGGCCTCGCCCCACTCACCCGTCTTGGGCACGTACTTGTAGTGCAGCGTCCCTTGTAGCTCTCCGCCGTCCGAATTCTCAGCCGCTGCCGCGCCCGCCGGGGCGTCCACCTCCGCCATGTTCGTCAGCCGCATGTCCATGAACCGGAACCCCAGCCAGCTCGCCGTGCACTGCGTCTCGCCCCCGTGAATCACCGGCTCCGGCAACTCGCAGTAGATCTTCGAAAACCCCAGCTGCTCCCGCCCCGTCAGGATCGGATCCGTCAGGTTCTCCCACAGCACCAGCAGCAGCGGCCCTGTCGCCCGGTCGCGCGAACCGTTGTAGCGAGCCTGGAACGTAACCCCCAGCGTGCTGTACCCGCGCCCCGCCAGCCAGTCGATCTCCGTCATGTGCGTGTGCGTCACCGTCACCACCGGCGCCCCCACCGCCTCGAAGCCCGGTGGCAGCAACGCCTCCAGTTGCTCTTGCTCCGTCAGAAAACTGACCGCATACGCCCGCGTCTTCCTCTGGTCCACGCTGAACGCGCCCATTTCGCCGCCCGGCCCCTGCCGCGGACCGCTCATCGGCCCAAAGTGCGTCGGCATCATGTACATCGTCTTCGGCTTCAGCTTGTACGGCATTCAGGCGTCCTCTGAAAGCGGCCCCAGATCCGGTTCCTGCAGCAGATCATGGGCCAGCAGCGGCTGCGCGGCAAAGAGCCCCCCGTCCACTGGCAGCGTCACCCCCGTGATCCAGCGCGACTCGTCGCTCGCCAGGAACACCGCCGCCCAGGCAATGTCCCAGGGCGTACCTTCCGTTCCCAGCGGAGTTACCCGCCGCCGCAATTCGCGGTCCTCCGGCTTGATCCTCGACTGGTAAGCCGACTGCAGGTGCCCGGGAACGATGCAGTTGGCCCGTATGCCCTCGCGACCATGAAAGGCCGCGGTGTTCCGCGACAGGATCGGCAGCGCGCCCTTGGTGATCGAGTACGCCACGCCCCGGTGCCGCGCCCCCGCCAGTCCGTCGATCGACGACACGTTGATGATGGAGCCCCCGCCGGACTCGATCATGGCCGGGATCGCGAACTTGCTGGCCAGCACCGCACTCTTCAGGTTCAGGTCAAACGCCTGCATCAGCACAGCCTCTTCCATCTCCGCCACGCCCTTCCGCCGGTCGTGCCCGCCCCAGCGGAATCCCAGGTTGTTCATCAGCACGTGCAGCCCGCCGTAGCGTTCGACCGCCGTCGCCACCATCGCCTGGCAGTCGTCGCCTGACGTCGCATCTCCAACAAAGCTCGAAGCCTCGCCGCTGGCCTCCACGATGGCGTCCACGGTCCGCTGCGCATTCTCGGCGGCAATGTCCGCCACCAGGACCCGTGCACCCTCCTGGGCCATGCACTCGCACGACGCCCGTCCGGTCCCAATCTCCCCGGGCTGGCTTCCGCCTCCCGTGACCACCGCAACCTTGCCCGCCAACCGTCCTTCACTCATCGGTGACCGGAAGCTGTTCGACTCAGAGCGCGCACGTCAATCCTGCTCAAGCTGAAGAGGTCGGCCTAAGCCTACGCTGCCCGCCATCCATCGCTCGCGCCCCGCCCTTGACGCGCGGTCTCCGTCGGTCCAGATTGCGCGATGATTGCCAGCAAGTGCACACGCCTCCGGCCACCCGCCGGGCTATGAACAGACGAAAGGGACTGAAATGCGCGTAGGCGTAGCCGGCGTCGGCCGCATCGGGCGCCCCCACGCCGAACGGCTCATGGCGCATCCGGACGTAGCCG
>JAPPLN010000075.1 GCA_028874175.1 Chloroflexota bacterium
ACTGGGGCTACCACGTGGTGGACGAGGAGTACACCGACATGGTGGCGGCTGGCGTGATCGACCCGGCCAAGGTCACGCGCTCGGCCCTTGAGAACGCCGCCTCGATCGCAGGCATGATTCTCACGACCGAGGCGCTGATCGCCGACGTTCCCGAGAAGGAAGAGGCCCCCGCGCCCGCGATGGACTACTAAGTCCACACTTCGGATCGCTCAACCGCCCCGCCGGCGCAGGCCGGCGGGGCGGTTTGCGTGTCGAACAAGATCCACATCAAAGCTTGCCGGGACCGTCGAATGCGCCAAGTGTCCGTCCAGGCCCTAACCGGCGTCCGGCCGATCCGGTCACCCCGCAGTCCTGGGGGATCGGCACTCCGCGTGCACGTAGGCAAAGCAAGCGGCGTCACCTCTGCACGTACGGCCGAAGCCCTAGAGATTTGACTTCACTAAAAACAATTATTTAGATACCATAAACAGGCCGGCAGGCCGCATGAGGTGCGGGCCTGCCGGCCCTTGACACCAGTGTTGGAATGAAAGGTAGAGCGATGCGCACGCTGCGGGTGCTCGCCGTCGCCGCGGTAGTGGCCCTCAGCGCCGCCGTCGTGGTGGCGTGCGGCGCCATGTCGAGCCAAACGGAAACTAAAACGATGACGCTCGCTTTGGCGCCGGTTGCGCGCGAAAACGGACGACCGCTCCAGGTCGTCGCGACGACCGGACAGATAGCAGATGCCGTCCGTCGGGTAGGTGGGGACCGGGTTGAAACCCACGGTCTGATGGGGCCCGGCGTGGATCCGCATCTCTACCGCGCCAGCGAGAGCGACGTTACGCGGCTCGAAGCAGCGGACGCCGTGTTCTGGAACGGCTTGCACCTGGAGGCCGGCATTTCCGGCGTTCTCGAACGTATCGCCGAGCTTGGGGTGCATTCAATACGGGTGACCGACGATATCGACCGTCAACACCTGCTGGCGCCGCCGGAATTCGACGGAGCCTATGACCCGCACGTCTGGTTTGACCTGGACCTTTGGTCCGTTGCCGTCGCGACCATTCGCGACGCCCTCATCGCAATGGACCCTGAAGGTGCAGAGGTCTATCGGGCCAACGCCGCCGCCTTCATCGCCGAAGTCAAGGAACTCGACTCTTATGTCGAGTCACGGGCGCTGGAGATTGACGAACGTGTACGAGTGTTGGTCACCGCGCACGACGCCTTCAACTACTTCGCCCACCGCTACGGCATGGAAGTGCGCGGCTTGCAGGGCATCAGTACCGAGAGCGAGGCTAGCACTGCTGATGTGCAAAAGCTCGCCCAGTTCATTAGCGAGCGTGGAATCCCCGCGGTCTTCATCGAGTCGTCAGTCCCCGATCAAGGCGTCCAGGCAGTAATCGAAGCTGCGGCCGCTCGCGGGCACACGGTAACCATCGGAGGCGAGATCTTTTCCGACGCGATGGGTGCGGAAGGCACTGAGGAAGGCACCTACCTCGGCATGATTCGCCACAACATCGACACCATCGTCGAGGCGCTGCGAAGGACCTGAATATGCGCCTTCGCACCAGCAACGTCCTGGCCGTCCAGGCCACCGACCTCACGTTGGCCTACCAGCAGCGCCCGGTCCTGTGGGACGTCGACCTAGACGTTCCGCAGGGTGTGCTGATGGCCATCGTAGGCCCCAACGGCGCAGGCAAGACCACCCTTCTGCGAACCGTGCTCGGCCTGCTCCGGCCGGCCGCCGGCGAAGTGCGCGTGTTCGGCCGCCCCTACGCCGAACAGCGCCGGCTGGTGGCCTATGTGCCGCAACGCGGCAGCGTGGACTGGGACTTTCCGACGACCGCGCTGGACATTGTGACGATGGGCACCTACAGCGGCCTGGGCTGGGTCCGGCGTCCTGGCGCCTCCGAGCGCTCCCGCGCGACCGCCGCCCTGGCCCAGGTCGGCATGCAGGCCTACGCCGACCGCCAGATTAGCCAGCTCTCGGGCGGGCAGCAGCAGCGCGTGTTCCTGGCCAGGGCGCTCGTGCAGGACGCCCAGGTTTACCTGATGGACGAGCCCTTCCAGGGCGTCGACGCCACCACGGAACGCGCCATCGTCAACCTGCTCCGGGCCCTCCGCGCCGACGGCAAGACGGTCGTGGCCGTGCATCACGATCTGCAAACCGTCGCGGAGTATTTCGACCAGGTCACGTTGCTGAACGTGCGCCGGATTGCTGCCGGACCGGTCGGCAAAGTGTTCACCGACGAGAACCTGCGCCTGACATACGGCGGACGCGTGGCTGGAATCGGTGGACCTACCAACGGAACCGAACACGAGGCGCACCTGTGAGCGGCGCTCCCCGACGCGGATAGGGACGCGACCTCGGTGGACGTCCTCAGCGATCTGTTCCTCGACTACACGCTGCGAACTGTCGCGCTTGGTTCCGCCGCCCTCGGAATCGTCAGTGGCGCCCTCGGCGCCTTTGCCGTGCTCCGCCGCCAGGCTTTACTCGGCGACGCCATGTCGCACGCCGCGCTGCCCGGCGTCGCGCTAGCATTCCTCATCACCGGCAGTCGCGCGCCCCTGGTCCTGATGATCGGCGCGGCCCTCACCGGCTGGCTGGCGGCGGTGGCCATCGTGTACATCGTCCGCGCTTCCCGTACTAACACCGACACCGCCATGGCGCTGATGCTCAGCGTCTTCTTCGGCGCCGGGCTGGTCGTGCTCACTTTTATCCAGCGTCAGCCGGCTGCGGGCAAGGCGGGCCTCGACAAGTTCCTCTTCGGTCAGGCGGCCGCCATGCTCGAAAGCGACGTCATCACCATGGCATCGGTGGGCGCCGTCGGACTGCTCGGAGTGCTGGTGCTCTGGAAAGAGTTCAAGCTGCTGAGTTTCGATCCGGACTTCGCCGCCACGCTTGGTATGCCCACCCGGCGCCTGGACATGCTCCTCACCAGCCTCCTCGTCATCGCCATCGTGGTCGGTCTCAAGACGGTCGGCGTGGTCCTGATGAGCGCGATGGTCGTGGCCCCCGGTGCCGCCGCCCGCCAGTGGACCAACCGCCTCGGGGTCATGGTCACGCTCTCCGCGCTGTTCGGCGCTGCGGCCGGCGTGCTGGGGGCGCTGCTAAGCACCACGGCCCAGACCTCTACGGGTCCCACCATCGTGCTGGTCGCCACTGGTCTGGTTGTCGTATCCCTCCTGTTTGCGCCGACACGCGGCTTGGTGTGGACCCGCATGCATGCCTGGCGCAGCCAGCGAATCCTGGCGCTCGAGGCGGTGATGTCCGACTTGGCGGCGCTCGCGGCGCAACACAGCTCGGACGCCACCCGTCCGCACGACGTCGCCGCCCTGCACGCGGTCCGCGGTCGCGCCCTCGTAGATCGCGCCCTCAGCGAGCTCGCCGCCGATGGCCTGGCCCAGCGACACGATGGTGGCGGCTGGTCGCTGACGCCCCGCGGCCTGGCGGAAGCCGACCGGTTGGCCCGCTTGCGGCGTGCACCGTCCGACTTTCTATGACTTCGGCCCAGATCGACGTCCTTCTCGTGGCCGTTGTCGTCGCCGCCTCCTGCGCGATCCCCGGCACGTTCCTGGTGCTGCGCCGCATGGCGATGATGAGCGACGCCATCAGCCACACCGTGCTGCTGGGCATCGTGTTGGCCTTCTTTGTCGTCGCCGACCTCAACTCGCCCATCCTTATCCTCGGCGCCGCCCTAGTCGGGCTGCTGACGGTCGTTCTCGTCGAGGTGGTCAGCCGAACCGGTCTGGTTCGCGAAGACACAGCCATCGGTCTCGTCTTCCCCGCCCTCTTCTCTATCGCCGTGATCCTGATATCCAGCCTTGCCGGCAATGTCCACCTGGACAGCGACGCCGTTCTGCTCGGCGAGATCGCCTTTGCACCCTTCAACCGATTCGCGCCCTTCGGCGTCGATCTGGGCCCGATCGCGCTTTGGGTCATGGGCGCCATCCTGCTCGTCAACCTTGCCGGCACCTTCCTGTTCTTCAAGGAGCTCAAGCTGGCTACCTTCGATCCCGCCCTAGCCGCCGCGCTCGGCTTCTCGCCAGCGCTCGTCCACTACGGTCTCATGGCCGTCGTATCGGTCACTGCCGTCGGCGCCTTCGACGCCGTAGGATCGATCCTGGTCGTCGCGCTCATGATCGGCCCGCCCGCCGCCGCCTACCTGCTCACCGACCGACTGCCCCGCATGCTCGGACTGAGCGTCGTAATAGGCGCCGCTTCAGCCGTCGGCGGCTACTGGCTGGCCCGCCTGCTGGACGCCAACATCGCCGGCTCCATGGCCACCGTAGTCGGCATCGCCTTCATTTTGGTCCTGCTTCTCGCCCCCCAGCGCGGCCTTGTCGCGACCGCGCGACGCCACCGCCGCCAGCGCTGGACCTTCGCCCGCCAGATGCTGCTCATCCATCTCGCCACCCACGAGGGCACGCCCACCGAGGTCGACGAAAGCCGCCCCGACCACATGCAACGCCACATGCGCTGGCCCCCCGCATTCGGCAACCGCGTCGTCCAAACCGCCACCGAACGCGGCCTCATCGTCCTCGAAAACGACCAGCTCCGCCTCACCCCCCAGGGCCGCCAGGCCGCCCGGGAAGCCGCCGTCCGCTAGACAACTGCGCCGGCTGGTCCGCCTGAGCTAAATGTGGCGAATGAAGACGCTGTCGCTAACTGTCTGGCTGAGTGCCACCTCGTCCGCCCCGATCCGCACTACCATTGGCCCGTCGAAGGGCAGCCGGCGGACCACGCTGGCCTGCGTGCCCGGCACAAGCTGGATCTCCGTCAGGTATTCCAGCACCGCCCGGTCGCGGTCCCGCACCCGGGCCACCACGAACGCCGTGCCATCGGCAACCCCCGTCAACTGGCGGGCGTCGTCGGCCTGTAGCGCGTCCAGCGCCTCATTGGGAATCGAGTCCCCGTGCGGATCGGTCGTCGGGTCGGAGACCTTGGCCGCGATCCGTCGCTCCATTTCCTCGGAAATCACGTGCTCCAGCCGGTCGGCCTCCTCGTGCACGTCGTTCCAGTCGTAGTCCAGGAACTCGACCAGGAACCGTTCGATCAGCCGGTGATGTCGAACCATCTCCAGCGCGTGGCGTTCGCCTTCGCCGGTCAGTCGCGCCCCCTGGTAGCGCCGGTAATCCACTAGCCCCTTCTGATGCAGCCGTTGCAGCGCGACCGTTACCGCCCCCTGGGTGAGTTCCAGTTGTCCCGCCAATTCGCCCGTTCCCACGCGCCGCTCACGCCCGCCGGCGTCGTACATCGCGCGCAGGTAGTCCTGGTCGCTGGCCGAAATCCGCGGCTCTGACATCGTGACTTGAATATAGCGAGGGCACGCAACCTAACAGGTTGGCGGAAGCCCTTGACTGGCTAGACTGCCAATGTGGACAGCCCCGATCCAGCCCGTCAGCCTCAGGCGCACCGCGCCCCCTCGATTTCCCGACGAACGCTACTGGGCGCTTTGGCCGTAGGTGCGCCGGCGCTCGCCGGTCTGTTGCCGGCCTGCGGCGAGCCGCCAGTCAATCCCCGGATCAGCGTCCTCCTGGCCCTCAACGAAATCCTGCCCGGCCCCCACCGCTTTCCCTTCGTGTTGGTGGACGGCGAAAGCGGCGCGGTCTCCGGTGCGCGTATCCAGGTTCGTTTCGTACGCCTGATCGGCGAACGCGATGAGTTCCGCTTCGAAGCTCCCGCCCAGGAATACATTGCCGGCGCCAGCTACAACCACATTCACGAGGACGGCAAAGTCCACGTGCATGACCTGTCGCGCTCGTACTACCTCGTATCCGACGCCGAGTTTGAGGAAGGCCTGTGGCGGGCTGACCTGGAAGTGCAACCAACGGATGGTTCGGACTATGCCGCCTCAACCGCATTCCAGGTCGGACACCGCACCACCACCCCCAGGATTGGAGACCCGGCGCCCGCCTCCGCCCATCCCACGGTCCACGACGTCGCGGCCCTCGACCTCCTGTCGACCTCCGACCCACCCCTCCCGGCCCTTTACCAGCATTCGATCGGCGAGGCCCTGTCCCGGGCCGAGCCGTTCGTCGTAGCTTTCAGCACCCCGGGCTACTGCACCTCGGCAATGTGCGGGCCGGTCACGGCGGTCGTCGGCAGCCTGGCTCAGCGATTTGGAGATCGGCTGCGATTCATCCACCTCGAGCCGTTCGATCTCAACGTTGCCCGCGCCGAGGGCCGCCTCGTGTGGGCAGACGTGGCACGCGAGTGGAACCTCGAAACCGAACCCTGGGTCTTCGTAATCGACACGACCGGCCGCGTGGCAGCCCGCTTCGAGGGCTTGGTCGGCGCCGCCGAACTCGAACCCGCCATCGCCGCCGTGGCTGGGCCGCCGCTGCGCTGATGCGGCGACTCACGCCCCTGATGGCGGCGCTGATCCTGCTGTGGGCGGCAACCGGCGTTCCCGCCCTGGCCCACGGCGGCGACCTCGTCTACACCGGCGCCGCGGGTCCGTACCAGGTTCGCGCCTTCGCCAACTGGGCCGAGGGCTGGCTCGACTACTCCGTCGATCTCCGCAACGTCTCCACCGGCGCGCGCATTCCCGGCGCGGAGGTCCACGTCACGGTCTTCGAAAACGGCATCAACATCGCCCAATACACCGCCTTCGAGTCGGGCGCCGTCTACGAGTTCGTCGAGCAAAGCCCAGAGGAAGTCCACTGGAACCTCGTGCTGGACATCTCCAGCCCCCTCGGCCCCGCCAAGCTCACCCACGCCCTGGACCTGGCCCCCACCAACTGGGTCGTGCCCAGCGTCCTGGTCATCGGCGGCTTCTTCGCGGCCGTCGCCGCCCACACCTGGTCCGCCCGCCGCCGCGCCCGCGCCTAGCTCCGCGCCGCCGCCGGCAGGGTCTGGATGAAGTTGATGATGTGCCACGTATCCAGCTCGCCGTAGCGATCGCCGAACGCCGGCATCCCCGTGCCCTCGACCCCGTTGAACACGAATTCGAACAGCGAATCGTCCGGATGCAGCGGCACGTGGATCACCAGGTCCAGCGGCGGCGGATCCAGCGTCGCCGCCAGCGGGCCGTCGCCACGACCCGCCGGCCCGTGACAACTCACGCACTCGGCCTCATAGATTTCGCGACCTGCGCTAACTGAAGCGTCATCCGGCGGAATCGGATTCACCGCCGACGGCGCGACACCCTGCTGCGGCCCGATGATCAGCAGCCCCGCCCCCAGCAGAATCGCCGCAAACCCGGACCCGGTCCCCGCCTGCCGCACGCGCGCCGCCCATCCCTGGCGCGCCAGCGTGGCCAGCGCCAGCACGAATCCCATCCCCGCCAGCGCCAGCCCCCAGAACCGCACCGCCACCGTCGCGTCCACTTCCGCCACGCCAATCGCCGTAGGAGACCCGATGTTGAGCCGCACCGGTACCCGCGCGTCGAATGCCCCCGGCTGCCGCACGATCGCCAGCACCTGCCACGCCCCCGCCAGCGCGAATGCATCGGTCTTTGCCTCGAACGTCCCTGCCTCAGTCCGCACCGGTCGCTCCACGGTCGTCCCAAGGTCCGTGTCGAGATACCTCAGCTGCAACTCGATGTCCGCCTCCGCCGACCGGCCGCCGCTCGACACCACGTCGACGTCCAGCGTGTTCGGGCCCGGCCGCCCCGGCGCCACCCGCACTCGAACCCTCGTATCGCCACTTGCGCCCACATCTTCCACCGCCAGCGGCACGTCCCCGGTCACCTGCCGCGCCGGCTCCCGCTCCGTCAGAACGCCCACCACCCCAAGCACCGTCACCGCCAGCACGATCTCGGCCGCCACCAGCCTCCGCAGCGCCTTCGCCGCCCGCGCCCCGGCCATGCCGGCCCCCGCCAGCCGCGGCCGCGTCCACCCCAGGTTCACTCCGCCCAGCGCCAGCAACGGCGCCACCAGCGCCACCTTGACGACCAGCAGCAGCCCGTACTCCGTGCTCCACAGCCGCTCCGGCTCCACCACCTGCAACCACGCGCTATACACGCCCGTCACCACGATCAGCCCAACGGCCACCGTCGCAACGGCGGAAAACCTCGCGGCAACTTCAGTCAGATCCGCGGATCCAGCGGTCCTCGTCCCGCGCGCGTGCAGGACCGTCAGTAGCAGAACCGGCAAACCGCCCACCCAGGCACCCACCGCCACCAGGTGAATCAGGTCGGCGGCCAGGGCCGGCCCAACGTCGCTCAACGCCGCCGCGTGGCTGCCCAGCGAGATCGTGGCCGCCATCACCACGCCCGCCGCCGCCACGCCGCCGAACGCAACTGCACCACGCCGCTCGCCCGCCTCCGACGAACTAGCCTGGTCGGCCAGCACCAGCGCCACAGCTAGGGCTGCGGTGCGGACAATCCACAAGACTCCCCACTGCCCGGCCCCGAACACCTCGCCGAACCCCGCCAGCAGCGAATCCCCGCCCAGCACCAGGATCTGCGTCCCCAGCAACCCGATCTGGCCTGCCAGCGACAGCAACCCTCCGCCCAGCAACAGCAGCGCCGTCCGACGCTCAACGACCCGTCGCCGCTCCGGCTGAGATCCGCGTCGCTGCACCAGCGCCTGCAGTGGCCCGCCAATCAGCACCGCCACGCCCACGAACAACAGCCAGCGCGAGACCGCCGCCGCCGGACTGGACTCGATTGAGGCGACGGCTACCGCCACATCCGGCGCCACCGGCTCGCCCACCCCGAAGGCAAACGACCCGCGAATCACGTGCCCGTCCACCACCGACAGCGTCCGCCACACCACCACGTAGGTGCCGTCCGCCAGCTCCCCCACCGGCACCAGCATCGCCGTGGGAGTCGTGGGATCGGGTTCTGTCGGACCCGTGGTCACCGGCTGCCCGTTGGCGTCCAGTACCTCCAGGCTGCTGTAGCCCAGGTCGATGGCCTCGCTGAACTCCGCGTACACCACCGGCGGCGCTGGATCGACAGCCGTGCCCGGACTCGGCGACGAGCGCACCAGGTTGGCGTGCGCCCCGGCCGGCGCGGCAACCAGCGCCAAAGCCGTCAGCGCGGCCAGCACCGCCAGGGCCAGCCGCCCCCGTCCGAGCGCCAGCGCGGGCCGTCGGCCGGCTTCGCTACCCCGCGCCACGCCGACGGAACGCATACAGCGCCAGGCCAACCCCGGTCATTAGACCCACCCCGCCAACCGCCAGCCCGATCACCGCAACCGTAAGCGCGGCCGTCGCATCCTCCGATGCATCCCGCGCCTGCTGCTGCGCCGCCGTGGCCACCCCGGCAATCTCGCGCGCGCTCGGCACCGGCCGCGGGAACTGCGCCTCCGTCGCCGACCGCACGTCATCGAACGTGCCGGGACCGGACGTGAATGTCTCGTCGACCGGCAGACCGTCAATCGTCCCCACAAACCGGAACCGGTACGGCCCCGGCACCGTTGGAATAAACGGCGCCACGTATCCGCCGCGCTCCCCGGGCAGCGGCGACAGCGCCATCTGCCGCGTCACGCCCGAGGCCGACATATCCGCCGCCAGGTGCGTCACCTCCACCGCCAGGCTGTTCGCCAGGCCCGTGACACCAACCCGGGCCCCATGTCCGTCATCCGTCTGGACTTCGCCTTCGGCCGGGATGTGGATCGTCGCTACCGCCTCGATCGTCTCCCCGTTGCGCGCGTACTCCTGGTGCATGTTCGTGTTCAACGTCACACGCACCTCATTCATGCCCGGCGCCAGCTTCCCCAGGTGCAGGTACGGACTGTAGACCCGCCCCAGCCGCACCCCGTTCACGTACACGTGCGGATGCCCTTCACCCGCCACGTTTGGGGCATTGATCTTCTCGGGCGCAAGCGTGAAACCCTGCGGCATCACCATCAGGTTCGCCCCACCCACCGGGTCCGGTTCCAGGCTGATCGCGACTCCCATCCCCGCGGGCGCCTCGACTTTCCCAACCTCTTCCGGCGCAGGCGGCATCGACGGAACGATGAGCCTGGTCAACGCCTGCACCGTCTGCCCGCCCACCGCGTATTCGCTGTGGCCGTTCGTCTGCAGCGTCACGCGAATCTCGCGGTCCCCGGGCGCAACGCCCTTCAGGTGGAACCACTCGCCGTAGGCTCGGCCCACCTTTTCGCCGTCCACGTAAACGTGCGCGTGTCCCTCGCCGTCCACGTCCGCCTGGTTCACCCGCCCAGGCGCGAACTCAAACCCGGTGGGGACGATGTGCACGTTGATCCCATCGATCGGATCGACCTCCGCCGTCACCTCCACCGACATTCCCGAGGTCTCCACCATCCCGCCGTGATCGTGGCTGCCGCTCGCTGCGTGGCGGGACCCGTCGTGATCGTCGCTCGCGCGCGTTACCGACAGATACACCCCATTCGGCTGCCCCTCATACGCAGGCTCCACCAGGAACCCGACGTCAAACGTAAACCCGTGGACCTCACGCCCCTCATGCGCCCACACCACGCCAACGGCCGCTGCCAGTGCCGACCCGGATACGGCCAGGGCCAGCAGGCTGCGCCTCAGGCGCGGCAGGCGATGCCAGAAGCTCATCTGTAAACCTCGCAGTTAGGGCGCAGACCTGCACGACGTTCCTCGTCGCCGCAGGTTTCGCGCCAATGGTCCGCGCAACCCTGTGCGCGGATGCAAGCCATCTACCGCAAGGCCGGCCTGGGCGGGGGCAGCGGCGGCCCAATCGACGACAGCCGCACCCGCCGGAAACCAAGACCAACGCGCTCCAACATGCACACCACCAGCACCACCGCCAGCAAGGCCGGAATCACCCCCACTGGAAACGGCGACGACTGCTCCGGAAACTCCCCCGAAGTCCCATCCGCCCCGTCCGCGTCCGCCGCCGGCAGCTCCCATGGCAAGTGAATGTGGTCATGCCCCTCATGCCCCCGCGGCGTCACCACCCCGAGCACCGGCGCCGCACTCGTCACCAACGACGGCGCCAACAAGGCCAAGACGGCCAGAAGCAGGACGGCGCCCGTCACGACTCGTACTCGCTCCATACAGCCAGACTATCTGAACGCGACGTACAAGGGCTCCGCCCAATGCCCAGAGTTGCATCACCGTTTCCGGAGGCACCGGTCGGCTTCTGTGTCGGGCAGAATCCCGTCAGGCTCTTCTCTCCACATTCACAAGGGATCTCCGTGACCAACCCCACCTACGCCTTCGGCGACGACGACACCGCCGCCGAACGCCTGCGCATGCTTGCCTACATCTTTGCGCCCGAGATCAAGAGCTTCCTGGGCAACGTCCCGCCCGACCCCAGCCTCGTGATCGACCTCGGCTGCGGCCCCGGCTTCACCACCCGCCTCATCGCCGAGACGCTCAACGCCAGCAAGACCGTCGGCCTCGACACCTCGCAGCCATTCCTTGACCTTGCAGGCCGCCAGGAGGCAAATGGCGTTGCCTTCCTGAAGCATGACGTCACGCAGGCACCCTTCCCCACCGGCGCCGCCGACGTGCTCTTCTGCCACCTGCTCCTGCCGCACCTCGCCAACCCGGCGGCCGTGCTAAGGACCTGGGCTTCCCAGCTACGCCCGGCCGGCCTTCTCCTCGTCGACGAGGTCTCCGACATCCAAACAACCAATCCAACCTTCCGCACCTACCTGGACGCCGCCGAACGTCTGCTCCAGGGCGTCGGCGGCGATCTCTACGTCGGCCGCCGTGTCGAACGCCTCGGCCGCGTCCCCGGCCTGCGCCGAATCTCCAGCCGCCTGGTCGAACACCCCGTCGCCACCGCCGCCTGCGCCCGCATGTTCCGCCTCAACCTCAACGCCTGGGGCGCCAACCCCCACGCCGGCCTTTCCGACCAGGACCGCACCAACCTCGCCGCCCAACTCGACGATCTCACCACCTCCCCCGCCACCACCGACATCCACTGGCAAATGCGCCAGGTCACCTTCAAAGCCACCACAGGCAATTGACTCAGCGCATACTGTGGCGCAATCAGAAAGTCCGCCCAAAGTGCTAATCAGACATTGATGCTCAGCAGACGCGAGACTAGAAGGCCTACATCAGTATGCGGACTGCCAAAGGAGAGATTTCTCCTAATGCTCTCTGCGTTCTGGATTGCATCATCCAGGCACTCTGCGCACTGCCCGAATACGCGATAATCATTCTTTCTGTATCCTGGCAGATGCTGACGAAGCTCCGTGATGACTTGATCACAAGCCGATGGACCAGATCGGGAGCCCTGAAATGGTCGATTCGTCATGCGAAAGTGCAAGAGAAGCCAGTACTCAAAGCAAGGATCTGATAAGATCATCTTGCACGTTGAGAATTCACCCGCCGCTCCAATTCTTGCTAGCTCCCTTCTCACATAGTCCACCTCCGATTGTCGTCCATCGTGGTCTAGCACGCAATAGATCTCATCAAAGCCCGGATCTTCCCCGACTATGAGCGACACGAGCTGAATTAACGCACGAGGACCTCCAGAGCTCGGCCTAAGGCACTTCACAACCACACTCGTCAACCGATTCGTCTGCTTGAGACCATTGAATAATTTGGTTCCGTCCGCGTACCTTCACACACAATCAGAATACGAGGCCTCGCGCTACGAAATGACCTCCGCCGACTTACGCGTCGCCCGCGGCGACGCCAAGCAACCCTACTCAAGAGTATCCGATTCGACCACATTAGGCACTGCGCCATATCTACCGCCCAAATAACCCCGAAGTAGGGACTCCTTCTTGCGAACCTTATAGTCAGACAAAGGAACGAGCGAAGCTGCCTGATCCAAATCCTTCTCGGTCAGCCAAATCTGATTTCGCTCCAGCGCTCCAAGCAACAGTGTTACATCGTGCACAGTAGCAACAAGCTGAGCCATTGACTTACTTTCCCGATTAATGATGCCCACCAAGTACTTGACAAGATGCGGATGCAAGCTTTGGTCCAACTCGTCCACGACAACTATCCTGTCGTTGTCTATAATGTTCAGCCACGGATCGGCGTAGGAATACAGGCGCCGCGTACCATCTGATTGTTCTCCTAAGTCAAGGTAAGACAAGTCTTTAGATCCCTCAACTGGAAGGCCGAAATGGGACCGAAGGGCCTTTGCATCCCCGGACTTTCTAATGAACTCCACGACTGGTCTAGGGATATGCTCAGCCATCTCGTCGTAGTTGATATCCTCTTCGGTTACCTTGATGTCTTCGACGGCTATATCTGCCTGCTGAAGAAACTCGATAAGCCGCGGTGTGAATTCGGAGTCTGATAGTGCCCTCTTGGACGTAAAGGAAGCTGGAAACTCACCTGATCCAATGACTATTAGTTTTCTAAACCACTCGACTACAGGCGTGAGTATCTCACTGTTCAATTGAACGGCCGTTGACACAAACAGAGCGTCGGATCGTGTGGCCTTCCGCCAAGTTTCGCGCTGGCCACGAAGTGACGGACCAAAGCCCCAGAGATACTCTTCGCTGTCAGAATCAAACCGACGCATGAACCATCTCTGTATTCGTCCGGCCGGTCGACGAACGCTCAACCATTCCTCCCAAACTCGTGCAGAGTCGACGCAGAATCCATACTCGTAGACAGTCGAGTCTTGAATGAACGTAATCTCGAAACACGTTGGGCTATCAAGCGACGAAAGGCTAAATCGAAATGGGCTAACGGCTATTCGATCGCCGGCTTCAACCTCTTTAACCGAGTTTAGAACCGCATTCTGCATGAAGCCTATCGCCGATACGAAGCGAGATTTCCCACTTCCATTTGGACCATAGATCGCTGCTACGCGGTTGAGACGAGGGTATCGTCGGATGCCGGTTTCAAACGCAAACTGCTCGGAAGCACGACCTAAGGTTTCCATGCTGAACTCTTGCCTGTCTCGAAAGCACTCCCAGTTTTCCACGGCGAATGACACAAGCATGGGTCACGCTCCCCGTCCCTCTACTTCTGCCGGTCTGGCGATGCTGATCATGCATTATCCGCCAAAGCCAATTGCGATAACAGTCTATTGTCGCACAAAATGCGCACAAACGCGCGCTTGACGGCTACTCGTCCAACTGCGTGGTGATTCGGACGGGATTCTGTGTCAAAATCTGGCTCGCCATCAGCGGTCTGGTCGGAGAGCTACTCACCACCGCCCACGTATCATTCCCTACGCCGCCACCTGAATCCTCCCCGTGAACCTCGACAGCCGCACCTGGGACGCCCGATACGGCCGCGGAATCCTGGCGGCCCACGCGCCCCAATACACCGACTACATCGCCATCACCTCGCCCAGCGCCTGGGCCGTCGCGGGGCCACACTTGCCCCATCCGCCGCGCGCCCTCGAGTACCAGCGCGGCATGGGCGAGGACTACCTGGAGGACCTGGTCCAGCGTCTGCCTGACGCCGAAGTCGTCCTCGCCATCGGCGGCGGCAACGCCCTCGATGTCGGCAAGGTCGCCGCCTGGAAGCTCGGCAAACCCCTCGTCATGATCCCCACCATCGTCTCCACCGGCGCCATCTTCCAGGCCCCCGTTGCCTTCCGCCGCGAGCCCGTCTGGCAGTTCTACTTCGACACCATCGCGCCCGAGTACCTGATCCTGGACTTCGACGTCATCGCCGCCGCGCCCCCGCACCTCAACCGCGCCGGCATGGGCGAGTGCATCTGCCTCCTCGGCCACGTCGGCTCCTGGCGCTGGTGGGCCGACAATCGTTCCGACGGTGTCCCCTGGGACCAGTCGGCGGCCGACGCCACCATGGCCTGGATCCGCCGCCGCTGCGCCGAGTTCGCCGCAGGTCTCGATTCCGAGGGCCGCCCCAACGACAGCGCCCTCCGCATCGCCAGCGAGGTCAACCGCGAGCGTTACGACATCCCCACATACGACCTCAAGGTCTCCCACAGCATCGACCACACCTTCGTCATGGCCTTCGAGTGGGTCCACGGCTACGAGCTCATCCACTCCGAAGTCGTCTCCCTCGGCGCCCTCATCAACGCCTACGTCTACGAGTGGGGCTTCGACGAAACCAGGGCGCTGCTCGACGCCTGCCAGGTCCGCTACCGTCCCGCCGACATCGGCTGCACCTGGGACCAGGTCAAAGCCGTCCTCGCCAACCTCAACGAACTCAACGACCGCCTCGGCCACGGCCAAAACTGGTTCCACCTCAACTCGCTCTCCGACCAGTCGTTCCAGCAAATGGCGGCCGCGATCGACGCGCCCTGAGTCGCCCATGCGCCCTCAGCTGACGAACCAACCATGACCAAAGTCCGCCTCGCCATCGTCGGCTGCGGCACCATCTCCCGGCTCAACGCCCCCGGCTACCTTGAGCATCCGCAATGCGAGGTCGCCGCCCTCTGCGACCCCGCCCCCGAGCGCGCCCAACAACGCGCCGCCGAGTGGAACATCACCCCCCGCATCTACAGCAGCTATGACCAGGTGCTCGACGACCCCGACATCGACGCCGTCGAGCTCCTCACCCCAACGCCCCTCCACGCCGATCAATCCATCGCCGCCCTCGAATCCGGCAAACACGTCTCCTGCCAGAAACCCATGGCCCGCAACCTGAAGGAAGCCGCCCGTGTCGCCGATGCCGCCGCCAGCGCCGGCACCTTCTATCGCGTAACCGAGAACTTTCTCTACTACCCGCCCCTGGTCAAGGCCAACGAGCTGATCGAAAGCGGCGTCATCGGCGACCCCAACATGGTCCGCATGCGCGTCGTCGTCACCAGCGTTGAGGCCGAATCGGTGCGGCTGCCCCTGGCGCCCGACGCCCTCACCTGGCGCCGCGATCCGCTGCTCAACCCCGGTGGCCTGCTCTACGACGAGGGCGCCCACAAGTTCGCCACCGCCATGTGGTGGGTCGGCGAGCCTGCGTCTGTCAGCGCCACCGTCACTCGCACCGACGACTACATGGTCGATGCGCCCAGCGTCGTCGTCTGGCGGTTCAAGGACGCCAACTGCCTGGCCGTCTTCGAGTACTCCAGCGCCCCCGAGATGCGCATCCGCGCCCCCTACTACGCCCTCGACGACTTCTTCGAAATCCAGGGCGCCAAGGGCCTGATCTGGGTCACCCGCTGCAGCGGCGAAATGCTCGACCTCCCGCCCGTCATGCTGCACACCGGCTCGGAAACCGTCAGCTACCAGGTCCCCATGGACTGGATCGAAGGATTCAAGGGCGCTGCCAGGGACTTCATCGATGGAATCATCGCTGGCCGCCAGCCACGCCTCGACGTGCAGGCATCGACGCAGGTACTTCGCGCGTCCCTGGCCGCCTACGCCTCGGATGCCGCCCAGCGACCCATCGACCCAAGTACCCTGAGCTGACGTCCGGGACTCCAGGGAGGCTTGGTGTGGAAATCAAGGGTGTCGACTTCATCTGGACAATCGCTACCGACGTCGACAAAACCGCGCGCTTCTACCGCGACGTACTCGGCCTGCCCACCACGGGCATCCAGGACGACGACTGGCGCGAGTTCCAGGCCGGCAATACCACCCTCGCCGTCACCCCGGCCCACGTCGGCCTGCACCCGCCCCGGGTACTCATGGCCCTGGCCGTCGACGACGTGGATGCCGCCCTCAAGGAAGCCCGCGAAGCCGGCGCCACGGTGCTCCACGAAACCCGCGACACCCCCGCCTGCCTCAACGCCATGATCGCCGACCCCGAAGGCAACCCCATCTGGCTCCACCAACGCCACGACGGCACCGCTGGCTAGCCGACCCTCAACCCGTCTCGGGAACCTGGCGTTGGTAAACACCGACTCGTCGCGGCACGCCTGATCGGAGTTCCTCGATGTCCCTCCAGACCATCTGGCCCCTCATCTGGGTCACCGACATGCAGCGCTCCCTTGCCTTTTACCGCGACGGCCTGGGATTCGAGATGGTCGCCTCCTGGGAACTCCCGCAAGGCATCGCCTGGTGCCGGCTCAAGCGCGGTCCCGTCAGCCTCATGCTCCAGGTAGCCCCCGGCAACGTCCCACCCCCCGTCGAAGGACAGGCCGCCGAACTCTTCATCCTCTGCGACGACGCCCGCGCCCTCCACGCCGAATTCGTCGCCCGCAGCATCCAGGCCACCAAACCCGAACGCATGGAATACGACATGCTCCAATTCCGAGTCAACGACCCCGACGGCTACCCCATCTGGTTCGAAAACCCGGTGTGAGCGCCATCCGCTGCTCAGACTCCCCGGCTTACAGATTCAGATCCACACAGTCGGCTTGACTCTCGAGTCACTACACCCAAACTGTTAGGTACAACGTCCCCGCTGGCGGGGCGGCCGCCTGTTAGAGTCGCGTTCCGCCAGGGGGGACGTTGTCCATCTGGAGTTCGGAAGTTCCCTACGGCGTCTCCGACTCCCCGTGCTCGCAGTTGAACTGCCACGTAATCCCGAACTTGTCCGTGCACGCCCCGAAGTAGGCGCCCCAGAACATATCCGCAGGCGCCATTTGCACGGTCCCGCCCTCGGAGATCTTCGCGAAGAACTCGTCGGTCTGCTCCCTGTTCTCGGTCGTATAGGAAACCGAGAAGTTCGTACCTGTCACGTGCGGCGGACCAAACTCGGGCATCACGTCGCTGCCCATCAGCACGCTCGACCCGATCGGGTACGACACGTGCATGATGTGGTCCTTCGCCTCCTCCGGTACGCCCATGTCCGGCGGGCCGTCCGCGAACGTCTGCACGATCGCAAAGTCCCCGCCAAACACCGACCGGTAAAACTCAAACGCTTCGCGGCAGTTGCCGTCAAAGTTTAGATAGATGCTCAGCGACATCCGTGTCTCCCTTGAGCTAGCCGGCTCCCAACTGCGGCGCCCGCCCGTATCGCATTGATACGAACCACGGCTGACACTGCCGGACCGAGATGCACAATTCTAGCCGCGGGTCACTTCGCTCAGGCGAACTCAATACTCGGAGGCTGGTCACCATCGGTCCCAGAGTCGTCACGCCGCGGCATTGTGGGTACGCGGTCCGCAACCACTCTTAAGGCTTCAGCCATCGCCCAGCAGCCTCTGTGACCGCGAGACACGTAGCTACAAAGCCGCTGGAGGCAAACGACCTCGGATCCTCCCGCGCGGAGGCTGGTCCGCCATGGGCCAAGAGGCCGTCACCCGTAAGTCGGAAACGCAAGCTCCAGGCCGTGGGTCGCGGCAATCTCCAGGATGGTCTGGTGGATACGGCCGTTGGTAAAGATGCAGCGTCGGCTGGCGGAGGTCGTGGGCTCGCCTCTCACGTTGGTGACCTGGCCACCAGCTCGCTGCACCAGGAGCCCCGCGCCCGCATGGTCCCACCACTTGACACTGCTAAACATCGCACCGTCGTAGCGTCCCGCCGCCACCCAGGCAGTCTCTAGCGCCGCAGAGCCGGTCAGGCGCACGCGGTGAAACGTACGGGCCGCCTCCGCCAGCGCGGCGTTAAAGCGTCGGTCGTCCTCCGCGCTGACTCCCCGCTGAGCCCACGCCACGGTGCTCTCTGACGGATCGGTCCGCCCGGTCACGCTGATCTCTCGGCCGTTGAGCCGGGCCGGACCGTCGGCGGCCGCCGTAAACATCTCGTCCCGCACCGGATCGTAGATCGCAGCGACATCGGCCCGTGCCTCGCGGGTGTGGGCAACGCTCACGCAGAACTGCGGCTGCCCGCGCGAGTAATTGTCCGTGCCGTCCAGCGGATCGATCACCCAGACGTCGGGTCCGTGGATTTCCGCTTCGTCGGGAAACTCCTCCGAATAGACCGTGTGCCCTGGAACGCGTTCGGCCAGCACCTCGCGAATGGCACGGTCGGCCGCAAAGTCGGCGTCCGTCACTACCGTTCGTTCGCCCTGCCAGGTCTTCCACTGCACGCCCAGCAGGTCCGACTCAAAGGTCCGCAGTAACTCGGCTCCGGCGGCACGAGCCGCCGCTTCGGCAACCGCCAGCAGCCCGGCCCGGTCATTCGGGCCTGTCATGCTCAGGCCGTGGTCGGCATTTCGGCCAACGCCTTGCGCAGGCCCTGCGTCCAGCCACGCACGTTACGACGAAGGCTGAATTTCACGAAGAAACTCAGCGGACCCAGCGTGCGCGGGCCGGATGCGGTTTGCCGGATCCGCACACCTGTGCCGCCTTCGACTGGCCGCAATTCGATCGACATACCGCGAGTCAGTCCGGCCTTGCTTCCGGCCCATGCGGCCGAGTGGCCGAGGTCGACGTCGGTGATGGTGTAAATGAACGTCATTCGCTCGCGCCCGGTCTTCTGGCGGAACCGGAAACCTGGCGTCCAATTCCCGGCGGTGAGCCGCTCGGCGTCCTCGATGGTGGCATTCCACTTCGACCAGTCGTTGATTGTGCTCACCAGCTGCCAGATCGTGTTGACTGGCGCCATGAGTTCAACGCTCGCGGTTTCCTCAATCACCGACCTCTCCTAACCCCAGCCACGCGAACATCGCGCCTGCGCATCCGGCATCTTACGCCGCTCTACAGGCATATGCCCTGTTGACGCTACGCTACAGCGGTATAGGGCTCCGAGCCGCCCCGAGGAATGCCGATGGACCCGCTGGGATTTGTAGACGCTCACGTACGCGATCTGCGCGAGCGCGGCCTCTTCCGGCAATTGCCGGTCTTGCAGTCACCGCAGGGTCCGCGCATCCGTATCGGCGGCCGTGAACTCATCAACATGTCGTCGAACGACTACCTCGGCCTGGCCAACGATGCGGCCTTGCGTGAGGCCGCCATGGCCGGCGCCGAAACCTGGGGCGGCGGCGCGGGCGCGGTCCGAACGATCGCCGGCACGCTGGATGTCCATCAAGCCCTCGAATCCGAAATCGCCGCCTGGAAAGGCGTGGAAGCCACGCTGGTCTTCCAATCGGGTTTCGCGGGCAACCTGGGCACCATTCCGGCCCTCGTCGGCCGCGGAGACGTAATCCTCAGCGATGAACTGAATCACGCCAGCATCATCGACGGCTGCCGGCTCAGTCGCGCGGAGATCCGCCGCTTCGCTCATGCCGACGCCGACTCGCTCCGGGAGCAGTTGGCCGCCTGCACGCCGGATCAGCGCAAGCTGGTGGTGACGGACGGCGTCTTCAGCATGGATGGCGATATCGCGCCACTGCCCGACATCTGCGACGCGGCCGAGGCGTTCGGCGCCATGGTGATGGTCGACGATGCGCACGGCAGTGGAGTTCTTGGTCGCGGTGGCCGCGGCTCTGTGGATCACTTTGGCCTGCACGGGCGCGTGCAGGTCCAGTTAGGCACCCTCTCAAAAGCCATCGGCTCGATGGGCGGCTACATTGCCGGCAGCCAGGCGCTGCGCGACTACCTCACGCACACGGCCCGGCCTGTCCTGTTTTCCACGTCGCATCCGCCTGCCGTCGTCGAAACCACGCGGGCATCGATCAGAGTCCTTACCCGCGAACCCGAACGAGTCGAAAGGCTGTGGGACAACGCCCGCTTCTTCAAGCAGGGGCTGTCCAACCTGGGCATGGACCTCGGGCGCAGCGCGACGCCCATCACGCCGGTGATCGTGGGCGAAGCCGAACGCGCCCACGCGCTGAGCGACCGTTTGCGGCAGCGCGGCATCTTCGTTCAAAGCGTGGCCTTCCCAACCGTTCCTCGAGACGCCGCCAGGGTTCGCGCCATGGTCAGCGCCGCCCACAGCCGAGATGACCTGGCCCAGGCGGTTGATGCCTTCGGCGAGGCGATGCGCGGTCTCTAACCCAGCGCACTCTCGAACAACCGCGAGGCGGTGCTAGCATCGCGCCCCCGCGCTTGCCTGGAGTCTGAGGTGTCCGAGTCGCTCAAAGACTTGCGGCGCGACATTGACTCCCTGGACGAGCAGTTGGTCACGCTGCTCGGGCAGCGCGCCGAGCTTGTCCGGAAAATCGGCCATCGCAAGGCTGACACTGGGATCCCTGTCTTCGACCCGGGACGCGAGCGCGACGTGCTGGAACGGGTCACGGCAATCAACCCGGGACCCTACGAGGACGATCACATCCAGGCGATCTACCGCGAGATCATGGCCGCCTCGCGAAGCCTGGAAGAGCCACCCCGGGTCGGCTATTTGGGCCCACCGCACACCTTCAGTCACCAGGCTGCGCAGCAGTATTTCGGCCGAATTGCCGACCTGACACCGCTCAATTCATTCAGCGACATCTTCGACTTCGTCGACCGCTCGCCGCGCGTCTCGGGCGTCGTCCCCATCGAAAACACCACCAGCGGCACAATTGGCGAAACGCTTGACCTTTTCGTCGCACGCAACGTCCACATCCAGGCCGAGGTTCAACTGCCGGTCTCCCACAACCTGTTGGCGATCTCCGATGGAGGTGACTGGAGCCGCGTCTATTCGCACCCGCACGCCATTGCCCAGTGCCGGGGATGGATTCAGCGTCACCTCGGCACCACGCCACTCATCGAAGTGGCCAGCACGGCGGAAGCCGCTCGACGCGCGGCTGGAGAACCCAACACCGCGGCCATCGGTCCGCTGAGCGCGGCCGAAGCATTCGGGCTGGAGGTCTTGCAGCAGGACATTCAGGACGTGGCGTCCAACCGAACCCGCTTCTACGTGATTGGCGACAAGCCGTCGGCCCGCACTGGCCGAGACAAAATGGCTTTGATGGTGGCCGTCCACGACCGCGTCGGCGCGCTCCACGACGTGCTCAGCTGCCTGCGCGACCATGACCTCAACCTCAGCTTCATCCAATCGCGGCCCTCGCGACTCAAGCCGGACGACTACATCTTTTTCCTGGAAATGATGGGACATCCGGACGAAGCGCCCGTCCAGGAGGCGCTGCGCGTGCTTGGTGAGTCGACCGTCCTCACGCGCGTCCTCGGAGCCTGGCCGGTCGAGAGCTGAGCCGACCTTTCGTCAGTCCGGTCGGGCCTCCTCGATTGCCGACCGCATTTCCTCAACCTTCATTCGCACGGCCTGCGCGTAGTCGGGACCGTCGCTCGCCCAGAGCGCCGAACGCCCGGCATTGACCAGCACCCCTTCTGGCGCCGGTCCGAAGCCGGCCCGCACCGTGGACTCCAGTGCCCCACCCTGCGCGCCGACGCCCGGGGCCAGGATCGGCATGCCGGGTGTCAGCTCACGCACCGTCGCAACGTCATCGGGACGCGTGGCGCCCACCACCACGCCCAGATTCCCAAGCTCGTTCCATTCAACTAGCCGGCGCGCCAGCCGTGCGTAGACCGGGTCGCCGTGACCGGTCGGCAAACCCTGCAAATCGTCGGCGCCCGGATTGCTGCTGCGCAACCAGGCGAACGCGCCGCGGTCCGGCCGCTCGATCAGCGGTTGAACTGCGTCCCGCCCACCCCACGGATTGAAGGTGATGGCGTCGACCTCAAGGTACTCGAACAGAAAACTGGCGTAACGCTCGGATGTGTCAGCCACGTCGCCAACTTTGTTGTCCGCAATTAGCAAGGCGCGGTCACCGACGGCATCGCGAACATCTCGCAGCAGCTGCAAGCCATCAGGTCCTAGCGCCAGGTAAAACGGAACGTTTGGCTTGAAGGCCACGACCGCCTCGGCGCAGGCGTCCACGACCTCCAGCAGAAACTCGCGTCCACCTTCCGGCGACTTGCGCAGACCCGCCGGCAAACGCTTCAGATCCAGGTCCAGGCCCAGGCACACCCATGATCGCTTTTCCTCGGCCTCTCGCCAGAGTCGTCCGGAAAACGTGTCGGCACTTCGGCCCGGGTTCAGCTTCACGCAGCCACACTCCAGGCCACCGCTGTGCCAGCCTTTTTGAGACCGAAGCACGCCAGTCCTATACTCGTGCCCGCGCGAAACGCCGATTGGCGCCAGCCGCTGGGGGCAGGCATGGGACTCTTAGATTTCCTTAAGCGCGAAAAGAAAGTGACGGCCGTCCGCCACACGATCAAGGTGATGCCCCGCGAAACACTTCGAACGATCGCCGAGCGCGAATACGGCGACCAGGACAAGTGGGAAATCATCTTCAACAAGAACAAGTGGCGGTTTGACGGCGCCGATCCGAACACCATCTATCCGGGCATGGACCTGGATATTCCGGAGATCGAATCGGACTGACGCCGTATCCGGATCTTTGCATCATCAGGTGCCGAAGGTCGGGATCGAACCGACACGAGGGATGAACCTCACTGGTTTTTGAGACCAGCGCGTCTACCAGTTCCGCCACTTCGGCGATGGCAGGAGTGGAGGGACTCGAACCCCCGACCTACGGTTTTGGAGACCGTTGCTCTTCCAGCTGAGCTACACTCCTTCACGGTTTCTACGCTAGCACAGGGGAGCGTCGGTTCCCCTGCCGAGCCGCTCGCCGCAACCGCCCCCAGGGCGCGCGACCCACGGACGCAGGCGGCCTTCCCGGACCTGAGCTTCCGCGCATGACCGACCTCCCGGAAGACCTCACCTTCAGAGCTGTCGAACCGTCAACCTGGCCGGATTTCGAGCGCCTGTTTTCGTCCCGTGGCGCACCCCACTACTGCTGGTGCCTGCCGTATCGAGCTACGCGCGAGGAAGCTCGACAACGCAACCGCGCCACCTTGAAAGCTGGCATGGCCCGGCGCATCTGCCAGGGCCAGCCGGTGGGCATCCTGGCCTACGACGGTGCTGATCCAATTGCGTGGTGCTCGATAGCTCCACGGCCGACGTTTCCGCGGCTCAGGACCTCAAGCGTCACCGGCGCGGCCGACTCGAACGACGCGTCGATCTGGTCGCTGACTTGCTTCTACGTGCCCAGGCGATTACGCAGCCGCGGGTTGGCCCGGCGGCTCCTGCAGGCAGCCATCGACAGGGCGTGCACGCAGGGCGCCAGCGCCGTGGAGGCCTATCCGGCCGACCCGGATTCCCCGAGCTACCGGTACGGGGGCGTTCGACCGATGTACAGCAACGCTGGCTTTCGGGAAATCGGCCGCCTCGGCAAGCGGCGATACGTTATGCGGCTCGACCTCCCGGTCAACGCGGACTCGCCCTAACCGACGCTCACCTGCGACGCGGCGTGTACATGAACAGGGTGCCGATCTGCTCATAGCCCACCAGCGGATACAACAAGGCGCCGGTATGACTCGCGGCCAGCACGGCCAACTGTGAGCCGTGCGATCGGTCGTCGCGCAGCATCCGGCACATCAGCGCACGGCCAATGCCGCGGCGTCGGAATTCCGGCTTGACGTACAGATTGGCGCACCAGGTCGCCCTCGCCACCTCGATACTGCTCACCCAACCCGCCGGATCGCCGTCCATCAGTGCCGCATACATACGCAACGGAGCATCCGGCGTGAGGTGTTCGGGAAGAATCTGCCGTCGGCGGACTGCCTTGTTCACCTTGTCCGCAAGCGCAGCGTCCAGCACGCGGACGATCTCGATCGGCGACGCGAACCGCGGAATCTTCCGCAAGTCGTGGATCATGATCGGCTCGGTGAATCCCAGGCGATGATCCAGCGCCCGATACCCGGCCCGCGTCGGCTCGTCGGACTCCCCAAGCGCGCAGATTGCGCAAATGGCGTACTGGCCGCGCGTATTCCGCCTGACAATCCGCACGGTCTCGTCCGGCGCGATTCCGTGCGCGAACCACTCTTCCCTTCGGTACCGCCCACGCCGACGTGGAGCGTCGCGCGTCACCCACATTTCGCCGACGCGCTCTGCCAGATAGGGGTGCGTGAAGCTACGTGGAACACAGATCCCTTGAGCGAATACTTCTAGCGCCGTATCCAGAAGGCGCCCGGCCTCCGCCTCGATCACGATGGCTCTGCCCGTTGCACGGCTTCCTTGGCTCGCTGACCTGCGACGCTAGGCCTCCAGTCGACGCGTCACTCGGACCACCAGGATCACAAGCGTGTCGGCAAGATCTTCGTACACACCGCGATAGTCACCAACGAGGACGAATTCGGAAGTCGGTCGATTGCGCCGGCTCCCCGGCTGGCTCCTCGGGCAGGACTCGAACCTGCAACCCTGCGGTTAACAGCCGCACGCTCTACCATTGAGCTACCGAGGAATGGACTTCCAAACCGAAGGCCAGCGGCGAAGGCCAACCTCGCCGCACGTCGCCGCCTTACGGCTAGGCGCCCGCTCCCGACTCGTCTTCGACGCCCATCAGGCTCTTGGCCTTTCGAAAAAGAACTGCAAGAACCCCAAGGACGACCGCAAGCACGCCGAGCTTCTTGATCATCTGATGTGCCCGTGGGTAACCGATTGCAAGGAGACGCGGCGAGAATAGCAAAGTCCAATCGGGCGCCTTCTCGCGAACCGAGGCGCGGGCAGATCACTCGGCTCCGCGGCTAGACTTGGCTGATCCCCAAGCTTGGTCACCCGCATGACGGATCTGCAGACGTTTCTTTCGGTAGACGACGCGCTGGAGCGCATCCTGCGCGGCTTCACCCCGTTGCCCGCGCGCGAGACCCCGCTGGCCGAGGCTCTGGGCCTGGTCGCCGCAGAGGACGTGCTGGCGCGTGACAACGTGCCGGGCTTCGACAACTCGGCCTACGACGGGTACGCCATACAGGCCGCCGACCTCGCCCGGGCATCGGCAGACACGCCAGCACGCCTGCGGGTGGTGGATGAGATCCCCGCCGGACGAGTGAGCCCCTTGACCCTCCAGCCCGGCGAGGCTGCGCGAATCATGACCGGAGCCCCGATCCCCGCCGGCGCCGACGCAGTCGTTCCGTTCGAAGACACTGACCGGACTGACTGGGGCTATCTGGGCACTGACCCCAGCAGCAATGACACGGACCGTCGCGTAGTGGCGGTGCTGGAGCAGGCCGATCCCGGGGAGAACATCCGGCCGGCGGGCGGCGACATCAGCGCGGGATCGGTCGTGGTCAAGGCCGGCCGACGCCTGGGCCCCGCCGAAATTGGCGTGCTCGGGTCGGTTGGCGTCACGACTGTCCGCGCTCATCCCCGCGCCACCGCGGCCATCGTCCCAACCGGAGACGAAATCGTGGAGATCGACGCAGGAATTCAGGCCGGCCAGGTCCGCAATAGCAATGCCTGGGCCCTGGAAGCCGCCACCACCGCGCTCGGCGCCGAACCGCGGCGTCTCCCCATCACCGGCGACACCATCGAAGCGCTGCAATCGGCCATGAGGGAAGGCTCCGCCGCTAACGTCATCGTCACCATCGGCGGCGTGTCCATGGGCGACTACGACCTCGTCACCAACGTCCTGGGTTCCGAAGGCCGCATGGACTTCTGGCAGATCAACATGCGGCCCGGCAAGCCGCTGGCCTTCGGCACGGTTCACGGCACACCCGTCATCGGACTGCCCGGCAACCCGGTCTCCAGCATGGTCTGCTTCACCCTGTTCGTCCGCCCGGCCCTGCTGCGCCTGATGGGCCACCGCGACCTCACACACCCGCGAGTCCGGGCCATAGCCGGTCAGCGCCTCGGCAGCGCGCAAGGCAAGCGCACGTTCCTGCGCGTGCAAGTACGTCGCACCAACGGGCAGCTGGTATGCACGTCGGCTGGCGATCAGAGTTCCTACCGCATGTCCTCCCTGGTGGCCGGCAACGGCCTGGCCGTATTGCGCGAGGACCAGACCATCGAGCCGGGCGAGCCCGTAGACATCCTGGCCCTGGACCCCCAGGCCCTCTTGCAGCTCTGACCGGCACACACCGGGCGTTGCTACGATGCACGCCATCGGGCGCGTAGCTCAGCTGGTTAGAGCGCGCGGTTCACATCCGCGAGGTCATAGGTTCGAGTCCTATCGCGCCCACCAACCTGTGTCGCCGACCAATGACGTACTTTTCGTCACAGAGCCGTCTTGGGACGCTCCTTGGTCGGATCGACAAACGGCACCCGCACGACTTCGGCATCGACGAGCCCGTCCGCCGGCAGTTGGACTTTCGCACGCGTTCCGCGGCTCCAATGCGACCGCGGCATTACGGCCAGCGCGATGTTCGACTGGTGGTTGGGCGACCAGAACGCGCTGGTGACGTAGCCCACGGCCTCGCCTGACTCCTCGTCGCCGACGAGGTAGAAGTCCTCGTTGTACCAGGTCAGCGGCTCGCCGCCCACCCTCAGGCCAACCAGGCGCTGAGAAACGCCTTCGGCCTTGATTCGGGCCAGCGCCTCCTTGCCGATGAAGTCGCCCTTGGTCAGATCTACCTGCCAGCCGAGTCGGACTTCGAACGGGTTGTTCTCGATGTCCAGGTCCTGGCCGTATGAAAGGATCCCGGCCTCGATCCGCCGAATGTGGCTGGGAGCGATCACGTGCAGGTTGAACTCCCGCCCCTGCTCCAGGATGTACGGCCACACGTCATCCGCATGACGCATGGCGTCGTGCAGATAAATCTCAAACCCGATTTCAGCTGAAAAGCCGGTGCGCGAGATCGTGACGGCGTGCCCGTTCAACGTGTCGTGGATCAGGCCGTAGTACGGAATGTTCCTGATGTGCGACCCAAACATCTTCTCCATCAGCAGCACCGACTTGGGACCCTGGATCTGGACCGGGGACACGTCAATCTCGTGGATGTCAACGTTGGACCGGGCTATGGCGTTAACGCCCTGCGCCCAGAGCAGCACGTCCGAATCGGAAATGCTGAACCAAAACTCGTCGTCGGCCACGCGAAGCAGCACCGGGTCGTTGATCACCCCACCGTATTGGTTGCAGAGAATCACGTAGCGGGCCTGCATCGTGGCGATGCGGCTGTGCACGTCGCGCGTGATGAGCAGGTCCACGAAGTCCGCTGCGTCAGGTCCCTTGATCTGAATCTGCCGCTCGACCGCCACGTCCCACATGCTGACGTGCTCGGTCAGGTACTTGTACTCCTCTAGCAGTCCCCCATCCTCGGGCTTGATGTAGGCGCGCGGGTGGTACATGTGGTTGTAGGTCGTATACGCCCAGCAGCCGGCCGCCTTCGACAAGTGCCACCAGGGGGACTTTCGGATCCGGGTGGAAATGAGCATCCGGGCGTCGCTGTTGCCGCTCTGCCGAAGATTTATCGGCAATCGACGCCGCTTGAGACCGTCGACTACAAGTGTCTGCGTCATCTCGCGCCCTCCAATGGTTCAGTAACTCCACCTTCGCGAATCGGCTGAGCTAGTCCCGCGCCAACGGTCGCTTCCGGCGCCGCTCCCATGTCTGCAATGGCGTCAGTCGGCGTCGGCATCTCGTGAGATTCCTTGTCGACCAATAGATCACAGTTGCGTTGCATCGCACTATCCCCGCATCTTCCGACCCTGCGGATCAACGAGAGGCTCCGGCACAACCGTTGCCGGTAGACGTTCGCCGAAGTAGAGCACATCGACGCCGGTTCCAGGTGCGACGTGGCTCGTGGGCAGGTAGCCGTACACGATGCCGCGACCGATGGTGTGGCCGTAGTTGGCGCTGGTCGCGTGACCCAGCGCGCGTCCACCGTCCATGATCGGCTCCTTGCCCATCACCACAGCATCCGGGTCATCCAGGGTCATGCAGCACAGCCTGCGCGATATCCCTTGCGAGCGAAACGCCCGGAGCGCATCCCGGCCGATGAACTCGCCCTTCCGCATCCGCACCGCGAAGCTCGTGCCTGCTTCAAATGGATTGAACTCGGTGTGGATGTCGTTGCCCCACAGCCGGTAACCCTTCTCGAGCCGAAGCGATTCGAAGGCGCCGCCGCCCGCGGCAATCACACCGAGCGACTGGCCAGCCTCCCAAAGCATGTCCCACAGCCGCTGACCTTGCTCGGTGGATGCGTAGATCTCCCAGCCAAGCTCGCCCACGTAGGAGATCCGCAGCGCAAGCGCGGGAACGTCGGCAACCGCGAGCCGCCTGGCGGTCATATACGGAAACCCCGCGTCGGACACGTCGTCCGCGCAGGCACGGCTCAGCAGATCGCGCGCCCTCGGCCCCCAAAGCCCAATGCAACAACGTTTGGGCGAGACGTCACTCACCGTGACCGAGCCGTCGTCCGGCACGTGCCTCTGAATCCACTCGAGGTCGTGAAGCCCCATCGCTCCACCCGTGACAATCATGAAGCGGTGCTCCGCCAAGCGCGTCACCGTGAGGTCACACTTGATACCACCGCTTGGCGTGAGCATGGCGGTGTACGTAATCGTCCCGATCGGCTTGTCCATCTGGTTGGTCGTGAGCCGCTGCAGCGCGGCCAGCGAACCGGGGCCAGTGACCTCGAACGTGGCGAAGGGCGTCAGGTCAAACATGGCCACCCGCTCGCGCGAGGCCACGTGCTCGGCCGCGATGGTCGGCGACCAGTCGCGTGCTTCCCAGCCGTCTCGCGCCGCGCCGGTTACGTTCAGGCAGCCGAGCAGGCTTTCGTTCGACTCATACCACTCGGGACGTTCCCATCCAGCGCTTTCGAAGAAAACCGCGCCCAACGCCCGCTGCCGCGAATGGAAGGGGGACAGCCGCAGATTCCGGGGCTCGGCTATCTGCTGCCGCGGGTGGATGATGTCGTAGACCTCGCGGTACTGCTGCGCGGCGCGCGCCCGAACATAGGAGCGGTCGTATGCGTGCTCGTGAAAGCGGCGAATGTCGCACTCCCGGAGATCGCTGGACGGCTCGCCGTTCACGATCCACTCGGCCATGGCCTTGCCCACGCCGCCGGCGTGCGTGATCCAGACGGCCTGTGCTGACCAGAAACCCGCGACCTGCGGCGATTCGCCGAGCACCGGAAATCCGTCCGTGGTAAACGAGAAGATTCCATTTAACTTGCGCGTCAAGCCCACACCCTTGAGACAGGGCATCAGCTGGCCTGCGGCCGCGCGCGCCTTCTCGAAGGGCCTGGGCTTGAACGCCAGCTCTGCCGGTGCGATCGGCGCTTCGTCATAGTCGAGAAGGTCAGCGGCCTCTACCAGCAGCGGCTCGTGCCGGTAAGAGCCGATGCCGTAGCAGTCGCCCTCCTGGCGGAAGTACATTGCCTCGTCCTGGTGGCGCACCAGGGGCTGCGAGATCTCCTCCGTTGCCGCGGCCAGTTCATCGAGTGGCGTTGTGACCGCATAGAGGTGCTGCATCGGCGACAGCGGTATCGGCACTCCGGCCATGCCGCCAACCGTCGGCGCCCAGATGCCGGCGGCCGCGACCACCAGGTCCGTCTGAATGTCGCCGGCAGCCGTCTGAACTCCACGAATCCGACCGCGCTCGATGTCGAAGCCCGTGACTCTCACGCTGCCGTAGAACTTCGCGCCCGCCCGCTCAGCCTCCCGCGCCATAGCTTCGGCCGGTCTGGTCGCCTTCGTATGGACGTCCGACGGGACGTATAGAGCGCCCAGGATTCGATTGGAAAGGATCGGGACTAGCTCGCGACTTTCCGCCGGACCGAGCAAGTGGGCCTCGACGCCCCAGCTCAAGCCGTATCCGGCCTTACGTCGTAGGTCGACAAGCCGCTCTGGCGTCCAGGCCACCTCAAGACTCCCCACAGTCTTGGCACACGGACTGCCGTCGAGTTCCAGCTTGGACCACAGATCGACGCTATAGCGCGCGAACCCCGACATCGCCTTGGACGGATTCACCTGGAACACGAGTCCCGGGGCGTGTGACGTCGAGCCGCCGGTTTCGAACAGCGGTCCCTGCTCGACAACCACGATGTCGCGCCACCCGAGCCTCGTCAGGTGATAGGCGACGCTACAACCGACGATTCCCGCGCCGATGACAACAACTCGGGCGTGCCTTGGAACCGTGCTTGCGGACATTCCTGAATTTCCCCCGCATCAATCATGAATGATGAGGGCCGAGTAGATCTACCTCGGTGGCTTCATGAGTTCAATTGGATATGAGCGACCGAACCACCTCCACGGCTCGCCCGGCATCCACCCCTAACGCCACCTTCACGGGCCCGTCGCCGTAACTCGCGACAGTTCGCCCTCGCTCCTCCCCATCCGTCACCACGGCTATCTGCGCGCGTCGATGGGTCAGGAGTTCAGGCTGGATGGCCGCGGCGACCGCCAGCGGATCGTGCAGATAGAACTCCTGGACGTCAGGTCGCTCCCGAAAACTGTTTGCCAGGATGCGGTTAGCCAATTGGGCGGACCTGGACGTGCCTTCGAACCACCGTGGGCCGCCGTCGCGCTGCAAGGAGGTCCTGTGAGTCACGTCCAAACCGATGAGCGTGACCGCCACCCCGGAGCCGAATACGGCGTTCGCTGACCACGGGTCTTCGTAGATGTTGAACTCGGCGTAAGGCGTGACGTTGCCGGGAACCTCAACGGCCCCGCCCATTACAAAAATCTCAGAGATGGCCTGCGCGACGTCAGGTCGCCCGTCCAGCGCCGCGGCCACGTTTGTCAGCGGCCCGAGCGCTATGACGGCTATTCGTCCCGGCGCGGCAAGGGCGCGGTCGCGCAAGAACTCCACTGCGTCCGCTCGATGAGGCGCCATCGACGCGGCGGGAAGATCAACGCCAAGCCCGCCCGCGCCGTGAATGTGGTAGGCGTGGCTAAACGATCCGTGCGCCGGTCGCTCGGCGCCAACGGCGACCGGCACATCGCGCCCGCCAGCCACATGGTCGACCAGCCGCAGTGCGTTGTCCGTCGTGTCCGCCAGCGTCGCGTTTCCGCCCACGGCTGTGATGCCCTCGATGCGCAAGTCGGGACTGTTCAACGCCATCAACAGCGCCAGGGCATCGTCGGTGCCGGGGTCGGTGTCGATCACGACCGATTGCATCTGATTCGCGCTCACTTCTGTTATGCGGGCGTCGCATCCCTACCATAGTCACCTTGGCGAACAGCTTGGACATGAAACCGACGCATCGACTGCCGGATCCCCGGTCAACGCCCAGACCCGGCGGTGCGGAGTCGGCGGCACAGTAGGCTTACGCTGGACCGCCCGAGTTGAGACCGACACGTCGAACCGAGAGCCCCACTGTGAACGACTCGATCATTCTCGGAGTTGCCGCGGCGGCCGTCGGAGCCGTGCTCGCTGCGGCTGCCGGTCTCTGGATCGGTCGCCAGATGGGAAGGCACCAAACCAGTGACGACGACTCATCAGGACGCATGGCCCGCGACCTGATGATCGTCAGCGATCTGCTGGCCGACCGGCTGGCCAGGATCTGGCAGGCGGGCGACGGCCCTGCACCGGGAATCGGCGACAGTGACGCCGTCTATCACCACGTCCGCGAATCGACGGAGACGATCCTCAAGCAGGCCGGCGCGTCGCCCAAGACTGCCCTGGCCGTGGGTGCCTTGACCGCCAAGCACGTAAGGCCGGGGCCCATCGCCGGTTCTGACGGCGAACAGCCGCGGCCCGGACCCGCGCGCTGGGACAGCGACCGCCGCCCCTCTCGACCAAGTCCCGCTCAGCAGACTGGAGAGACCGGCTCCGCGCCTAGTCGGTGACTTCGACCTCGTATTGGGCAATGGCGTCTTCGTTCACACCTACGCCCAGCCCCGGACGCGTGGGTACAGGCAAGTAGCCGTCGGCATCAATCCGCAGCGGCGTGTCAACGATCCCGCCCAGTTGCTGGTAGTGCTCGACCGTTCGATACGGCTCGTCGAGGATGAATTCCACGTACGGGCAATTGGGAATGCAGACACTTAGCTGCATGTGCGCCGCGATGCCCAGACCGGTGACCCCGTGATGGGGCACGAACAGCCTGCCGGCAAACTCCGCCGCCGCCGCGATCTTGATGAACTGCGACAGGGCCTCGCAGCTCATGGCCGTGTCGGGCTGCAGGATGTCGTAGGCGCCCACGCGGATCATCTCGATACAGTCCGCCATGCCCACGTTGCCCTCGCCGCCGGCAATGGCAATGTCCGTTTCCGCCGTTAGGCGCGCGATGGTTGCGAAGTCGTCGCGCGGCAGCGGCTCCTCCAGCCAGTACACGTCCAACTGCTCCAGTTCACGTGCCTCCGCCATGGCGCGATCAAAGTCCCAGGCCGGGCGGTGATCGCTGGACGATCCCCCGGCGAGATTGGCGTCCACCATGATCACCATGCGGTCGCCCACGGCGTCGCGCACCGCCGATACCAGCGCGATGTCCTCGGCCAGCGTCGGAAACGCCGTCCGAAGCTTGATGGCCCTGAATCCTTGCTCCAGGTAGGCCAACGCATCCTCGGCACGCTGCTCGGGCGTGGCCGCAACGATGGTGCTCGCGTAGGCCTGCACCCGCGTGTCGCGATAGCCCCACAACCGATGCAAGGGCTGTCCCGCCGCCTTGCCGATGATGTCGCAGAGCGCCATGTCAAAAAGGAGCGTCCCGGCCTGCCGCATCACCTCGGCGTGCCGCGCCAACGCGTACACGTCCTGGCCGATGAGCTGGGGCGCCACCACGTCACGATTCGTGATCCCGCTTTGCGGGTCGCCAATGCCCCAGCCGGTCAGCCCCTCGTCCGTCTCCACCTTCACAATCACCGCCCCGCGCGAATACTCAACCCGGCCCGGCGGTCCCCAGGCACTCACATACGGATGCGGATGCGGGACGTCAACCTGGCGGACGGTGATATTGGCGATCTTCATGGAACGACCTTTTCGATCGGGGACGGCCACGACGCCAGAGGATAGCGGCGCCGGCCCGCAGCGGACATGACGAACGAGCGCTCATGGCGGGCTCAACGAGCGTCGCCATCATTACAAGGCTCGGAGCGAGTCTCAGCCTTCTGCCAAGAGACTGCGACCCATCCCATGGCCAATTCAGCCGTGGATCTGACGACGGCTGATCGCGAGCACGGCGTCAATGATCAGGTTCTACGTACTACGGCCCCAGTCAGTCTCCCGCCAGAACCTCTCCCTTCGTCGCCTTAGACTATCCCTCTTCCTTCTCTCACCGGCAGTCTCGGCTATGAGCCGGACGTTTTCGCCACTCTCCGCTGCATACGCCCTGCCCTGCTCAATCCGCAATTCCTCCTGGCGTCGAATGCCTGCCTGTGAGACGAGTCGATTTCTTGATCTCCGGGAGTGGTCTTTGGCAATCCTTTCCACATGTCTTTTGCCAATTGGTTCTTCTTCACCAGCCTGGACCCGTCCTCCGCGATGGCGACTTGCATCGGCGCGTGCCCGTGCAGCGTCACGAATGCCTTGCCGGACCCGCAGTTCGTCCTGGCGCCGCAGACTTTCTTGCCGAACTCGCGGCTTTCCAGAACCCAGGCTCGACCCAAACTCCAATACCCGACTGCGACTCTTCCTGCGGGATCTCAGACGTCGCAGGAGCCTAATATCCTCGCGCCTCTCGCGTGGCGACTTTAATTCGCTTTCCTTGCGCGCGGCTAGCTTTGCGTTCCTAGCTTGTTCCCTCGAGAGTATAAGATGGTAAACAGTGGTGAATAGAATGAATGATCCCAACACGACAGCCAGGAGCAAGCCTCGCTGATTGTGACTGCCGGGCATTAGCCCGATTATCGTCAGAGCAAGCAGAACTACGAAAAGAACCAGCAAAGCCATACAGCTACCCTTGGCAGCGGATGCCGGTCAATTCTATCCTGCTTTCGCACTCGAAGCAACGAATAGTCGTTGCTCACCAAAAAGAACCTGATAGACCAATACACCCGCGTACTCTGGAGCGGACTATTGATATTGCGTGATCTTGTGTCTTGTAACCTACTCCAACATGTCACGAGATCTGCGATAATATCCAGGCAACCATCGATTGGTCTCGCGCCTGAGTCTCTTGTTCTTATCCTCTGAAGTTTCGCTCTTTCCTCGCCGGCTGGTTCTCTCACGACCTCGTGTACCGACGGTCTCGTCAATCTCAGCCTGCCGCCTGCCCTGTTCGATTCGCAGTTGGATCTGGCGCTCCTCTGCTGCCCGCGAGACTTGCGGACGTGTAGGTCGCCATGCTGACGAGAGGCTATGGATTTTTCCCGCGCCATCCGAGTCCGATATCTCGTCCGGACCTCGTCTACCTTGCTGAAGTCTGGAAACGCGAACGACTTCTTGACTACTCGCTGACATCCCTCCGTTTCCCTTAGACACCCATTGGCCGTCGCTAGACTCCTCGATTGCCGAAGGGAATCGGTCCCGAATATGGGCAATCAACAGATAGACTACCAAGGCCACAATCGCGGCGATTGCCACGACAACAACCACTGCAGTCAAGATACTGGAGATTACATCTCCAAAATCGCAAGATCCGCCAACTGCAAAGCACCACTCTGGACGACCGTACATGGGTGCTTACGCTTCGCTCGGCATTTCAGGTCATTTATCTTGGCACCTACGGCCTCGCCGTCTAGTCGCGCAAGTGCTTCAGCGCCTCGTATTCGGCCATGCCGCCCAGTGCGATGTAGCCCTTGTCGCTGCCGGCGCTGATGAAGGTGCATCCGGCGGAGGCCCATTTCTCGACCTGTTCGACGCTGCCGGCGGCGATGCCGGGGGCTTTGCCGTGCTTCTGGCAGGCTTCGATCATCCGCATCACGGCTTCGTCGTGCTCGGCCGAGTCGCGGACGAAGCCGATGGAGTTCGCCAGGTCGGCGGGGCCCAGCCAGCAGCCGTCGATGCCGTCCACGGCCATGATGTCGTCGGCGTTTTCAATGGCTTCCTTCGACTCCAGTTGGATTGCCACGAAGGCCTGATCGTTGAAGCTATCGATGTAGTCCGGTCCGTAAACGCTGGCGCCGCCCGCGCCGTTGGAGCGGCCGCCGGCCGGTGGAAAGCGCGACGCGAATGCCGCTGCCTCGGCCTGCTCAACCGTGTCCACCATTGGCACGATGATGCCGAGGGCGCCTTCGTCCAGCAGCCGACCAATCTCGTCGTACCGGTTGACGAGAGCGCGGGCCACAGGGATCGAGCCGCCGGCGCGCACGGCCATGAACGCCAGCATGGAGGAGTAGCGGTCCCAGCTGCCGTGCTGGTTGTCGATCAGCACCCAGTCGAACCCCATGCTCGCCAACATCTCCGCGGGGAAAGGAACACCGAGGCCGCAGCCGGCCCCTAGTGCAACCTTGCCCTGCTCCATGCGTTGCTTTGCCGTGTTCGTAATCACGAGTTCCTGCTCCATTCGCCGCCGAGGCTCGGTGCCGGGTATGACGCTAGGCGGCAGCGGCAGCTACGTCAATTGCGGTGGCCCACGCGGCCCTTCGCGCCGGCCGCGGACTCCTGAATAGAGGCGATTCAGCCCCGTTTGACCCCGATGCCAACCCCGTCGCCGACTTGCACGATGGTCGAGTCCAGCTGCGGGTGATCCAGGAACGATCGATTGAACGACCGGATGATCCGGGTCCATTGGTGTGGACGGTTCGGATCGTCAGTTTCCATGGCCGCCTGACCGCCCCAGAGCAGATTGTCGACGCAGACGACGCCGCCCGGACGCAGCAGCTCGACGACCGCCTCGAGATAGGCCGGGTAGTCGTCCTTGTTCGCGTCGATGTAGGCGAAGTCGAACGGTCCAGAAAGGTCTGCCAGCAAGTCCAGCGCCGCGCCGCAGCGCAACTCAACCTTATCGGCCACTCGTTCGTGCGTGAGGTGCTCGCGGGCGCGCTCCAGGATCTCGCCATCGATATCGAGGCAGATCAAGCGTCCGTCACTCGGTAGGGCGCGGGCGATCCAGGTCGCCGAATAGCCGAGATTCGTCCCGATCTCCAGCGCCGTTCTCGCGCCGCAGGCGCGCACCAGGGTCGCAATCAATCGCGCGGATTCGCGCTCGGTGATCGGTTCGCGATCTTTTTTGGCCTCCCGCTCAATCCGTGCCTGGACCATGGTGATCGCCGGATGTACGTCTTGCAGATAGGCCCAGTCGCGTGCCGGGCGGTCGGGATCCGGTTGTCGTCGGGCGGACATCGGCTGCTCAGTCCCAGGGGTCGCGGCCGTCGGACGACTTCGGCCAACGTGAGACGACGACTTTCGGATCGGTAAAGAACCTCACGGCATCTCCGGCCTGACCGTGCAGGTCGCCAAAGAACGACGCCTTGCGCCCGGCAAACGGAAAGAACGCCATCGGAGCGGCGACTCCGACATTTACGCCCACGTTCCCGATGTTGACGCCTGACACGAACTCGCGAGCGGCGGGCCCGCTGCTGGTGTAGATCGAGGCCGCGTTGCCGAAAGGGCTGGCGTCAATCATGTCCATCGCTTCCTGCAGGGTTCCGACCCGCTGCAGGCTGACCACCGGGCCAAAGACCTCTTCCTGCGAAATCCGCATGTCCGGCGTGACCTCGTCAACCACCGTTGGACCGACCCAGTAGCCGTTGGGCAGCCCCTCGGCGGTCATGCCGCGTCCGTCGGCTACCAGCCGCGCGCCCGCGGAGGCCGCGTCGTCGATCGTGGCCAGGATTCGCTCGCGCGAGTCCTGCGAAATGACCGGTCCCATCCCGACGTCCGGGTCGAGCCCATCGCCCAGCCGCAACGCCTGCGCCGCGCCCTTCAGACGGTCGCTGAACTCCGAATAGACGTCATTCGCCGCCACAACCACCGACCCTGCCAGGCAGCGCTGGCCGGCGCAGCCGAAGGTGGAACCCATCAGGTTGGGAATGGCCGCGTCCAGGTTGGCGTCCGGAAGAATGACTAGGTGGTTCTTGGCCCCGCCCTGCGCCTGCACCCGCTTGCCATGCTGGGCGGCCAACTCGTAGATGCGCCGCGCCACCGGCGTCGTTCCAACGAACGAAACGCCCTGCACTCGCGGGTCCGCAATCAAGGCTTCGGCCGTCTCCGCGCCGCCGTGCACCAGGTTGATGACGCCAGCCGGAAATCCGGCCTGCGCGATCAGGTCCATCATTCGCGCCTGGCTGATTGGAGTCTGCGGCGACGGCTTGATGACGTAGGTGTTGCCCGTAGCCAGCGCGTAGGGCGCGAACCAGAAGGGAACCATGGACGGAAAGTTGAAGGGACCGATCTGGACAAACACGCCCATCGGCTCGCGGATCGACGTTTCGTCAATACCTGCGGCGATGTCGGCCGAGAAGTCGCCCATCTGAAGCGTCGGAATGCCGGCTGCGACCTCGATGTTCTCGAGGGTTCGGATCAGTTCGCCGCGGGCTTCTTCAAGCGTCTTGCCGTTCTCGATGGTGATGGTTCGCGACAGATCCTCGAACTGCTCCTCGACGAGGTGATGCAGGCGGAACAGCAGGCGTCCGCGCTCCACGGCCGGCGTAGCCCGCCAGCTGGCGAATGCATCGTGAGCGGCGCCCACGGCATCCGCCACATCCGCGTTTGACGACGTTGACGCCTCGGCCACCACCCCGCCCGAGGCGGGATTGGTCACCTCCGCGGCATCCGTGCCGCGCGGCGCCGTCCATTCCCCCGCGATCCAGTTTTGGAGCGTCTCTACCTCCGCAGCCATGTCGCGGACCTCCTTGCCTTATGCCTCGCGCGACGATACGACACCAGCCCTACCGCGCGTAGACTGTCGCGCTTCCCCGATGGTGGAACCCCATGGTCGCACTCGCACTCTCGACCCGCGATCCAGCTATGGCCATTGGCCAACCGATCGACGCCCTGGACACGCCGGCCCTGGTCCTGGACCTGGCTGTCGTCGAGGCCAACATCGCCCGCACGGTCGAGATCGCCCAGGCCGCCAGCGCCCGGTTGCGACCGCACATCAAGACCCACCGCATGTTGGCGGTGGCGCGGCTCCAGATCGACGCGGGCGCCCAGGGCATCTGCTGCGCCAAGACGGGGGAGGCCGAGGTCTTCGCCGACGGCGGCATCGATGACATCTTCATCGCGAACCAGGTCGTTGGTTCGGCCAAGATGCGCCGGCTGCGCGCGCTGGCCGAGCGCGTCCGGCTCGCCGTGGGCGTCGATCACCCCGAACAGATCGAATTGCTTAGCCAGGCCTTCGGCGGGGCCGATCCCCTGGACATCAGCATCGAGATCGATGTCGGGCAGCGCCGCACCGGCGTTGTGGAACCCCATGAGGCCGTGGAACTGGCCCAACGAATCCTGGACTCTCCGGGGCTCGCCCTGCGCGGGGTCTACACCCACGAAGGCCACGACTATGCCGCGCGGGACAACGCGGATCTGGCCGTGATTGCCGACCAGGCTCAGCGCCAAATGCTGGAAGCCGC
>JAPPLN010000071.1:0-11095 GCA_028874175.1 Chloroflexota bacterium
CGCCAGCCCGGCCCCTTAAGGGGTCGGGCTGGCGCGCGACCGTTCCCCCCTTCACCCCCACGCCTCGCAACGGCCCGCGGCGCGCGACTGACCGTTGCACCGGAATGCCGGACTCTGATCGAGGAGTTCGGACTCTACCGGTACCACGAGGCGTCCGATCGCGCACCCATCTCCGAGATTCCGATCGACCGCGACAATCACGCCGTCAAGGCGCTGGTCTACTGGCTGTTCGACCGCTTTGGCGCCATCGAGCGGCCGCCGCGCCAGAGCATTCCCTTCCGCATCACGTGGTGATACGGGCTACCCACCAGCGCGTGCGTGACCTGTCCTTCGAACCCCGGCCGGACCGAAAACGAGCGACATTGGTGAGCCTGACGTTCTCAGGAGGCTGTGGGCTTTGGCTTGAGCAGGTTCGAATCATGCCCTTGGAACCACTACATACCAAGTGTGTGACACGATCATTTTCTACTTCCGAAAATCGGCGTAATCGCTAGAATACGAAAATGTTCGATCATCAAGCAATCCGAGATCGAGGCCAAAATAGAAATCAAGAATATATCGGAAATGATTAACCGAACTGATAGTCGGGTAGAGACCATCGGAGCCGCCGTAAGGTAAATGAAAGGCCGCTAGGATTGAATGTCGATGATTGACACTTGTACCACGACCATGATCGCCAGCGATTACGATAATAGGGGGCTCTGCACTCGCTCGAAGAATTCCATCAATCATGTCTAAGACTAGCTTATTCACGTAGATCAGCTGGCCTACATATGCACTGGCAACACTTAGGTCGTGGTAGTCGTCGAAGCCCTGATGGTCATCAATGTAGTTCCCTTCCTTGTCGAATGTTGCAGGATCATGTGGCTTGACAATATGTGCAAATACAAACTTTGGACCTTCAGCCTCAATTGGGGCCGAGAGAAAGCCGAACATCTGAAGAGTTCGGTGCGGCGACCACCATTCATATGGTTCAGAACCCCCGAGCAGAAACTGCTCACCAAGCAGCGGTTGCAATGCCGTCGATTGCACAAGCGCACGACTGAATCGTGCCGATAGAAATGAGACCGAATCACCAGCATAGGTCTGAGGATCCGCATACCCGACTGAACGGCTCAGAGTGCCGGAGGGAGTGAACAATACAATCCGATCTGCCAGCGGGGACACCTCGGTAGAAACTACTCCTGACTCAAGGTGTATGTATGTGTATTCAAGATCTTTTAGGACAGCAGCGACCGAGTGAAGTCTGGCAATGTCTATCAGATCATCCTGAGTCTTCGGAGCCCTCTCGCCAAGGCCATCCAAGTATTGCATATTCAGGATTGAAGGGGTTGAATGAATTGTATACATGTAGTTACTAGTAGCCTCAGAAGCGATGTAAACCCTCGGGTCTCCAGCTCACGAAGGAAGTCTGCGTTATCGAACGAAAACAATTCAACGAGCGCATCATTCCTCGCATACGAGTCGAGAATGATGTAGTAGATGTCGGGACGCTGGCCGCCGGCCAATAATCGAGGCTGAGTTAAATGAGCCTTCAGATCCTCCAATGCAACAGTCCCTTGCGGTCGGTCCTGCAGTCTTGCTTGGGCCACGTCAGCCAACAGGCCTGCTGTCGGAAATGCCAGTAGTACTACGGTCATCAGATTGAGGAAATGATTCCACCGACCAGCTCTCGAACCAAGGCGGCTGATCAATAGGCAGGCCACCGCAGCGAGCACCACAGCACCTCCGAAGAAGATGCGGTCATCAATGCCACTGTCGATGGCGTCCTTGGCATGGCCGTATCCAAAAACAACCACAATGATAACCGCGGAAACGGCGGCTGATCGATGCCAGTCCTTTAGCGCAAGGCGCAGGCTAACCATGCCGCAAGTTACTACGGCAAGCGTCGCGGCTAGAGGAACGACCGACTCGACGGCTGAGAAGTGCAGAGAGTTAGCTGTCACGAAATGTAGAATTGGCGCGGTCGCAGCCAGCCAGGGGTACCAAGGCACTTTCAGCAGACGGTAGCGTGCCGAAGGCGAATCTCCACCTGAACGGCTGTCGTCAGACTCGACAAGACGATGCGCGTCAACCCGCAACCTTCGAACCAAACGCCAAGCAGCAATCGCAACCTGCTGCAGTCGCACGACGACTAGGGGATGTGCGAAGACCGCCAGCGTGCCGGATATGACAGCTAGCACAAGCCGGGCACGGCTGTTGGAGTCGCCAACGATTCCGGCCCGTAGCCCGCTCCCGGTAGTGAAGTGTGCGAAAGCTAAGGGGCCGCTGCCAGCGTCTGGGACTCCATTTAGCATCGCGTTTGGTCGCCCGATATCCGGGTTAGCAAGACGGTAGATTACATGACACTTATCACACTCGCTGACACCAAGTTGAAGCATCAAACGCTGTCCACTCGGCACGACGTAGCTGGGAAAAGCGAGGGTGTGGCGAGCCGGGATGTAGCCTCGCGAAACACGAAGCACAGTCTGTCGGACCACTTCGCGCGTCGACGCGTCAATTAGCGAGGCTCTTACCGTAGCGTCCCTAAACGCGCCGGGGGATGTAGAGGCCCAAATCCGAAAAGTCCCCACGGTCCCACGCAAGGATCCAAGATCCTGCTGCACTGACCATCCAGGCCATGCGACGAGTACATCTCCGTCTGGCTCGCCGCTTGAAGCTGCTGGATATGTGATCTGCGGGAAGAGACTGGCCCACAGCCCAAGCGCCGCGAGCGCGAGAGCCACCGACGCGGACCTAAGCACGGGTCACGAGCCTCTCTGTCAGCTTGGACTGCGCCTCACGGTCACTTGCGGCGGCCCGGTGGGACTGATACCTACGCTGAGCTGTCGCCCACTTTCTGGCGAACCGCAACTGCGCCTTCGCCGCGACCACCGGCGGTTCCGCCCATGCTCAACGCCTGTCGCCTGGTCAGCGTAACCCGAGCCGCGCCACGAAGAGGGCAGAACCTGACGGCAACCGGACGACGTGCCTGCGCTGGCTGGGCGCGAAGTGTACAGTACGCCGATGGCCCGCACGCTCAGTAGGGACGCTCTCCTGCAACAGGTCGCCGATGCCCGAGCGCCGGGGACATGGCAGCCTGATACAGCACCCCGCACGCGGGCCGTCTCCGGGATTGGCCTGTGGACCACAGTGCTGACCACCGGATTGCTGGTTGGACGCCGATATATCGATCCGGGGAGCGGAAGTTTCGCGATTCAGATCATTATTGCGGCCGTGCTGGGCGGGCTTCTTACGGCGCGGCTGTGGTTGCGGCACATGTTTTGGCGGATATTTGGACGTAGGCGGCGATCGGAGTCTGATGACCAGCCTTCAGTTGAGGAGGCCGATCGGTAGGGTTGGATGAGCCGCGGGGCTGACGGGCGCCTGCCGGGTTCGTTTCGGGATCCGGCGGGTTTCGTGTTTCATAGGGACGGCACGTTCTTTCGGCAGGTGAACCGTTCCTACGAGGCGACGTTCGCGGGGCTGATGGACTCGGGGCTGTACGCGAAGCTCACGGAACGGGGCCTGCTGCTTCGGCACGAGGCCGCGGACGTCGGACTTGCACCGGAGCCGGGCGCCGTCTCGGTCATTCGTCCCGAACAGCTCGAGTTCGTCTCCTACCCATTTGAGTGGTCGTTCTCGCAATTGAAGGCCTCAGCGCTCACGACTTTGCAGGTGCAGCGGCTGGCGTTGGCCCACGGCCTGTCGCTGAAGGACGCGAGCGCGTACAACATTCAGTTGCATGAGGGGCGGCCGGTGCTGATCGACACGTTGTCGTTCGAACCCTATGAAGCAGGGCTGCCGTGGGTGGGGTATCGCCAGTTCTGCCAACACTTTCTGGCGCCGCTGGCGCTGATGGCCTACCGAGACATCCGCCTGGGAACGCTGCTGCAGCGCCACCTGGACGGGCTGCCGCTGGACCTGGCGGCAGGGCTATTGCCGTGGCGGACCCGGCTGCGACCGGGTCTGCTGATGCACTTGCATCTGCACAGCCGGGCGCAGGCGCGCTACGCCGATTCGACGCAGAACCGGGAGAGTCTGAAGGGCCGCATGAGTCGGCGCCGGCTTGATGCCCTGCTCGAGAGCCTGGAGTCGACGGTGCGACGACTCACCTGGGATCCGGGTGACACACCCTGGGCCAGCTATGGCGACCAGTCGAGCTACAGCGATCTTGGGCAGGGCGATAAGCAGCGGCTGGTGGCGGAGTATCTGACGCAGGTGGACGTCGAATCCATATGGGACCTGGGCGGAAACGTTGGCATCTTTAGCCGGATCGCGGCGGCCAAAAAAGTACCCGTGGTATCGATCGATAGCGACCCAGGCGCGGTGGATTTGAACTACCGGCAAATGGCCGATAACGGCGAGCGGAACCTGTTTCCAATCGTGGCCGACCTGACGAGTCCGAGTCCCGCCATGGGCTGGGACAATCGCGAGGTGCGGTCACTGACGGAGCGGGGACCCGCCGGGCTGGTGATGGCGCTGGCGCTGATCCACCACCTGGCCATCGGCAACAACACGGGCTTCGAGCGGCTGGCCCGGTTTTTCGCCAAGCTCGGGCGCCGCCTGCTGATTGAGTTCGTGCCGCCGGACGATCCGATGGTGGGGCGCCTGCTGGCGATGCGGAATCACAGGTTTCCGTGGTACACGCAGCAGGAATTCGAAGCGGCGTTCAGCCGGTGTTTCCAGATCCAGAGATCCGACCGAATTGCGGACTCGAACCGTCGCCTGTACCTGATGCGGGCGTTATAGGGGCGGGATGACCGCGACGGGCCGATGCGCCCGAGCGATCTCTGCGGACGTGCGACAGTCCGCGGTATCCCGCCGACGGGGATGCAGGCATATCGCCGGGATCAGTGACCGAGATTCGGGATTGCTGCGCCGATCGGAGCCGTTGACGACGCGGCCGATGGGCGAGCTTCCGGCGTCGGTCTAGTCGTCTGATACGTCGGAGTCGGCGCGGGCGCTGACGAACAGGACGATGGGGTCAGCACCGCTACCCGAGCTGATGGCCAGACGCATGAACCCGGCGTCCAGTTGCAGGTCCACGAACGCGAGGCGTCGCTCGATTTCCGCGACGGCGTCGGCCTGGTCGGCCAGATCGGCCAGGTGCGACTCGGCACCGTCCGGCCCCGATTCGATGAGGACGCCGCCGGCGGTGGGATCAACGTCGCGGCCCACGGGGCCGCGTTGCAGGGCCATAACCATAGTGGTGGCGACATCGCTGCCGGCACGGTCGGCGATGGCGGCCAAGGCGAAGGTGGTGCGGTCGGCATCGAGCGCGTCGGCCAGGGCGATGATGGCTTTGGCGGGGGGCGCGCGGCGCTCGCCCTTTTCGACGTGACTGAGGAAGGAATGGGAAATCCCGCTGGCCTGGGCCAGCCGGCGGTATGACAAGCCGGCGGCGCGGCGGGTTGCCCGCAACACCGCCGCGAAGCGCATCCCCTGCCGCGTTTCGCTCATGCTGCGTCCATTGTACCCATGGGGTTGACAGGGCGCCAGCCCTTGCAGTATCCTTTATGTATACAGATGGCGCCGCACCGGGGATTGATGATTTCGACATCGCTGGCTCGGGCGGGCCCCGGCGCGAGCGCCCTGTCGCAATGGAAAGGTTGACGTGCTGAAGATCGAACGCCTGGACGGGCGCCTGACCCTGCAGGCGCGGACGCCGGGCCACGACGATGCGGCGGAGTACGCGTTCACGCCCGCCGGCTACGTGGCGGCCCACCGCACGGTGGAACAGACGCTGGTGGAAGCGGAGCCGTCGCGCTTTGAACGAGCCTGTCTGGCGGCATTGGCCGGTTCGAGCGACGAGGATGAGGTATCGCCAGCCCAGCGCCGCTACGTGAGCCAACGTCTGGACGAGGAAGCCGTGCGGCGGGGCGTGCTGCTGAGGGCGCATTGGCATTGCCCACAGTGCGGCGCGCCGGGCAGCCAGTGGACGCCGGGCTGCCTGCGGATCGTCTGCGACGAGCCTGCGCCTAAGTCCCTGGCGCACTGGGACCTGTGCCGAGTGGCTTCGGCCGACGAACTACTCACGCTGATGGTGAGCGAGGGGTATGAGCGAATTAGGGCATCCACACACAGCGCTCGACTGCGCCGCCTGCGGTTTGACCTGACCGCCTTGCTGCGCATGTGCCGACCGGGTCTGGCGCGTCGACTGACGCGGTGGGCCGAGGAGGCGGACGAAGTCCACGCTGTACGCGCCACGGAGATGCTGGACCTGGCGGCGCGGCTGGGCGCGCGGATTCATGCCGGACCGAATTCCACACCCGAGGCCGATTTGACGGCCGCTCTCACCAGCGCCCAGGCCCAGCCGCCGGGCGCACCCGCAAAGGAGTACACATGACCAACGATTCCCCAACCCCAGCGGCGCATCTCGCGAGCGAGACCGACGGAGCGGAACCCGCCGGCACCGCGGACTCGGCAGACGCCTTTCAGGCAGCGCTGGAAGCGGAAGTCGCGCGGCGGATCGACGCCGTGGAACGCCGCTGGCAGTCGCGCAAGGACCGCGAGCTGAACCGGGCCCGGCGGCGCTGGGAATCCGAGGCCGGCCAAGCGATCGGCCCCGAGTTGCTGGCCTGGATTGCGGAGGCGGATCCGCGTGAGGTGGGGCAGTGGCTACAGGCGGGGCTTTCAGCCGACCAGCCTGCCGAGCGTGCCACGGCTGCCGCAAAAGTGCCGCAGCCACCGACGACCGTGAAGCCAAACGATTCGGCAGAACCGACAGCCGACAGGAGTGGAGCGGCGGGCGAGCCGTCGAGTTCCGACGGCGGCGCCCGTGCGGAGGCGACGGAGCACCAGGATGACGGAGAGGAGGACGCTGGCGTGGCGGAGGAGACGCTCTCGACGGAGAGCTTGGAGCGCAGGGCCGACACGCAGGAACGTTTGGCCGAACGGCGCAGCCTGGACCCTTCGCCCGACCTTTTTCCGAGCCGGGGTGCGCCCGCGGACGCGTTCCAGCAGATTGAGTCCGGGTTCGCCCGCGGCGAGGTGGACTTGGAAACCTACGAGATTGCCCGGCGGCGACGTGGATTGACGTAGCCGGCCCCTAGTTGCCCTCTTTGGCCGTAGACACCGGCCTGGCGCTCCGGCGCCGGGCCGGTGTCTACGTTTACGTCAGGCACCTGCACGAAGCGGGACGTTGCACGGCACGGCTAATCTGAACTGACAGTGCCCCCGGTCATTGGCTGCGACCTTCAACCCGCGCCGGGAACTCGACGGCGGTTAGGCGACAGCACAGAGGGACTAATGCACATGGCATCGGTATCCAGGATTCACCCGTTTCTCTGGTTCGATAGCCGGGCCGAAGAAGCGGCGAGGTTTTACGTGTCGGTCTTTCCGAACTCGAGGATCGTGCGCGTGGAGAAAATCTCGACGGGGCCGGGTGCGGGCGGTGCGATCGTTGAGTTTGAGCTGGAGGGGCAGCGGTTCGGCGGGGTGGACGGCGGGCCGCTGTACAGCTTTACGCCGGCGGTCTCGTTCGTGGTGGAGTGTGAAACGCAGGACGAGATCGACTACTTCTGGGAGCGGCTGTCGGCGGGTGGGCGGACGCAGCCGTGCGGCTGGCTTGTCGATACGTTCGGCCTGTCGTGGCAGGTCATTCCGGCGGGACTGGGCGAGATTATGGAGCCGGCGCCCAGGGCGGCGATGGAGGCGTTGTTGGGGATGTCGAAGATCGACATTGAGGCGTTGCGCCGAGCGGCGGACGGGTAGAGCCAGCCAGGGGCGGACAGTCCAAAGTCGCGAGCCGGCGCGACCCGATCGCGAGGTGGATTGCAGGAAAGCGCCGGACTATTGCCTGGCTTCGATGCGGGCGAGGATGTCGCGGATTTCGGTGAGGAGTTCGGTCGTCCCGTCGGCCGTTGCCGTTGGACCGGGGGTGTCTTCGGCCGGTTCGGCGCCGAGCGCGACCTGGCGCTGCCGGAGGATGGCGTTACGGAAAGCGGCGGCGTCGACGACCCCCAGCAGATTGCCTTCGCTGCTGGCGTGCGGGCCGGATTGCCCCGCGGTTTCGACCTTGAGCCCGTGCAGGCCGAAGCGGCGCATGATCGGTCCCTGGTGGAGCTTGAGGTCGGTGATGCGGTTGAGGGGGATGGTGGACTCGTTGCGGGTGAAGACGCCCTTGCGGAGTTCCAGGGCCTGGGTAGTGAGGCGGGCGGACAGGCCGTCAAAGTACTTCGGTCCGAACCAGAGGCTGTAGAGCAACCAGAACGGGATGAACGGGATGCCCACGATGGTGATGACCATGATGAGCGAGACGAGCACGCGCCAGTAGGCGATGACGCGACGATCGAATTGCGCATCAAGCAACGTTTGGCCGGTTACGCCTGGATCGTCTGAATGCACGGTCTTTCCCTCCTTGGGCGCGAGGCTACCGAGGTCCGGTGCACGGGCTGCAAGTGCTCCGGCGCTAGGAGCGGTTCGTTTTCTCGCCGCCGGCGCGCCACAGGTAAAGACCTGCAGCGCCAGCGACCCAGGTAAAGAGCACGTCCATCCACGGGAAGTGGTTGAGGTGGGACTGGGCAGCCATGCCGGTTTCACTCTCGGGGAGCAGCGTCCAGAGCCAGTTCCAGAAGAAGATGATGATCAGGCCCGTGGCTCCCAGGAAGAGCGCGGTGGCGCCCAGGTACTCGCGGGTTACGGGGTCGTTGGGGCCGCCGGTGAGGCTGCGGACGCGGTGAAAGCTGATGAGGAGCGCAATGACCACGGCCACGGCCATGAACCAGTTCATCACCTGCCACACAGGATAGGTATCGCCGCCGTCGTGGTAGACGGGAGTGAGCATGAGGTTGAATCCAACGGCGACCGCGAGGACGATGAGGGCAACGGCTACCAGGCGACGAGCTTGATCCATTGCGCTGCTCCTCTTCTATTGGCGCTGACGATTTTGCCCTCTGTCACTCGAAGCGGAGCGTAGCACCCGCAGATTCTTGGGCCTGGCGTGCGGGGCTAGCCGAAGGTGCCGTCGTTGCGCTGGTGGAGGATGACCGGGTTGCCTTCGGGATCGGCGACGACGGCGAAGCGGCAGGAGCCGGGTTCGACGGGCTCGACCAGGACTCGGGTGCCTGATTCGCGGGCCGTCTCAAGTACGGTGTCCAGGCTGTCGCAGGCAAAGGCGGCTGCCGGTCGCAGCCCGGCATCACCGGCCGCGACGGGCATTTCCTGCGATCCATCGAGGGCGACGGTGACGCCGCCAGCGCTGAACTCGACCCATTGATCGCCGTAGGCCTCCGCGGGCTGGAGACCGAGCACGTCGCGGTAGAAGATCACGGCGCGTTGCATGTCCTTGACGGGGTAGTAGAAGAAGTCGATGCCTCGTACGGGCATGGCGGCTCCCGAGGATTGCAATGACAAGTCGCCCAGCCTACTCGCCGTTGACGCGTGTTCCGGATGGGTCGACGGGTCGAATGCCCGCGTCGGACAGCCGGGGAGTCAGTTGAGGCGGAACTGTTCGGGGGCGCGGGTGAAGTTGACCTGTTGACCAGCAGCGAGGATGGCGGCCTCGCCGCCATTGGCTTCAATCCGGCGCTGCTGGTCAGTCCTGGCCGCGGCATCGGTCGCGACGGGGTCGCAGATGGCGGCCAGGCGGCGGCGGAAGTCGGCAATGCGGTCCTGATGGTCTGGCCGGCCAGCCAGATTGGTCAGCTCATGGGGATCGGCCTGCATATCGAAGAGCTGGGGGTCGTAGCCGACCCAGTGGACGTATTTCCAACGGCGGTCGCGCAGCATGTAGACGGCGGAGGCGGCGCCGGTGGCGTGGTACTCGCTGAAGACGATGCGGTCGGCGGGCTCCTGGCCCGACGCCATTGACCACAGGTCCGTGCCTGGCAGATCCGCGTCCGCAGCGGCGGGTTCGACGCCGGTGCCGGCCAGGATGGTGGGTGCGAGGTCGACCAGCGATACGGGACAGTCGACTGCATGGCCGGCTGGCACGTCGGGCCCGGCCAGGATGAGGGGGACGGCGGCGGCGCTGTCGTACATGACGCACTTGCCCCAGAGACCGTAGTCACCCAGCGTTTCGCCGTGGTCGCTGGTGTAGACGATGCGGGTGTCGTCGGCCAGGCCGGCGTCGCCGAGGGCGCCAAGCACGTCCCCAATCAGCTCATCGACGAAGGAGCACATGGCGTAGTAGACGAGGCGGGCCCGGCGGATGGCGTCTTGAGAGCGAACTTCGTCAGCGGTTTGCACGCGCGCAGCGCGGAAGGCGTCCAGTGGCGGGTGCATGGGCCACTGGTCGGGCGACCAGGCGATGGGCATGTCGATGTCGTCCAGCCGGTAGCGGCGCTGGTGGTGTTCGGGGGCGGCGAACGGGAAGTGGGGCAGGGCGAACGAGACGAACAGGCACCAGGGCTTGTCGTGCGTTGGCGCTTCGGTGTGGAGCCAGCGCACGGCTTCGGCGGCGATGGCGGTGTCGTAGCGGATGTATTGGGAGTCGGTGTCGCCCGCGTGGTCCACGTGCCCGATTTGGTAGCGGGTGACCGGCATGTTGGCGCGGATGCAGCCGAAGACGTCGCCGATGCCGTGCATGACGTGCATGGGGATGCGCTGGTCGGGGAAGCCAATGTCGTCGGTGGTGTTGCGGTAGTGGAGCTTGCCGATGGTGGTTACAGCCTGCCCGTTCTCGAGTAGCCGATGCCCCCAACTGGCGCCCGCGCTGCCCGTGTAGGGGGCGGCATTGTCCCAGGCGCCGATCTGATGAACGTACCGGCCGGTGGCGAAGCTGGCACGCGAAGGGACGCAGATGGGGGAGTTGCAGTAGGCCGCGGTGAATGAGGTGCCGGCGGAAGCCAGGGCGTCCAGGTTGGGTGTCTGCACCAGCGGGTGGCCGGCGGAACCCAGCATGCGCGGGTTGTGTTCGTCGGACATGAGAACCAGGAGGTTCTTGGGATTCACGTCGTCTCCGGATTCGCGAGGGGCCCGGCGTCAAAGCCTCGGCCGTTCGATGGTTCGAGCCTAGCCGACGGTGCACAGGTCACGAGGTAACAGCTTGCGGGCACTCTTGGACGAGCGGAGGGCGCCGGGGCCCCCCGAGCCCACCCCCAACGATTTTGTGTTGGAGAAGGTATCTGGTGGGGCCCCCCCGGTGGGGGTTACTGTAACAATCGATAGCGCC
>JAPPLN010000071.1:11105-36284 GCA_028874175.1 Chloroflexota bacterium
TAAACCGCCGGGCGGTTTGTTTGGCGCCCCCCTCCCCGCGGGTCACCGGGCCTCCTGTTACCCCGGGGCGGCCCCCCGGGGCGGGGGGGGGGGGGCGGGCCCCCCCGCCCCCCTCCGCATCCGATTTCGTGTGCGAGACGTTAGCTGGTGGGGCCCACCGGATCGGGGTACGTGAACCAGTCGATCGCGCCGGTACCGGAGTATGCAAAGTACGTCCCACCGGCGACATAAATCGTCTGGTCCTCAGCATAGCCGTTGCTGAAGCCGATCCCGCGGACATTGCGGATCTGCAGGTTCACGCTCTTGTGGCTCCAACTCGACGGCGCGCCGATGTTGTCAACCGTCCCCAGCGACTGACTGCGCTTGCTAAGGAAGACGCCACGCTTCTCGGTTCCTACCACGATCGTGCCATCACGCGAGACGTTCGGCGAGAGGGCGATGACGTTGATACGCCCGACTGCGTCATCAAGGTTGGTGAGCACCTGATGGAAGCTCCCTCCGCCGTTCTCCGAACGGTAGAGGCCATGCACTTCCGAACCCAGCCATATGACACTGTCGTAGTGCCACGCAGGGTGGATCACCACGGCCGTGATCCTGAAGTTCCTCGGCAGGGCATTCCTGCCAATAACGGACCTGAAGCCCTTTCCACGATCGTCACTCACGAACAAGCCGGACTGGGTCCAGGCGAAGATGTGGATGCTCTCGCCGCGTCCCTGAACCGCTGTCAGGCCGAGATAGGTCGCGGCGGGTAGGCCGTTCGCATGCGCAACGAACACGGGTGACCAATTTGCGCCGCCGTCGGTTGACTCGAAAAGACCTCCTGAATCGACGACGGCGTAGAACGTGCGGTCGGCCTCGTATCGAGGCGAAGCCGCGAGACCGCCAATCCGGCCTCCAGGAAGACCCGCGACCGCTGTCCAGCTCACTCCGCGGTCGCTTGACCGCCCAATCCCGTTGTTGGTCGCGACGAGCACGATGCCGTCGTTTGGCAGGGTGGGCGAAGGTGCGATGGCGTTGATGGTCAGGTTGGGAAGCCCGTCGATGAACTGGGCGAAGCTGGCTCCGGCGTTGGTGGAGCGGAGCACGCCGCCGGTGGAAGTGCCGAGCCAGATGGTCCGGTCGTGGAAGACGAGGGGCGACGCCACGTGCAATACCTCGCCGATGGGGGCCGAAGCTGGCTGCGGAGCCGGCGGAGGGTCCGGCGTGGGAATCGGCGTGGGCGGCGGGGGCGGGATGGCCCAGGCAAAGAGGGCCCGGACATCGGCGCGGTGGTCGTTCCGGCAGGCCTGCTCGGCCTGCTCACCGAAGACGCGCTGGTAGATCCCCACGTTGCCGGAGTTGCCCAGGCGGGCCTCAACGATGTCGTTCAGGGCTACGCAGCTCGTGGGCCAGGCAGTCGGCGCGACAGACAGGGCGGCGCCCGAGCCGCCGACGGCCCAGGCGAAGGCGGACTGGACATCGGCGCGGTGATCGTTCCGGCAGGCTTGCTCAGCCTGGTCGCCGAAGACGCGCTGGTAGATCCCCACGTTGTCGGAGTTGCCCAGGCGGGCCTCGACGATATCGTTTAGTTCCACACAACTGGTGGGCCATTGAGCTTTGGCCGGCGTGGCCGTGAGCGCTAGCGCCAGCGCCGCAGCCAGCGCCACGCCGGCGAGAACTGTGCGGAACGTGCTGTTGCTGAGGAACGAGTACATAGCCGGCATCCGCCGCCTCCGTTCCGTGGGCTCCCTGGAATGACGTAGGCATCGTAGCCGTAGGCCAACGGCAAGAGAAGCGTAAAACGCGTGACACGCCTGGGTAATGGCCGGGTAGCTGGCAGCGCGGGGTTGCGCTTAGTATTCGGCTTGTATACAATAGCGGTGTAGCGCTTCGGACCTGATCGATTCGGCCGGACAAGCGGCGGTCAGCCGAAGCGGGGCCGTGGCGGCCCGCATTGGGTACTCCGACTCCCGCCAGCGGCGCGCGGTAACCGAACACCGCGCGCCGGCGGCCGGGGCGCCGGGAGTCCCAACGGCGGCGTCATCACCGCCCAGCGCGCTTGTGCGGAGTAGAGGGACGGCGGACCGCTCGCATCGACCGATGGGATATCGGGACAGGTGCGATTCCGCCGCCCCCAGAGGGCCGGGAAGCGACCCGGCGTGCCCCGCGAGGTCAAGCGCCGGCGAAGCGGGGCTTTGCCGAGCAGGCGCCCACGAGCGGCGCCGCACTGATTCACGACATACCGAGCGCTCCGCATTCGCGGGTGCTCCGGAGGCAACGCAGTGGCGATAACCAAGACTGATTCAATCGGCGACGTGGTGGACACGGTAATTGCCGAAGCCCGTCGCACCCAGATGCACCGCACCGTAATGGAACCGCTGGTGCGGACCTACCGCGTGCCGCGCGGGTCCGGCGACCGGCTGGAGATTCCCAAGTTCGGCACGGTGTCGGCGAGCGCCCTGACCGAGGGCGTGGACATGACGAACCCGCAAACGCTGACCACCAGCAAGGTCAGCATTACGCCGGCCGAGGTTGGCGCGCAGATCGTGCTGACCGACCGGGCGCTGCGCACGGCCAAGGAAGACATGGCGCGAGCGGCCGGCCGGGTGCTGGGCGATGCGATCGCCCGCAAGCTGGACACGGACCTGCTGGGAATGCTGGACAGCTTCAGCGCGTCGCTGGGCGGGGCAGGCAAGAACATCTCGATGGGGCACCTGCGGGCGGCGGTTTCGCGCCTGCATGGCGCGGACGAGCCGGCGCCGCAGCCGTTCCACGCGGTGCTGCACCCGTACCAGGCGCACGACCTGGCCGCGGACATTTCGCCCACGGGCACCTATCCGGTACCTGCCGGGATTTCACAGACGGTGCTGGAAAACCATTGGGTGGCCCGCGCGTTCGGCGTGGATGTCTTCCAGGCCGGAAACCTGGCCGTGGACAGCAGCGACGACGCCAAGGGCGCGGTGTTCTCCAAGGAGGCGCTGGTGCTGGTGATGTTCAAGGACTGGGCGGTGGAACGGCAGCGGGACGCCTCGCTGCGGGCCTGGGAACTGAACGTGGTGGCGGACTACGGCCTGGGCGAATACGCGGACGCCTGGGGCGTGGAGATGTACTTCGACGCGTCCACCCCGTCCAGCTAAGCCCGGACGGTTCCAGGAGGAGGCAGCGGCACATGCACGCTCCCATCATCTGGATCAGGCGCCGCCCGGCGCGGCGCCTGATCCACCGCTTCCCGGGCGTGGCGGGCGGACGCCAGATTCTGGTGATCACGCCCGACCGCCGAGAAGCGCACGACACAGCGCTGGCCATGCGCGAGCGCCAGGCGGCGCGGCTGCGCGATCACGGTGCACCCGACTTGGAGGCCCTGGATTCGCAGCGGGCGGCGTGGAACCAGCGCGAAACCGAGCGCGGGGAGGCTCGACGATGAGCTTCACGCGGCGCGCGCTGCGCCATCGCGTGGCCCAGCGGCTGGCGCCGTTTCTGACGGGCATGGCAGAGGGCGGGTCCACCGTGACGCTGGTGGACGCGGCACGACTCCAGGATTCGACGGCGTCGGCCGACCTTTGGACCGATAGCTGGGTCCACGTATTCGGCGGCCCCAATGCCGGCGAGACGCGGCGCGTGGCGGCCTATGACCCGGCCAGCGGGTCGATTACGGTCAGCCGGGCGTTTCCACACGCGCTGGACGCGGCGTCCTACGAGCTGTCGCGGCTGGTAGCGCCCGACATGATCGACGCGGCCATCGACGCCACGCTCACGCGCTGTTGGTTCCAGACGCTTTCGCCATTGACCATGCTGGTCGACGGCGGGATGGAACTCCGAGACACCCGGGCCTGGCGTACCTGGAATGCCGGCGCGGCCAAAGTCGCGGCCGGTGCGGAGCTGGCCAGCGGGACCGCGAGCCTGGAAGTCACCACGACGGCGGCGGGTGGGTACGCGGCCTCGACCAGTCTGGCCGTGCTGCCGGGGCAGCCGTACACGCTGGAAGCATCGGTGGCGCCGGGCGGGTCTACGGCGCGCCTGGCGGTTCACAACCTGACCGGCGGCGTTGAACTGGACGCGGTTACGGCCACGGGCCAAGCCTGGCGACGGGTGCGCCTGACGTTCGTGATTCCCGAGGGATGCGAGGAGATCGAGGTCCGTATGGGCGCCGCGGATGCGGAAGCGGCGACCCGTTGGGACCAGGTGATCCTGCTGGCGGCCGGCCGCCGTCGGTTCCCGTTGCCCGCCTGGATTGCGCATCGGCAGCAAGTGGTGGAGGTTTGGCGCCGGGCGGCGGCCCATCCGCAGCGGGTGATGTCGGCGGTGACCTGGTGGCGAACAACCGCCAACCCAGGGCCGGCGGGACCGGAATTGTGGCTGGAGGCGGACCCGCCGCCGAGCCTGGGCGAGACGCTGCTGATCGAAGGGCTGCGGGCCTACGACCCGCTGGCCAGCGATGACGCCGTGACCGACGCCCCGGTGGACTGGGTGGCGCAAGGCGCGCTGGTGGAGGTCTACCGCCACCTGCACCGCGACGCGCCGGCGGGCGACGTGGCGCGCTATGCGGCTCTGCAACGCGACGCCGCGCTGGAGTTCCAGCAGCTCTCCCGCCTCTACCGCCCACGCGCCACCCGACGGGTGATGCTGGGAGGAGGCTCGTAAATGCCGCGCGGCAACCGCCCGCCCTATCCCTACGATTGCATGGTGGACGGGACGGGCCTGATGCTGAGTACCGGGCCCGACGACACGGTGGCCTGGCGCGAGCGCAAGCTGGATTTCTTTGCACCGCGCGTGAGCCAGACCGACCAGTCATACGCCCAGTTCCCGCCCGAAGACGAGACGACCTGGGCGGTGGACGACCTGTCGGGCGGGTATGGCCAGCGGGTCGTACCGCGCGGCGGGTCGACCAGCTACGCCCACGGCCTGGCCGACACGCGTATCCCACACCAGGTCACCCTGCCGCCGGAAGTCGTGACAACGGCAATTACGTCATCGGGAACGATTACGGACCACTTCGAGCTCGACGACGTCATCTACGTGCTGGCGGGGTCCGCCGTCTACCGCTCTCGGAATGGCCGGACCTGGACGCTGGCCAAGGCGTTTGAGCCGTGGGTTACGGCGATGTCCGCCGCGATCTTCAAGGGGTGCGCGGAGCGGCCGATGGCCTTTGTGGCCGTGGGCGGTTCGGCGGCCGACGAGCCGTTCTGGACGTTCGACGGCACAACCTGGACGCAACACGCGGGTCAGCTCGCCAACCCGACGGCGGTGCTGCGAACCGGCGACAGCGGCCAGACGTACGCCGATCTCACCGACGCCGTCAGCGACGGGGACGCGGGGACGTACGGGCACCTGGACTCGCTGGGCGCGGTGAACGACGGCGCCTGGCTGCTGGTGGGCGGCCAGGCGCCGTTAGCGGCGGTGGCCATCGAGATGAACGCCGCCGCGAACGGCAACGCGGCCGAACTGGCGGCTGAATACTGGAATGGCTCGGCCTGGACGACCGTGGACGGGCTGAGCGACGGCACGGCACGGGACGGCAAGACGTTGGCCCGCGACGGCGACGTGCAGTTCGAAGAACCGGCGAACTGGCGGCGGGCGATGATCAACGGGCTGGAGGCCTTCTGGCTGCGGCTGACCGTGGCGTCGGCGCTGGATTCGTCAACCCGCATTAACGAACTAGCGGTGCGCAAAGTCCGTAAGGCCGACGCGTTTCGGGTGGTCGGTTCGCGGTTGGCGCGGGTCAGCAGCGAGACCGGCGGGCCGAGGCTGTCGATTTCAGTGGACGGTGGGGCGGCTTCCACCTGGTCGGACGGCGCGCCGGTGGGCGACGGCGCGTCCGGCGCCAATGCGCTGGTGAGCCTGGGAGGCACGGCGTACGTGGTGAAGGAAGACGGCCTGTACGCGCTGCGCCCCTTCGCCGAAGGCGGGGCGGTGGCGGAGCACGCGTGGTCCCAGCGTGCGCGACGTTCCAGTCCGCACAGCGGCCGCGGCGCCATGGTCTGGCGCGGCTATCTGTGGCTCCCGATGTCGCAGGGGCTTTATCGCTTTCGGTCCGGCGACCTGACGCCCGTCGGCCCTGAACGTCTGCGCGAAAACGACTCGCCGATCCGGGGCCGCATCACCGCCTGCGCCGGCGATGCCCACTTCCTGTATGCGGCGCTGCGGGACGAGACCGGGCACAGCACGCTGCTGGCGTTCAACCCCGACCAGCAGTCCTGGCATCCCCTCGCGCAGCTTGGGCGGGTGGACTGCCGGCACCTGTGGGTATCTGACCGGCCGGGGCCGAACCCGCGGCTGTACGTCGGGGTTGGCGGATCGCTGGCCACGATCGTGCTGCCGCGGGGCTCGGCTAACCCGCTGCACGATCCCAACTGTCGCTTCGCCGCCGGCGCGGAGGTCTATCTTTCGCGCTTCGACGCGGCGTTCGCGGCGCAGCCCAAGGCCTTCCTGGCCCTGACGCTGAGCGGCGACCGGCTGACGGCGTCCAGCTGGGTTGACGCAGCCTACCGGCTGGCCGACGGCGCGTCGTTCAAGCAACTGGGACGCTTTGCGGCCGGCGGTCAGCGCATTGAGTTCGGGTCGGAGGCCGCCGCGACGGCCATCGACCTGCGACTGACGCTGCACAGCGACGACCCCGCGACGACGCCGGTGATTCACGCGGTCTCGCTGGCCTACGCCATCCGCGCGGACTTCAAGCGGGTATTCCAGTTCGTGGTGCGGATCGCGGACCAGGCACCGCTGCGCGACGGCCGCCGCGACCGGCGGTCGGGCCGCGCGATCAAGCAGGCCATCGCCGCCGCGGCGGCCACGCGCGAGCCGGTGGTGCTGGTCAGCCCGGACGGGGAGCACATTGAAGCACTGGTCCGCGGCGCCGAAGCCCAGGGGCGGCGCAGCGAGGCCGGGCGCGACCTGGAATGGCTGATGCCGGTGACCGCCACGGAATACCGGCCAACCGCCGGCACCGGCACCCACAACCGACTGGCGGCCTACGCCCAGGAGGCCCAGGCCGCCTACCTGCATACGCAACTCGCCAGGCTCTAGGAGGACGCGACATGGCAACGACCACGGCGAACCTGCGGCTGACGAAGCCGCTGGGCGCCGAGCGATACGACATCAATGTGTTCAATAACAACGCCGACCTGATCGACGCCGGCTTCCACGCGGCGACCGGGCACGACCACTCCGGCAGGGCGGGCGAAGGCCCCCAACTGACGGAGGTGGCGCTGGCCGCGGGCGCGGTGACGACCGCCAAGCTGGCGCCGGACTCATTCCACGCCGAGCAGTTTCACAACGCGCTGCCCAATGGCGATTTCGAGTCGTGGTCCGGCGGCGGAACGGCGGCGCCCGACGGCTGGAGGCTGGCCGGCAATGCGGCCCGAATCGCGCGCGCGACTTCCGTCGTCAAGCACGGGCGCTACGCGGCCTCGTTGACGCGACGGGGCGCCGACTGCGATCTGCGCCGCGGCCTGGCCGACGACGTGGGCGGCCTGACCTACCTGCGGGGGCGTACGTTCACCCTGGGCGGCTGGGTCTACGCGACGGTTCCCAATCGAGCGCGGCTGGAGCTGGGCGATGGCGTAAACACGTCCATCTCGGCCTACCACTCGGGCAGCTCGGCCTGGGAGTGGCTGACGGTGACGATCGTTGCGGATAGCGCGGCGCCGGCGCTGCTGGCGCTCTGCAAGCTGAAGCAGGGCGACACCACGGTCTGGTTCGACGGGCTGCAACTGGCCGAAGGCACGCTGGCGCCGGCGTTTACGCCCAACCCGCTGGACCAGGCCCTGCGCCTGACCAACTTCCAGGACAGCACGCCCGCCAACCACGTGGATCGGGGGCAGTGGCGGGCGGAAGTTGGGGTGGCCTCGGTCGCAGGGGTGACCTCGCAGAACTGGTCGGATCTTGACGTGACGTTCGAGACGGCCTTCCGCACGGTCTACGCAGCGCTGGCCACGCCGCGCGAGGACATTGGCGGCCGCCGCGTGATTGCGCGCTGCACCAACTTGCGCGTCAACGGCTTCACCCTGCAGGGCGCCACCAGCGACGGCCGCAATTTCAGCAACACGAGCCCCGGCCTGATCTATTGGCTGGCGATTGGAGCGGTGTGATGGGCGTCACTGACCAGCCTGGCTCAACGGAGCCGAATCCGTTCGACACGCAGGCCGAGGCATCTCCCGGCCTTTCCCTCAATCACCCGAAGGAGGCAAACGCATTGGAACCCGAAACCATCGGCATCATCACGGCCGTGACCGTGTACATCGCGCGCGTGGTGCGCAACGAGATGCTGCGCTGGCGCAGCCGCGCCCGCGGCACCGACTCGGAAGCCCGCGCGTTGCAACTGCTGGAAAACATCGACCGCAGCCTGACGACGCACCACACCGAAATGACGCGCTACCAGGCGTCAATGGCGGACTCCCTGGGCCAGATCAAGGGCCGGCTGGCGACCGGGCGCGGATAGGCGAGGAAGCGCTGGCCAGACGGTCGGCGCTTTCGCCGCACCGGCATCCACGGCATCCGGTTCGTTGGGCGAGTACATCCCGGGAGGGGCGCTGCGGGCAGCGCCCCTCCCCAGTGATGACTGAGCGTAGCTAGGCGATACCGATCCGCACCGTGGCGGCTGGCACCCACGGTGGCTGGTAACCGGCGCGCAGGGCGGATTGCCTCGGTGGTACGATTTGATATTGGATATGGCCACGCAATGAGGCGCGGCCTGCCCCAAGGGAGGGGCCGGCCATGGCGGGTATCTGGTTCCCGTTGCCGGGAAACGCGCGACGCCTCGTTGGCGGGATCGGCGCCCTCCTGCTGGTCACGGTGCTGCTGGCCTGCCGCGCCGACGGACACGAACCCGGCACGACCGACCTGGCATCGGTTACCGCCATCGTCGACCGGCTGGCCGTGTCCGACGACCCGCGGCGTGAGTTTTCCGAGCTGCCCGATGAATCTCGGCAGGCGGTCGTCGACTACCTGAAACTGGAAGAGATCGAGTCGTCGGCTAGCGGCGGCCCGACGACTCCGATCGACGCGCCGGACAACTGCGAGCGACAGGCATCGGGGTACGTGGCTCGCAACGCGCACGGGCGCGCGTTGTGGACGTACGAATCAATCACCGAGTGGTGCTGGGCCGACGGGATCATTACCACGACGCCGGTCTTCACGATCAACGCGGAGATCCAAGCGCCCCTGTGGGAGTTCGCCGGCCACGTCGAACGGCAGGAATCCGGCGGCCAGGGCCAGCCGGAGCACGCCGACGTGGCGGAAGGTCTGTTCAAGCTTTGCCCGGAGGCACCTGACGACTGCGTCCAGGACGAAAGCGTTCGAGTTAAAAAATGGCGGGACGGCGACGGCGGGTACGGCTCCGAGACCTCGGAGATCGACTACAGCCCCGACCGGTCAGGTCCCTGGACCAGTCCGGCGTTTTATCTGGTGTTTCTCGTCTATGTCCCGCTGGCCGCCACGCCGCTGATTGCCGCGCGCGTCATACGCCGGAAGTCGCCGCGCGGTTCCGCCGCCTGGGGGCTGGGAGTCATCGCGACCGCCCTGGGCATGCTGGTCGCGCTGTACGTTGTCTTGTTAGTGGTCTACGCGGGAATCTTCAGTATCGGGTCGTTGTTCGGTCCGGATTCGACTTCGGTGTCAATGACGACAAGCGTCGAGCGGGTCGAGGTGATGGAGGTCCCGATTGAGGAGAAGGTGGTGGCGCCCGTGGTGGCACAGGTGGCCGCCGGACATCCTGGAGGCTCCGAAGCGGATCGTGCGCAGCTTGGCGACGCAACGTCACCGAGCAGTTCCGCAGGGCCGGGGCCGCGCGCCGATGAATGCTCGGACAACGAGGTCAGGCTGACGGCGCGCAACCTGTTTGACCAACCAGTGTGGAGCTACCGGTCCGGAACCTGGTGGTGTTGGGACGGGGTGGAGATTACGAACGAGCCCAACGTTTCCGCGCGGACCTTGTCGCAGGGTCACTTCTGGAACCTCGTGGACGACACCACCGAGGAGTACGGCGGCCAGGGCGAGTGGACGCACTCGGACACGGCCGCCGTGACCTTCGAACTCTGCGTCCCGCTGCTTGGATGCACCCAGCGCGACAATCAGTTGCTGCAAAAGTCCCAGCATGCGGACGGATCCTCCGCTGTCGACGACTTGCCCCATCAGGATTCATATCCAATGGCTCTGTTCTCGCTGATCGGTCCGCTGGTGGTGGCCCTGACGCTATTGGTTACCGGTCGGGTGCTGCGGCAGGGCGCCGAACGCGGCGAGCTGGCCTGGGGGTTCGGCGTCAGCGCCACGTCGCTGGGACTCCTGATGCTGACGCTGCTGGTTGTCACAGGGCTGTTCTTCGTAGCGGCCAGCCATAGCGTGGCTTGACGGTGTAAGTGGACTCTGAGGCTATGTCCGTAAACATTGCCTACCTTGCCCATGTCGCGCTTGTGATCGTGCCAATCGGCGCGGCGGCGTTCGTCGTGGGTCGGATCCTGCGCCGGTCGGCCGCGCGCGGATCCCTCGTCTGGAGTTTGGGCGTCATCGTCACCGCGTGGGGGGCGACCGTCGTCCTAGAGCGCGCCTGGGACGGCCTGAGGTTCGGTGTCGCAATGCCCACGTTCTTGAGCTTGTGGCTGATCAGTTCGGTTTTCGATCCGTTGCCGTTTGCCGCCGCGGCGCTTGGCGCCGGGTGGATTCTGTGGCGAGCGGCGCCGCGCGGGTCCGTCGCCTGGGGTACAGGGGTCGCGAGCCTCGCTTTCGGCGCCATCGCCGCCGGCCGGATCGTCCTGACGGTGCTGGCCTCCCTGTTGCCGTTTCTTGGAGCATGGGAGTGGCCGCGTGTCGAGACCGAAGTGATCACCCAAGGCATTTCGGTCGAAGAATTTGACGCCCGTTCCGTGGCCAGGGATAGACGCCGCATCGAGAACGGCACGTGCGAGGCTCACCACCGCGGCATTCACGGCCGGAATCTGCTTGGCCAACCGCTGTGGACCTTCCGGTCCACGACGAATTGGTGCTGGAACGGCGAGGAAGTTGGCAACCACCCCTCGGCTCGACCCGCACATGGCGCGTACGGAGATTCCCACTCGCCGTTCTGGAGTTCGGGATTCGTCGCCAATGCGTCGGTCGATGACTCCGGCATTCCCTGGGAGATCAGCGACCGGGCCGGCGGGATCTTTGTTCTGTGCCTGCCGCTGTTGCAATGCGTGCAATACGAACATCCGTCCATAGTGAAGCGTCAGTTCTCGGATGGAAGCACCGTCGTCAACTATCCGAGCGCGCTCGTCCGGTCAGGCACGTCTGCCGCGCCGCTGGCCCAGACCCTGGCACCGCTGCTGCCCGTGATCGCTTTGCCTCTGCTTGCCGGCTGGGCGCTGCACCGGGCGGCCCGGCGGGGTTCGGTGGTCTGGGCGCTGGGGACCATCGTCGGCGCCTACGGCGCGCTGGCCATGCTGCTGGCCGTCATCACGGCCCTGTTCTTTGTGACTGTCGGCCACACGTTTGGGGCCGTCGGTTATTCAGCGTTGTAATCCTGGCATTCCAAGGCGCGTGGTCGGCGAAACGAACCGGATGGCGGCGGCCTATCAGGATGTAAAGAACGGCCAGAACATCCAACCGAACGGCAGGCAGCCCTTGCGGGCGGGTCGGTCCGGGACGATGTCGGAGGGGAAGTGGCCGGGGTAGCGGTCCTGCAAGTCGGCGCTGGTGGCGATGGGGGTCAGGCGCAGGTCCGGTTCATGTTCGAGCACGTACCAGGCGACGGGTGGGCGGCGGCGACGGTCGGTCACGCGCGGCGACGTGGTTTCGACGGCGCGTGGATGTATATCCGCGGCGGGCTGCCAGCACAGGAGGGCAGTGCGCTCGTCGAGCAGCGAGCGGGCGATCAGTTCGATCCGGCAGTCGTCGAACTGGCTGCGGAGGAAGCGTGCCTCGGCGCTGTCGAAGTCGCCGACCAGTTCGACCGGCGGGTTGCTCATCAGCCTGGATCGCCGGGCGGGCGCACCGCGGGCACGATGGCCCGGATGGTCGCCACGTCCACTGCGCCGGCGCGCAGGATCAGCGGGGGATCTTGCACCAGGTCGATCACGGTGGAGGGGGCGCCAGCCCCCGGGCCGCCATCCAAGACCAGATCCACCAGGGTTCCAACCGCGTCGGCGGCCGCCTGAGCGGTCATGGGCGGCGGTTGGTTGTGCAGGTTGGCACTGGTACCCGTCAGGGGGGCGCCAACGCGTCGTACCAGCTCTCGTACAACGCCGGACGCGGGAACGCGCACCCCGACAGTGCCAGCAGGGCCGAGCAGCCGCCGGTCGAGACCGGGGCGGGCGGGGAGCACCAGCGTGACGGCGCCCGGCCAGAAGGCGCGGGCCAGGCGCCGGGCGTGGGGGGACATGTCGGCGAATTCGCCGGCCTGCGCCGCGCTCTCGACAAGTATCGGAATGCCGGCGCCGGAGTCTCGAGTCTTGATGCGAAGGACGCGCGCCACGGCTTCGGGGGCGCGGACACTTGCGCCCAATCCGTAGAGGGTGTCCGTGGGGATTGCGGCAACCCCGCCGTCCGCCAGCAATCTGGCGCACCGAGCTACCGCGGTAGTCATCGTCATCCCGTCACCCAAGGGGCGCGGTGCCGGGCGGGGTGAATTGTTCAGCCATGGGTGTGGGCCAATGAATTCCTCAGCACGCGGAATGGTCGGTCGCCGGTCGCGTTCCGGCCGGGCGGCGGCGCGGCCGCTAGGCCAGATGATATTTCGTGCCAGGCCAGGACCGTCGAATGGACGCCGAGAGGGGTACGTCGTGAGGATGCCGCGGCACGGCAATTTGCCGTGCACCCGGGAACACTGGTTTCTGCTAGGCTACGCGAACCTATTCGCATGTTGGCGGTACTGTCGCCCGCACAAGGCCAAATCGTTCTGTCTACCATGCCGATATCGAACACTGAGATGCAGGTCTCGGACCATGATGTCGTGGGCGTTGCGGTAGGCAGTGGGCCAGTGGGCAGTGGTGGCCTCGAACTCTGCGCGACATGGGCCGGCGAAGCGTGCCTCATCAGATTGTGCACTCGGCCCCCAAGCGTGGGAGACTGCTGGAGCAGGCAAGGAGACGAATCCCATGAGCGTTAGCACCGAGTGGGCGTGGAACGACAACGCCATCGTCGTGACGGCGGATGGCCGAGTGGACGGCACCAACGCCCGCGACTTCCAGAGCGCCCTGGAGGCCGTGATCGAGGCCAGCGACCAGGCGGTGATTCTGGACATGGAGCGTCTGACGTATATCAGCAGTGCGGGGCTGCGCGTGATCCTGCTGGCGGCCAAGTCCCTGCAGCGCAAGGACGCCGCGCTGTCGATCTGCTCGCTGTCGGATCCGATCCGCGAGATCTTTAGCGTTAGCGGCTTCGACCAGATCATTCCGATTCACGCTACCCAGGCCGAAGCGCTCGCCGCCCGCAAGAGCTGAGTCCGGCGTGCGTGGCGGACGGCGATGGGGCCGATCCGCGAGAGGCCGAACAGGGAATCCGAGGGCAGCTTTGCGGAAGGTTCTGTTGCGTGTCATTGGGAGCCCTGAGACCAAGTGAAGCTGGCCGTGGTGAACGTCACGGAGAACGGAGTGATGGTTGTCGCGATCGAGGGACGGGTAGATAGCGCCAACGCCCAGCAATTCGAGCGTGTGTTGGATGCCGTGGCCGACGCCGGCAAGCGGGGCATAGTGCTGGACCTCGAACACCTTACGTATATCAGCAGTGCGGCGCTTCGCGTGTTGCTGGGACTTACCAAGGCCCAGGCGCGCAAAGGAGGCACGCTCACGGTCTGCACAGTGCCGGAGTCCCTCCGCAAGGTCTTGGAGGTGAGCGGCTTCGATCAGATCATTCCAGTGCACGACTCCCAGGCCGAGGCTCTGGCCGCATGTTCGCGCTAGCAGCCACCGATACACGCGCAAAGGCGCCCGGTCCGGGCAACCTCCCGGCGAGCCTCTGAGCGTGACCATGAAATCGGGCGCCCCTGCCAAGATCCTGGTCGTTGACGACGAGGCCGACCTTGAAGTCCTGATGCGGCAGCGGATGCGGCGCAGCATCCGCAAAGGTCAATTCGAGTTTGTCTTCGCTCGTAACGGAGTGGAGGCGCTGGAGCGGCTGCGCGAGAACGACATCGACATTGTCCTCTCGGACATCAATATGCCGGAGATGGACGGGCTCACGCTGCTCCAGCAGATTCCGGACGTGGACCCGGACATACGCTCGGTGATCGTTACGGCCTATGGAGACATCGACAACATCAGGTCGGCCATGAACCGCGGGGCGTTTGACTTTGTCACCAAGCCCATTGACTTCAAGGATCTGCGCGCCACGATCGAGCGGGCCCTGGAACACCGGGCGCTCATGCGCAAGAAGGTGCTAGACGATGGATCTGCGGAGGGGATGTCAGGGTCCGACCCTGCTATGGCGGCCGAGTCGATGGTCGGGTCTCCGGTTTTGATCCACATGGAGCCCGACGGCCTGTATGCCGACGACGCAGAGGGACGCGCGCCGACTTCCGGCGGTCAAGTCAAACTTGCGGTGCTGAGTGCGACACCCGACGGGGTGGTTGTCGTCGCAGTTGAAGGGCGCGTCGACGCCACGACCATCCGGCGGTTCGAAACAGCCCTGACGGTCGTGAAAAAGGCCTGCGAAACTGCGATGATTCTGGATTGCCGGCAACTCGACTACATCAGCAGTGCGGGGCTCCGCGTGGTGCTGGGTCTGGCCAAATCGCTGCGCCAGCAAGGCGCCGAGCTTGGCATTTGCTCGGTCACCGATGAAGTTCATCGGGTCTTTAACGTCAGCGGGTTCGATCAGATCATTCCGGTGTGTGACACCCAAGCCGAGGCGTTGGCCGCTTGCGCAAGCAAGACGCCTCTTGCCCCCGTGGAAGCCGATGCGCCTGCTGGGAAACGATAGGGTGAAATCGTGGTAGTCAAGCCTCCCTACAAGATCCTGGTCGTTGACGACGAGCCGGACCTGGAGCCGCTGATGCTGCAGCGCATGCGGCGCAATATCCGGCGCGGTCAGTACACGTTCGTCTTTGCCCGCAACGGGGTCCAGGCCCTGGATCGGCTGCACGCAGAAGACGACATTGACATGGTCGTCTCGGACATCAACATGCCGGAGATGGACGGGCTGACGCTGCTGCAGCAGATCCCCAAGGTCGATCCCAACATTCGATCCATCATCGTTTCCGCCTACGGCGACATGGAGAACATCCGGACGGCCATGAACCGCGGAGCCTTCGATTTCGTCACCAAGCCCATTGACTTCAGGGACCTGCGGGTGACGATCGACCGGACGCTGCAACACCTGATGGAGTGGCGCGAGGCCCTGGCGTCACGCGACCAGCTGGTGGCTCTGCAGAACGAGTTGAGCGTCGCCAGCAAGATGCAGCAGTCGATCCTCCCCACGCACTTTCCGGAGAGCGCCCACTACCAGATCTTTGCCAACATGGAACCCGCGCGAAGCGTTGGCGGCGACTTTTTTGACGTCGTGTCGCTGGAAAACGAGCGCATCGGCATGACGGTCGCCGACGTATCCGACAAGGGCGTGCCCGCCGCCCTGTTCATGATGTCAACGCGCACGCTGATCAAGGGCGCCGCGATTGGCTCTGGCGGACCCGGCGACGTGCTGCGCGAGGTCAACAACCTGTTGTTCGAAGACAATGAAACCGAGATGTTCGTGACGGTGCTCTACGCGGAGTACAACCCGGACACCGGTGAATTCGTTTACGCCAGCGGCGGGCACGACCCGCCGCTCCTGGTCAAACCCGACGGCAGTTCGACCAACCTTGCGCTGACGGGCGGCATAGCGCTGGGCCTGTTGCCCGACCTGGACTATCGACAGAACAGCGTATTCCTGGAGCCGGGCGACACCATCGTGCTCTATACCGACGGCGTGAGCGAAGCCATGGACAGCACCGAGGAGCAGTTCGGCCTGGAGCGGCTGCGCGCGGCGGTGGCGGCGGACCCGGGGGGCGATGCCGAGACAGCCAACGAGATCGTGTTTGACGCCGTGAGCGAGTTCGTGGGAGACAACCCGGCGTCGGACGACATTACCTGCCTGACCTTTCGCCGCACGGGAGGTGGGTGATGGGTCTCACGCGCATCGTGACGATTGAGACCAGGCTTGAAGAGTTGAACCGGCTCACCGAGGCCGTGGAAAACCTGGGCGAGGAGGACAACTGGTCGCCAGCCCTGGTGGGCAAGGTCAACCTGGTGCTGGAAGAGCTGGCGATCAACACCATCAACCACGGCCACGACGGCGGGGTGCACGACATCTCATTCACCTTTAGCTCGACCGAGGATGCGTTGACGATCGAGATGGTGGACGACGGCAAGCCGTTTGACCCGCTGACCGACGCTCCCGTTCCCGACGTGAACGCGCCGATGGAGGAGCGGCCCATCGGCGGACTGGGCGTGTTCCTGGTGCGGAAGCTGATGGACGAATTGACCTATCGGCGGGAAGAGGGCCGCAACCACCTGACGCTCGTCGCTTATCGAGCGGAATGAAACAGATCGCCGCTACGCCCAGAGCGTGGTTGGTCGCGTTGGGGCTCGGGGGGCTGGTAGTCCTCGGCATCGTGTTGTGGGCCGTCCTTGCGTCCGGCGGTTCGATGCCGGCTCTTGGGAGCCAACCGACCGTGGCCACGGCAACGGCGGAACCTGCCGCCGCCTCGAGCCCCCAGGTACCCACGGGGGCGCCCGGCGTATCCGACGAGCGCGTGCTGTTCGGCCAGTCGGCCGCGTTCAGCGGTCCGGCCAGCGAGCTGGGCCTGAACATGCGGCTCGGCATCCAGGCCGCATTTCAGGAGGCGAACGAGGCGGGGGGCGTGCACGGACGGCGCCTGGAACTCACGACGCTTGACGACGCCTATGAACCCGAGGCCGCGGTTACCAACACCAAGCAACTCATCGAGCAAGAGAACGTCTTTGCGCTGATCGGCGCCGTGGGCACGCCGACCTCGCGTTCCGCCGTGCCCGTTGCCGTTGAGGCCAATACGCCGTATCTGGCGCCATTTACCGGCGCGGGGTTCCTGCGCGGTGAGGATCTGCACGACGTCGTGATCAACCTGCGGGCTTCCTATAACCAGGAAACCGAGGAGATGGTGGATCGTCTGACCAATGACCTGGGGATCACGCGCATCGCCTTGCTGTACCAGGACGATTCCTACGGGCGCGCCGGCTATAACGGCGTGCAGGCCGCCCTGGAGCGCCGGGGCATGACGCTGGTCGCGGTTGGCGTGTATCCGCGCAACACCACGGCCGTAAAAACCGCCCTGCTGGACCTGCGCGAAGGTCAGCCGGAAGCCGTCATCATGGTCGGCGCCTATGAACCGGTGGCCGCGCTGGTTGCGTGGTCGCGGCACCTGGGATTCATTCCCGTGTTCATGACCATCTCCTTTGTCGGCAGCAACGCCCTGGCCCAGGAACTCGGGCCGGAAGGGGCGGGCGTGTTTGTGACGCAAGTCGTGCCCTTCCCCACGGACACGTCGCTGCCGGTGGTGCAGGCGTACCATCGCGCGCTGGCCGCGTTCGATCCGGACGCCGTCCCCGGCTTTGTCTCCTTCGAGGGCTATCTGGCCGGCCGTCTGACCATCCTGGGCCTGGAGCGGTGCGGACCCGAGCTGAGCCGTGACTGCTTTCTCAACAGTCTGCGCAGCGCCGAGGAGATCGACGGCTTCAAGCTGCGATTCGAGAGCGCGGACAACCAGGGATCCGACGCGGTGTTCCTCACGGTGATTGGCGCGGACGGTCGATATCGCGCCGTCACTAGCCTGTCGAGCATGTAAGCATGCTGGCCCGATTGCGTCGCCTGCTGGAAGCCCGCTATCGCCTGTCCACGCAGTTGTATCTCGGCATTGGCGGCGCCGTCGCACTGACCATCGCCGCCAGCGTTGTTGGCCTGGCATCGTTTACGCAGGTCGGCGAAGCACAGAGCCGGGTCAACGAAGGCAGCGTGCCCGAACTGGCCGCCGCCTTCGGCGTGGCCCAGTACAGCAGTACGCTGGTGGCGGCCGCGCCGCGGCTGGCGGCGGCCTCAAGTGCCGCCGAGGTGGATGACGTTGCCCAGAGCATTGAGAGTTCGCGCCAGGACCTTGAGGTTCTGTTTACTGTCCTGAATCGCAGCACCGGCGACCCCGAGCGAACCCAGCGCCTCCGACGCTTTGCCGACACTCTGCTCTCCAATATCGACACCATCAAGCGCGAGCGATTCGATCTCTTCGAGTTGAACGCGAGGCGACAGGCCCTACGAACTGAACTGGAGGATCTGCGGAGCAGCCTGGAGGGTGTGATCGTTCCGGCACTTGACGATCAGTTGTTCTACACGATGACGGGCTTGCGGACGTTGGACGAAGACCCCCCGATTCGCCAGGTGTACTTCTCCGAGCCCGAACTCAACCTCTACCGGCGCCTGGCGGAGTTGCAGTCGGACGTCAACATCGCCACCCAGCTGCTGGCCAGCGCTTTCACCTTGTCCAGCCCTGCCCTGATCGAGCCGTTGCGCGAGCGGTTCGAGGCCTCCAGTCGGCGCATCGAGCGGAATCTCATCGGGCTGGCTGCATCCCCGTTCCACGCCGACCTGGTCCCATTGTTCGATCGACTGTTCGAGGTTGGCACGGGTGATCCCAGTGGCTTCGATGTCCTTCAACAGGAGCTCACGTTGTTGGAGCGCCAACAGGATCTGCTTGCCGGCAATCGGGCCCAGGCCATCGAACTGCTGGCCGAGGTCGACGGCCTCGTGAGCGCGGCGCGTGGCAGCGCGGATGAGGCAACCCAGAGTTCGTCCGACACGATCGCGACGGGTCGCTTCCTGCTGCTGGTCATCGGCGCCATCAGCATCGGCGGCGCGCTGCTGATTGCCTGGCTCTTCGTTGGCCGGTTCCTGTTGCGCCGGTTGCAAATGCTGTCCGACTGGATGGTCCGTATGGCCGGCGGCGATCTCGAGACTCGAGTGGAGATGAGCGGACGCGACGAGGTGGCCGATATGGCTGCGGCCCTGGAGGTCTTCCGCCGTCACGCGCTGGAAGTCCAGCGCCTGAACCTGGTCGAAAAACTGGCGACCGAACTGCAGGACAAGAACGAACAGTTGGAGAGCGTGTTGGGTGACCTGCAGAAGGCCCAGGATCAGATTGTGATGCGTGAAAAGCTGGCGGCGCTGGGCGAGTTGACCGCCGGCGTGGCCCACGAGATTCGCAATCCACTGAATTTCGTGAAGAACTTTGCCGAAGCCTCGGAAGAGCTCCTGGAGGAATTCCAGGAGGTTCTGGAAGAAAGCGGCGACAGTCTCCCAGAGGCTGACCGCGAGATTGTCGAAGAGGTGTCACAAGACCTGACCGACAACCTGCAGCGCATTCGATCGCATGGGGATCGTGCCAACCGGATCGTGCAAGACATGCTGTCGATGGGCCGCGGATCCGGCGATCGATCGTCCACCGACATTAACCAGCTGCTGGACGAATACGCGCGGCTGGCCTACCACAGCGCGCGGGGCACCGATCAGAACTTCCAGCTCAGTATCGAGCGGGACTTTGACGACGCCGTTGGGGAACTCAACGTCGTGTCGCAGGACTTGGGCCGCGTCTTTCTGAACATGGTGGCCAATTCCTGCTACGCGACCGACGAACGACGCGAAGCGTCCAAGACCGACGATGGGCAGGAACCATTCATGCCGATCGTCTGGCTGGCCACACGGCGGCATGAGGACCACATTGAAGTCCGCATCCGCGACAACGGCGGCGGCATGCCGCCGGAGGTTGTCGAAAAGATATTCAACCCGTTCTTTACGACCAAGCCGACCGGTCAAGGCACGGGACTCGGCCTTGCCATGTGCAGTGATATCGTGCGCCAGCACGGCGGCCACATCAGGGTTGATGTCGAGGAAGGCGAAGGTACCGAGATGATTATCGACCTGCCGCTGGTGCCGCCGTCGGACACCGCCGAGCAGGAAGCCGACTCCCTGCTCACGCCATCGGCCTGAAGGCGCCCAGCCCCGGCGGCTAGCCCTGGCGGTTCGCCCGTCCGTTGAGCAACCGCTCGATCGCCTGCGCCACGCCGTCGTCCTCGTAGCTGCCGGTAATCCAGTCGGCCGCCGCCAGCACACGCGGGTCGCCGTCGCCCATGGCCACGCCGATCCCGGCGGCTCGGACCAGGTCCAGGTCGTTCAGGTTGTCGCCAATCCCCATCGTCTGCTCGAGCGGCACGTTGGCGACCGCGGCGACGCGCGCTAGCGCCGTACCTTTGTTGACATCGCGTCGAACGATCTCGGCGAAGCGCGGATGGGAACGGGTGGCCTGGACGGCTGAGCCGAAGCGGCCGTCCATGTCGGCAACCGCGTCTAGCACACGGTCTTCGTCCATCACGAACACCAGCTTGGTGCTGCCGGCGGTTACGGCCACAGCCAGATCATCGACGAAGGTGATGGGAACGTTGGAACTGGCGGCGTAAAAGCGGCCCTCAGGCGTGTCGGCTTCCATGTACAACTCATCGTCGATGTAGGCGTTCACGTGCAGGCCGCGCCGGCGAGCGAACTCCACGGCGGCCTGGGCCGGATCGGCCGGCAGCACCTCATGCTGGTGCGTCACACCCGTCACCGGGTCCCGCACCAGGGATCCCTGGTAGCAGATGATCGGCAACGTCACCTGCAGGTCAGCGGCAAAGCGGCGCGCCGAGCGGAACATTCGTCCCGTGGCGATGGTGATCTCGATCCCTGCGGCGCGTACATCGTCGATCGCCTGGCGAACACGCGGCGTAATGCCCTGCTGGCCCTTGACTAACGTGCCGTCCAGGTCCATGGCAATGATGCGGATATCCGCGGCCTCAGGCACGGCGCCCCGCCCGTCCGCATGCCGCCACGCAGCGATATACTTTCCGCCAATGCCCTACGGCTTCAGTCACGCACCTGGCTCGTCTCGGTATCCGCGCACGCGGCTGGCCAATCTTGGCATGAGTTTCGGACTCCACGGCTCCTAAATGCGCTCCCGTCGCTGGCTGACGCTTGGCATTGGCGTCAAACGCTATCTGCTGCTGATCTTTCTCGGCACCGTCGTCCTGGCGCTGGCCATGGCCATGTTTCTGGCCTTCGTCTATCGCACGATCGATATTCCCGGACCGGCGGGGACGGTTGTCTATTACCTCACCCTTCAGTTCCTGGCCCACCCCGTTCGTGAGCTGACCGTGGGTTCGCTGGGGCTGATCATCGCGGCCTCGGGTGCGTTCCTGCTCGGTCGCAGCGTTCTTTCGGTCGTGGTGGATCCAAAGGACGACCTGGCCGAGATTCTCTATCAGAACAGGCGCCTGCAACGCGGACCGCGCGTCGTGGCCATCGGCGGCGGAACCGGTCTGGGCGTGTTGCTGCGCGGTCTGAAGGGATACACCAACAACATCACCGCCGTAGTGACGGTGGCCGACGATGGTGGAAGTTCCGGACGCTTGCGCGAGGAATTGGGCCTGATGCCGCCCGGTGACATCCGCCAATGTCTGGCCGCGCTCGCCGATTCCGAGTCGCTGATGCAGGACGTCATGGAATACCGCTTCAGCCGCGGTCAGGGGTTGCAAGGGCACAGTCTGGGGAACCTGCTGATAGCCGCCATGACCGATCTGAACCAGGGCAACTTCGAGCGCGGCGTCAACGACCTGAGCGGGGTTCTTCGGATACGCGGGCGCATCCTTCCGTCCACCCTGACCGATGTGCGGTTGGCGGCCCAGATGACCGACGGGTCCATCGTGCGCGGCGAGTCGCGCATACGCTCCGCCGGCAAGCCAATTCGCGGGGTCCTGATTGAGCCGCGCTACGTGGCGGCCAACGACGAAGCAGTCAAGGAATTGCTCGCCGCCGACATGATCGTGCTGGGGCCGGGAAGTGTGCATACCAGCGTGCTGCCCAATCTGCTCGTCGGCGACATCGCCGCCGCTGTGCGTGCCTCAAACGCGGTGAAGGTCTACGTCTGCAACGTCGCCACCGAACCTGGTGAAACCGACGGCTACAGCCTGGCTGACCACGTAACGTCGCTTACCTCAAACGTCGGGCCGGGCCTCTTTCAGTACACGCTGGTCAACAACAACACCACTCTCGGCGTGCAGCCGGGCAGCGGGTCGCGGATTGTCGAATGCGACCCGGCGGTGCAGGTTGAGTTGCTGGAGACGGGCGTGCAGGCCGTGATGGCCGACGTGGTTGACCACAACGACCCGCGCCACCACAACTCGACGACGCTCGCCGCTGCGTTGGTGGAACTGTACGAGGAAGCGTCGCAAAAGACGCCGACGCCGCTGGCGGCAGCACGCTACTAATCAGAACTACGAGCCCTTACCGCTTGTCCTACCGTTGACCTAGCGGTCGCGCGTCGCGATGTAGGCAGCCACCTCCTCAAGGTTGCGGCGGCCCCATGCGTTCACGGGAAGCCGCGCCAGCGCCTGGCTGGCCAGGTTCGCGCGTGTGCGAATCTGCTCCTCAGTGAAGTCTCGAGACCGGGTCCGTTCCAGAATCGTCATGGTTGACTCGACGTCCGGTGGCACGCTGTCGTCGCTGAACATGGAGCGCAGGCGTGCCCGGTCAGGTCCCTCGGCCGACTCAAGCGCGTGAATGACGGGCAGGGTTTTCTTCCGCTTCCGGATATCGGCGCCAACCGGTTTCCCGGTCACTGCGGGATCGCCCCAGATACCCAGCACGTCGTCTCGAATCTGGAAGACGATGCCCAGTTCCCGGCCGTAGGCGCGGCAGGCGGCGCGCGTGGCCGGGTCGTTGCCGGCAAAGATGGCGCCGAGCTCGAAGGCCACAGCGAGCAATGCCGCCGACTTGCGGGCAATCATGTCCAGGTAGTCGGCCACGCCGACGTTCGCGGCGGTTTCGAACGCGATGTCCAGGTGCTGACCTTCCGTTACCCGGCGACACCCTTGGGTAACTACTTCGGCGGCGTCCCTGGCCAGCATCGCCGAGGCGCCGTTACCTCCGCTCCGCAGCACGCTGAGCGTCGCCAGCACGTGCAGCAGGTCGCCGGCATCGATGGCTTGGGCACGTCCCCAGACCACCCAGACGGTAGGGCGGTGCCGGCGCGTCTCATCGTCATCCATCACGTCGTCGTGGACCAACGTGAAGTTGTGCAGGAGTTCCAGCCCGGCCGCCGCCGGGAGCGCCGCTTCCAGATCACCGCCCAGCGCCTCGCACATCAGCAGGCACAGCGTGGGGCGGACGGCCTTGCCCCGGTCGGTGGTGGCGGGCGATCCGTCAGCGTTCACATGGCCGAGCTGATAGCGGGCCATGGTGTACAGGGGCAGGTCGGGCCCTTCGACGGCGCGGCGGAGTTCCGCGTCGACACGCTCGCGATAGCGGTCGAGAACCTCTGGTGCCGGAATCGTCGCCGACGGCCGTGTGCTCAGCGGTCCCGCCTCAGGATCCGACGATCAGTCGTCCCGCGTCGATGCGAACCGCGACCGCGTGGTCGGTAAGGGCGCAGGCGGTGTCCACGATGCCGGACGCGCTAAGGCCGTGCGCGGCTCGAAGGCTGTCGGCCGGTCCGTGCTCGTGGAACATGTCCGGCATGGCAACTCGACGGACTTGGACGTCCCCCAGGTCGTTGTCGGCCAGCAACTCCACCACGGCGCTGCCGAAGCCGCCCATCAGGTTGTGATCTTCGACCGTGATGACGCACCGGGTGCGTGCGGCAAGCTCGCAGATCAACTCGCGGTCCAGCGGCTTCACGAAGCGTGCATTGACGACCGCGGCCTGGACGCCCAGCCGCTCCAGCCGCTCGGCGGCTTCCATGGCCGGCGCGACACCCCAGCCAACGGCCAGCAGAGCGACGTCGGAGCCGTCGCGCAGCATTTCGCCCCGGCCGATCGGCAGCACGCGGGGCGGTCCCTGGAGCGGAACGCCGACGCCTGAGCCGCGCGAATAGCGGATCGCAAACGGCCGGTCGCTATCCAGCGCTGTGCGGAACAGGTGGCGCAGCTCATCCTCGTCTCTGGGCGCCGCGACCACGAAGTTGGGGATCGCGCGCAAATACGCCAAGTCCAGCACTCCGTGGTGCGTACGACCGTCGTCGCCCACGATTCCGGCCCGATCCACGCCCAGAATCACCGGCAGGTTCTGGATGGCTACGTCGTGCACGATCTGGTCGAAGGCCCGCTGCAGGAAAGTGCTGTAGATACAGACCACGGGCCGCAGCCCCTGCGTGGCCAGCCCGGCGGCCATGGCCACGGCGTGGCCCTCGGCGATACCAACGTCGAAGACCCGCTCCGGAAGCTCGCGCTGCATGTCGGCCAGGGCGGTGCCCTCGCACATCGCCGCGCTGATGGTCACGATCCGGTCATCCTCGTGGGCCAGATCGGTCAGCGTGCGGGCCAACACCTTGCTGTAGCTTGTGGCGTTGGCGGCCCCAACCGCCTGCGCGGTGCCGGGCTGATGCAGCGTCACCGGATCGGCCTCGGCCGCGGGCAGACCCTTGCCCTTGCGCGTAAAGGCGTGGATCAGCACGGGACGCCGGCGTTCCACGGCGGCGCGAATGACGTTCTCTAGTTCCGGTCGGTCATGGCCGTCCACAGGTCCGACGTACTCGAATCCGAATGCCGCGCAAAAGTCGGCCGCGTCGGCATAGGGTTCGGTTGGCCGCGTAGCCATCTGGGTCGCGGTGAAGCGTGCCTGGGCCTCGGGATCGTCCGGCTGCCAGGTGTCGCGTCCGCGACCCATGTTGCGGCTCAATGCGCCGACGTTTGGCGAGATGGACATTCCGTTGTCGTTCAGGAGTACGACAAACGGCAATCCGAGGTCGCCGGCCTGGTTGAGGGCTTCGAATACCACGCCGGACGTAAACGACCCGTCGCCGATGACGGCGACGGTGGCCGACGTTTCGCCCCGTAGCTGGCTGGCCACCGCGATTCCCACGCCTGCGGAAACTCCGGTGCCAGCATGCCCGGCCCCCATCACGTCGTGCGGGCTCTCTTCGCGCGCTGCAAAGCCGGACAAGCCGCCGGGCTGTCGCAGCGTCGGGAAATCCGTGGCGCGGCCCGTCACCAGTTTGTGCGGGTAGGTCTGATTGCTGGTGTCCCAGACAATCTTGTCCCTGGGACTTTCGAGCGCGCGGTGCAACGCCAGGGTGATCTCGACCACGCCGAGATTGCTGGCCAGGTGGCCGCCGTTGGCGTCGACCGTATCGATGATGACCTGGCGAATCTCGTCGGCCAGGCGGTCGAGCTCCGCGTCCGTCATTGCACGCAGATCCGATGGATCCGCAAT
>JAPPLN010000047.1 GCA_028874175.1 Chloroflexota bacterium
ACCCCAGCCTCACCTGCCTCGCCCCCCAGTCCATCTGCATCGACTACCTCACCGGCCTCATCCGCCCCGGCGGCGCCTTCCAACTCGGCGTGCTTATCAACTGGGGCCTCCGCGTCGACGGCCGCACCGCTCAGAGCATCGACTTCGAAAACTGGACCGAAACCTGCCGCATCCTCCCGCTCCAGGACATCCCCGGCTTCGCGGGTCGCGACCTCGACTTCTGGCAAGACTGGCTCCACATGCCGGCCACCGACCCCTACTGGGCCTCCATCGACACCCGCCCCCACTGGAACGACATCACCGCCCCCGCCTTCGTCATGGGCGGCTGGTACGACCTCTACGCCCCCCAGGCCTTCGACCAGTTCAACGGCCTCCGCCTCCACGGCGGTTCGGCTGCCGCCCGCCAGTCCCGCCTCATCATGGGCCCCTGGCCCCACCACCTGGGCGCCGACCTCCCCACCGCCCCTCGAACCGGCGACATCGACTTCGGCGCCGGCTCCGTCGTCAACATCAACGCCCTCGAACGCACCTGGTTCGACCGCTGGCTCAAGGGCAACGGCGAACCCCACGCCGATGAACCGCCCCTCCGCCTCTTCGTCATGGGCGTCAACCGCTGGCAGGACGAGCACGAATGGCCCCTCGCCCGCACCGACTGGCAACCCTGGCACCTCCACTCCGGCGGCGGTGCCAACTCCGTCCGCGGCGACGGAACGCTGTCGCTCGAGTCACCCGGCGATGAGCCCGCCGACACCTTCGACTACGACCCCAACTTCCCCGTCCAGTCCCTCGGCGGCGCCAACTGCTGCACCCCCCACATCGAGCCCTGGGGCCCCTACGACCAGCGCCCCGTCGAAGCCCGCCACGACGTCCTCTGCTACACCTCCGCCCCGCTCCAGCAGGACCTCGAAGTCATCGGCCCCATCAAGCTCATCCTCCACGCCGCCACCGATGGCCTCGACACCGACTGGACCGCCAAACTCGTCGACGTCTCACCCACCGGCTACGCCATGAACCTCTGCGACGGCATCCTCCGCGCCCGCTACCGCCACGGGCAGGACCAACCCAGCCTGCTAACACCCGGCGCCGTCGAGGCCTACGAAATCGAAGTCGGCGTCACCGCCAACGTCTTCAAGCGCGGCCACCGCATCCGCCTCGAAGTCTCCTCCTCCAACTTCCCCCGCTTCGACCGCAACCTCAACACCGGCAACAACCTGGCCACCGACTCCCGAATCCGCGTCGCCCACCAAACCATCCACCACACCCCCACCCACCCATCGCACCTGCTGCTGCCGGTCATCCCGGCCGCTACGTGATGTCCGTTCGACAGGTAGGGAGCGCTGGTCCTAGGCGCCGCCGAACAATGCTCGAAGTGAGTCTTCCGACGCCTCAATCGTCGGCGGCCTGTGCGGCGGCTGCCCGCCCTTCAGCCCGGTCTCCGAAAGCACGACCACCACCGACGCATCACGCCCAATCGCCCCGCTGGCCGCCAAATGCTCCAACGCCGGCAACACCACGCTCGCCGTCGGCCCTGCCCAAACTCCCTCGTTCCGCGCCAGCCACGTCTGCCACTCCGCAATTTCGTCATCGTCAACAGCCGCGCCAAGTCCGTCAACCTGCCGCAGCTTCTTCAGCGCCAGGTGCCCCTTCGCCCCCATGTCGCCCACCAGCACCCCGCCGGCGATCGAGTCCCCGGCCTCAACAGCTTCGTACTCACCGCCGCCGTCAAGCGCCTGCACAACGCTCGCCGACGCACGGCTCTGCGCCACGACCGGCAGCGGCGCGAAGTCGGTGAATCCGGCGGAGGCGTATTGCTCGAACCCTCGCGTCGCCGCCAGGAACAGGTCCGCGGCGCCCAACGGATACACAACGACGTCCGGCGAACGCTCGCCCAGCTGCTCGACGACTTCGAACGCCAGCGTCTTCTGCCCCTCGCTGTTGTAGGGGTTGGGGCTTGATCCGGCGTCGAACGCCAGTCCTTCGTCAAAGACGGGCTGAATAGCCGCCGCCATCGCGTCGTACGGCCCGTCGTAGACGAACAAATCGGCAGTCCCGGCCGCCATGTGATCGATCTGGTTCTCGCTCGCATACGCCGCGCTGAACACATGGGCCCGCAGCCCCGCCCGCGCCGCGTAGTTGGCGATCGACGACCCCATATTCCCGCTACTCACGCACCCCACGCGCCCGAAACCAAAGGTCAGCGCCGCCGCAATCGCCGTCACCGACGAGCGGTCCTTCATGCTGCCCGTCGGATTCACGCCTTCCAGCTTCAGCCGCACGTCACGCAGGCCAAGCCGGTCCGCCAGCCGCCCGGCAGGCAGGAGGGGCGACATGCCCTCGCCCAGCGTCACGCGGTGGTCGGGCGCCGTGGGCGGCAGCAGCCGGTCCCAGCGCCAGATTCCGCCGCCAGGTCCATTCCCAATGCCCAACTTCGCGGCCATGTCGAGGTCGTACTCAACGACAAGCAGCCCAGGGCACCGTGGGCACCCGCGCACGTAGTCCAGCGCAAACCCGAGCCCGCAGTCGATGCACCGCAGCCCAACCGCGGCCGAGCGCTCCGCGTCGTCAGTCCAGGTCACGTACGCGCCTTCGAGTACCGCCAGATTGGCTGCTGATGGACGCCGCTGTGTCCGGGCTAGCTCGCCGACACCCGCGCGTGAATCGCCTCCACCGCCGCGTGCGCCGCCAGCGCGGCTCCCTCCTGCCAGCCCGGCAGCGCCGTCGCCTGGTCCCCCGCGAAGTAGATCGCACCGTCAGGCTTCAACAGCTCGGGTGGCGCCTGATGGTTCCGCGGCCAGCCCCCCTTCTGGAACGGAACGTTCAGCCACGCGCGGCTCACGCCTGACTCGATCTCGTCCGTGTAGCCCGGGTGAATCTGTTCGCCCTCCGCCATCGCGGTTCGCAGCCGTTCCGGCGGGCTCATCTGGCCGTAGCGCAGCCCCTGACCTGGCCGGTCGTCCCAGATGTACGCGCCCATGATGACGCCCTTCCGCTGGTGGTAGCCGTTCGACGGATACCAGATCTGTGTGATGTCCTGGTCGGTCCACGAAATCCCGCCATAGATGGCGTGATCCTCTTCCCAGAAGCGCCGCCGAGCCTGGAACCCGATCTTCACCGCATGCTCGAACTCGATGGACTCGATCGCTGCCTGCGTCTCGGGTGCGAAGTCGTTGGGAATGTCCTTCAGCACCGGCGCCGGAATCGTGCAAATCGCATAGTCCGCCTCGATTGTCTCCTGCAGGTTGCGGCGCTGGTTTTCGTAAACGATGCGAACGCCCTGGGATGTCTTGCGAATCTCCTCCACAACGCTCTGGAATTGGATCAGATGTCCCACGCGCGCCCGAAAAGCCTTCGCGATCGCGTCCATCCCGCCAACCGGCTGAAAGAGCGTGGGGTTCTGGTTAAGGAACTGGCTGAAGTGCAGCTTGTACTGCCAGAAGTCGGATTTCAGCAGCTCGCTGAAGTCCAGCGGATCGTTCACATCGCCTGGCGCGATCCCGGCATTGACCTGCTCGCCCTGGTAGCCGCTGCGGTTTGACCCGGCGTACAGGTAGTCGGGGTCCAGCCCGCCAAACGAGGTGAGCATCGACAACACCCGCTCCTTGTCGTCACCCGTCAAGTCTTCGTCAAGCGCATTTCGATTGACGGCCTTCGCGAGGAGTTCAGCGACGTATCCGCGCAGGTCCGTCATCACCTGCCGACCCGTGACCGGCTTCCCACCAAAGGCTTCCGCGTTGTGGAACAAGGCGCCGCGGTTGTCGTTGGTGAAGACCTCCAGCTCGACCCCAAACTCCTTGCAGTAGCCCAGGATGACCCGGTGGTGATAGGGAATCCGAGCCGGCCCCATGTTGGCGTAGAGATGATCCTCCTGGTCGAAGTCGACCCACTGCCGGTTGTCGGCTTCCCGAATCACGTCCCCGCCTCGCACCGTCAGGTTTCGTCCGCCGGCGCGGCCGGTCGCTTCCAGAATCGTGCAGTGATATCCGGCTTTCGAGAGCTCGTACGCCGCAGTCATCCCGGAAATCCCGGCGCCCAGGATTACCACGCGCTTCCCATAGCCCGACCCAAGCGGAAGCTCGGGCGCCGCCGCCTGCGCCAAAACCGGCCCAAGCAGGCCCATCGCGCTCATCGTGTGGTACGCCGCGCCCACCCCGGCAACCGCGCCGATGGATCGCAGGAAATCTCGCTTGGTCATCCCCATTGATGCGCCCTCTCTCGTTTGTTCTCTTAACATAATTCCTTAAGTGCACGCGGTCAGTCGCAATGTTGGATCGCTTTGCCGATCTTCACCTGCTATCGCTCGTTCGGCCGCGTCCCAGCGATGCTCAACCCGCCGTCCACTACCAGTTGCTGTCCTGTCACATACGAAGACTCGTCGCTCGCCAGGAACAACACCGCGGTGGCGATGTCCTCCGCCTCACCGATTCGCTGCAGCGGAATCCGTGACGCTGACTCATCGATCAACGCCTGGATGTCCGGCACGGCCGCAACCTCCGCTCGCCACATCGGCGTGTCGATCCCGCCCGGCAGCACCGCGTTCACCCGGATGCCGTGGCACCCGTAGTCAACCGCCATCTGCCGCGTCAGCCCCAGCATTCCTGCCTTGGCCGATGCATACGCTGAGTACGTGTCGAATCCCATGATCCCCTGCACCGACGACGTGTTGATGATCGACCCGCCCCCCTGCGCCTGCATGATCGGCGCGGCCACGTGGCATCCCCGGTAGACACTCAGCAGGTTGATGTTCAGGCACTCCAGGAAGTGCTCCTCGCTGGCCTCGCCGATCAGCGCGTGGAAGTTCACGCCGACGTTGTTGTGCAGCACATCCAGCCGTCCCCAACGGTCCGTGGCGGTCTCGATGGCCCGCCGAACGTCGTCCATCTCCCGCACGTCGGCGGTCACGCCAACGGCCTGCCCTCCGGCTTCCTCGATGTCCGCAGCATGCGCCGCCACGGCCTCGCCCATGTAGTCCGCCAGCACTACCCGCGCGCCCTCGCACGCAAACAGCCGCGCCGTCGCCTCGCCGATTCCCCCGGCGGCGCCCGTAACGACCGCGACCTTCCCGGCCAGCCGTCCGTCGCTCATGCCAGTCGGTAGAAGTCCCGGGCGTTTCCGCCCAGCACCGCCGAGCGTTCGCCCGCGCTTAGCCGGTCCAGTGCGCCGGTAACCTGCTCGAACGTCTCCTCGTACCCCGCCGCCAATAGCGCCACCGGCCAGTCGCTTCCCCAGATCAGCCGTTCGATCGGAAAGTTGTCCAGCACGGGATCCACCGCCGCTCGAATCGTGCGAGTCGTCGGCGACGTCGGGCATTCCACCAGCAACCCCGAGATCTTGATCCGCAGGTTTTCGTACGGCGCCAAGGCCAGGAAACGCTCCTGCCACACCGCCATTTCCGGCGTTTCGAACGGCGGCTTTGCCAGGTGATCAACGATCAGCCGTCCGCTCTCGTTTTCGCCCGCGATCTGCGGCACGTGCGGCAGATGCGGTGTCTTCACCAGCAACTCCACCACGTGTCCGCGCTTCAGCACGGTGCTGATGCCGCGCCGCACCTCGTCACGCGCCAGCCAGTCCGCATCCCCTTGGTCCTCGGCCCCGGCCCGGATGCCCCGAAACCATGGACTGGTTGCCAACGCGTCGATCCGGTCGCCCACATCCGGCGCCTGCAGGTCTACCCACGCGATCACGCCGGCCACGTAGTCGTACGTCTCCGCCATCTCCAGGTACGCCAGCTGGTCCTTCCACGCGTGCGACGCCTGCACGATCACCGACTGACTCACCCCCACCGCGTCCATGTGAGGCTTCAGGTCCGGCGGCAGATAGTCCTTCCCCAGCACCGGATGCGTCGGATCCTCCAGCCAATAGAGGTCGTCGACACCGACCTGCCAATAATGGTTGTGGGTGTCGATCACGGGAGCTTGTTCAGGCGCCACTGGAAACTCGGTGCTCTCGCCAATCGCCTGAGGCTAGCAGTGCTCCGCCGGTCACGCGCCCGAGCCCTCGTCGTCGTGAATCTCCTCACCGCAATGCGGGCAAATCCGAGCCTCGGGCTCGCCGGCCCGCCGGCGGTCCAGTTCCTCCACGAAGGCCGATCCCAGAATGCCCGCCGGCAGCGCAAACAGACCGATTCCCAGAAGTGCCACCACCGCGCCGAATCCGCGCCCCAGCGGCGTGACGGGAAACAGGTCGCCGTAGCCCACCGTGGTTAGTGTCACCATCCCCCACCACATGGCCGCCGGGATGCTCGAGAATCCGTCCGGCTGCGCCTCCCGCTCCGCGAGGTACATGAGGGACGACGCGAACAGCAGGAGCACAAACCCCACGAACAATGTCGAAATCAGGGAATCGCGCCGGCTCCGCAGCACGTCGCCGATGATCGACATGGATTCCGAATACCGCGTCAGTTTCATCAACCGCAACAGTCGCAGCACACGCGCGAAGCGCAGGTCCTGGCCCACATAGAACGGCAGGATCGCCAGCAGGTCCACCAGGATGAGTGGCTGCACGGCAAACCGCAGGCGGCCCATCAACGGGTGCGCGAAATCTGGATCCTCGGTACATGACCACACCCGCAGCACGTACTCGAGGGTAAAGACCGCCACCGTGACGACTTCGATGACGGCGAACGCTCCGGCGGCGGCCTGGCGGATCGGCTCGATCGTTTCCAGCACGATCCCGAACGCCGTAAGACCGATCAGAACAAAGATGGTCTGGTCAAACAGCCGGCTCGCGCGCCCGCCGTCCTCCGGGCTGTTCACGATCTGGTGCGCGCGGCGCTTGGCTCGGCTGTACATCGCTGCTTAGCTCAGTCCGTCCAGGCGTGAGCCTCGGCAACCCTCGGAGTCACGCCCACCGCGTACAGAATCCGCTCAGCCAGCGCGTCCACAATCGCCTCGACCGAATCCGGACGCAAGTAGAACGCCGGGTCCGGCGGCACGATTACAGCCCCCGCCTCGGCCAGCGACGTCAGGTTCCGCAGGTGAATCAGCGACAGTGGTGTCTCTCGCGGAACCACCACGAGTCGTCGCTTTTCCTTCAGCGTCACGTCCGCCGCCCGGTGCAGCAGGTTCTGGCCGGCCCCCGACGCAATCGCGCCCACCGTTGCCATGCTGCACGGCACGATCGCCATCCCGCGCGTCGGGTACGACCCGCTGGAAATCGGCGCGGCCACGTCCTGTGGACGATGCACTGTCACCCGGCCCCGGGCTGACCAGCGCATTGCCGCATCCGAGAATCGCTCGTCGGTCTCCTGGTGCCACATCAGCGCCCCGTAGTCGCTGCACACGACCTCCAGCGGAACGTCCAGGTCTTGTAGTGCCCGCACGGTGGCCTCGGTCAGCACCGCGCCGCTGGCCCCCGATATGCCGAGCACCAGCCCCGGCGAATCAGCCAAGCCACACCCCCAGGATCGTGAACACCAGCGCCGCTACCGCCACGTAACCGTTGATGTTAAAGAACGCCAGGCTCAGGCGGCTCAGGTCGTCCGGCTTCAGTAAGCGGTTCTCGTAAACCAGAAGCGCCGCGATCACAGAAACGCCGACCCAATACGGCCAACCCAGGACCGCCACGAGTCCAAGCGCCAGCAACACCCCGACTGTCAACGCGTGCGAAGCCCGCGCCACCCACAGAGCTGCCGCCAGCCCGAATTGCGCCGGAATCGAGTGCAGCCCTTCGGCCCGGTCGAACTCCACGTCCTGCGTCGCATACAGCACGTCGAACCCGCCGATCCAGAACGTCACGACCAGCGCCAGCAGCGCCGCCTCCGTCGAAAACTCGCCGGTGACCGCAATCCATCCGCCCACCGGCGCGATCCCGTCTGCCAGCCCCAGGATCCAGTGACTGCCCCACGTAAAGCGCTTCGTATACGAGTAAAACGTGACCGCAACCATCGCAACCGGCGCCAGCACCAGTGCCAGGCTGTTCAGTTGCCACGCCGCCACGTGCAATAGCGCGAACCCCGCCAGCGCTAGGCCCAGCATCTCCAGTCTTGACATATTCCCCATCGGGATCGCCCTGGAAGCCGTCCGCGGATTCCGCGCGTCCATTTCGGCGTCGATCAGCCGATTCGCCGCCATTGCCCCGGTCCGAGCCCCCGCCATGGCCAGCGTGGTCCAGATAAACACCGGCCACCCCGGCCATCCCCGCGCCGCCAGCACCATCCCCAGGTACGCAAACGGCAACGCAAAAATCGTGTGTTCGAACCGAATCGCGTCCAGGTAGACACGCACCCTCTTCAACGACACGCTTGCTCTCTCGTATCAGGCATGTCGAGTTCCCGTGACGGCACACAAGCCTTGTGCAATGGGACCTCGTGGAGTCGGGTGGAGAGCAATGTCTGAGTATAGTAGATTGACACTTCGCCTTGAGTTGGGACAGATTCTTGATGATTAGCCACAAGTGGCAGCCAATTGCGCCGCTTTCTGAGATTGATGACCACAGCCGACTTGCACTGACTCGCCTAGAGAATACAGCCAGAGTTTGGAACTATTCCAAACTTGAGCTGTCAGGCAGTGAGGCGTTTGATGGTTTCTTGGGTAAACTACATCGTTCAATAGCCATAGAAACTGGAATCATCGAGGGGTTATATGAAATAGATCGTGGACTTACTGAGACTCTCGTTGTTCAGGGGTTTTCGAAGGACGCTGTTGAACGTTCAGGAGAATCAGTCCCCGAGAACACACTTCGAATGCTTAGTGATCAACTGGATAGCCTCTCTTCGATCATGGACTTTATTGGTGGAACCAGGGAATTGAGTCCAGCATATATAAAGGAGCTCCATCACCTAATTACGAGATCACAGTCCCACTATACAGCATACAATTTATTCGGTCAGGAAGAAGAGCGGCCACTGATGCATGGACTATATAAAACAATGCCGAACAATCCGACTCGCCAGAATGGGTCAGTTCATGAATACGCGCCCGTCGAACAGGTTGCCGTGGAGATGGATAACTTAGTTGAGATGTTCAATCAGAGCGTTTCTGACGAAGCTGCGGTAGTTGGTGCGGCTTGGCTACACCATCGATTCGTGCAGATTCACCCCTTTCAAGATGGCAACGGCAGGGTTGCGCGGGCTCTCGCGTCGATAGTCCTGCTTCGAGCCGAGCTATTTCCGCTGCATATTCGTCGAGAGGATCGTGATGTCTATATTGACGCTCTTGAGGAAGCCGACCGCGGATCCCTCGATGCGCTTGTTCAGCTTTTTGCTGCCCGAGAGCGAGATGACATGCTCTGGGCGGTCTCAGAGTTGGCTCGAGAGGCGGTTGCGCCGATTCAAGGCGGCCGTACTGCAGATGTCGCCGCAGCGGTTGCAGGTGAATATGCGCGTAAGCGACGAGACGTGCTTGATCAGCGTCGGCAGGTCAATTTCGTCGCTGAAGCCCTCGTCGAATATGGGGCGAAAATCCTCGATAGTAACCTGGAACAGGCAAGGGTTGCTTTTTCTGCCCAGGGTATTCAATTCTCTTCATACGTTGACTGCGGAGGCTCCAACGACGAACGCGGTCACTGGTGGGGATATCAGATAGTCGAAGCTGCCAAGCGCCTGAAACACTGGGCGAATATTCCAGAAAACAAGTATTGGATTCGCTCGTTCATAATGCTCGCAGACGTTCGGATGCGATTTGTCGTATCTTTGCACCACGTTGGCTCTCCCGTGTCCGGCTTTATGGCGGCTGTAGCCTTTGCTGAGATTCAATATCCTGAAGCAGATCCAGATGACACACAAGAGAAGGAGCTTGTTCACTGCTCTCATCATGCATTCACTTTCACCGAACACGATGCTGGTGAAGAACTAAACTGCAGTTTCGAGAATTGGCTGGACGAGGCTCAGGCTGTAGCTCTGCGAATCTTGGGAACTGCCGCCATCTAAATCACTTGCCTCGCTTGCGTCGCCTCATCAGTCCAACCCAAACCACGGCCCGCTGCTCAGCAGCCGCTCGAACACCGCCCGCTCTTCCGCGTCCTCGATCAGCTCCCCTGCCTGCCGCGCCGTTTCGCGCCGGTTCGCCGCGTCCGCCAGCTCTGCGCACGCGTGCGATCGCGCCAGGCACTCCAGAGCCGCTGCCCGATCGAACGCTGTCTGCGCGTCGCCGTTCGCATCGCTCAGCTTGATGCACGCATCCGCGTGATGGACTGACAGCGAGACAATGCCAAGAAATGACACCGCCGTCGCCACAAGGTGCTCGGCCCGCTGCTTCTCAAGCGGCCCGCCAACCTCAAACCAGTGCCGGTGCGACGCGTAAGCCTTCGAGAGCAACTCCCCGGCGTGCAGGTAGTCCGGGCTGCTCTCAATCAGGTCCCACGCCTGGTTGTTGTTCTCGGCTGCAAACCAGCGCACAGCGCGCTGAACGTCAAAACCCGCGTCCTCGTCAGATCCCATAGCTCGACCACCTCTCATCCACCAGCTTCACGATCTCGTCGTCCATCTTGATCTCCGGCGGCCACTCCCGCGGGAACCCCTCTTGCGGCAGCTTGCGCGTCGCGTCAATGCCCAGTTTCCCGCCAAAGAACTCGGTGGTCGTCGCGAACTCCAAGTGATCCATCGGCCCGCTCGCCTGCTCCAGGTCCCGCGCCGGGTCCGTGTTCGCGCCCACCCGCCACATCACTTCCTTCAGGTTCTGCACGTCCACGTCGTGGTCCACCACGATGATGTACTTCGTGAACATCAGCTGGCCGACGCCCCAAATGCCGTGCATCACCTTGCGCGCCTGACCGGGATACCGCTTGTTAATCGACACGATGCAGAAGTTGTGAAACACCCCGTGCACCGGCAGATTCATATCCACCAGTTCGGGCACGAACAGCCGCACCAGCGGCAGGAACAGCCGCTCCGTCGCCTTCCCGATCCAGGCGTCCTCCATCGGCGGCACACCCACGATCGTCGATACGAACACCGGATCCCGCCGCCGCGTCACCGCCGTCAGGTGAAACACCGGAAACGGCTCGGCCAGCGAGTAGTACCCGATGTGGTCGCCGAACGGCCCCTCAAGCCGCGACTCCGACGGATCCACCCACCCCTCCAGCACGATCTCCGCGTGTGCTGGAACCTTGATGTCGACCGTCTTCGCCTGCACGGTCTCGACCGGAGCGCCGCGTAGAAAACCCGCGAACACCATTTCATCGATATCCGGCGGCAGCGGCGCGCTGGCCGCGTACATCAGGGTGGGATCCGCTCCAATCGCCACCGCCACTTCCATGCGCCGGCGTTCTTCCCGGCTTCGTCGCCAATGCTCCGCGCCGCCTTTGTGCAACTGCCAGTGCATCCCCAGCGTGCGGTCGTCGAATTTCTGCAGCCGGTAGAGCCCCACATTCCGCTTGCCCGTCAGCGGGTCGTGCGTCAGCACCAGTGGAAAGGTGATGTACGGCCCGCCGTCCAGCGGCCAGCAGGTCGGAATCGGCAGGTCGGCCAGCGAAGGATTCTCGGTGTCAAATACCTCGTGCACCGGCGCGCTGCTTACCTCGCGCGGCCCGATCCGCCCGACTTTGATGATCTCGTTCAACACCTGCAGCTTGCCCAGCAGGCTCTTCGGCGGCGGCCCCATCGCCATTGACAGCAGGTCATCCAGCCGCCGCTCCAGTTCCGTCCACTCCTCCATCCCCAGCGCCCAGGCCATGCGCTGCGGCGACCCCAGCATGTTGATGGCAAACGGGATGTCGCTGCCCTTCACGTTCTCGAACAACAGCGCCGGCCCACCGGCCTTCATCACCCGGTCCGCGATCTCGGTGATTTCCAGGTGTGGGTCCACTTCGACCTGGATCCGCCGCAGCTCGTCCCGCTCCTCCAGCAGGTGCAGAAACTCGCGCAGGTTCTTGAAGGCCATGGCCATCCCCGCCTACGGCGCTAGCAGAAGGTCGTACGGAAGCTGATTGAGATTATCGATCACCAGGTCCGGCCGTAACTCGCCTTCCGCCGCCTCCGCCGCCTTTCGCGTCGTACTCCCCGTAAGCACCAGCACGCCGGTCGCCCCGATGGCGTTGGCGCCGGCAATGTCGGCGTCCAGCAGGTCCCCCAGGATCACCAGGTCCTCGGGCGATACCCCGCTCCGCTCCGCCGCCAGGCTGAACAAGTGCGGCGACGGCTTCCCGACTACCAGCGGCTCGATCCCGGTAGCCGCCGTCAGCGCACCCACGATGGCTCCCGCGCCCGGCATCGGCCCGTTTGCCATTGGCAGCAACGAGTCCTTGTTTACGGCGATGAATGCCGCGTCGTGCATCACCAGACCCCGCGTCGCTCGCGACAGCCGGTCGTAGGTCAGCCCAAAGTCGCACCCGGCCACCACCACGTCCACCGCCTCGTCGTCATCGAAACTGCCAAGCTGATACCCCGCCGCCTCGATGTTCGCCGCCAACCCGGCGCCGCCCAGCACCAGCACCGAGTCGGGTCTCGGATCCAGCCGGTTCAGATACTCGACCGTCGCCACGACCGCCGAGATGATCTCCTCCGGACCCGCATCCACCCCCATCTGCTGCAGTTTCGCCGCTAGCTCCACCGGCGCTTCGCGCGAGTTGTTCGTGACAAAGAACAGTGGCAGCCCGAGGTTGCGCACCGTCGCCACCGCCTCGGCGGCGCCGTCGATCAGCTGCCCGCCCTGGTACATCACCCCGTCCATGTCGAACACGAACGCCCGTCGCCGCGCTGGAATCACGGCGGGCTCGCGGTCGGAGTGCTCGTGGTGGTGGTGCGCGGTACACGCACCGCTGACGGTCACGCGGGATAGACCCCGTTCACCACCATCTCGCGGTCCCAGTCGCCCGCCAGCACGCCCACCACATTCCTGGCGGCGCCCATGGCCATTCGCTCCACCGACTCGACCGCGACGCCCGCCATGTGTGGCGTGGGCAGCACCTTTGGATGCGCGGCCAGGTCGTCGCCTTCCGGTGGCGGCTCGCTGGTCCGCACGTCCAGCGCGGCACCGGCTAGCTGACCCGAGTCCAGCGCCGCCCGCAGCGCCGCCTCGTCCACCAGTCCGCCCCGGGCCGTATTGACCAGGAAGGACCCCGGCTGCATCAGCCCCAGCGTTCGTTCGTTCACGACCTCGCGCGTCTCCTCGTTCATCGGCGTGTGCAGCGACACGAATCTGGCGCGACGAAACACCTCGTCGACATCCACCAGTTCCACCCCGTACTCCGCCACGAATTCCGCGTCGGGGTACGGCTCGGCCGCCACCACATCCACCTCGAACCCCTGCAGCCGCTGCACAACCGCGCGACCGATCCGGCCAAGGCCGATCAAGCCGATGGTCTTGTCCCGCAGCTCGGTGGTCGGTGGACGAACCCAGCCGCCCGCCGACGTCGTCTCGAAGTACTGGCCCAGGTCGCGCGCCAGCGCCAGCATCAGCGCTACCGACGTCTCCGCCACCGTCGTGTCGTTCGTGCCCGCCGCGATCATTACCGGCACTTCGTGGTCTTGCGCTGCCCCCAGGTCGATAGCGTCGTAGCCCACGCCCATCCGTGCGACCACCTGCAGGTCCGGGAACATCCGGAATGTCTCGGCGGTGTACGGCTCGCTGCTGGCCATCGTTCCGGAAATCCCCTGCAGCTGCTCGTGCAATTGCTCGCCGTTCAGGTATGCGCCGGGCACGGAGGCGATCACCGGCTCGTGTCCGGCGTCTCGAAGGATGTCCAAGGCTGCTTCCGCCGGATTGGACGTAAAAATCCTGGTCGTAATCAGTACGCGCGCCACGGAGGCTCCAGTCGGCAGGTGGGAAGTGCGGTCATTCTATCCCCGCACACCCAAAGCTCTTTCGGTCGCCCGACTACGTTCTGCGAAACACCCTGACCCTGTCAGACCCACGGTTACGGGCAGCCACCCCTACCTCCTGCCAATCCATGCAAGCAGGAATGTGCTACCTACAGCCCCTCCGGCCGATCCACGATCGCAAAACTGATTTCCCCCGAGGCGCACAGCTTTCCGTCGATACTCGCCCGACCCGCCGCCCGGCCAAACCCGCGCCGGTAGCGGATCACCTCGGCCTCCAGCCGCAACTCGTCCCCTGGGCGCGCCGGATGCCGGAACTTCCACTTGTCCAGGCCCGTCAACATCGCAATCTTGCCGCTGTTCTCCGGCATCCCCAGCGCCGCAACGCCGCCCACTTCCGCCACGGCCTCCACGATGATCGCGCCCGGCAGCACCGGAAATCCGGGAAAATGCCCGCTCAGCACGTGCTCGTGATGCGTCCCCACGTCGTCCATGATCCCCACCGCCCGCTGCCCGTATTCCAGCTCCACGATGCGGTCCACGAAGATGAACGGTTCCCGGTGCGGGATCAACGCTTCGATCCCTTCACGGTCAAGTAGCGCGTCAGACATGGGCGGCCTCGTGGGGCGAGCGGTGGCGGCCAGCATGGCACAGGCGTTTCGTCGTGCCGCGCCGTAGGGCGGCCGGCACTCGGATAAGTTCCTCAGGAAACTTGTTCCGGCGCACACTTGCGCCGTTGCCACTTGCGCAAAACGATTCCAGACCGTATAAATGGTGCACCGAGTTTGTGAATCTCTTCACAAACACGCCAAATACCCAATCGGCCGAGCTTGGCAAAGGTGCCGCCGGCCCAATACCGGAAGAGAGGTATTCCGATAGCCGCGTATCGCAACGGGTCCACCAACGGACACATCAGCCTGCAGGATTCCACCATTCACCGACTACTGGTCGGATCCCACCGCCTCGCTGGCCACCTCAATTCGGCCTGCGACGAGGCTGGTGTTTCACTGCCGTTGGCTCGGGCCCTTCAATTCCTCGCCGGCGCTACCGAGCCTGTCACGCCCACCCAGCTGTCGCGTGAGCTCGGCCGTAGCCCGGCTGCAACGTCCGAACTCATCAAGCGTCTGGTGAAAACCGAGCAGATCACTGCCGATGTGGACCCGGACGACCGACGTTCGTTCAAACTCATGCTGACCGAGGCCGGTCGCGCCAAGTGGAATGAAGTCCGCGACGCGCTCCAGCACGCCGAAGCCGTGATCGAACGCGGCTACGGCGGCCACCGCCTCGAAGCCCTCGCGGGCGAACTCGACGAACTCGTCACCGCCCTCGACAAAGTTCCCGCATAACCCAATCCGCCGCTGCCCCCAACAGCGGCGCCCCCGCCCTTCCCCCGGCGTAAGTCCGAACAAAGCTTCGGCTTGCGCTGGGGGTTCTTTATCCCTTCCCTAGCGGGACCAATGGGATGCGACTGGCCAGGGTGACTGCCAGTCGCTCGACTCAAACTCGGGCGTCCCGGCTGGTTCTATCCCATGCCTCACCCAGAGGTCGCGCTCAGGATTCGCGCTCGACGTGCCGAGTCTCTCGCCTCATAGAACATCCGGCACCGCCCGTCCGGCAGCTCAATTACGCAGGGCTCCGAGACCATCCGGCAATCCAGCTCGACGTCCAGATCCAGCACAGGTTCCGGCGATTTCGTCCACTCGATCCCGTCGCCTGAAACCGCGGTGAAGATGCCCCCGTCGATCCCCACGGCCCACCCGGCATAGAACATCCTGAAGCTGCCGTCGCCCAGGCGAACCACTTCGGGGGCATATACGGCGTACGTCTCCCGCTCGGTTTCCTGGGCTACACGCACACCGGACTCGATCTCGAAGTTGAGCCCGTCCAGGGACACGGCGCTCACGATGTGGTTCTGGGCATCCAGCCCCGACGCCAACGGAAACGAGTAGTGGTGAAAGTAGAGCCGGTAAACCAGCCCCCGATCCGTCGGAAAGTACACGCAGCGCGGCGACCCGTACGACCACTCGCCGTCGCCGATCCTCACCCCGTCTTCCAGCTCCCAATCCAGCCCGTCTCCCGACGTCGCACTCAGAATCACCGTGGGAGCGTCCGGCGTACGCGCCTCGTAGTACATGCGATACCCGCCCCCGGGCATCGGCACCACATCCGGGCACAGCGTGCGCTGGCTCGCGTGCGGACCATGGACGTCAACCCTTACGCCCTCGTCGGGTGTCCACGCCGTCCCGTCGGCCGAATAGGCGCTGAGAATGTGGCCGAGGAGGTCGGCTCTCGTGGTCCCGGGCGTGAGGCCTGTGTAATACAACCGGTAGCCGTCCCCGGCCAGGGCCAACACATTCGGAGTCAGCACTCCGTTGCTGGGAACCAGCGGGTTGAACTCAATCGCGGGTGTCGCGTCCTTCGTCCACCGAACCCCGGGGTCGGTGTCGTGGTAGTGAACCGAAGTCAGTGGATCCAACCCGTCGTCAGTCATGGACTCGTCTCATGCGGCGTGCCTTACATCTGTGCTCAATTGACGCGTCCGTGACCACCGAAGTCAAGACCGCAGTCGAGGTGACGGATCGGTCGAAGTTCTAACCGTCCAGGTACCTCTCCACCGCCCCCGCAAACTCCATTGCTTCGTCGTCATACGTCTCAAACGGATCCGGCATCTCGAAGATCCGCCCCCGCACCCCAATCCCGTCCCAGTCCACCAGGTACGGCACGAATGACCAGCCCCCAAACTCGTCCAGTTCCCGCCAGTGCTCGATGTACTGGTACACCAGGTACAGCTGGTTCTCCCAGCTCGCCAGGGCGCCCAGGTTGTGCTGGATGTCCTTCCAGTCGATGTGCGAGTCCGCGCGCGCCTCCGAAAGCGCCCGCACGATTCGCCCCCGTGCCCCGGCCCGAGTCCCCTCCGGAATGGCTAGCGGATTCACCGGCCCCGAAACCAGCCGGTTCATCAGCCCGCGCCGCTGCAACTCGCTGAATAGGCTAACTGTGGGATCAACGTGGTGGTACGCCAGGTCCAGCTTCACCAGGTCCGGGTCCGCCCAGCCTTCCGGCGAATCGTCCGCGTAGTCCCGCAATTCCGACAGCTTCGTCACCCAGTCCACCCTGCCAATCAGGCATTCCGGGTCCGTCGCCAGCCCGTCCAGGCACTCATTCCACGCCGCCAGCGTCCAGTCGGTGTCCGCGTCGCGACCACCAAAGGCCGAAGCTGCGGCCTCCAGGTAAGTCCGCTGCACGTCGATCGCCGATATCGTCCGCCCGTCCACCAACTCCACCGGCCACGGCCCGCCCGGATTACGCGATATCGACTTGATCGACCGCACCGCCTCGTCCAGGTACAGCTCCGGATTCCAGCCTGCCGCCAGCAACTGCGCCACCAGCGCCGTGCTCCCCACCTTCAGCGCCGTCGCGTACTGCGACTGGTTCGCGTCCCCCACCACCACGTGCAGCCGCCGCAGGCCGGTCCGTTCGCTCAGCGGTTCATCCCGCAGGTTGATGATCGGCCGCCCCCCAAACCGCACCCGGTGGCTCACGTCCACCGACACGAACGCCGCCCGCTGCGACATGTGAAACGGCAGCCGCCCGCCCGCTTCCTCTGGATTCAGCGTCATGCCCGCCCCGGCGTATAGCTGCCGCGTCGTCAGAAAGGGCAACAAGCCCAGCACCAGCTCGCGACTCCGCGGACTCGTCACGATCGAGTAGTTCTCGTGATACCCGAACGTGTTGCCCAGGTGGTCCGTGTTGTTCTTGATGAAGAACAGCTTTCGGTTCATCTCCTGCCGTTCCACCGTGTCCAGCAGCACCGCCGAAGCCGCGTTTTCCTGCTCCACGATGTCTCGTAGCGTCCGGCACTCCGCGGAGGCGTACTCGATGTGCCCCGAATCCAGGTACAGCCGTGCCCCGTTGAACAGGTGCCCGCCGTTCCCCGGCTCCTCGTCCCACTCCCGCGGCGCCGGATCGATCAGCCCGAATCGGCGGTCCTGGAACAGGATCGACTTCACCAGCCGCGCCGCCTGCCCCGGCGGCAATGCCCCGGCCGAGGCGAACTCGATCTCCGTCCCAAAGACGATGTCGTCCATGCGTTGCCGCTATTGGCCGCCCGGTTGCGGTGTCGGGTCTGGAATCTCCCGGATGATCCGCCGCCTGCGCTCCCGCAGGTCTTCTTCTTTCTCCGGCGCCGCCGGCTCCGTCGGCGCTTCCGCCGGTTTGGTCGGCGCCTCGGTCTCGCCTCGCCACGCCGGACCCATCTGAATCAACTGCCTCATGTCAATCACCTCCCGTCCGCGTCCAGCGCGGTCAGCAATTCCTCCAGCGTCTTCGCTTCCGAAACCAGCCGCCCCAGCCGATCGACTTCTGGTCCTACGACGTCATCAAATCGCAGCGTCACGTCATATCCGTTTCGACGAAACACCACCCGGTCCCACTCCACCGCGCTGATGTCCTCGCCAAACCTGCGCAGCACGTCCCCGCGAACCGCCGCCCGCGTACCCGTCGGCGGCTCCGTCAGCGCCCGCTCGATGTCAGCATCGCCCACGATCCGCCGCATTCGCCCTTCCTCCACCAGCATGTCGTACACGCACCAGTCGGGATCCAATACGTGGTACCCCAGGTCGACCCGCCGCGCATCCTCGTCCTTCCACTCCGGCCCAAAGTCCTCGCGCATCTCCGCGATCAGGCACTCCTTTGCCACCCAATCCACCCGATCCCCCGCCCGCGACCGGTCCTGCCGCAGGTCCTCCAGCACCGCCGCCCACTCATCCAGCACCCACGTCGTCTCCGCGTCCCGGCCGTGGTACCGCTGGGCCGCATCGCAATACCAGCGCTGCACGTCCAGCCCCGAAACCGCCGGCCCTCGCTCCAGGTCCACGACCCCGCCGAAATCCAGGTCGTGCGACACCTGCCGTACCGCCCGCACCGGATCCGTCAGCCGCTCCGAAGGGCGCCACCCCTCCATCGCCAGGTCCAGCGTCAGGGCCATGGTGCCCACCTTCATCGCCGTCGCCCATTCGCTTCGGTTCGCGTCCCCCGCGATCACGTGCAGCCGCCGGTACTTCCCGGCGTCCGCGTGCGGCTCGTCCCGCGTGTTGAAGATCGGGCGCCGCGCCGTCGTATTGATTCCCGTCACTTCCTCGAAGAAATCCGCCCGCTGCGACATCTGCAGTTGCAGCGCGTCACCTCCCTCGATTCCAACCCGCCCCGCCCCCGCAAACACCTGCCGTGTCGCCAGGAACGGCACCGTCACCCGGATCAGGTCGTCCGTCGGAATCCTCCGAGACGTCAGGTAATTCTCGTGGCATCCATAGCTGCGTCCGTGGTAATCCGTGTTGTTCTTCAACAGTCGAATCTGCCCGTAACCCAGCCTCGCGTTCCGCGCCGTCTCCGCCGCGAACATCACCCGCTCGCCCGCCTTGTCCTGCGCCACCAGGTCCTTCAGCGTCAGGCAGACATCCGTGCAGTACTCCGGGTGATTGTGGTCGTTGTACAGCCGCGCCCCGTTCTGCAGCACCGTGTTCGACAACAACTCGTCGCGTGACATCCGGCTGCTGCGGTCCGTCGAACCCGTCAGATCGCGCGGGTCCCGTTCCAGCCGGTCCGCCCGTCCGCCCCGCAAGTCGCGGTACGGGTCCTCGCCCACGTAATCCCAGCCGCGAAACGCGCCCTCAACCGGCGCCGCCTGGATCAGTCGGGCAGCTTCGTAGGCAAAGTCAGGTTCGCCCGCAAAGCCCTCGCAGTTGAGCCCGTATTCGGTCTCGATGCCTGCGGGACGGTTCATGCGCCGCTCGTACCGGGGAGTGACTCAATACTAGCGCCGGCGGCCGCTACGGAACCTGTGTGCCCCGCCCCGCCGCCTCCGCCCGTTCCACAACCGCCTGCGCCATCGCGATATCCCACAGCGCGATCCCCTGCGAGGCAAACAGCGTGATCTCGTCGTCAGCCGTCCGACCCGCCACCTTCCCGGCCACCACCTGGCCAAGCTCGATCACCTGTCCCCACTGCAAAACGCCGGCCCGCTCCGCCGCCATCAAATCCCCGCCTTCCACGTGCGCCCCGTCCAGGTCGTCCACGAACACCCGGTCCGCCTGCGCCACCGCGGCCGCGTCCACTTCGCCGTGCACCGGGTTGTTGCTCCCCATCGCCACCACGTGCATTCCAGCCTCCAAGTCAACCGCTGTCAGCACTGGACTCGAAGCCGACGTCGCCGTCACCACGATATCCGCCCCCCGCACCGCCTCTGCCGCCGACGTACAGGCAATCAGTTCCGCATCAACCCGCTCGCCCATTGTCTTGACATAATTCTTGACGTTCGCCGGATTCCGCGAATACACACGGGCCTCCGCGAGATCATGCACCCCGCTCAGCGCCTCCAACTGCGTCCGAGCCTGCCGCCCGCTCCCAATCAGCCCAACCACCCGGCTGTCCGATCGCGCCAGGTACTTGCTCGAAATCCCGCTCGCTGCCCCTGTTCGCAATTCACCCAGCCGCCCGGCCTCGATCACGGCCCGCAACAAACCCGTCGCCACGTCAAACAGCACCACCACAAACCGCGCGCCGCCGCCAAACGACCCATAGATCTTCGCGCCCGCCGCGCCCAACTCCTGGTCGGCGCCGCCCATAACATTCAGCGACCCGGCCGGAACCGTCGCCCGCCGTCGCCCAACATTCCCCGCCACACCCCGGCCCTGCCGGTCGAACGCCCCCTCAACCGCCGCCAGCGCCAGCTCCATATCCCCCAGCGCATTCACATCTGCTTCAGTCAAATAAAGGGGCATCACATCTCCAAACGTCCGCTGGGCCGCAACCTTGGCTTGATTCTAGGCACCTCAGCCCGCCAGCGTTCCCGCGCCGGGAAACCTTTGCTTGGCTCCGGTCCGGGGCGCCCGACCGCCGCGGTGTGTGGCTCAGTTAGCTTCCGCGCCCGGGATCTCGTCCCCCGCTTACCAATCCCCGAAACCGAAGCGACCATGAGCGCGCTGTAGTCGTCAGTTCACCAAGTCGCTCTCGGACATCAGAGTCGCTCACGCCCGTCGTCTACGTACGCATCTGCCTCGATTTCCAGCACCGACTCGCCGCCAACCAGGCTCGTGCAGCCAATGAAGGCGGAAGCCGGCATGGCATTGCCGAACGACTCGAGGTGGGCCCGCCCCACCGCGTCGGCGTCGCGCTCGATGTCGGTCAGGTACACCCGCGTCCGAACCACGTCATCCAACGTCGCGCCGGCCTCCGCTAATCCCTTCTCGATAATCCCGATTGCGTGCTTGGCCTGCGCGTAGGCGTCCCCTGGCGAGTCCGGATGCTCGGGCGGCAGCGGGCCGGTGGTCCCGGCCACCCAGATATGCGGACCGACTCGTACCGCCCGCGAATATCCGATCACGGCCTCGGTTGGCTTGCCTGACGAAATGCGCTGACGCTCCATGAACGTGCTCCTGAGGGTTCCAGGTGCGTGCATCGTCGCGGCAACGGCCGCGCGGGCGCAATTCGCTACGGGCGAACGCGCTAGGTCAGGCTGTAGGCATGCAGCCGCGCGGCGCCGTGAATGTGGAATCGCAGGCGAACCTGCCGCCGCTCGCAGGCGCCCAGTTCCGCGCCCTGCCAGCGAGCCGCCGCCCGCACGTTATCGACCGCCAGCGGCACGCACTCCTCGCGGCTGAATCCCGGAATCACCTCGCCGGTTTCCGCGTCCAGGACGTCCACGTCTACCCAGCTCCGCCGCGCGATCACCTCGGCAACGTTCGCGTTCAACCGCGTGTCCGGCCCGATCTCCAGCGGCGTAGTCTCCAGCGACCCCGAGATCTCCCGGTCCACCGTCTGCATGCACGTGAACCCATCCAACCGCAGCGTCGCCAGGCCTAGCTGCGTCAGGCGAACCGACCCGCTCTTCCCGCCCCCGAACTCTTTGGGATAGTTCCCCGGCGGCCAGAGGCTCCAGTCCTCGCCCTGCCCGCTGTAGTAGATGTAGATGGTGTCGTCCTTGACGATGATGCGGTCGCCAATCACAAGGAATCCGGCGTCCCACGCGCCTCGCTCGCCCCGCGGGATCACCTTGTCGGTCAGGCAGATGCGCGAGAAATGCTCGCCGTCCTTGCTCACGGCCAGCCGCAAGTCCGCCGCGTACTGTCCGAACACCCCGAGCCCGTTAGGCACGTACCAGCCGAACTCGTAGACCGAAATCCAGCCCTTGCCGTACCGGTCCAACGTCAGGAAGTGGTTCTCCTGCTCCAGCCCGTCCTTGGGATCGAGGAACGGGTTGTCGGGACTGACCGTGAACTTCTCGACGCTTGGCCCGTAGGCGATGAACTTGCCGCGGACTGTTGCCGGCCCCGGCTTGGCCGCCGGCACGCGTTCCTGCCAGATCAGGATGTACCGGCGATCCGGGTCCGTGGCCTGCTCGTCCAGCGCCAGGACCACGATGTCCGGCCCGTGCGACAACGCCGGCAAGTCGACGACCGGGCCCACGGTCCAGTGGATTCCGTCGGGGGAGTACGCGGCGCGGGCCGGCCCACTCCCTACGAGATCTTTCGTGACCATCTTGAACCGGCGGGCCGGGTCGGGCTCCGTCGGATCGCGAATCACCGCCCCCAGCATGTCCAGGCAGATGTTGTTGTCCTTGGACCCGTTGAACTCGAAAAGCCCCAGCTTCGGCTTGATCCAGTGGACGCCGTCCTCGCTATAGGCGTAGCCCATGCGCCGCCAGCGCAGGCGCTCCTGGTCGGCGCCTGTGTACCAGCACTTGAACAGGCCGTCGTCCGGGTCGTACAACACCGTCCGCACCGACCACACACTGGCTCGCACCGCGTCCCACTCGTCCAACCGCCCCACCGGCAACACCGGATTCGCCGGATGCTTCGTCGCCTCGCACACCCGCTGCTCCACGTTATGCGTGGCCGCAACTTCGTCCAGGTCAAGAAACAGGTGCTTGTCCATCCGACCCGACCTCCTAGAGGCGATCACGCCGTGCACCTACGGAGTAGGCGTGGGCGTGGCCTGGTATCCGGCGCAGCTCACGGAACTCACCCCACCACACCGCTCCGGCGCAATGACGGAGTAATAGTCCTGGCGCACCAGCTTCTCGTCCCCGCCGCAGGCCGCGACGGTCAGGCCAATCAGCACCGCAGCAATCGCCAGTCCTACGTGCTGGCGGCTCCAGCCAGTCGACCGACTAGCAGTCATACATCATTCGTTCCGCGGCGTGCGCTGCTTGGGTGAACCTAGCACGGGCCACGTCGAGATTCGGCTCCGGGAACGTCGGACCCGACGCCGGCAAGCCCCGCTCTCGCATGCGAAGATCGTCAGCGAACCAGCGCCCGGACGAATTCCCAATGGCCCTTACAGCACCTGAGCTCAACGTCGTTGGAACCAGCCCCATCCGCCACGACGGCGTCGATAAGGTCACCGGGCACGCGGTCTTCGGCGTGGACGTCAGCATCCCCGGCATGCTCCATGCCCAGGTGCTCCGCAGCCCCCACGCCCACGCCCGCATCGCCCGCATCGACACCTCGCGGGCCGAGGCCCTCCCCGGCGTCCTGGCCACCATGACGTCGGCCGACATTCCATTGCCGCCGCTGGACGGCCCGCAGGCCTTCGGCAACGCCATCCACCTCAAGGCCATGAATGCCATGGCGCGCGACAAGGCCCTCTACCACGGCCACGCCGTGGCCGCCGTGGCCGCCACCTCGCCCCATATCGCCTCCGAGGCCCTCCGCCTGATCGACGTCGAATACGAGGTACTCGACCCCGTCCTCGACGCTAAATCCGCCAGTGCCCCCGGCGCGCCAATCCTGCACCCCCACCTGCGCATGGAAACCGCCGGCGCGTTCGCCGACGTCCCGGGGAACATCGCCAAGCACATCGTCCTCGAAGAGGGTGACATCCAGGCCGGCTTCGCCGCCGCCGACCTGGTCCTGGAACGCGACTTCAGCACCTCCACCATCCACCAGGGCTACATCGAGCCCCACAACGCCACCGCCTTCTGGCGTGCCGACGGCACCCTCGAAGTCCACTGCAGCACCCAGGGCCACTTCGGCGTCCGCAACGAGATCAGCCAGATGCTCGGTATCCCGATCTCGAACATCCGCGTCGTCCCCGCCGAAATCGGCGGCGGCTTCGGCGGCAAGCTCACCAACTACGTCGCCCCGATCGCGGTAGTCCTCGCCCGCAAGTCCGGTCGACCGGTCAAGATCACGATGGACCGCACCGAGACCCTCCTCGGCACCGGCCCCGCCCCCGCTGCCTTCATCCGCTGCAAGCTCGGCGCCACGTCGGAAGGCGACCTCACCGCCGCCCGGCTCACGATGTACTTCGAGGCCGGCGCCTTTCCCGGCTCCTCCGTCGGCGGCGCCGCCAACTGCGGCTTTGCCCCCTACCGGCTCGAGAATTTCCGCGTCGACGGCTACGACGTCGTCGTCAACAAGCCCAAGTCCCAGGCCTTCCGCGCTCCCGGCGCCCCCCAGGCGGCCTTCGCCGTCGAGGGCGTCATCGACGAATTGGCCGAGACCCTGGGCATGGATCCCCTCGAGTTCCGTCTCCGCAACGCTTCCGGCGAAGGCGACCTGCGCCCCAATGGCACCCGCTTCAACGACATCGGCAACAGCGAGCAACTCCGCGTCGCCCGGGAAACCGATCACTGGCAATCCCCGGTCGCGCAGCAGAACGGCCGCCTCTGCGGACGCGGCGTCGCCTCCGGCTTCTGGGGCAACGGCGGCGGAACCTCATCCGCCACCGCCCGCCTCAACGGCGACGGCTCCGTCACCCTCCTGGAGTCCTCTCCCGACATCGGCGGCACCCGCACGTCCATCGCCATGCAACTGGCCGAGACCCTGGGCATCGGTTCGGACCGCGTCCATCCCCGCATCCCCGACACCGACGCCATCGCCGAAGGCGGCAACGCCGCCGGCAGCCGCACCACCTTCGCCACCGGCTGGGCCGCCATCGAGGCTGCCCGCGATCTGCAGAGCAAGATGCGCGACGCCCTGGCCGACATCTGGGATGTGGCCGAGTCGTCGATCGACGTTTCGCTGAACGGCTTCGCCGCCAACGGCTACTCAGTCGACTTCGCCGAGGCCGCCCGCCTGATCGTCGGCGAAGGCGAGGCTCCCGTCGGCGTCGCCACCACCACGCCAACCCTCCCCGGCCCCTCCTTTGCCACCCACATCGTCGACGTCGCCGTCGATCCTGAAACCGGCAAGGTCGACGTCCTGCGCTACACCGCCATCCAGGACGTGGGCAAGGCCGTCTATCCGCCCTACGCCAGCGGCCAGATCGAGGGCGGCATCGCCCAGGGCATCGGCTGGGCCATCACCGAGGGCTACACCTACGACGACGCCGGCCGCATGACCAACACCTCGTTCCTCGACTACCGCATGCCCACCGCGTTGGACGTCCCGAACCTGGAAATCGTCATGGTCGAGTACCCCAACCCCGGCCACCCTTACGGCGTGCGCGGCGTCGGCGAACTGCCGATCGTCCCGCCCCTGGCCGCCCTCGCCAACGCTATCCATGACGCCACCCGCGGCCGCATCCGCCACCTCCCCGCCTCGCCGGTTCGGGTGCTGGAGGCCGTCAACGGATCCGAGAACGCCTAGCGCGCAGCGCCCGTCCACCCGCCACGGAGAATCAGCCAATGCTAACCGACCTCCCCACCGCCACCCTCGGCCGCACAGGACTTGACATAACCCGTCTCGGCCACGGCGCCATGGAAATCCGCGGCGCCCCCCGCGGCCGCGACATCAGCGACGACGACGCCCGCCGCATCCTGGCTGCCGTCCTCGACTCCGGCATCACCTACATCGACACCTCCAACGACTACGGCCGCAGCGAAGAGCTGATGGGCCGCTACATCGGCTCCCGTCGCGACGAATACATCCTCGCCACCAAGTGCGGCTGCATCCCCGGCGGCGGCGAGCACGTCTGGACTCGAGAAAACATGTTTCGAGGCCTCGAGCAAAGCCTGCGACGCCTCAAGACCGACTACGTCGACGTCATGCAACTCCACAACGCAACCGTCGAGCAGTGCGAGGCCGAAGGCGTCGTCGACACGCTGCAGGACATGCGCGCCCAGGGCAAGGTCCGCTGGATCGGCGCCTCAACCACCCTCCCGCACCTGCCCACGTATATCGAGTGGGGCGTCTTCGACGTCTTCCAGATCCCCTACGCCGCCGTACTGCGCGAGCACGAGGAGTGGATCACAAAGGCCGCCCAGGCCGGCATCGGCACGGTCATCCGTGGAGGCGTCGGCAAGGGCGAGCCCGGTGTTGGCCTTGCGTCGGCCGATCGCTGGACCGCTTACGAAAAGGCGGGCCTCGACGACCTCCGCGAAGAAGGCGAAAGCCCCACCGCCTTCATGCTGCGTTACACCCTGTCCCACCCCGACGTCCACACCATCATCGCCGGCACCCTCAACCCGGACCACCTCGCCGAAAACGTCGCCACCGCCCAACGCGGCGCCCTCCCCCCGGACACCTACGCCGAAGCCAAGCGCCGCCTCGATCAGGCCGGCGAGTCACCCGCCCCCGCGGACTGAGGGCTCGAGGCTCCGTCGTCCTGCGAGCTCCGTCTCTGACCGCGCCTAAGTCCAGAACCGGCTGATAACCGACACGATAGTCCCGGTGAGCGTCGCCGCGGCCAACGCGGACCCGACCATCCACCTGATCAGGCGTGTCTCCAGCGCGTGCAAGTCCGCCTTGGTCGCGACGGTGGCAACCATCGCGTCAATCCTGGTCAGCCGACGCTCAATCTCAAGGGCGTTCAACTCGGCCGTCATCGGCTCCTCTATGAACCGGGATTCCGGATTCCTGTCATCCGGACGATGCTGGCCCACCGCACCGCCCAGCAAGAGAGCCTGAAAGATCATAGCGGCGCTGCCTCGATGGAGTGCCCCACCACCGACAGTCCCACCCTTCGTGCTGGCTGATACGTTGGAGAGACTATGCGCTTCGGCGACCTCACCTACCTCGAAATCCGCCAGCAGGCAAAGACCGGCTGCCTGGCGATCCTTCCCACCGGCTGCACCGAGCAACAGGGTCCGCACCTCCCCGTCGACTTCGACACCTGGTTCGCCGAGCGCCTCTGCCTGGCGGCGTCCCGACGGGCTGCGGGCAAGTACCGCGTTCAATCGCTCGTGCTGCCCGCCATCCCCTACGGTCCAACGCCGGAGCATCGGAACTACGGGGCGGGCTACGTCGATATCCCTGGTGAGCTCCACAGCGATCTGGTCTCCGCAACCTTGCTTTCCCTCGCCGAGCAGGGCTTCGAGCGCATCGTCGTCTGGCGCGGCTGCGGAGGCCATGACTTGCGTGGCACCGTTCGGCAGTTCAACCAGGTAAGCCCACTCAAAGCCCAGGCTTTTCTGCCTGAGCACCCCTTCCACGAAATCTGGTGCCGTCTCGGCGACCCGGATGTGCCAGGCGGCCACGCCGACAGCTTCTCAACCTCGATATCGCTCCATCTGCGCCCCGCAACCGTCCGGGTGAACGAGATCAGGGATCCCGCTCATCGACCCGTTGACTGGCAGGATCCGAATCTGGACTTCGCGCGCTACTCGTCCACCGGGGTCATTGGCAACCCCACCCACGTCAGCGCCCAGCTTGGCGCCAAACTCTGGGAGGCCTCCGTGGCGAGCGTCGCGAAGACCTTGCGCGCAATATCGCTGACCTCCGCATCTACCGACGGTCCCTAGCGGTGCGTCGATTGCCGCGCCGTCGAGATTCGGCGACAGCCTGAATCAGGCTCCCAGCCGAATCCGACTCTATTCGCGAGGCCCGCTCCGCTTACGCCAGTGCCGCGCTCACCAGCGGCAGCACCTCGCCGTCCTCCGCGTGACGCCCCAGCGCCTTCTTCGAGAACACCAGGTCGCCGTCGACGACCACCTCGAACACGCCCCCGCCCGACGGCATCAGCGTCATTTCGCCCACGTCGGTGCCATGCTCTCCCAGGATCTCTTCCGTCGCACGGACGGCTTTAGGGAGATAGTTTCATTGGCTGCAGTATTCAATCGAGACTCGGGCGCCGCGTCCCATGGTGCGCTCCCTCGTGCGGGTGGTGCATTAGGCGTACGCTGCAATTGTCGCATGCGCGCTGCCTCGGCTCACCTTTGCTAGGAGCAAGGCGCGTTAGATTTCCGGAAACTGAGTGCCAACTCGTGCCAGGGCAGCGTCGGGATTACAGGGCCGCACTGTCCGCACTCGACTGGAGGTGGCCAAATGAAGACTGATGTAACTGACCTCGGCTCAAGCAAGCACCTCTTCATCGACCTCTCCCTGGCCGACCACACGTCCAACGTGGCATTGGGCGTCAATCCCCCGCGCCTGGGCGGCATCGCAATCGGACGCGACCGCGCCTGGGAGCACCACATCCACTTCCAGAACACGGTCCTCGACGACAACGGCCTGGGCCGCTGCTGGTACCTCGCGTCGATCATCCGCGGAGGACTGGAATCCGCTCGGTTTGGCTACGCCGAGTCCGAGGACGGTCGTCATTGGCGCAAGCCCAACCTCGGCCTGCTCGAACTCAACGGCCGGCGCGACATGAACCTCATCCCGCCCAAGCCCAAGCGCTCCAACGTCTTTATCGACCCGACCGCCCCCCCTGCGGAGCGCTACAAGACCTTCGGCCTCAGCCTCGAAGGCGATCCCGGAGGCGACGGCTACGGCGTCTTCGCTTCCCCCGACGGCTACGTCTTTCGCGAGCTTGGCTGCAACGGCCTCCGGCTTGCCGGCGATACCCAGAACATGGCCTTCTGGGACGACCGCATCGGACGCTACGTCGCCTACCTCCGGGGCTTCTCCCACCATCCCGACGGCCGCCGCCGGCGCGCGGTCGCGCGCTGGGAAACCGACGACCTCACCAGCCGCGACGGCTGGGACCTGTCGAACGAGGAAAGCGACCGTCACGTCATCAACCAGTTGCCCATCGTCATCGCCTGCGACGACGACGATCCCCCCGACATGGACATCTACACCCCATCCGTCGTCAAATACCCGGGGGCTGACGACGTCTACTTCGCCACCATGTCCATGTACCACCACTTCACCCCCGACGAGATGGACGACACAGACCCGCCCCGCAACGACGGCCTTATGGACATCCAGCTCGCCGTCAGCCGTGACGGCATCTCCTGGGACCGCCCCGACCGCCGCCCCTACGTCGGCATCGACGCCGAAGGCCCCGGCCAGCGCATGTGCTACGCCGTCCAGGGCATTCTGGTTCGCGGCGACACCGTCCTCCAGTACCACACCGCCTACGACCAGTCCCACGGCCACAAGCGCCAGAACAACCCCGGCGGCGTCATCCGCTGGACCGAGCAGCGCTTGGATGGCTTCGTCAGCGCCAACTTCGCCTACACCGGCGGCGAACTCGTCACCCGGCCAATCACCTTCGACGGGTCCAAACTGATCCTCAACGTCGACGCCTCAGCCTCCGGCGAAGGCCGGGTCGAAATCCAGGACGCCCACGGCCGCCCAATCCAGGGCCGCACCCTCGCCGACTGCGACCGCATCCTCGGCAACTACCTCCGCCACCCCGTCACCTGGGGTGGCGATTCAAACCTCGGCGTACCCCCCAACACCCCAATCCGCCTCCGCTTCGCCCTCCGCAGCGCCCGCCTCTTCGCCCTGCAATTCACCGAAGCGAGCGTCTAGCTCGGTGGTCGGTTGCTCGTTCAAATCGCTCGACCGATGGCGAGCCCGCGACCTTCGAGTTGAACTCGCTGCTTTCGCGCCAGCTGAACTACGAGCTTCCGCCGCCTAAGGGAGATCGTTTCTTCTGCAAGTCAGTCTGGGTCTCGCAAGATCGTCATTGATGATCACGGCATCGGCGGACTGCTCGGGCATGGATTCGGCAAGGTAGAGACGTTGTCCGGGTTGGTAGCGGGTCAGGTAACGATCTCGAGCGGCATCCCTGGAACCAAACATTGAGGCGTCGCGGATCATCACGCGCTCGAGCGCGCTGGCGAAGGAAGTCTTGACAAAGACTTTGAAATCCCAGAATTGTTCGAGTTCGGGCCGAAGTAGGAAGACCCCATCGAACAGCAGGACAGCGCGTCGGTCGGCGGTCCGTACGCATTGACTAACTGACCCATCAGAGCGGTAGTCGAAAATGGCCGAGCGGAATCGACGATCTCCATTCGGTCCTAGCGGCTTTAGGAGAGCCGAGGTCAACGCGGCATTGTCGAACGAGTCACGGTAGTAACCCTCGGGCGACGCCTCGCCACGGCGGTACCGTTCCGATCTGGGCCTGTGGAAGCCGTCGATGGACGCTCGAATCACAGGACGGCCGAGTGCCCTCAGCGGTTCCACTAATTCGTCTGCCAACCACGTCTTGCCGGCCCCATCGATACCGTCGATCGCGGCTCGGATTGGATGCTGGAATTCAAGCGCGTGAATCATGCAAGCCAGTTCTTGAATGACAGCAGTTCGATCACTCAACAGATCTCGGACCTCGCCGCGGAATCGACGCACGCCATTAGTCCACTCGGTTCGGGACATCTTGCAGCGTCGCGGACTACTCGCAGTCTGCCTGGCGCTATTGCGATTCGTCGACGGCTCGGTCGATACGTCGTAGAAGCCGACGTAGGAATCCCTCGAGTGACGGGTCCGTGGTGAGGCGGAGAGCTTGGCCGGCTCTTCGCGCGGCTTCCTCTGGATGCCCGGTCTTAGACAGGCTGCTGGCCAGCCAGGCCAGCGCTTCGGGAACGACCTCGGACTCGATGCCGAGCGCCAATGCTTCCCGATAGTGCGGAATCGCTTGCGCTTCCCGCCCGTTGTTGTCGTGGAAGAGTCCGAGCTCATAGTGCGCTCGAGCCTGCCCGCCTCGCGTCGTCGCCCGCTCCAGGGCAGCTGTCAGCCCGGCCAGGCTGCGACGCTTCTTGCGCGGCTTAGCCTCTGTCACGCGCTTTCCCTAATCAACCGGTATCAGGACTCTGCGGGCTTTTCCCTACCACCCATCGGCCCCGGCCCCCGCCCCCGCAACGGCACCTCCCGCAGAAAAATCGTCACCACAAAGGCAATCGCCAGCGCCACCGCCACCACCACAAACACCGCACTGATCGCTGAGGCCAGCGTCTCCCGCAGCGCCGCCAGCAACTGGTCCAGCACCGCCGCCCCCTCCGGCCCACGTTCGGCGAAGCCTGCTCGCAGCGCCTCCAGCGCCTGTGGATTCACCAGCGCCTGCGGGTTCTCCTCCATCCGCGCCAGCTGATCCGCCGGCACCGCCTGCCGGATCGCCGGGGGCAGCGAGTCCTGCAGGCCCGCGGCAAACCGGTTCGCCATGAACGACCCCAGCACCGCCAGTCCCAGGGCGCCCCCGATCGACCGGTAGAACTGCGTCGCCGACGTCACCGCCCCCAGCTGGCCCATTGGCGCGGCGTTCTGCACGGCGATCGTGAAGCTCGGAAACGTCATGCCCAGCCCCAGCCCCGTCAACATGATGCTGGCCACCGCCTGTCCAAAGGACGTGTCGGCCATCATTCGCGAGGTCATCACCACGCCGCCGGTCATGATCCCGATCCCGATCAGTCCCTGCAGCCGGTAATGCCCGCCCAGCCGCGACAGCGCCTGTCCCGACAGCGCCGCCGCCACCACCATGCTCATCATCATTGGCGTCATGAACGATCCGCTGCTCGTGGCGGAAGCCCCCAGCACCCCCTGGAAAAACAACGGGATAAAGATGATGGAGCCGAACATCGCGAATCCCGTGATGAACACCGCGACCAGCGAGATGCTGACGACCGGGTTCGAGTAGATCCCCAGCGGCATGATCGGATCCGCCGCCCGCCGCTCCACCAGCACGAATATCACCGTCATCACGGCCGCGAAAACCAGGATCCCCACGATCTGCAGCGACAGCCATTCGAATTGCACCCCGGCCAACGACAGCCCGATTAGCAATGGCACAACCACCAGCACCAGCAGCCCCATCCCCGCGTAGTCCAGCTGGAACGTTCGCTTCTCCGGCCGCGTGTTTGGGAAGAACCTGATGAACAGCGCGATCACCGGCAGCCCCAGCGGCACGTTCACGTAGAACACCCAGTTCCACGAGAGCGAGTCGGTAATGAAACCGCCCAGCGTCGGACCAATCACCGACGACAGGCCGAACACGGCGGCGACAATGCCCTGGTACTTCCCGCGCTCCGCCGGCGGAAACAGGTCGCCCACCGTCGTAAACGACAGCGCCATCATGCTCCCGCCGCCGATGCCCTGGATGGCCCTGAAGGCGATCAACTGATCCATCGACTGGCTCACCCCCGCCAGCACCGAGCCCACCAGGAACACCACGATCCCGCCCAGGAAAAACGCCTTCCGCCCATACAGGTCCGACAACCGCCCCACGATTGGCACCGTCGTCGTCGACGCCACCAGGTACGCCGTCGTCACCCACGTGAACCGGTCGAACCCGCCCAAATCCGCAATGATCCGCGGCATCGCCGTGCTCACCACCGTCTGATCCAGCGACGCCAGAAACAACGCCAGCATCAACCCACCCATCGTCAACACCACCTGCCGCCGCGGCAGCGCGGCCTGCACCGCTGGGTTGCTGTCCATCAGTAGGTCTGCCCCATGGGACTCATCGGCATCGATTCACCACCGGCCGGCAATCTCCATTCGTGTGCACGAAAGGCGAGCGGCCCGGCCCTCGCGTGATTCCCCAGCCGGGCGGAGTTTGGAAAGCGATGCTACCGGCCCCACGGCCGAGAGACCGCTACAAATCCCCGTGGTCCTCGAACTCGCGGACGCTTCTTCTGACTACTTTCGGGGGAAAGCAACGGTGCTGGGTGTCAATCTAATCGAGTGGACGCGAGTCTTTCCCCTCTCCTGGGGGAGAGGCAGACTCGGCCGTCTTCGGCCGAATTCGGTGAGGGGTCTTCAGGGCAACCAGCTTCGGGTTTCGCAAAAGCCTAGGCTCGGAGCGGGCTGGGGTGAGGGGCTTCCCGGCAGCCGCCCCCGGGCTGCGCCTAGGTCTCGCCGAGGGAATGTCCTGCTGCGCCTAGGAGCCGATGAGCCCTTCCTGCGGACGCACCCACGGCAGCTTCGGCAGGACGGCCATAAACTCGGCGCGCGGAAGCTGCAGATCGCCGACAGGCACGTCGATCACGACCGGCGCCTCACTCTCGAGCGCGCGCGGAAGCAGGTCCTTCAGGTCCTGCGGATCGTCCGCCCGCATGCCGACCGCCCCGAACGACTCGGTAAATGCCACGAAGTCGGGGTTATGCAGGCCGGTCTCGTAGTCGCCGTCAAAAAACTCTTCCAGGTCGCGCGCCACATTCCCATAGGCGTCGTCCCGAAAAACGATGCTGGTGACGTTGATGCCGTACCGCACCGCCGTGGCCAGTTCCACGGCATTGAACAGGAATCCGCCGTCGCCGTTGACCGATATCACCGGGCGATCGGGATGGGCCACCTTGGCCCCCAGCGCCGTGGGGAATCCGAAACCGAGGTTGAACGAGTAGCCGGAGTCGATAAACGTCTTCGGCTCGTGCACCTGGTAGTGCGTGCGGGCGTAGTAGCCGAACTGCGTGACGTCCCAGACGATGTGGGTGTCCTCCGGAACGCTGCGTTGCATGGTCTCCAGGATCGGGTAGTGCGGTTCCTTCAGGTGGATATCCCGGTAGGCGATCAGCCGTCGCGCGGCCACGACGGCCTCGACGGGTGATGGGCGGTTCCCGGCGCCGGCTGCCTCGAGCAGCGGAAGCAGGGCCTCGATCGTGGCTTTGGCGTCGCCGTGCAGCGGGTGGGTGTTGGCCTGAACGCGCGTGAGTTCCGATTCCTCGATGTTGATATTGATCAGCGTGGCGGCCTCCCCCGCCGGATTGCCCAGGGAAAAGCGCGTCCCGATGCCGATAACCAGGTCAGCCGCCTCCATCACCTCGAAGAGTTGGTTCATCTGGTCGAACTCGCCGTGGTGCGCGAAGCACGAGCCGTACGCCAGCGGGTGCCGATCCGGAATGGTTCCCTTGCCGCCGCAGGAGGTAACGACCGGAATCTTTGTGGCCTCGGCCAGGCGCACCAGCGCCGCCTCGGCGTCTGAACGAGCCACGCCGCCGCCCGCGTAAATGACCGGCAGCCGCGACTCCGCGATCAGCCGTGCCGCTTCACGCAGTTGTTCGTGGCTCGGGACGATCCGCGGCACCGGTGCCGGATCTAGCAACGTCACCTCGTCGCGCTCCACCCCCGCCTCGGGCGGAATCTCGATCAGCACCGGATACGGGCGGCCGCTCCGCATCTGGCGAAAGGCCTCCGTCACGGCCGGTGGAATCTCCTGCGGCGTGTTGGCCGAGTCCCGCCACTTGGTCACCGCCCCCACGATGTCTGCCTGCCCCAGGACCTCGTGGTATGTGCCCAGGCCGCTGCCGATCTGCCCCCGCGGAATCTGTCCCGCAATCGCCAGCACCGGCGACGAACGGGCGTACGCGGTGGACAGGCCGCTGGCCGCGTTGTACACCCCCGCGCCCGGGACCACCAGCACCACCCCCGGCTTGCCGCTCACCCGGGCATAGCCGTCGGCCATGTGCGCCGCCGCCTGCTCGTGCCGCGTCGTGATCATCCGGATGCCGGGATGGTCCCGCAGCGCCGCAATGATCCCGGACATGTGGATGCCCGGAATCCCGAAGACCACGTCCACCCCCTCCCGCACGAGGGATTGAACGAGGGCCTCCCCGCCGCTCATCATGGTCATCGGACCCCGCCCTCAGCTGCTGAAATTCAACGCGTGCAATCGCGCCGCCCCGCAGAAGTGAATCCGCAGCCGGACCGCATCCGGGCCTAGGTCATCCCAACGCCGCTCCCGCCACGTCACCGCTTCCCGCAGCCCATCACGGCTCACCGGCCGGCAATCGTCGCGGCTGAATCCCGCCAGCGGCTCGTCGCCCTCCGCCGGCAGCACCTCTACCTCCACCCAGCTCCGCAGCGGCTGCCCGTCGCTGACGTTCAGCGAGAGCCGCGCCCCCCGCTCCTCGGCCGTAAACGCCCGCGTCACCGCGTATCCCGGCGTCTCCCGGTCCACCGTCTCCAGGCACGTAAACCGGTCCCGCCCCAGCGTCGCCAACCCCATCTGCGACAGCCGCAGCGCCCCGGTGTTCCGCCAGTGCGAGTCATCCGGAATATTCCCGCCCGGCCAGCTGGTCCAGTCCTCGCCATTGCCGCAGTAGTACAGGTACATCCGGTCGTTGTGCTCCACCAGCTTGTCCGCGATCACCAGCGACCCGCTGTCCCAGTCCCCGCGCACGCCCCGCCGAATCAGCGGCTGGTGCGTCTGCACCCGGCTGAAATGCTCCCCGTCCCGGCTCACCGCCAGCCGGATGTCCGCGCAGTACATGCCGAACCGTCCGGTGCCGTTGGGTACGTACCAGCCGTATTCGTAGGGCATCACGTACTGCCCCGCGTAGGGCGCCAGCATCAGGTAGTGGTTCTCCTGCTCCGTGCTGTCGTTCGGATGCAGCACCGGGTTGTCCGCGCTCGCCGTCAGGTGCTCCAAATCCGGCCCAAAAGCAATGTGCTTCACCCGCACTCGCTCCGGCCCGTGCTTGTTGTTCGGCAACACCGCCTGCCAGATCATCTTCCAGCGCCGGCTGGCATCGGCCTCTTGCTCGTCCTTGATCAGCGCCACAATGTCCGGCGCGCCCCCGTCCCATTCCGGCAGGTCGATCTGCGCTTCTTCGGTCCAGTGAATCCCATCCGGCGAGTACCCGGCCCGGATCATCCGCTCCCTCGGCGGCCCCTTCACGATCATCTTGTAGCGCCGCGCCGGGTCGTCCTCCTCCAGGTCCTTCACCACCGGACCCCAGCCCCGCAGGCAGATGTTGTTGTCGCTGCGCCCCCGGTACTCGTGCAGGCCCAGCTTCGGCTTCTCCCAGTGGACGCCGTCATCGCTGACCGCATACCCCGTGTTCCACCAGCGCTCCACGCCCACGTCCTTGCCCGCGTACCAGCACTTGAACAGGCGCTCCTCCTCGTCATAGAGCACCGTCCGCCCCTCCCACGGCCGCGCTTGCAGCGAGTCCCACTCGTGGTGATCCCCCAGCGGCAACACCGGGTTGTTCGGATGCTTCTCCGCCTCGCACACCGTCTGCACCACGTTGTGCCGCGCCTGCACGTCCGCCAGGTCCAGGAACACCACGCGCCGCTCACGCATCGTCGTCATAGCAAGCTGATCCCATGCAATCGCGCCGACCCATACAGGTTCACCCGCAGCCGCACGGCCTCTTGAGGTAAGTCGGCCAGCCCCCGCTCCCGCCACTTCACCGGTTCCCGCAGCCCGTCGCGATGCA
>JAPPLN010000015.1 GCA_028874175.1 Chloroflexota bacterium
TCAGCGCGACCTGCTCAACGAGGGTCGTCAGAAGTTCGGCTTCCCGCCGCTCTAAGTCCGGCAAGCGCCCCGACTCGGGACGCTTACAGAGCCAAGGCCCGGCGCTCCGGCGCCGGGCCTTGGTACTTCTGCAGCCGACGCCTAAAGGCACGCAATAGCGGAAGGTCGCTTCAAATGGGGTCCTCACCGCGCCTTGGAAGCACGTGAGAATCGTGTGAGCAGCGCGAGGTCAACCGCGCCGCCGGGCTACATGCGCGTCCGCAGCCGAGCGGTTCGCTCTTCGCTATACGGGAAGGGGTTGTCGCGCGTCCCGGCGCCCTCGTCCTCCGGGGCACAGGCTGCCACGCCTGCCGCGGCAAGGGCAGCGGCGCCAAATGCCAGCGCGCGGCGGCGCTGGATTCGCGTGACGGCGCGGGGTCCAGCCTGAACTGGTCGGTCCGGGTCGTTGCTCATGAGAACCTCGCGAGTGCGAAAGCAGCTCCTGCTATGACATCAAAGTATATCGCCGCCCCGGGAAGGCGGCGTTGCCAACGCAGCATCGCGCCCTGGCGGGAACGTCGATCCACAAATTCGGACGGGCACTCGCTGCACAGGCAGCCGCTCAAAGTCTCTCGCTCGTCTACGAACCACCGCTGGGCTGGTATTCCTGCCGCAGCCGCTCGCGCTCCTGCGGGTCGTACGCATACTCGCCACGGGCTCGCGTACGGGCAAATTTGTAGTACCCATCCTCATCGCGTGACGAGTCACCCAAGCAAGCGCTCAGCAAACCGCCGCTTGCCGCGGCGAGAGTCAATGCCGACGCGGCCCGCAACAGTCGCCGTCGGGTCATACGTTCAGGCGCTGCCTGCAATCGAGCCATCGCTGCGCTTCCGACGTGGGCTTGTTCGCGGGCGATTCTACGCGAGCGACGGGCCGGCTGTGGGGCACGCACATGCAGTCGAGTCCGAAGACATCAATCGACAAGGGCGCAGTATGGACCGAGCCGAGGTAGACAGCTACGACCAAATCGTCGAGTCCTACGACAGCCTTGTACGCGAAGTTACGCTGGGTCGCCTCCTGTCCCGGCTCGCCCGCCGTCTGCTCTGTCTCGCGGGCGATGTTTCCGGCCTCAAAGTCCTTGACGCCGGCTGCGGCGAGGGCCACCTGGCCCTTCTCTTCGCCCGGAACGGAGCCGACGTCCTGGGCGTTGACATCGCGCCGCGCCGCTGGGGCAACGCCGCTATGGATACACCGGCTCTCGCACAAACGGCTCTCGTCCGCCAGGTCCTTGATACTCCGCGAGATGCTTGATGCCCCATGCCTGGCAGGCTTCCAATGCCTCCGCTGGCGTCTGCTCGCCCGTCCAGCCTTCGTGCCCAAGGGTCTGGTTGTGCTGCCACCACTCCCACCATGAGCCGAAGTAGTACCTACTGCGGTTGGCGGGTCGGTCGGCGTACACCTTCAGCCAGTGCATCCCGTCCGGCGGCGGCGCAACCGACGTGGGCGCGCCGATGGCAGCCTTGTGCACCGGCATGTGTCCCCGCTCGATTCCGACCCGGCCCTGGAACTCCTCGCCGGCCAGGTACACGGCCAACGCGGTCGCTTGTTCTTCCAGCCCATCGCGCGTGGCGCTGCTGCTAACCAGGTTGGGAGTTTCCGTTACGAGATGCGCGGGAGCACCGCCCCGAATGGCCACAGGTTCCGGCAGCAGCGTCCACCGGAAACGTTGCTTGATCTTTGGTAGGCCGTAGCCAGTAGAGAACGCCCGCCCCCCGGGCCAAATCCCGATCTTGCCTGCGGCAAAGGGATTCGAATGCTCGCCCGAAACTGCCGGAGTCTCATCATGCGTCGGCGATGTGCGATGCACGGTAGCTTTGCTGATCAGGAACTCCCAGGCTTCCAACGCCTCCGGCTGGTCGAACATGGTCTTCGTCAGACCGTCGTCAAAGGGCTTCTTCAGCCCGTTAGAGTGCATCAGCGGCATGTATTGGCGATGATAGTCCTGCCGTGCCCACGTCCCAAAGGTGCCCGCTTCCGGATCTGTCATCTTCGCGTCCAACTCAGACCAGTCGGCCCATGTCCATGCATTCTCGCTGTCCGGCAGGCGCACACCGGCGACTTCCGCCAGGGTGGCGTTGGCCACAAAGCCGCTAATTTCGATCTGAAAAGGCATACCAAACTGCGGCCCTTGCATCAGCCGTGAAGCTGGATACGAATGGTCGAGATCATTCCACGTATAGGTATCCGGGACAAAGTAGTAGTCCTCTTTCACCACGTTACTCTGGCGCAGCAAGCTGGATATCTCTACTAATCTGTCTTCAGTCAAAAAGGATAAGAAGGCTCCTTCCTGCAGCTGGGCTAGGTGTGGCGCCGTGCCCGCTACAAAGCGAGTCGGGACGCCATCTTCCGGCTCCACCTTTACCGCGATATCTGGTCGCTGATCGGCAAAAACGCCGTAGTCCCCACCGCATCGCTGCGCCGCGCGGTCCTGCTCTGCTGGCGGTCGAAAAGACGACTTCGACGTGCTCGCGCAGGGGCGACTGCGTGCTTTTTACCACCGGCAAGTCTTTCTCGACCTCTGTGCCAACTGGAACTGTACTCTGCGCGGCAACAGGAGTTGCTTCAGGTGCGTTGCCAGGTGGCACCGCGAAGTCGTCGACACTGCGGCGCGAGTCACAGGCAGCCAACGCTCTCAGACCTGCGATACCTGGACCCAAGATTCCGAGTACTCGACGCCGAGTCACGCGCAATCTGGTACCCACCTCATCGCCAATCCCACGGCTGCCCGGCCTCACTGTCGACAGGCACTGCACTGGGGCGAGTCTACGCGAGTCTCTCGATCGTCCCTCCGACCGCAGCCCGGTCACAACGTAGCCGCGGCCAGACCTCGCCGGATATCCTGCCGCCATGGCAGCCCGACGCCGGTCCCCCCGCGCCAGAAAGCAAGCGTTCGCCATCCGCCGCTGGCGCGAGTCCAGGGCCGTCCGCCGCGCCCGCGCCGCTGAAATCGTCCGCCGCCTCCGCGAGCTCTACCCCGAAGCCGCCGCCGAGCTGAACTACTGCAACCCCTTCCAGTTCCTCATCGCCGTCATCCTCTCCGCCCAGACCACCGACGTCACCGTCAACCGCGTCACCCCCGAACTCTTCCGCCGCTACCCCACGCCCTACGCCCTGGCTGCCGCCCCCCAGCTTGAAGTCGAGGAAGTCATCCGGCAGACGGGCTTCTTCCGCAGCAAGGCCCGCGCCATCCGCGAAACCGCCGCCCAACTCATCCACGACTTCGACGGCGAAGTCCCCCGCACGATGCCCGAACTTCTGCGTCTCCGCGGCGTCGCCCGCAAGACCGCCAACGTCGTCCTCGGCGAGGCCTTCGGCATCCCCAGCGGCGTCGTCGTCGACACCCACGTCAAGCG
>JAPPLN010000072.1 GCA_028874175.1 Chloroflexota bacterium
CGGCGGCGGTGGCGGCGGCTACGGCGGCGGTGGCGGCGGCTACGGCGGCGGCGGAGGTGGCGGCGGCTACGGCGGCGGTGGTGGCGGCTACGGCGGCGGCGGTGGTGGCGGCGGCTACGGCGGCGGTGACCGCTACTAGACAGCAACCTTCGTAGGGCTCAACGCCCGACGAGCAGCTGATTCGGAAGCGCCGGCATGTCCGGCGCTTCCGGCGTTAAGCGACGCCGAGTTCAGATAGCCGGGGCGGTTCGCCCAGGTAATAGCCGACGTCGACCAGCGCGCGTTGCAAGGCTTGGATGTTGACGTGCCGTGGCGGTACGCCTTCGGCGACGGCGCGGGCGGCCGCCATGCCAGCCACTCCGCCAGTCACTTTGGCAATCCAGCGCCAGCGCAGGCTGGCGGTACGGTCCCGGCCGATGGAGCGTCCCGCCGCCAGCATCCCCTCCACGCCCTGCGGCAGGAACTGGCTCAGCGGCATGTCGAAATGGTGACCCTCTTCGCGCTCGCGCATGTTGACGAGCTGGCGGGTTCGCCCGCCCTTGCGTGCCTCGTCGTCGTAGCGGTAGAGCGTGGTCAGCACGTGTACCACGTCGTCGAACCGCCGCTCAGCGACGATGTCGTCGCGGCTCAGGGTGTAGTCGGGCACGATCGTGCGGCTCCAGCGCGTGCCCATGTAGGGCGCGATCTGGCTGACGCGGGCGTTCTCGAACCCCGGCACGTGGCGCTTGTAGAACTCGATGGTGTCGTAGGCGTGCAGGCGGGCCGAGGACTCGATGGTGGACCGTTCGATCGCGTTCAGGGCGGAGAGCGTGTGATCCGGCCAGCGCGTCTCAATCGTTGTGACGTCCTGGTCGTGGGTGGCGAACGGAATCTTGTAGGCGTGGGCGCCGCCCGGAATCGAGGCCACGTACTTATACGCGCCGGACTCCCAGTCGGCCATCATGAACGGCAGCAGTTCGCGCGGGTAGTTGGCCCAGACGCGCTCCAGGGCGACGAACAGTACCTCGTCGACCCAGCGCTCTTCTTCGTCGCTCAGCGGCTTGTCGCGCTCGGCCGCGCGGAACTCCTCGTAGGTCTCCCAGTCCACGTCTTCGACGCGGAAGAACAGCCCGAAGCCGGCCTCCGCGCTGGCGTACGCGTCCTCGGTCGCCGCACCTGCCGCGGCGGCCACGTCGGCCTCGCCCGTGGTATCGATGACGACTTTGGCCGTGATCGCACGCCGGCCTTCGCCGGTCTCGAAAATCACACCGCCGACATGGCCATCCTCGACGATCGCACCGGCCACGGTGGTGGACAGGAGCAGCGAGACCGCAAGGTCTCGCAGCCGCTGCAGGGCCAGCCGCTGGAACTCATTTCGGTCGATGACGGGAATGTGCGCCATGCCGTCCCAGCGCCAGGGCACGTTGTCGCCGCCGCTGATGAAGTCGAAGGTCTTGATGCCGCCACACGCGTCCAACCGGTCCAGGAAATCGCCCACCTGGCCGCCCAGCCCGCGGTCGTGCTGCTGCGGCGCCTGCCACAGGTCGTGGCGCGACCCGAGTCCCGGCCCGTAGTTGCCGCCGACCGCCGAATACTCGTCAACCAGCGTGGTCCGAGCGCCGGCCGCGGCTGACTCCAATGCCGCGAACAGCCCCGAGATACCCGCGCCCGCCACCAACACGTCAGTGTCATGCAACACCGGCACGTCACGCGCCGGCTCATGGATCAGGTTGGGCACGGTAGATCTCACTTCCACTTCATCGGCGTCGTGGTGAGTCTGGCGCCGAGCTTTGTCTGGCCGGGAACGGTAGCAGAGTGGGTTTGCTGGCGAGGCGCCCAAACCGTCCGCAGCCCGCGCGTACCGCTGCTGCTTTGCTGGCTCTGTGAGAGACATCGCCATATGGACCGCGCGGGTGCGTCATGATTTGTCGGTTTTCCAGCAGCGGCCGGCTTAGGGCGGACGGGGTTCCGGCCAACAGGAGCAGGTGATGACGAATGGTCCGGCGGTCCTGGTGGAAGGTCTGGGCAAGACCTATCCGGGCGGCGTGCGCGCCGTGGACGGGATAAGCTTTGCGGTGGAGCGTGGCGAATTCTTCGGCTTCCTGGGGCCCAACGGCGCGGGCAAGACCACCACCATCAAGATCCTGGCCACGCTGCTGCCCAAGACGGAAGGGCGCGTGGAGGTGGCGGGTCTGGACGTCACCCGGCAACCCAAGGCCGTGCGGCAGGCCATAGGCGTGGCGCTCCAGGAAGTGGGCCTGGACGACCTCTCGAAGGGTCGGGACTTCCTGGAACTGCAAGGGTTGCTGTACGGGCTGTCACGCGCCGACGCCCGCAGGCGAGCCGCGGAGCTGCTGGAACTGGTTGGGCTCTCCTCGGTGGCCGACCGGAAGGTCGGCTCCTACTCCGGTGGCATGCGGCGGCGGATCGACCTGGCCGGCGCCCTCATGCACAACCCGGGCGTCCTGTTCCTGGACGAGCCGACCACCGGGCTGGACCCGCAGAGCCGGATTGCCGTCTGGGAACACCTGGAAGAACTCAACGCGCGGGGCGTCACGATCTTCCTGACCACCCAGCACATGGACGAGGCCGACCGGCTCTGCCGGCGGCTGGCCATCATCGACCACGGCCGCCTGGTGGCCGAAGGTTCACCGGCCGCGCTCAAAGCCGGCGTCGGCGGCGACATCGTGCACGTGGCCTTTGACGCGGACGATTCGGCCGAGGACCGTGTTGCCGCGGCGCTGGCCGCCGTGCGCGCCCTGCCCGGAGTCCGGCAGGCCGACCTCGCGGCCGGCGGGCTGACCGCCACCGTCAGCGACGGCGGCGCCGCCGCGCCCGCGATCATGAGCGCCTTTCAGGACGCCGGCCTGTCCATCGCCAACCTGTCCATCACCCGCCCGTCGCTGGACGACGTCTTCCTGCAACACACCGGCCGCCAGATCCGCGACTCGGACGCCGACGGCGACGCCGAAGACCGCATGTGGAGCCAGTGGATGGGCGTCAACCGGAGGTAATGCCAATGCTTGTACTGCGCGAGAGCTATTTCATCTACGTCCGCAACCTGAAGACCTGGCTGGCGCAGCCCTGGATGATCGTGGCGGCGGTGCTGTCGTCGGCGTTCATGTTCCTGTTCTTCGGCGAGCCGCTGCGGGGCATCACCGCGCTGCCCGGCTTCCCGGCCGACGACTACCAGGCCTTCCTGGCCGCCATGGTGATCGTGATGGCCGTGGTCTTCAGCGGCAGCGACATGGCCATGGTGCTGCTGACGGACATGATGTCGGGCTACGTGGACAAGCTGCTGCTATCGCCCGTCAACCGCTTCTCGATCCTCCTGGGCACCCTGCTGATCGGCGGCACGCG
>JAPPLN010000120.1 GCA_028874175.1 Chloroflexota bacterium
CCCCCCCCCCCCCCCCCCCCCCCCCCCCCCCCCCCACCGCTCCCCCTTCACCCCCACCGATTTCCGCCCCCGACCACCCGCCCTCAGGCCCATCCGATCTCCACGACCGCCGGTTGCCCTGCCGATGCGCGCCTCTCGAAACTCAAAGTGACCCACGACCGACGGTCGCCGGACACGGAGGTGCCTGGGTCCTCGTGCTACGCTTGCCGCCGCTCACGAGATTGTGAAACGGTGCACAAAGCCCGGCGAAGCGTGACTCGCGCAGACAGGGACCAGAACCGTCCCATGCAAGGGCGACGCAGTACACCATTGACCCGCAACCGCCGCATCCACGCCGCGCTACTCATTCCCGCATTGGCCTTGGCCGTCTTGGCTATGGCCGCCTGCGGTGTAACGCCACAGACCACGCTCGAACCGACAACCGAAGCGGCTCGTACCGCGCGCGACCTCCTCATGTTCGTCTTCTGGGCCATGGTGGTGACCTTCGTGCTGGTGGAAGGTGCGCTGCTCTACTGCCTCATTCGATTCCGGCGGCGTAGCGGCGACGGAATCCCCGCCCAGACCCACGGCAACACCCCGCTTGAGATCGGCTGGACCATCGCGCCCGCCATCCTGGTCGTGGTGATCGTCGTCCTCACCGTCCCCGCCATCTTTTCCAACGCCCGCGCCGCCAGCCCGGACGCCCTGCAGGTGCGCGCCATCGGCCACCAGTGGTGGTTCGAGTTCCAATATCCCGACCTCGGTGTGGTGACCGCCAACGAGTTGCACCTGCCGGTCGACCGCGACGTGGAAATTCAACTTGAAAGCAACGACGTCCTGCACAGCTTCTGGGTCCCCAGCCTGCGCGGAAAGCTGGACATGGTGCCGGGCCGCGATAACAAATTCACCATCAAGCCCGAAGTCACCGGCACCTATCCCGGCCAGTGCGCCGAGTTCTGCGGCACGGCTCACGCACTCATGAAGTTCTACGTGGTCGTGGAGACGCAGGCCGAATTCGACGCCTGGGTCCAGAACGAACTTGCCGACAGCGTTGCACCGGCCAGTGCCCTGGCTAGGGAAGGCGAAGCGAACCTTACCCTTGGCGGCTGCGTGGCCTGCCACACCATTCGCGGCACCGACTTGGAGGGCAAGCTGGGTCCGGACCTGACCCATATGGGCAGCCGCAAGCACATCGCCGCCGGACTCCTGGAGAACACGCCCGAAAATATGCGTCGCTGGCTCAGCGATCCGCAGGACATCAAACCCGGCAACACCATGGTGATTCCCGAACTGACCACCGAACAGCTTGACGCCTTGGTTGCCTACCTCGAGGGCTTAAAATAGAAATGCGCGCGCGATGTGGCGCACCAGTGCCGGACGGAGGGTGATCAGATGGCGACGGTAACGGCGACCGCCCCTGATACCCGCACGTTCTCGGGTACGGCCTGGAGCTGGATCACCACGGTCGATCACAAGCGGATCGCCGTGCTCTACCTGGTCACCTCCCTCGCCTTCTTCATGCTTGGCGGGCTCGAGGCGCTGCTCATGCGCCTGCAACTGGCCACGCCCGAAGCCGACGTCGTCTCGGCCGAACGCTTCACCGAACTCTTCACCATGCACGGCACCACCATGGTGTTCCTGGCGCTGATGCCCCTCAGCGCGGCCTTCTTCAACCTGCTGGTGCCCCTGATGATCGGCGCCCGCGACGTGGCTTTCCCGCGCCTGAACGCGCTCAGCTACTGGATCTACCTCTTCGGCGGCATCTTCATGAACATCAGCTTCGTGGCCGGCGGCGCGCCCAACGCTGGTTGGTTCGGCTACGCGCCGCTCACCGACACGGCCTTTGAAGCCACCCACGCCATCGACTTCTGGGCCTTCGGCCTCCAGATCCTGGGCGTCTCCTCCATCCTGGCCTCGATCAACTTCATCGTCACCATCATCAACATGCGCGCGCCGGGCATGACCCTGAACCGCATGCCCATGTTCGTGTGGATGAGCATGATCACGGCCTTCCTGATCATCTTCGCCTTCCCGGCCATCACCATCGGCCTCGTCCTGCTGCTCTTCGACCGCTACATCGAAACCAGCTTCTTCATTCCCGAAGGCGGCGGCGACCCCGTGCTCTGGCAGCACCTGTTCTGGGTCTTCGGCCACCCCGAGGTCTACATCCTCATCCTGCCCGCCATGGGCATCGTCTCCGAGATCCTGCCCACCTACTCGCGCAAGCCGCTCTTCGGCTACGCGGTCGTGGCCTACTCGGGCGCCGCCATCGCCTTGGTCGGCTTCGGCGTCTGGACCCACCACATGTTTACGGTGGGCCTGGGCCCCATCGCCGATACCGCCTTCGCGATCTCCACCATGGCCATCGCGGTGCCCACCGGGGTCAAGATCTTCAACTGGATTGCCACGCTATACGGCGGCTCGATCAGTCTTAAATCGCCCATGCTGTTCGCCGTAGGCATGGTGTCCATGTTCATCATCGGCGGGCTCAGCGGCGTGATGCTGGGATCCCCGCCCATCGACGCCCAGGTGCAGGACACCTACTTCGTGGTCGCCCACCTGCACTACGTGCTGTTCGGCGGCACGGTGTTTGGCTTGTTCGGGGGCATCTACCACTGGTTCCCCAAGTTCACCGGGCGCTTCATGCACGACGGCTGGGGCAAGGTGCACTGGCTGCTGATGCTGATCGGCTTCAACCTGACCTTCCTGCCGCAGCACATGCTGGGCATCGACGGCATGCCCCGCCGCGTCCACACCTACGCCGCCGACATGGGTTTCGATCTCTGGAACATGATGTCCACGGTCGGCTCCCTGATGATCGGGTTCTCCTTCCTGATCTTCATCATCAACGCCCTGCGCTCGATCCGTCACGGCGAACCGTCCGGCAGCGACCCGTGGGACGGCGGCACGCTGGAGTGGACGATTCCTTCGCCCCCGCCGGTCTACAACTTCGCCCACATCCCGATCGTCGATAGCCGCTACCCGGCCTGGGACCTCAAGCGCGGCGGCGGCCACACCGGCGCCGTGGCCACGGCCCCCGAGGCTGACGCCGAAGCCGATGAGCCGGACATCCACATGCCCAACCCGTCCTACTGGCCGATCGTGATGGCCGCCGGCATGGTGCTTGCCGCCTGCGGCCTCATCTTCCACCAGGCCTTCATCCTGCTGGGCGCGGTGCTCTTCGCCATCTCGCTGCTGGGCTGGATCGAGGAACCCGCCGGATGACCGCGGAGGCTCACGGCCACCACGAGGAGCACCACAGCTCCACCGGCCTCGATAACCGCAAGCTCGGCATGTGGGCCTTCCTGGGCTCCGAAACGATGTTCTTCGGCAGCCTCATCCTGGTCATGCTGATCAACAAGCACAACACGCTGGGCGGTCCTGGTCAGGAAGTCTTGGACCTGGTCCTCACCTCGTTCACCACCTTCGTGCTGCTGACCAGCAGTCTCGCCATGGTGCTCTCGCTGGCCGCCTTCCGGAACGGTTCGCTGCTCTGGGGCCGCATCTGGCTCGGCATGGTCATGCTGATGGGCCTGATCTTCCTCGGCGGGCAGGTCTACGAGTTCACCGAGTTTGTGACCCACAAGGACCTCACGCCCTCCACCAATCTCTTCGGCGCCTCCTTCTACACCCTCGTCGGCTTCCACGGTGCGCACGTGGCCATCGGCGTGCTCTGGCTCGGCACCGTGCTGGCCTACTCCTGGCGCGGCCGCTTTCAGCCCGGCATGGACATGTGGGGCATCGAGTTGGTCGGACTGTACTGGCACTTCGTGGACCTGGTCTGGGTCGCGATCTTCACCCTCATCTACCTGATCTGATGAGCGACACCCACTCCGCCCACGCCGACCACGGCGGCGACATGTCCCACGACGCCGAGCACCGCCACGGATACTCCAAGTACGTCATCGTTGGCGTCATCCTCACCGTCATCACTATTGTCGAAATCATGATTCCCAGCATCCCGGCCGTTGCCGAGGCCTTCACCCGTCCCGGGGTAGTGGCCTCGCTGCTGATCCTCTCGTTTGCCAAGGGTGCGGGGGTCGTCGCCTACTACATGCACCTGCGGGACGACAACCGCCTGTTCACCGCCCTGTTCATGTTCCCGTTCTCCATCGCCTCCATGATCGTGCTGATCCTCTTCCTCTTCTTCTCCCTGACGGGCGGCTAGGCTGGAAGCAAGGATCTAGCACCGGCTGACCGCAACCGAAACGAAGATGTGGTCAGCGCCGCGATCGGCGGACACCGCAGGTGAGGAGGCGTCGGCTTGACCTTCTACCTCATCCCTGAAATCACGCTCGGCGTCGTCGTGCTGGTCGGCGCCTACGCCTACGCGGTCAGCCCCTGGAACCCGGACCGGCCGGGCCGTGTCGACCCGTGGCGCTTCAGCCTCTTCGTTCTTGGCGCGGCGATCTTCTTCGCGGCCCTGCACCCGCCCATCGACACCCTCAGCGCCGAATTCTTCAGCATCCACATGGTCCAGCACCTGATGGTGACCTTTATGGCCCCGCCGCTGCTGCTGCTCGGCATCCCCGCCTGGATGGTCACGCCCCTGCTCGGCCGGCCCATGGTGCGCGTCGCCTTCCGCTGGATCACCCGGCCGTTGGTCGCCGGGCTCATTGGAGTGGCCGTGTTCTGGGGCTGGCACCTGCCGACCCTCTACGAGGGAGCCTTGAACGACCGGATCCTGCACGACACGGCGCACGTGACCATGGTGGGCTCCGCCTTGCTGATGTGGTGGCCCGTGGTCAGCCGCGTGCCGGCCGCCCCCGCCGCCAGCGTGCCCATCCAGATGTTCTACCTGTTCCTGTTGACCCTGCCGTCGGGGCTTTTGAGCTCGCTCTTCGTTTTCGCCGGCGAGCCGCTCTACCCGGCCTACCTGTTGGCCGCCGACCCGGGCGGACTCTCCGCCCTGGAAGATCAGCGGATCGGCGGCCTCATCATGAAACTCGGCGGCACCGCCCTGCTGTGGACCGTGATAACCGTCAAATTCTTTCGCTGGATGTCGCAGACGCCAGGCGAACGGGAACTGCTGGGCCGCGCCCCCAGAGGTGGCTAGCTCCCGGGCCCCGCCACCAGGCTGGCCCGCGCGCCGCGCACCGCGTGGCCCGGCGTGGGATCCAGCGCCTCATAGGTGCCCGGTTCCAGGTCGGCTTCCAGGTACCCGGTCTGCCCCGGCCCGATCCGTGGTGAACTGACGACGCCGCCTGGAAGTCGAACCTCCAGGCTGTGGGTGTACGCGCCAATGTTGGTTATCGCAAATCGCACGCGCGGAGCGCTCGTCCGAATCACGGGCGGCAGGATGGCGAAGTCGCCAATCTGGACCGCCAGCTCCTCGCAGCTTGGCGGCGTGCACGTCGTTTGCAGCGCCGTCACCGGATCCGGCGTCGGGTTCTCGATCGCGGTCTGCATCGCGCCCACCTCGCAAGCGCCCAGCGCGACGACTGCCACGAGCAGGACAGCCAGACGCGCGGCATGCAGGCGGACTCGGGACATGCGGTGGCAGCGATCCGTGGCTCTAGGGACGAGCCCAAAGCTTAGGGAAGCCGCCCACCCCGCCGCAACAAATAGTGGGCAACATAGATGAGCGACCATTCGAAAAAACGGCTTGGATCAGTCCTGGCACGGATGCTTCAGGTCCTCGGCCGTCGCGGCCTCCACGATGTGGAATGCCAGCTCGTTCACCTAGGCGGGCGGCGGCGGGTCATGCCCCCAACGCCACGACGAGGGTCACGAGCGTTCCGATCACATTGACCAGGATGAGAACCAGGACGCCGGCAAACCACTTGACCATCTCGGCTTTGATATTCGCCAGGTCGGCCCTGGTCGCGTAGTGCTGCAAGATCCGATCGAATTCGCGGCGCAATTCGCTCCGCTCGTGGCGCAGTTCGCGGCGCAGATCTTCCAGTGTCAGCGGCCCGGTGTCCGCGGTCATGATCCTGACCCTCAGTCCCGCCCGGAAACCGCCCCGATTTCTCTGATTGTTGCAGCCAGTGTCGCGGCTCGCAATGCAAACCGGCCATTGCCGGGTCGCCACCGCTTCTACCATTCTGAACTTGTCTGCTACGTGGCCGTCCGGTCGGCGTATACTCAAGCAAGCGGTGGCTCGCTCACCGCTGGGTCGGACGATGCGACGCGCGGGCGTTTTCGGCACAAGCGCCTACCGCTTCGACAGGCGAACCATCCCTGTCCACTTTCCAAACGCAGCCGCGCGACATCAGGCCGTCGGGGAACGCGCAAGCCCGCGCGGCGGGTCGGCGTGTGCCGTGCACGGTGGATATCCGGCGGGGTCGAGGGTTTGATTCGGGGAGCGCCAGGCAACGGACGCGCCGCGTGCACGTCAGGAATTGCCGCAGCAGGGGGATGGTGAATGATCCGTGGCAGTTGAAGTCGCGCTACATCTGAACGAGGAAACGCTCGAGAACGCCCTGGCCGAGCTTGTGGCCCTGGGGTCGGACCCCGGCTTTCTCAACAAGTCTGAGCTCAAGAAGGTCCTGCCCGACGAGACGCACATCACGCCGGAAGTCGAGACCTGGTTCCGCATGCAGCTGGCCGAGGAAGAGATCGAGCTGCGCGACGAGGAACCCGAAGACACCGAAGGCAACGATGCCTCCAAGGTCACGACCATTCAGTCGCGGCGCGAGCGCGACCTGGAACTCGAGTCCGCCAGCCAGGACACCGTTCGCAGCTACCTCAACGAAATCGGCCGCATCTCGCTGCTCACGGCCAAGGAAGAGGTCGACCTGGCGCAGCGTATCGAGCGCGGCGACGAGTCCGCCCGCGAGCACCTCATCACAGCCAACCTGCGCCTGGTGGTCAGCGTCGCCAAGAAGTACACCGGCCACGGCATCCCGCTGCTCGACCTGGTGCAGGAGGGCAACGCTGGCCTCATGCGCGCCGCCGAGAAGTTCGACTGGCGTCGCGGCTACAAGTTCAGCACCTACGCCACCTGGTGGATTCGCCAGGCCGTCACCCGCGCCATCGCCGAGCAGAGCCGCACCATCCGGCTGCCGGTGCACGTGCACGAGAAGCTCACCAAGTCCTACCGGGTGCAGCGCGACTTGCAGCTGCGCCTGGGGCGCGAGCCGACCGACGACGAGATCGCCCACGAAATGGAGATGAGCGAGGAGCAGATCGGCGAACTCAAGCTCGCCGCCCGCCTGCCCATCTCGCTCGAAACGCCCATCGGCGAAGACGGCGACACGGAGATCGGGCACCTGATTCCCGACGACGACGCCGTGGAACCAGTTGAGGCCGCCACCTCCCAGATGCTCACCGAGCACCTGGAGGGCGTCTTGGAGATGCTGGACCCGCGCGAGCAGAAGATCCTGCGCATGCGGCACGGCCTAGACGACGACACGCCGCGCACGCTGGACCAGGTCGGCCAGGAATTCGGGCTGACCCGCGAGCGCATCCGCCAGATCGAGTCCCAGGCCCTCCGCCGCCTCCGCCACCCCCGCCTCGCCCGCAAGCTCAAGGACTTCCTGACCTAGCCGCCAGCCGAGCCAACCGTGGGATGCCGGTCACGTTGATCGGTTTCCCACGAACGGAGCAGGAGGGCGCACGCTTCCTTTCCCCGTGGGCGAACATAACGGTTGGCGCTGTCAAGATGCTCAGCGAGATGCCCGGCTTAGTCCATCACTTGGCGTACCTTTGGTGTATGTCCGCACAAATATCGACATCGATGACCACGCCTGCGCCGAAGTCATGCGTCGCTATCGACTCGCCACCAAGCGTGCCGCCGGCAACTTCGCCCTGCGAGCTCTGGCGGCCGAGCCCTTGTCGGTAGGCGAGGCTCGCGTCCTCCACGGCAGCGGCTGGGAAAGAGAGCTCGAGACCATGCGCGCCGCCCTTCCGCCGTTGTCCTGATCGACGCCTCGGCCTGGATCGAGTTCCTGCGCGATATCGGATCCCCCGTCTGCAACGCGTCGACGAGTTGCTGGCCCAGGAAATCGCCGTCTGTGGCCCGATCCGCATGGAAATCTTGGCCGGCGCGCGCGACAAGGCCCATCTGCTGAAGCTCCGGCGCCTGCTGGCTCGGACGGCGGTCCTCCCGATGAGCCCCACCGCCGCTAACCACGCCCAGCCGCTATCCTTATCAACGAAATCCGTCCGGAGCCCTCCTAATGACCGGCGATGTCTTCTACCAAGAAATCAAATCCGTCGACTCGCCGCGCGGCTCCGTCGTCCCCGAGGGCGCCACCACCGAGGAAATCGACGGCCAGAACATCCTCCGCATCCCCGCAGCTACCACCCGTGTCGACACGCCCATCATTTTTCCCGGCTTCCGCATCATTGTTGAGGGCGACCAACTCCACGTCTCCGGCGACACCATCGTGGATGCCGCCATCTACGGCGAAACCCTCGAGGCCCAAAACGCCGTCGTCACGTCCGATAAAGAAATCGAAGTCGTCGGCCTGATGCAGGCCGTCCAAGTAAGCGGAAAAACCGTCCGCGCCGACCGCATTGAGGCGGAACGCGTCCAAGCCGTCCTCAACATCCGAGCTACCGGCGCCGTCATCGCCAAATCCATCATCATCACCGACGGCGGCATCCGCGCCCCTCTTCTCGTCACCCAGTCCCTCGATGGCGAAGACCTCGCCGACAGCTCCAAGACCTGGACCGACGGCATCGCCGCCGGCGACGTCCCCGACTGGCTCCAGGGCGGCGCCTGAGCACTAAACCAACACTGGCGGAAGATCCACCGCCGTATAGCGCCTTCGCCGAGATCTACGACGCTTGGCAGCGCCTGTACGGCCTTGAGTACGCGATCCTCGTCGCCCCGCGCGTCAATCAGCGCCTCGCCGCCCACGTCGGCCGTCCGCGTCGCCTTATCGACCTCGCCTGCGGCACCGGAACTCATTCCGTCCTCCAGGGCCACGGCGGCACCCGCGTCATCGGCGTCGACCTCTCACCAGCCATGCTCCGCCAGGCCCAGATCCGCGCCGCCGGCCGCAGCATTACCTTTGTTCAAGCCGACATGCGCACCTTTGACGCCCACAAACCCGTCGACGCCGTCACCTGCCTCTACGCCAGCCTCAACCACCTACTCGACCCCGGTGACCTCACCCGCACATTCACCCGCGTCGCCGCCCACCTCCGCCCCGGTGGCGTCTTCATCTTCGACCTCAACTCAGAGCGCGCCTTCCAAACCCTCTGGCGCACCCCCGTCACCGAACAAGGCCCCACCTTCACCCTCCACCGCCGATTCGAGATCGACGGCCCCCAAACCACCATGCGCCTCCGCATCGAACGCCCCAACAATCCGCCTGCTAACGACACCCTCACCGCTCGCTCATTCCACGAATCACAAATTCGCACCGCCCTGGATGACGCCGGCCTCACCCTCCGCGACCTCACCCACTTCAATCCCTTCCCCACCATTACCGGGAGTAACCTCAAGCAGCTCTGGACCGTCACCCTCGGGTAACACCGCGCTGCGTATTCGTTGTATCAAACGCATCTGGGGTTCCTGACGTCCGATACGCCTAACGCACTCGGGGGGCGCAGGTACCACGAGCCGCCTACAATCCACATATCTACGGTCTGGCCTCGGAGAAGGTGACCTGTGTCGCATGAAGCTCGTTTAGGCGAACTTGGCATCACGCTGCCCGAAGCGCCCACGCCAATGGCGGCATACGTCCCGGCGTTGCGTACGGGCGATCTCCTGTGGATTGCCGGCCAGCCGCCGGGCGGCGATTGGCGCGGCCGGGTCGGCGAGGAATACGACATCGATACGGGCGCGAAGGCGGCTCGCGACTCCGGGCTGAACATCCTTGCTCAGGTCCGCAAGGCCGTGGGCAGCCTGGACGAGGTGGAACGGGTCATCAAGGTTGTGGGATTCGTCAACGCTGCGCCGTCGGTGTCTGGCGTGCATCTGGTGGTCAACGGCTGTTCCGAACTGATGCAGGACGTCTTTGGCGAGGCTGGCCGCCACACGCGTTCGGCCGTGGGTTGCAGCACACTGCCGATGGACATCCCCTGCGAGATCGAGGCGGTCTTCCAGCTACGGGAGTCCTAGGTACCCGGGGTCCTCCAGCATGGCGCTTGGTAGCGGCTTCGCGGCGTGCAGATCACTCAAGGACCTGGAATTGGCGATGTTCCGATACAGCGGCCGGAGGCCGGGGCGCGTCGGGACCTCGCAAGTTGAGAGCCATGCCAACTGGCAGCCCAACGCCAGTAGACAGCGAGTGGCGACGCGCCGCTAGATGTTCAGCGGCGCCGGAGGCCGCGGTAGCGGCGCTTGCTCGGGATCCCGCGACTCGCTAAACAGCCCGATCTCGGCCGCCGAAACGTAGTCCGCCGCCCCAAACGTGGAATAGATCTTCAGCATCGCGTACCGAATAGGCACCGGCGTATCCACGTCAAACACCAGCTTCAGATCCGGTGCCGCCGCCGTGAACCGGCCGATACTGACCACCGCGTCGGGATGCGTTCGAGGATCCTCCAACGAGGCCAACACCTCGAACTCCCGGATATAGCTGGCCTTCGGTTCCCCGGGATGATTCCAGATAATTACCTTTTGAACCGGTGTGCGAAAGCGCACCGTATAGATCGCCGTCAGCGGAAAGTCCGGGCCGCCCGACCGCCAGGCGGTGAACTGCGGATCGAACAGGCCGTCCTGCAACCGGTTGGGGCCGTGGTCGCCCTCAGGGTCGGCGGTCGAACTGATCGCCAGCAACTCGCCGCCGTTCACGATTTCCAGCAGGTCGAAGCCCTCGCCGTCCAGGTTCGAGCTCTGCTGCAAACCGACCTGAATCCGGCGGACGACTTCCGGCTCGATTCCCTCCTCCTGGGTCGTCCGTAACGCAAGCACGGCGGGAATGATCCCGGCTGCCAGCAGAAGCCCGAAGATCAGAACCGACGTCAGCGTTCGGCTGGATATCACCGCACGCGAGATATTCCGCGGCGTCGGTCGGCGGCTCGCGGCAATCTCGGCGGCTCGCGACTTCTGCTCGGCCCGCACTTCGGCCTCGTGCTCGTCGTGCCAGCGCGACCGCTGGGCGTCCACCGCCGCCTGACGCCGCGCCCATGCGCCCCGGCTGGCGCCCCGCTCTACGGAACGCTGTGGAGTCGACATTCAGGTCCGCCGTACGTCACGCGCTGTAAGCCCGGTCCAGGAACTCGGCCAGGTGCATCACGGTCAAATCGAGCCCGCGCCTACGTGCGCCCGACTGTATATGCAGCAGGCAACCCGGATTGGCGGATATCAGCACGGCGGCGCCCGTGGCCTCAATAGCGTCCAGTCGCTGCTCCAGGATCGCCAGCGAGATGTCCGTATCGGTCACGCTGTACAGGCCGGCCGCACCACAGCAGACCGTCGGGTTCTCCATTTCCACAAGTTCGACCCCAGGCACGGCGGCCAGCAAGTCTCGGGGCTGTTGTGACACGCCCTGGGCATGAACCAGGTGGCAGGCGTCCTGGTAAATCACACGCTCGCGTACCGACCCGGCTGGCGGCTCGGCCCCGATCTCGGCAAGAAACTCCGATAGGTCGCGCACACGTTCCGTAAACGCATGCGCGCGCTCCGCGTAGCGCGGGTCGTCGGCCAGCAGTTCGCCATACTCCTTCAGCGTGGACCCGCAACCCGCCGAGTTGATGATGATCGCCTCGTAGTCGGCCGAATCGAAGGCATCGATGTTGCGGCGCGCCAGTTCGCGGGCAGTCTCACGGTCGCCGCCGTGCACGTGCAACGCACCGCAACAGCTCTGGTACTCGGGAATGTGGACGTCACAGCCGTTGCGCGCCAGCACCCGCAGCGAGGCGCGATGCGCTTCCGCGAACGACACGCTCATGATGCAGCCCGTAATGAACGCGACCGAGTGACGACGCTCGCCGGCAGCCGGCAAGAACTTCAGGTCCGAGGCTTGCAGGAACTGATCCGATACCGGCGGCGACAATGCCTCCACCGCCGCCAGCGACGGCGCAATCAAGCGCAGCAATCCAAGCTTTCGCACCAGCGCCTGCATACCGGTCCGCTGGTAGAGCCATAGCCCGCGCGCGGCCAGTCGCAGCAGCTTCGGTCGTGGAAAAACCAGCCGTAGCACGGCCTGGGCGACTCGACGGCGCGTGGGCAACAGCTTGGCCTGTACCGTTTGCGCCCGTACGGACTCGATCAGAGCCCCATACTTCACGCCCGACGGGCAGGCTGTCTCACAGCCGCGGCAGTCCAAGCACTGAAAGGTATGTCGCAGGAAGGCTGGGCTGTCCAACGCCATCCGCCCGTCATGCACGGCATCGATGAGCTGGATGCGCCCACGCGGTGAGTCCATCTCCACCCGCAACACGCGGTACGTCGGACACTCGTTGAGGCACAGCCCGCAATGCACGCAGGTCGACAGGATGGACGTGTCCGGAGCGTCCTCCGCCGAGAATCCCAACCGCGCGGGTTTCACCGCCATGCCTCAGGTCACCACAAAGCGTCCGCGATTGATTATCCGACCTGGATCGAAGGCCGAGCGCAAGACATCCATCGCCTGCACGTCGGGCGCGTCGGGCGAGACGCCCCACACGCCGGCGGCGCGCTTCACCTTCGCGGGAGCGGACTCGATCACGAGCGCGCCGCCCAAGCGCTCCGCAGCCGTCCGCAGGCGTTGCACAAAGTCGGTCAATCCTGCCGCGTCGTCGGTCCCGCTGGCCCGAACGCGCACCACGCCATGCAGCGCCCGCGCGCTCGCGACGGTCCGCAAGCCTAAGTCCTCACCGATGTCCGCCGCACTCCCAAGCAGCGAAGGCGTCTGGCTGGACAGCGCGCTCAGCCGGCACGTCGTCTGGCTGGCCATGTCCGCGGGCGCACGAGCCAGCGCGTCGGCATCCGACCAGAAGCGCTCCTGGTCGGCGCCCTCAAGGGTGGCGCCTTCTCCGGCGGCGCTGGGCCTGACGGCCTCCGCCGCCATCGCCAGCTGCGCGGCCACGCCACCCGCGGTTCCGGCCACGCGTATCCCCAGCAGCCACGGGCCGCCGCCGCCAACGTAGATGCCCGGCGTCAGTTCACGTTGAATCAGCTCGAATCCGCTCGGCACCAGCGGACTGTCGATCACGGCTCCAATGGCCGAACCGGCCGCCGCTGGGTCGGGCAGGGCAACCACGAGCGTGCGCTCCACAGACGGACGCGGCGTGATCTTTAGGTTCACACGCGTGATGACGCCCAGCGTGCCGAACGCTCCAATGTGCGCCTTGGGCAGGTCGTAGCCGGTCACGTTCTTGACGACCATGCCGCCGGATCTCGTAACCAGGCCGTTCACGCCCGCGACTTCGAGGCCGATCACCAGGTCCCGCGCCGTTCCCGATCCCGCGCGACGCGGACCGGACAGGTTCGCGGCCACCATGCCGCCGACCGTTGAGCTCGGCTCACTCGCTGGATTGAGGGCTAGCATCTGCCCTTCGCCGGCCAGCAGGCTCTGCACGTCCGCCAGCCGCGCGCCGGCGGCCACCGCCAGCGTGAGGTCCGCCGGCCTGTATTCGATGACCGCGTTCAGTTCACTGACGTCCAGCAACAAGTCCACCCGTTCCGGCGGCTGACCAAGACCCAGGTGGGATCCGCCGCCGCGCGGCACCACCACGGCGTCCAGACGCCGACAGATCTCCAGCGCCGCCGCCACGGCATCCGGCGAGTCGACGCGCGCGCACAGTCTTGGCCGAACGCCGTCAACCGTGTCGCAATCCGGGTCGGATGCCGCAACCGCGTCGGGCGACAGTTCGGTCGCCAGCGCCTCAAGCAGATCGGCCGTATCCAGCGCAGAGTTCGGTGCCATGATGTGCAGTATCAGGGGCGCGCCATGACGCGCTCAACGCATGTCGTCTTGCAGTGATCGTAGCCAGAACCCGAACCAGCCTTCACGAAGCCCGAGCGCGCCTGCCCGAACCTGTCGGCGTCGTGCCCACCATGGGCGCGTTGCACCGAGGCCATTTCGCGCTGCTGCGGGCTGCGCGACGTCGCGAGCGGTCGGTCGTGGCCACGCTGTTCGTCAACCAGACCCAATTCAACGATCCGTCGGACTACGACGCCTACCCGCGCGACGAAGCCGCGGACCTGGCGGCCTTCAAGGCCAGCGGCGTTGACTTGGTGTTCGCGCCGTCCACCGACGAGATGTACCCGGCAGGCTTTGGCACACGGATCGACCCAGGGCCGATCGGCGCCGACCTCGAAGGCGCCCGCCGTCCCGGCCACTTCGCCGGCGTCGCCACCGTCGTGGCCAAGCTCTTCAACCTCACCCGGCCCACCCGCGCCTATCTCGGTCAGAAGGACTGGCAGCAGACCCGCGTCATCGACCGCATGGTGAAGGACCTGAACCTGCCGGTTGACCTGGTAATCGTGCCCACCGTCAGGGACCCCGACGGCTTGGCCCTCAGCAGCCGCAACGTGCGCCTCACACCCGATCAGCGCCAGGCCGCCCTGTCCCTCTGGCGGGGTCTGTCGCTCGCGCGCGATGCGTGGGACGACGACGAACGGTCACCCACGGCGCTGGCCGACTTACTGAAGTCGATGGTGCAGGCCGAGCCGTTGGCTGAACTGGGCTACGCGGAGGTCCGGCACGCCCTGACCCTCGAACCGGTAACCGCGGCCGACCCGCCCCTGGTGATCGCCGTCGCGGCCGAAATCGGCGGCGTTGGCCTGATCGATAACGTTGTGCTTGGTGAAGGGCTGGTGGGCGAAGCAGAGGTCATAGACCTGCCATCCGCCAAGTGAGTGTCGAACGCAAGTGATTAGTTGGATTGGATCAGGGGCAGCCCGGGAATCTGGTGGAAGTCGCGGTCGTCGGAGGCAAGGGGGCATTGGCGCATGAGCGCCGTGGCGGCAATCCAGGCGTCAGGGGCGGCGAGCGTGCGGCCCATCCGCTTGAGGTCGCTGCGCAGGCGAGCGGAGATGCGGACGAGCACATCGTCGGGCCAGACGATCTCATGCTCCGCAATGCGGTCTCGCAGACGTAACGCTCGCGTCTCGCCCCAGGCACCGGCGTACCGCCAATACAGAAGTTCTTCCACGGTCTGAAATGAAATCAAGGCGCGGCGCCCAGCAAGCCGTTCCTGGTAGTAGGCGTATCGCTCGTCCTTAGCCTCATTGAACAGGATGGATACGACGGACGTGTCGAGGACAACGAATCCCGAGCCGCTATCCATCAGCCACCGCGGCGCTCGCGGATGATGCGATCAAGGGCTTCCCATTCCTCTGGGGTTGCGTGGATCTTCGGCATGTTGTCGGGGTCCAGGACCGGGGCCTTGCCGAATTTGGCGATGACGAAGGCGGAGGGGCGAAGGTAATTGAGCTCGGCCCGGACCGAGGCCGCGATTGGGGCGTTTCGGTCTGCGCTCGGAGGATCGACCCAGACAACTAAGGACTGAATGCGAAGTCCCACGGTAAGCGGCGAGCAAGCGCCGGTGACGAAGGTTCCACGGGGCAGCACGCGCGACCGGATGATGGCCGCGCCTGAGACGAACCGACGGTCCTGCGGCCCAAGCAGCTCCAGGCTGTCGTGAACGTTGAGCGCCGCCCAACCCGGCCGGCTGCCGCCCTGATCCCACGCCCGGGACATTGCACCGCTCACGGCGAATGCCAGCAGGTTTCCGTACTCGGGACGCTGCACGCCCTGGAGATGGAGGAGGCCGCGGAGTTCGCCGGAGGTTCCACGGCCCGCGATGATTTGCCGGCCCAGCGTCTTGCGAAGCTGGATGAGCATATGTGGCCCGGCGTCTCCCAGGGCCTCGGGTGGCCCGTCAAGACTGACGGTTGACTGGACGGTAATCGGTTCGGGGCCGGGCTGATCGGGGTGGTAACGGAAGGCGTCGCCGGTCGGCGGCGCGTCGGCGGTGGGCTGGGCCGTCAGCTGCTCGTGGGCGCCGACGGCCGACGGATCGTCGGCGGGAACGACGGGGACTGAATCGAGAATCGCCGCTTCCGAATGCGGATTCATACCAAGCCGGGTGGCGCGCAGGAAGGTATCCGGGTCGACCTCAACCGCGGGGCCGCCGGGCCTCAGGGACGAGAGCCGCCGGGTCAAGGCAATGGCGGCGCTGGCTGTCGAGCCAGCCTCGTAGGTGCTCACCTGGGCTGTTCACTTCCGACGGCAGGCATCGCGCCCGCCCGCGTGAAGCCCTAGGACAGCACACGGTGATTGTAGTCGCCGGGCTGCGGCCGGCGGTGAGTTGCTGCGGCCAGTCAGGCGTGCGTTGGGCGTCGCTCGCAAGCTTGGACGCGGCCGTCCGGGAACGTCGCTAGTCCATACTCCAGCCCAGAGCCTCAGCTACCGCCTCGGTATTGGCCTCGACTTCAGCCGGCTTGGGTGCGTACCGCACGGCCGCGCCCGGGTCCTTCAGTCCGGTGCCGGTAAGCACGCAGACCACGCGGTCGCCAATCACCTCGCCGCCACGGGACCTGTGTAACAGTCCGGCCACGGACGCTGCCGAAGCCAACTCGACAAAAATGCCCTCTTCGGCCGCCAGCAGTTGATAGGCCTCAACGATGAGATCGTCGCTGACGGCCTCGATCGTCCCGTCCGACTCGTCGCGAGCCTGTACCGCGCGCTCCCAATTTGCCGGATTGCCGATCCGGATGGCCGAGGCCACGGTTTCCGGATTGCCCACGGGCTCGCCCTCCACAATCGGCGCGGCCCCCGCGGCCTGGAAGCCGCGCATGACCGGGAGCTGGTTGGCTCGGCCGGCGCTCCCGTAGGTACGAAAGCCCTGCCAATAGGCCGTGATGTTGCCGGCGTTGCCGACGGGGATAAAAAGCTCGTCCGGCGCGTCGCCAAGCGTATCCACGATCTCGAACGCAGCCGTCTGCTGCCCTTCCAGCCGGTAGGGGTTGACCGAGTTCACGAGTGCCACACCGCGACGTGCTGCCAGTTCCCGAACCACGGACAGCCCGTCGTCGAATGATCCCTGGATCGGAATCACCCGCGCGCCGTAGATCAGCGCCTGGGCCACCTTGCCCAGCGCCACGCCGCGCGCCGGAATGATCACGCCGGTGGGCGTGCCCGAGCGTGCGCCGAAGGCTGCCGCCGAGGCCGCGGTGTTCCCGGTGGAGGCGCAGATGAAGGAGTGGGCCCCTTCCTCGATGGCCTTCGCGGCGGCCACCGCCAGCCCGCGGTCCTTGAACGAGCCGGTGGGATTGCAGCCCTCCAGCTTCAGCCAGACCTCAGACGCGCCCAGGCGTCGCTCGAGTGACGCGGCGCGAACCAGCGGCGTGTCGCCTTCGCCGATGGTCAGGTTCGGCGTGGCATCGCCAACGGGCAGGAACTCGCGGTAGCGTTCGATTACCCCCGGACGCGGGGATCCGTTCATTCCGCCAGGTCCTCGACTCGGATCATGCTCGCGACCGAGGCCACCACGTCCAGGCCGGCGATGGCGGACAGCGCGCCCTGCACTGCCGACTCCTTGGCTTCGTGCGTCAGGAACACCAACTCCGCGCGGCCCGCGTTTTCGTCCACTTCCTTTTGGATGACCGAGGCGATGCTGATGGCGTGCTCGCCGCAGACGGTGCCGATGCTGGCCAGGACCCCCGGCTGATCCTTCGCCCAGAGTCGGAAGTAGTAACGCGAGCGCACCTCCGGCATCGGCAAGACGCAAAGGTCGCCGTCCAGCGACATGGGAATCCGGTCGTGCACCGCGCGTCGAATGTTGTGTCCCAGGTCGATCAGGTCGGCCACGATGGCGCTGGAGGTCGGCTCGGGGCCCGCCCCGCGGCCGATGAACAGGGCACGGCCCAGCAGGTCGCCGTCCAGCAGCACGGCGTTGAACACGCCGTCCACCTGGGCCAGCAGCACGTTCTGCTGGATCAACGCCGGATGCACGCGGGCCTCGAAGCCGTTCGGCGCGCGCTTGGCAATGGCCAGCAGCTTGATGCCGTAGCCCAGCTCGGCCGCGTACTGGAAGTCCGCCGCGCTGATGCGCGTGATGCCTTCCCGATAGACGTCCTCCGGACTCACGGCGCAGTTGAAGGCCAGCGAAGCCAGAATCACCAGCTTGTAGGCCGCGTCAATGCCTTCGATGTCGTTGGTTGGATCGGGTTCGGCGTAGCCCAGCCGCTGCGCGTCCGCCAGGGCGTCCTTGAAGTCCACGCCTCCCGCGGCCATCTCCGTCAGGATGTAGTTGGTCGTGCCGTTGATGATGGCGTGCACTTCGCGGATCTGGTTCGCCGCCAGGTCCTGGCGGAACGGTCCGATCACCGGAATGCCGCCGCCCACGCTGGCTTCGAAGTACAGGTCGCGACCATGCGCCGTGGCCAACTCCAGTAACTCGATCCCGTGCGTGGCCATCACTTCCTTGTTGGCGGTGACGACGTGCTTGCCGGACTGCAACGCGCGTCGGATGTAGGTGTTGGCGGGCTCGACGCCGCCCATCAGTTCCACGACCACGTCGATGGATGCGTCGTCGAGCACGTCGTCCACGTTGACCGTGAGCTGGGATGCGTCAAGCGGGACGTCGCGTCGCCGGTTGGGATCGCGGATCAGCGCGCGGCGAACCCGGAACGAGCGACCGATCTGGCGCTCCAGAAAGCTGGTTCGCTCGGTGACCGTGCGAACCACGGCCGAACCGACCGTCCCCAATCCCAGGAACCCAAGTCCGATCTCTGCGGACATCCGCCCCTCAGTGCTCTCTTGGCAATTGCCGGGTGAAGAATAACGCCGTGCAACTCCGATTCGGCGCTGTTCGGGAAGATCCGGTGTACGAGGCACGCGGCCAATCAGATGGAGCTGATGCGGCCACTAAGGCCTCCGCGGCGATGTGACCGTACGCCGGTAGGCGTAACCCAGCAACACTCGCGCCACCCCTGCCACGGGCAGGGCGATGACCATGCCGGTAATCCCCCAGATTTGTAGCCCCGCAAAGATGGCGAAGAGGGCAATCAGGGGATGGACGCGCACCACCCGGCCCACCACGTTCGGAATCACGAAGTAATCCTCGAGCTGCCGCAACACCGTGTACATCACGGCCACCACCACACCAGCCACCCAACCTGGCCAGCCGAAGTTATTGGCCGTGACCAGGGCCAATCCGATTGGTGGAATGGCCGCCATGATCGGGCCGAAGACCGGGATCAACTCCAGGAATCCCGTGGCGATGGCCAGGATCACGGCAAAAGGGATGCCGATGATCGACAGCCCGATGAACGTGGTCACGCTCATGATCACCACCAGGATGATCTCGCCACGGATGAAGGCGCCCAGGACGCTGTTGATGCGGCTGATCAGATCCTCGGTCTCGGTCCGCGGACCGGGTGGAATCCGCTCCATCAGTCCACGGAAGAGTTCGGGGCCGGCCAGCAGCAGGTAACCGGCCGCGACCACGGCCAGCACACCGTGAATCAAGAGGTTGAAGGCGCTGCGGAACGCGCTGACCGCCTGTGAGGCGTCGGTCAGCATGCTCGTCGCGCCCGCCGTCAGCCCGTTGATCACGTCCTGCACGACCAGCGGCTGCCCCAGGAACTCTGAAGGCAGCGCGGCTTCGAGGTCCGCAATGATTGACGGAAGCTCCGTCGTCAGGCGGTCGAGTTCGTCGACCACGCGCGGAATGATGAGGAAGCCCAGCAGGGTCAGAAGTCCGATCCCCAGGGCATAGAAAATCGCCACCGCCGCTGGCCGGGGGACGCGGGCCAGCCGAACCAGCCCGTTAACGGCCGGGTTGAATACGTACGCGAAGATCCCGGCCCATACGAACGGACCCACGATCTCCCGCGCGCCCCACAACACCAGGCCCGCCAGGATGGCGATGAACATCGCCACCGTGCGGCGCGTGCGCGGCGACCAGCGATAGACCGGCTGCTCCCCGGTTACTGGCGCGCCGTCAGCCGGTGAAACGGGCGGTCGTGGGTCTGGAGTCTGCTGGTCGGACGACGAGGCCGAGGCCTCGGTCGAGTCGGGTACCGACACCGTGCTCGGTTCGGAGTTTGGGGGACGTACGTCGATGGTAGACGACCGCCGATGCAAACGGGGCGGAGAGGCTCAACCCAGGGCCGTCCGCCCCCGGCGCAACTCGGTTGATGAAACGTCCACTCGAAGCTCCCTGGCTGGTATCGCGTCGAAAAGACCGACGGCTTCGCGAGGCAGCGGTAGGTCGCGCAACTGCAGAAAGCGACCGTCCTCAAGTCGCCCTGCAACCACGAACCGCGCACCAAGGGACCGAAGTTCACGCAACGCCGCTCGCATCGGCTCCGTCCCGCCGTAATAGACCGGCTCCACGACTCGACGAGCCGTGTCGGCCCCAACCACAAATGCAGCGCCCGGCAGCAGGCGGGCCTTTTCCACGAACGTCGGGGCGGCTGTGAGCACCAGGCGAGCGCGACCACGAAACTGGGTGGTCCGTCGCAGCGCCTCGCCCGTGGGCAGCGGTGGCTTGTCCACGTTGGTGACCGACAGCTCATAGGCCACCGGATCGCCGAACCGCCGCCGCGCCGCCTCCCACAACGCCTGGTGCGCCTGATGCCACGGATTGAAAGACCCTGGCACCAGCGCTGTCGGAATCTGCCCGCCCGGCCGCCGCCGGCCGTCGGGATATGCCGTCACCCATGGCTGCGCACCGTCATGGACGACCGCCAATTCGTCATCTCCTACCTCGACCCTGCGCCTGGCCGAGGCAATCGGGGACCCGGCAAGTTGGCGCCAGGGGGCCACACCCACCGCGTCCGCCAGCAACGCCACGATCGCTCGCTCGGCAGCCGTCTCCTGCGCCTGCCGATTGGCCTGCCGGGACGAAAACGGCAATTCGAGCGCAAGAGTTCGCCACCCGTCGAACGCGGCTGCGTGCAGACGGTCCTCTCCCCGCCGCACCCGATCCGTAGCCAGCGCCGCCGTGGTCCCCAACCCAACTACCGGAATGGAGGCCTCGGGTCGTAATTCCACGGCCCGCCCGAACGCTCGCCGCGCCAGGAGCTGCGCCGTCTCGGCCGAACACGCCTGCGCCGGCGCCTCGCCCAGATAGTCGGCCACCGCCGCCGCTCCATACGGCACCGCAACATCCAGCACCGTGCGCGACCCCCCCGGCCGCCGCAGCAACAACGGAATCGCTCCCGTCCCGCCCCCCGTCAGCACCAGTGCCGCCGCCGTGCGCGAGGCGTGAATACAGTGCACCAGCCCGTCCAAGCCGCCTTCTACGGCGGACACGCGCGAACTACGCCAGGTCCAGCAGCACGCGGCCGTCCGCCACCTGCACCGGATACACGCGCACCCGCGCCCGCTCCGGATCGGCCAGCGCGCGGCCGGTGGCCATGTCGAAGATCCAGCCGTGCCACGGGCATTGCAGCAACGTCCGTTCGCCCGTCTGGTACTCGACGTGGCCGCCTACCGTCTCGGCGTGAACGTTGCCCTTGCACCGGCCGGCTGACAACCGGGCCCCCTGGTGCGCGCAGACGTCGCGGGCCGCGTAGAACTCGCTGCCCGAGTTGACGACGACAAAGCCGCGGCCCTCGATCTCGACGCGCGTGGGCTGGCCGACCTCGAAATCGGCCTCCGCCCCTACGTCATGCACGCTCGAAGTCGTAAAACGCCGTGGCGTTCCCGGCCATGATCTTCTGCCGCAACTCGCCCCGCACGACCGACGGCAGCGCGCGGTCGGGCGCGTCGAAGTCCCAGTGCGGGTAGTCGGTGGCGAACATCAGGAAGTCGTCACGGCCGATCATGTCGAAGATCTGCAGCAGGTGCTGCGGGTTCGGCGGCTCGTCCATCGGCTGCGTCGTCATCCGGAAATGCTCCAGGATGTACTCGCTCGGCAGCTTGCGCAGCCACGGCACTTCCTCTTTCAGCCCCTTGTAATTCTTGTCGAACCGCCACATCAGCGGCGGCATCCACGAGAACCCGCCCTCGATCAGCGCAATCCGCAGGTTCGGCAGCCGCTCGAAGATGCCTTCCGACACCAGGCTCAACACCTGCGCCTCGAACGCCTGCGTCATGCCCGTATGGTCTTCCAGGTAATACGACGGCCAGCCGGTCGCCGTAATCGGGTGGTTCCCCCACCCGCCGAAGTGAATCCCCACCGGCAGGTCCATGTCGGCGGCCGCTTCGAACATTGGGTAGTAGTGCCGCTTTCCGTACGGCGCATTGCCGCGAACCGTCAAAATCACCTGCACGAATCGCCCGTCCTTGCCGCAGCGCCGGATCTCCTCCGCCGCCGCCTCCGGAATCTGCGGCGTAACCGTGATCGAGCTCCGCCAGCGCTCGTCGCTGTCCAGCCACACGTGCCGCTGCCATTCGTTCACCGCCCGCGCCAGCGCAATGCTGAAGTCGTCGTTGTGCACGTGCCCCGCCGCGTACAGCGGCGTCAGGATTCCGAACTGCATGTCCCATTCGTCCAGCAATTGGTCTCGGACGAAGTCGGGATCCGCACCGGGCTTTAGCCCGTTCGGCGGCCACGCGTCGCGTCGCGCGGCATTCTCGTAGCCCTTCGGGTACTGCGTGCCCGGCGGCGCCGCAAAGCCGGATTGCTTGATGTACTGCACCCACCGGTCCGACATGAACGGGGTCAGGTCGTGAATCGTGTTCGGATACGGATGAACGTCGCAGTCGATAACAGTCAGCGAGGTACGGCCGTTCGCGGCCTCCGCAGCCGCCGGCGCGTCAAGGACAGCCTGTGCCATGGGGACGCCTCCTTATCGCCCGATGGTCGCGACCGAGACGGCGGGCGTCAAGACCCGGCGACTCGCTTCCGGCTAGGCGGCCTCGATGTCCGTCAAAGCAAAGTCCCCACCCTTGAACAACAGTGGCTCCCCAGTCGACTCAGCCAAGGCATAGGCAAAGCAGTCGCCGAAGTTCAGCCCCGCCGGATGGTTCCCTTTACCAAATCGCCGCCATGCCAATCGCGCAATCTGCGCCTGGTCCACGGTGACCGGCGCTAGCTCGATAGTCGCCGCCTCCAAGAAGGCGTCCAACTCGTCCCCTGCCGCATCGCCTTGACGACCCTCAAGAACCATCGCGGTCTCCAGAAAACTCACAACGGACATTAGGCAGCGCGGAGCATTGACGATTGCTTCGTCGAACCGCTCCGCTTCGTGTTCGCCAAACAAGATGCTGACGATCGCCGACGTATCGACGATCACTTCGGCAATCCGCGTTCGTCGTACAGCAGGTCTCCGTGATGGATCACCGGACCGCCTTCACGCAACAATTCGGCACAGCGCTTGGAGATTGCGCGCATCTTGCGCAGGCGCGCCTCAACGCTCCGTTCCCGCTGCTCGCGTTCCAACCGCTCCCGCAGCGCCACGGTTATTGCACCCGTCTTGGTTTCTCCCGTGAGCTCCGCCAGCTCGCTGGCCAGTCGACACGTCTCTTCGTTCTTGATGTTGAGGCTCACCGGTTCCCCCAAAGGGTAGAACTGCCACTCGACAATCTACCCTACGACCCTGGCGGCTCTCCCCCTCGCTCAAACCCCACCGGCCCCGCACGGTCTGAGCGCGTTCGCAGCGTATGCACGTCTTGCTCGACACGTGAAAGTCGGGCGTCGAACGTGCTCATGCGCTGATCGAGCGACGATATCCGCGTGTCTACGTTTAGCACGCGTTGATCAAGGGATTGCAGGAACGCGGCAATCTGCGCGAGCTGCGTATTGATCGACGCCATCTCCGCTTCAAGCCGGGTTAGACGTTCGTCGGCGGTTGCAAAGGCCAAGGCTCGGCTCCTTCACGTGGGAGCTCCTGTGCTCCCACCCCGCCCAATCGTCAACATTCAACTCTGACACAGCCCACCATTTCCAGCCCCCCTGTGTGACCATGCCCCCCATGCGAATCCACGCTCTCCTCCTCGACCTCGACGACACCCTCATCCCCGACGAAAGCGCCTCCGAAGCCGCCTTCCTCGCGGCCTGTGCCCCCGTCGCCGACCGTTACGGCCTCGACCCCGCCGCTGTCGCCCATTCCGCCGGCGCCTGCGCCCGCCAGGTCTGGCACGCCTCCGACCACATCGCCTACGGCCAGTCCATCGGCATCAGTTCCTGGGAAGGCCTGTGGGCCGACTTCACCGGCGACGCCCCCGAGCTCCAGCGCCTTCACGCCTGGGCCCCTGCCTACCGCCGCGAAGCCTGGACCCGCGCCCTCGCCCGGCACGGCGTCGACGACCCCGCCTTCGCCGAACACCTCGCCAACCGCTTCCGCCACGAACGCCGCCGGCGCAACGTCATGTTTCCCGACGCCGCTCAACTCCTGCCCCAATTCGCTCGGCGCCTCCCCCTTGCCCTCGTCACCAACGGCGCGCCCGACCTCCAGCACTTCAAGATCGACGCCTCAGGCGTCCGTCCCTACTTCCAATCCATCGTCGTCTCCGGCGAAGTCGGCATCGGCAAACCCCACACGGCCCCCATGCAACGCGCTCTCCGAGAGCTCAACTGCGACCCCACTCACGCCGCCATGGTCGGCGACAACCTCAGCACCGACATCGCCGGCGCCCTCAACGCCGACGTCCACGCCATCTGGCTCAACCGGGACGCCACTCCGTTCACCGGCGACATCCGCCCTGATGCCGTCGTGGCCAGCCTCTACGAGCTACCTGGCCTGATTCGATAGCACGGGCTTCAGTCGCATCCGCGTGGTACCGAACGCGGCTGACGGGCACCATGCACCGCACTCAGATGTGTTTTGTGCGTCATTCGCAATCAATTGCGTTTCAATGTCTCGAATGGCTGCGGCGCCTTTGAAGACCAGCGCGACCAGTGAGCGCGTAGCGGATTCCAGGCAAAGAGGGCCACGATGGCAAAGGTTCGGATGATCCAGCGCACCCCGTGCGGGATCGGCACGGCGAACTCCAATAGGAAAACGACGGCAGCCCACGGCCAGCGGGCTGGTGTTGCCGCCGCTACGATGCCGGCCGTAAGCGGAAACACAAGATAGCGGCCGTGCCCGAGCGTGAGGGCTAGGACGTACAGCAGCGATGCACGCAAGAGCCCGAGTCCTTGATCACGGCTGGCCCACCCAACACCGGCGGCAAGCACGACGGCTGTGGGCATGGCCCAGTCTTGCGGTCCTTTGAGGGCTTCCGGAAGCCCGCCGGTGAGCGGCGGGAGGATGCCGTGCAGGGCCAGAAGCCCGTCGCCCCGGCCCTGGAGGTGGCCCACCACGCCCCAATGCAGAGCCGCAGCGTCGCGTAGCAGGTACGGCCCAACAATGACCGCCCCGACCCCTAGCCCCCCCGCGGCGTACGTCAGCCCGGGGCGGAGGCCGCGGCGCGCATACCAGCCGGCAAGCGCGAGCGCTGCGATGAGGAACTCAGTTCGCGTCGTGCTGGCCAGCGCCGTCAGTGCCCCGGCCTGCCACGGGGTATCCCGCCGAAGCACCGCGGCCAGCAAGAAGAACGCTGCCACGGAGGTCACGTGGCCATTGAGTGCGCTCGCTTCAAACTGCCAGGGCGCGGCCAGCCAGGCGAGCCCGAGCAGCATCGCCGGCACGGCCGGCACGCCTTGGCGTCGGCCGTAAACGGCGATCAGAACGACGGTTGCGACCTCGAACGCATGTACCAGGCCCTTGACCATGACGATCGGCTCCCAGCCGGCGTGCAAGGCCAGTCGATGAAAAGGCGCCAGCAGCAGTGGAAAGAGCGGCAGATGCGCATACGTGTACGCGCGATTTGCCACCGCTGCGTAGTAGTCGAAATGCGACGGCGAAAACGCGGCCTCGGCGAATTCAAAAAAGTGCTTGAGGTCGTAATAAACATGGGTGGTGATCTGGCCTATGCGGGCGTCGAGCGCGATCGTGAGCCCGATCACCCCTAGCACAGTTGCGAGGAGACGCGAATTTGCCGTCTGACGTATCCACTTCAGGGACCGAGTGTCTAGCGGGAGACGGCTCACGGTCTGGGCCTGCGAGTGCGCCGGCCGGGGAATAATCTGCCGAACGGTCGCGCACGCCGCGTAGCCGCGCACCACACCGTCGGGACTGCGTTCCTGAGCGGCTGCGTCCACATGATCGGGTCAGCGCGCATCGCGCTCGGACGGTAGTTGCCTGAGGATAGTCGTGTCCCGATCGCTTGCGCGGCAAGCCGTCTCGGCCAGACCAGCGCCGCCTCGGCCCGCGTGTTTGCCTTCATACCTCACCAGTACTACGGGAGCAACCGTGATTCCGAGCGCCTGAGGACCAAGGTGCTCCGCGACCACGCGGCACCGTTCGTCACAGCCAGTCCGTTCGACGCGAATCCTACGGGGCGCGACGCGGGTCGGATACCTGATCGATCCACAGCGTTCGCTTTCGAGAGCGCGACATCCGGACATGATCGGGAGGGGACACCAGTTCGGCGGCTCTTGGTGCGGGACCGGTTGCACGCGGGCATTCCGCTGCTGGGCAACCGGAATCCACTTATCGTTATCAGCCTCGGCTGACCACTCGGTCCCGAATGATCGTGCGATTCGCTACCGTGCCATCGACCAGCCAGGGCTATACTTCAAAACTCCCCGCGGGCGGCTGCCGGGTGTCCGGCGTCCGCCGGGACGGACTGGCCCGGAACTGAGGTGTGGCGATGGCCTCCATGGAATCCGACCTGCGGCGCCAGGCGCATATGCGCCGCAGCCCGATTACGTTCGTGCGCGAGCACTGGCGCGCAATTCTTCTCTACCTTGGCCTCACGGGCCTTTTGGTCTTTGGCCTTACGAACGCGTCCGAAATCACGCTCGGAATTCTGAGCTTCGCCTTCACCCTCGTGTACGCCATGATGTTCATGGTCGTGCAATTCGGCTTTCTCTTCTACATCCTGGGCCGAGGTCGCGTCTACTGGATCCAGCCAGGCGAGACCGGGGTGTATTTCTCGGACTATCGCGGCAACGACCAGGTGCTGGAAGTTGCGCGACGAGTGGTGCGACTGCTGCAAGGCGCAATGTCGTTTAAGCGTATGGGCGGCGAAGTCACGCGCGGCGTGCTACTCGAGGGACCTCCGGGCACCGGCAAGAGCTACCTGGCGCAGGTAATTGCCAATGAGGCGGGGATTCCCTTCGCCTACGCCTCCGCGCCCGGGTTTCAGAACATGTTCATGGGCATCGGCAACCTCCGGGTCCGAATGCTCTACGGCAAGGCGCGCAAGCTGGCGCGCAAGCACGGCGCTGCCATCATCTTCATCGACGAGATTGACGCCATCGGCATGGCTCGCGCGGGCCAAACGGGCGGCGGCATGATGATGGGCGGCCTGTTTGGCGGCGGCGCTGGATTCGGGCTGCTCAATGAGTTGCTCCTGCAGATGGACCCGCCAAACTTCGACAACGGCTGGTTCGCTCGGCTGTTGCGGACGATTGGTCTGCGACGCACGAAGGCCATGCCGCCACTGGTGCTGACGATGGGCGCCACCAACCTGGCCTCGGCGTTGGACCACGCGCTCCTGCGTCCGGGCCGGTTCGACCGCAAGATCCACGTGGATCTGCCGGATCTGGACGGCCGCAAGGACATCATCGAGTACTACTTGGCCAAGGTGCGGCACGAAGACATGCCGGTGGACCGCATGGCCAACGACACCATCCTCTACACGCCGGTGGCCATTAAGTTCGTGATCAACGAGGCCGTGATCCACGCGCATTTTGACGGTCGCGACGCGATCAGCTACGACGACTTCACGCGAGCGCGCGAGAATCACGAGTGGGGCCTGCGCGAACCAATTCGCGGGCTTACCGAGGAGGACCGGCGGCGGCTGGCCTACCACGAAGCCGGTCACGCCATCGCACAGGTGAAGCTGAAGGATTGGGAACGCCTGACCAAGGTGACGATCATTCGTCACGGCGACGCGCTGGGCCTGGCGGCGTGGAAGCCTGTGGAGGAAAAGCGCGTCCTCATTCGCGAAGAGTTGCTGGCCAGCATCCAGGTAAGCCTGGCCAGCCGTGCCGCCGAGGAATTGTTCCTTGGGTCGCAGACGCTGGGCGTCACATCCGACTTCGCCGGCGCCACGCATCTGGCCTTCCAAATGCTGAGCTTCTGGGGTATGGACGGCAGTTTCTATTCGTCGCTGCCATTCGGTCCGATGGTGGACGCCAACGATCCGCGCATGAAGCGCAAGATCGACCAGGTGCTGGAGCAGGAATACCGCAAGGTCAAGGGCCTGCTGTCCGAATACTCGGGCGCAGTGCATGAACTGGCGCAGGAGTTGATTGCGAACGACGAAGTAGACGGCCAGGATGTCGAGGACATGGTGCAGCGCTGGGACGAGCAGATTGCCGAGGGCAATCGGCTCAAGGCCCTGCCCGAAGGCGGGGTGCTGGTTGGCGCCGACGCCGAGCCGCAGCCGTACAGCTACGGCGGTAACGGTAACGGATCAGACGGACGCAATGGTCACTCCGAAGAAAGACCAAGCCGCTCGCGTCGAGGGACGAGACTCCGCGACCGCTACGGAACTCGCGGCGCACGAGATACGTAGCTCAAGGGTTCACTACACGAGCGCCCGGCTCTCGCCGGGCGCTTCGTTTTTTGCCGGCTGGCGGCTCAGCCGTCGATGAGCGCCAGCCGGTCAGCCAGAAAGTCCAATCGCTCGAACGCGCCCCGGCGCAGCCGTTCATAGGTGCCTAGGGCACGGTCCGCCTGTCCAGCCCGAATCGCGTCGCGAATGCCCCCCGCGTCGCTAACGAAGCGGTCGAAGTGTTCGAGAAACGTGCCGTGGAAGAGCGTGGCCAGAGCCGGGGCCTCCAGCTTGGCCGCGCGTTCCTGGGCGTCGCTCATCACGTCGTGGAACTCAATCGCCCGTTGCTCGGCGCCAGAAATGCCCTCGAGCGTGGCCCACGCGTCGGCTTCAGAGCCGAAGAAGGCTTCGAACGCGGCACGCTCGTCGGTCAGGATGGCGGTGACCGTGTCCTTGTACACCCGGCGATCCGCGCTGGATGGATCCGCCGGCGCACCGTCCGGCGCTAGCTTCGTCTCGCCACAGGCAGCCAGAAGAGCAGCAACCAAGGCAGTCCCGAATGTTCGGCGCCCGATCAAGCGCCGGTGACCGGCCAGGGTTAGCGGCCAGTCGAGCGGGGCCGCCCGTGGATGGCGTGTTGTCGCAGGGCCAACCGCGGAGCACCGTCGGCCACTAGACCACGGCCTCGTGCTCGGCCTCGGCCTCATTCCGGTCGCGCGGCTCGTCTTTGATCTTGAGTCCGAACTGCCGCATTCGGGCATGGGTGAGGATGATGAGTTGGCAGCGATCGGCACCATCGCTCATGCGGGTGGTGTAGGTGGCCTTCATGTCGAACTGCTTGAAAAACTCGTCGTCGTAGACGTTGCTGACGTTGCAGACCGGGTGGTCGTTGCCCTGAGTCAGGCCATACGGGCAGACGCCGAACTCGATCACGGCCGACGATTCCGCGCGCTGATCCACCTCGACGGCGTCGTGCGGAACCAAGTGGCGGCGGCGCGCTGCCCAGGCCTGCGCGATATCCAGCGGCTCAGGGTCTTCGAGGTCGCCCAGGCTCTCGGCATCGGCGCGAGCCTGGCTGCGAAGGGCGGTTTCGGCCTGCTCGGCGAAGTCGGGATCGGCCTCGATAGCCTGCATCACCATCAGCCGCATGAATCCACCCATCTGGTTCTGCAGGCCGGGGGTGGGCGGGCCAAGGGCCGCCGCGGGCGCCGTGGGCTCGTCGGCCGCAGTGGCCGCCGTGGCGGCGGTCTGCGCCGGCTCAGGCGCGGGCGCGGCCACCGAAGCTGGTTCCGCCAGAGGGGCTGGCGCTTCTGGTTCGGTCGGACCGTTGACGTCGGGAGCGTAGGCCGATAGCCGCTGACCGGCTGGCTGCGGTAATGCCGTTGCAGAGGCGGGCACGGATTCGGGCGCGGCTTCAACGGCGGCGACCGGCGGCGCCTCGGGGATCCGGCCGTTGGTTGAGGTTGCAAACGTGTCCTGAATGGCCAGCGCCATGGCGTCGGCCGCCGGAAGCGGCTCGGTGGACGCCGCTGGCGTCGACGACGCGGAATCCGACGCTGGGGCCGGGAGCGCAGGCGACCCTGATGTCGCCGAGGCATTAGCCTCGGGCGCTGGCAAGGCCGGCGCTGATGTGGTCCCGGACGACGCGCTGGGGGCTCCCGGCGCTGCCTCCGCTCCGGCCTGACCGGCGCTGACCGCGCCGCGCAAGTCTTCCGCGATGCCCTGGCCGGCCACGTTGACGTCGTCCGCCGCGCCCTGCAGCGTGTCCGAAAGTTCGGTGCGGATGTCGGCCAGTTCCTTGCGCGTGTTCTCGGCTTCCTGGCGCAGGACATCCATTTCCTCGTAGAGGATGGAGAATTCTTCGGCGAATTCCTTGCGAAACTCGCGCGTCATCTGGCGGAGCTGGCGCACCCAGCGGCCCAGGGTGCGCATGGCAAGCGGCAACCGCTCCGGGCCCAGCACGAGAAGTGCCAGGACCAAAACCGCGAAGAATTCGGCGACGCCTATACCAAACATGAAGGACGAGGGCGGCCGGCGAGGGCCGGCAAGCAGGAGCCTAGGTGCTCAATCGTAGGCAGGCCGGGACACCCCGACAAGGGTTCGTTTCACGACGCGCGGGCCTTGAGGGCAGTGCGAACAGCCTCGCCGAACTCGCCAGTTGAGGCCGTGCCGCCCAGATCGACGGTGAGCACACCCGAACCGGTCACGTCCGCAAGGGCATCCAGCAGCAGGTTGGCGGCTTCGAGATGTCCGAACTCCTCCACCATCATGGCCGCCGACCAGATGGATGCGAGGGGGTTGGCAATCTCCTGGCCGGCGATGTCGGGCGCGGAGCCATGGACCGGTTCGAACATGGGTGGATATCCCGTACCCGGGCTGAGGTTGGCGCTGGGCGGAACGCCGAGGCTGCCCATTAGCGCGCCGCCGATGTCGGACAGGATGTCACCAAAGAGGTTGGAGGCGACCAGCACGTCCAGGGTCTGAGGATTTCCCACCATCCGAGCGGCGCAGGCGTCGACCAGATTGCGGTCGGTGGTGATGGCGGGGTATTCGCGCGCAACTTCGTCGAAGACCTCGTCCCAGAAGACCGGCGCGTACTGCAAGGCGTTGGACTTGGTGACGTTGGTGACGTGGCGGCGGCCGAGGCGGTCGGCCAGTTCAAACGCGTGCCGGATCACGCGCTCGACGCCTACGCGCGTGAACACGGTGGTCTGGAGCGCGACCTCGTACGCGGTGCCGCTGTGCACGCGGCCGCCGGCGCCGGCGTACTCGCCCTCGGAGTTCTCGCGCACGCAGATGAAGTCAATCCCCTCCAGCCGTTCGGGTGCTAGCGGACTGGGCACCCCATGCCAGATGCGGACCGGCCGGATGTTGGCGTACTGCTGGAAGCTCTGGCGGATCAGCAGAATCATCTCGCGCTGGGAGATGGGGTCGGGGACGCTCGGAAAGCCGCAAGCCCCGAAGTAGATGGCGTCGAACTGCTCTAGGGTTCTCAAGGCGTCGGACGGCATCATCTCGCCGTGATCGAGGTAGTACTGGCACCCCCACGGGAAATCCTCGAACTCCAGGATCAGGTCGCCCGTGACCTCGGACAGCGTTTCGAGAGTCAGCCGACCTTCGCGAATGACCTCGAGTCCGATCCCGTCGCCGGGAATAACAGCAATCGAGTGCGTGGACATGGCAACGGTTCCGGAGGCGAGCGGCAGAGTATACGGGCGACGCCACCACGGACCGCGGCGGCGGTGTGGCACCTTGCATAGAAATGCCGCTGAATGACGAGACCCCGTGAGCACGGAAGCGACATATGAAGACTTGGTGGACGCGTTGGGGCGCCCCGGGTGTGCGATCTGCCGCCTTGCCACACGCCGGGCGGATCGCTTCCTGGGTTCGTACATCTACGAGCACGTCAACGACGTAGACCTGCGCGCCAATATCCGGGAGGCGCGCGGGTTCTGCGAGGTTCATGCCGGGCACTTCCTGGAGAAGCTGGACGCGCTGGCCGTGGCCATTACCTACCGGGACATCCTGAATACGTTGGTCAAGGAACTTGAGGGCAGGGAGGCGGTAGGGCGCGACGGCTCGACCGGAATGCGGGCGCGGCTGCGGGGGCTGGCGAGGGCGGGCTCGCGTAGGCCGCGGACGTCGGCGACGTGTCCGGTGTGCGAGGCGGAGGGAGCGGCGGCCGGACGGGCGCTGGACGTGCTGACCCAGCACGGTGATCAGCGGGACTTGGATCGGGCGCTCTTGGACGGCGATCCGTTGTGTCTGCCGCATGCACGAGAGGCGCTGCGGCGGCGACCAGGGTTCGCGACGCTGGGGCTGAGGCAGCAGCGTGGGTGGTCGGCGCTTAGGGATCGGTTGTTGGAGTTTATTCGGAAGTCGGATCACAACTACCGCTGGGAGACGCTGACGGACGAGGAGCGGGCGGCGATCGTCGGCGGCGTACGGGCCGTGACGGGCATTCGTGCGCGGCCGCGTGACGACGCGAAGGCGGAGACGCGAAAGCTGCGGCGGGGCGGGACGAACGCGGTGCGTTCCGAGCGCCATTCTCCGAGGCAGCGCTCTTCGAGCTAGCCTGGGTTCGCCTCGTGGATGAAGCGCAGGATCCGATCAGTCATCTCGTCAGGCGCCTGAAGCTGAACGAAGTGGCCGGCGTCGGCCACCATGTGAAGCTCGGAGCTCGGAAGTAGCCGGTGGAACTGGCGGGCGACGGCCGGTTTCAGGTAGGGGTCGCGGGCGCCCCAGAGGATGAGGGTGGGTGTGCGCAGGGCGGTGAGGGTTTCGAGGCTGCGCTGGTTGGATTCGATCTGGTCGACGAGTTCGTTATTGACGGTGTGGAAGGCCCGTCGGGCCGTCGGTGAATGACGGAAGACACTGTGAAAGATCCGCAGCAAACGATCGAAGTCGGCAGTCCAGCCGGGCAGGACCTGACCGACTTGCCAGCGATAGACGTGCCACGACAGGCCGGTTCGCCCGATATCGAGAAAGCGCCGGACCAGACGTCCGACGTAGGGCAGGTGGAGCAACTTGAGGGCAAAGGGCATGCGGGCGGAGTTCCAGCCGTAGTAGGTGTTGAGTAGCACCAGGGCGTGCGCCCGATCGGGGTTCGCGGCGGTCCAGCGAATGGCGGCGGGACCGGACATGTCGTGGGCCACCAGGACGACGCGCCGCAACTCGAGCGCATCGAGGATCTGCGTGAGGGTGCGATCCAACATGTCGAAGCCGAGCGAGAGCCCATCGTTGGGTTGGGAGGAGCCCCAGCCGAGGAAGTCGGGCGCGACGGTGCGATGGGCGGCGGCGAGCCTGGGTTGCAGACAGCCGTAGATGCGCGAGTCATCCGGCAGGCCGTGGAGCAGGACGATGGTTGGCTGGCCCTCGCCCGATTCGCGGACAAAGCAGTCGCCGGCCGGAATTCGGACGTGTCGGCCCAGCGGGGGCGCCCAGTCGGCGACGGGGTCAGCGGCCATTGGCGGATCGCAGCAGGCGCAGGCCCCGCAGCCATTCGGCGGCGCCCCAGGCCTGGGCCGGCGCGCCCTCGGGGCCGAAGGGGGGTTCGGGCTGGAAGAGCTCGCTGACGGCGCCCACCACGCCGTCGCTCAGGTGCGCCAGCATGGCCTCGCGCAGGCCGCGAAGTTCATCGGCCGGAGCTCCTGCCTTCAGGCTGGCCTCGATGTACATGCCGAGCAGCCAACTCCATGCGGGACCCTGATGGTAGGCGCCGTCGCGCTCACGCGGTCCGCCGCCGTAATGGGGGCAATAGGCCGGATCGCCGGGCGACAGGGAGCGTAGCCCGACCGGAGTGAGCAAGGATTCGCGGACCTGCGCCAGCACCGACGCGCGCTGTTGCGGCGACAGCAGGTCGCCGGCGACGGCCAGGGCAATCACCTGGTTGGGACGAATCGCGGGGTCGGAGCCGTCGGGACCGTCGACGACATCGAAGAGGCCGCCGGTCTCGGGGTTCCAGAAGCGAGTGGCGAACGAATCCTCAATGAGGGACAGGATGTCGGTGTCGAAGGCGTCGCGCCAGCCGATTCGAGCGAAGGCCTCTTCCGCGAACTTGAGGCCGGCATACCAGAGGGCGTTGATTTCCACGGGCTTGCCGCGACGCGGGGTGACGACCCAGTCCTCGAACTTGGCGTCCATCCAGGTCAACTGGAGGCCGTCCTCGCCGCCGGTCAGCAGGCCATCGTCCGGATCCATGTGGATGCCGTGGCGGGTGCCGCGGATGTGCCAGTCGATGATTTCGAGCAGGGCGGTGCCGAGCACGTCGAGGACTTCGGTGTCGTCGGTGGCGCGCACGTAGGCGGCCAGGGCGTGGGTGAACCAGAGGGCGGAGTCGAAGGCGTGGTACTCGGGCTCGTCGCCGGCGTCGGGCCAGCGGTTGGGGACCATGCCCTGGTCTATGGCCTGGGCGTAGTTAAGCAGGATGGTCTTGGCAGTCGAAGCACGACCGGTTTCCAGGCAGAGGCCGGGCAGCGAAATGAGGGTGTCGCGGCCCCAGTCGCCGAACCAGGGATAGCCGGCGATGACGGTGTTGGGCTCGGGGGTGAAGCCGGGGAGGGCCGGACCGCGATGCACGAGGGTCTGGTCCGCAGCCAGGCGCAGGCGCTGCTCCAACGGGTCGGCGGCGGAGGCCACCAGCGAGACGGATCGCGCGTCGAACCTGGCCAGCGAGGCATCGACGTCGGCGGCGGACTGGAGCTCGTCGGCGACGAGTTGCAGGGTGACGGCACGTCCAGGGGCCAGCTCGGCAACGAAGTCGGCTGGAGCGAAGGCGTCCTCGGCGTGGTCGAACCCGCGGGCCTGTTCGACGCGGCGATGGAAGTTCCAGTACCAGTCCAGACACAGCTCGAGCCGCCAACCGCTGCCGCCGAGATGCACGCAGGGGGCGTCGCCATCCGCGCGTACGGATAGCGAGCCGGGTCCGGTCTGCAGAGCTTCGTATGACGGGTCGTCGCCGCGGCGCAGGGCGTGGAACCAGCGGAGGGTGACGAATGGGCGGACGCGGAG
>JAPPLN010000068.1 GCA_028874175.1 Chloroflexota bacterium
CGGCATGTTCCTGCGCATGACCTCCGTCGGCGGCCGCCTGCGTGACGATCAGGAACGGCCTGAAGCCTGCAGGCATACGTCGGCGTATTGCGCCACGCAGAACCTGGGTACCAAGCGCTAGACCCAGGACAGCCGGGCTGTGCCGTTGGCAGATTGGCAGTTCCCAGGCTTTGAAAGGACCGAGGCGATGAACACCCCACAACTCCCGCGACGACGACTGCTGGCCGGCATGGGTGGCCTTGGGGTGGCGATCCTCGCCGCGGCCTGTGGCGAGGGCGGCCCCGAAAGTGCACCCGGCGGCACGGCGGGTGACGTCGCCGAAGCTCCCGTCGGTGACGAGGGCGAAATCCTGGTCTTCAGCAACAGCTCGCCGCACGTCACCGCCATCGACATCGTCACCGAGGAAGTCGCTCGGACCGGCGACCTGGACGGCTTCACCACCTGGGCCTGGAACGACGACAACAATTTCTTTGATGGCCGTCATCTCTGGCTCGGCACTCTCAACGCCGGCAGCGCCGAACTGATCACGCTCGACGTGGACACCCTCACCGTCACCAATCGCATCCCCCTGGGCAGCGAGGCCGAGGGCGTCTTCCTCGGCAAGGCCCGCCAGGACGGCACACTGCTCGTGAGCAAGATGGCCGCCGGCGAGGTCCTGACCGTCAATACCGGCACGCAGGAGGTCACCAACACCTTCAGCGATGTCCCCCTCCACGGCGGCGTCCTGGCCGACGCCGACCTCAGCATCGACGCGGAGGGCGTCGAGCGCTTCGTCTATCCCACCGGGGCGGGCGACCGCGTCGTGACCCTCGATCCTTCCAGCGGCGCCGTGCTCGCTACCGCCGAGTCCAAGAAGGGCGGGCATCCCACGCGTCTGACGACCTCGCCCGACGGCTCCATCTGGGTGCAGGAAGCCGGCAAGCACACCGTGGCCGTCTACGAGCCCTCGGCCCTGGAACTGGTCAAGCGCTTCCAGACCGGCACCGAGCCCATCCTCGGCACCTTTACGTACGACGGCAGCTATGCCTACACCGGCCACGCCGACGACAACTTCGTCCAGGTCGTGGACACCGCCAACCTGCGCGCCCTGGCCCACATCCGGGTCGGCCTCACCCCCCAGATGGTGGCCGTGCGCCCGGACTTCAGCCGGATCTACGCCATGCTGACCGAGGATCAGGCCGTGGCCGTGGTGTACCAGCAGGACTGGGAAGTCAACAGCTCCACCATCACCTCCAGCAAAGAAAACTCCATCGCGTTAGAGTCCCCGCCCGTCGGCATGTTCCTGCGGATGACCTCCGTCGGCGGCCGGCTCCGCGACGATTCGGAACGAAAGGCCGTGTGCCAGATCCACTATTCGTGCGTGCAGCAGCGAGGAACGAAGCGCTAGCCCGAGAACAGGCCGGCCTCGCTCGGTGGCGCGATTGTTGCCGGAGCACCGGAGAGCGCGACGGAGCGACGATGGCCTGTCATTTGACAGGCTTCAGGAGCCGGTGTTACATAGTGCGCCCTTGGGTGGCTCGTCGCGCTGAACCGCAGATGGCGAGTCGCCCTGTTTTTGGCGTGTAGCGGACTGGTGACACTTGGTTGTGAGTCGCCGGTGTCCACCGATATGGGGAGGTTTCATGAGCGGACCAGTGACTCGACGTAAGGTCATCCGTGCCCTTGGGGTTGGTTCCCTTGGCGGCGCGACGGCGGCCATTCTCGCCGCCTGTGGAGAGACCCAGGTCGTCGAGGTCGAGAAGATCGTCGAGAAGGAAGTTCCGGTCGAGCGGGTCGTCGAGAAGGAAGTCCCGGTCGAACGGGTCGTAGAGAAGGTCGTTGAGAAGGAAGTCCCGGTCGAAGTCCAGAAGGTCGTAGAGGTCGAGAAGGTCGTCACCAGGGAAGTCATGGTCGAAGCCCAGCCCCAGATGGCGCCGACGCCACCGATCCAGTTCATGAATTACTGGGCGGCGGGGACGCGCTGGGAAACGATGAAGGCCGGCCTGGAGGAATTCGACAAGCAGTTCCCCAACGTCAAGTACGACCTCATTCCAATCCCGCCCGGGTTCTACCGCGACAAGGTGAACATCATGTTCGCGGCGGGCACGGTTGGTGACGTCGTGGTGCTGAACGGCGCGCGGATGCGCGAGTTCGCGCCGGGTCTCGTGCAGCTCCAGGACCACGTCGACAAGGCGGGAATCGACCTTGACGACTTCCTCATCCTGTCACGCGAAAACCCGGACGACCCGAGCCTCCAAAACCTGGACATCGATGGCGTGCTGTACGGCATGCCGTTCATGTCAGCGGTCAACGGCTACGTCTACAACATCGACAAGTTCGATGCGGACGGCGTGGACGCACCAACGGCTGACTGGACCTGGGACTCGCAGTTGGAAGCGGCACGGCAACTCACCAACGCCGACACCAATGAGTACGGTCTGCATCACGGCACTGGCGGCGAATTCCGCTGGCTGCCCTTGATCAGCGCCAACGGCGGCTGGCTCTTCACCGAGCGAACCCGCCCGGCGCCAGCTTCCGGTTTCGCCACCGAGGGCGGACTCGAGGCGTTCGAGTGGTACGTCAACGCCACGTACGAAGAGGGCGTAGGCGTCCCCCTCGGCGAGCTGTCGCAGCTGCTGAGCGAGGGCATCACGGCGCCATTCGCGACCGGCAAGATCGGCATGGAACCCGGCGGCATTCACGGCCCCGGCGGCCGCAAGCTTCGAGTGGGCGGCCGGTTCGAGTGGGACAACATGCCTTCGCCACGGTCGCCGACCGGTGAGGTCGCCTACTCCACCAATGAGTTGGGACACTTCATCACCGTCAAGGCGCTCGAGCACGGCACGGTCGAGGCCTCGGTCATTCTCACGTCGTTCATCGCGGGTGAGTACTTCCAGGGTCTGGTCGCCGACGGGCGGGGAGCGATTCCCATGCACCGCGCCGCGATCAACAGCGACCGATATCTTGGCTTCCAGCCAGGAATGCCCCGCAGCATGGAGCTCATCCGAGACCACTTCCTGAGCCCGCACGCCTACGGCCTCATGTTCTTCAGCGGTTGGGCGCAGTGGTGGAACATCCTGCACGACGAAGCAACGCCAGCGATCACCGGCGAGATTCCGGCTCGCGAAGCCCTGTTGAACGCGCAGGCCGCGTGCGACAAGCACCTGGCAACGCTGCAATAGGCACGATTCGCGCTCATTCAAGCCATTGAATGACGGCGATGTGTCGGGGGGGGGGGGCCCCACGAGGGGGGGCGCCCCCCCCCCGGAAAGGGTGGAAATTTATTGGTGGAGAGGGGGGGGGGGGGGGGGGGGGGGGGGGGGTGTGTGGGGGGGGGG
>JAPPLN010000007.1 GCA_028874175.1 Chloroflexota bacterium
ACCCCCGACCCCTGGTTCCGAAGACCAGTGCTCTATTCCGCTGAGCTACGGGCGCATGTACCGGCGAGTCTAGCGGCCTGCGCGACTGAAACCCGCTCGAGAACTCAGATGTCCCGGCCTCGATCCTGACATGCAGGCCAGGGCGCCCCACCGATCGCTACCCTGCCGGACTCCCGCTCAAGAGATCGTCGCACTCGGCCGCGATAGCGGGTCAGACTTCGAGGCGATCCTTGATCGCGTTCATCCAGGCTTCCCAGCGAGCGGCAAATACCTGGTCAATGTCTTGCCGCACACCACGCAGGGCTCCAAAGCCCGACTGGATCACGTCGACCCGACAGCCGCCATCCTCGCGGAAGAAATCGAAGGAGAGCACGCCGGGCCAGTTCTGCACCATTCGCCACGTCAGGCGAACGCCGCGGTCGTGCTCACCGATGCGGCCGATCGCCGGTCCCAGCTCCGGATCGCGGAACCCGATGCGTCCGCCGGAGCCCGGCGTGAGGCGCAGGCGTTGCAGCGGCGCGAGGCATTCGGACAGGAGGTCTTCATCGACCAGCGCGTCGAAAACGGCCTCTGGCTGCGCGGCGATGACGTATGTCTGTTCAACGATGATGGACCGGCGGTCGGCCATGCGTCCCCCTCAATTGGCCCTGAGTTCCTGAGCCGAACGGCGCACTGTACAACGGACGGCGGGTTAAGGGCGGGCAGCGTCCCACAGCGCCTGCAGAATGCGTTCAGCTTCCTCTTCGTCTTCGGTCCGCACGATCAGGTTGTGCTGGATACCGTCGCCCATGAAGCTGGCGGGCAGCGCGGGCATCGCGCGCGCGGGGATGCCGTGGTCGCCCAGCAGGTTGATCCAGATTTCCGCCACGGCGCGCGTAGGAGCCGTGCGGATCGTGCGTTCGTCCGACGGCTCGCCCAGGAGCAGGCGGCGCAAACGTACCAGCCAGGGTAGGGCCATCGGGGACGTAGCAGAGCGGCGGATAGCTTGTAGCTTAGCGGTTCGCGGCAGGAATCGGTGATCCGAACCGTTTAGCCGGCCGGGACATCGTCCGGCGACTGGCCGGTCTCGCCCGCGGACGTCGGGCCGGCATCAGGGGGCGTCGCGGGTGGCGTTGGAGCCTCAGGAGCGCCTGGAGGCACCTCAACTGAGTCACCGGACAACAAGTAGCCGGTTCCGTTGCGTATGCCGACAAAGTCGCGCCAGGTCCACACGGTGGGATCGACCGCGACGCCGCCGACGAGCACCTCCCAATGCAGATGCGGTCCGGTGGAACGGCCAGTGGACCCAATGGTGCCGAGCGCCTGGCCCGGCGTGACTGTAGCCCCAGCGGCGACATCGATGCGATCCAGGTGGACTACGACCGAGTACACACCAAATCCGTGATCCAGGACCACGCTGTTGCCGCGGATTGCCAGCGGTCCGGCCCAGGCGACACGTCCGGCGGCGGGCGTCACGACGAGCGCGCCCAACGGCGCCGCCACGTCGGCGCCCTCGTGCACGTAGGGAATGGCGCCGGGATGAAACACGCGCCGCTGTCCATAGGGCGACGTGGGAGACCCGCTAGCCGGGATGCCAAAGACTCCGGTCCAAATCGGCGGTCCGCTGACGGGGTCTACCAGCGACCGCACGAAGGCGCGCTCCTCCGCAGCCATCTGCGGGTCCAGTAGGTGCGCCAGGTCCGGCTCGACCGTGAGTTCGGTGGACGAGAACGTCCCAGCGGCGACCTGGAACTCATGCATCTGGGTCAGTCCTCCAACGTCGACCTGGAGCCGGCGCGGGCCGGGCTCGGCATCGGCGGCCAGACCGACCAGGGTCTGCCAGGCACTGCCTGCGCAGGCCAGTGGGAGAGCGCGGCCATCCAGGGTCAGACGAACGTCGGGACGACCGCTGGCGAGTTCAGCCAGCACCGTGGCGCCCTGCACGGCCGGCCGTTGGTCCAGTGTCAGTTCCAGATCGGTTGGTTGCGCGGCGCCGGGTGGTCCGGGCGTGACCGCCGATTCGGGAAACAGGCCCGCCTCGCGCGCCATGTCGCCGCTGTTGGCAAAGATGACTTCGCCAGCCTTCGCCCAGGGAGTATCCGTAGCCCACTGTTGTAGTACGACTCGCTGGGCGCGCAGAACCCGAACCGCGCCGAAGTCCCGGTACGCGATGGGCAGGCCAAAACGAGTCAACCAGTTGGGAACGGCCAGAAACGCTGCTCGGATGTCCAAGTTGCCGTCCAAGAGGGCCACGTGGTTCGCGGTAACGACGTCGAATGTTTGGCCGGCGTCGGCGGGCAGCGCCTGGTGGGGAGGCACCTGTCGGAACGACTCCAACCAGGAGTCGAATCCAGCCTGATGCAGGTTGTCCAGCGTATTGACGGCGTTGGCGCGGTCCGCAGCCGGGTCCCACTGCAAAACCAGCTTCTGGAATGCCTGAACAGTAAAGCCGTGTTGCTGGAAGCGTTGTGAGATGGGGTACCCGACAACAGGGAGACCACCCAGATTCTGAAAGGCGGTCCAGAAGCGCGCATCGGCATCGTCCCAGACCGGAAAGCCGACGCCCGCGCCGCCGGTTTGCGTATAGAACCAGCCGTTGGGGATAGCAAAGTCGGAAGCGCAAACGGCGGGAACCGTCGCCTGAGGCTCGCTGGCGCGCGCCCCGCCGACCAGCGCCAGGAACAGACCAACCGAAAACACTGTGGCCGCAAGAAGGGGGCGAATCAACAATCGGGCCACAAAGAGCAGCCTAGCACCGTGTTGGCACGTATGATTTTCCGAGTGACCAACGCCGGGATGCGCCGCGCGTGCCGCACGGTACGCGAAACTTACCCGGCCGCTAACGCCCGAGGCTTGATCTCCACCCATGCCAACGCTTCGTCCACACGTCCCCTGCCGGCCCAGTTGGGCGCGGCCACTGACCGGGATCGGCCGTCGGCGTTTCCTGAATCTGGCCGGCGTCACTGGCACCTGGCTGGCAGCGACTGCCGGGCCGGCACTGGCAGCGCCGAATCCGAGCGACGAAGGGACGGATGCCGCTACTGGCTCCACGACAGGAACGACGTGGTGGGTCAATGAGGTTCCGTCAATTGACGGGATGGCGACGCGCATTCGCGACACACTATCGGCCACCTCACGCGAATTGCCCTGGCACGGACGCACCATCAAGGGCAACTCCGCCGGCACTCTCTACGCGCCGATCTTCGTGCGCGACATGGCGACTATCCAGCCAGCGCTGCCCTACTTTCTTCCACGGGCATTCATGCAAACGCCGGTGGAAGGGTTTCTGGCTTCTCAGGACCGCTTTGCGCCGTCGGACGGCGCCGTAGCCGCCACGTTGAACGCCCGAGGCGAGGTGGACAAGGCGACGGTGGTCAGCGATGAGGAAACCAGCGCGGTACATGCGGCATTCGCGTATTACCGAGCGTTCGGGGGCGCGGACTGGCTCGTGGGCGAAGTGGATGGGCGCCGCGTCATCGACCGCCTGGGCGACGCCCTGGGGTATTTGTGGGCAAAACGACGTTGGGGTGACAGCAGCCTCCTGTTCCGCGGTCACACCACCGACTGGGGCGATGTCAAGCGCAGCCCCGGCTCAGAGCCGACCGACCTGGAGTTCGGCGACGAACTCACGCTGTCGCCCTTTGATCAGGCGTGGCACTTCCGGGCTCTGCACGACTACGCCGTCATGCTGGACACCGTTGGTCAGACTGCTGACGCCGAGGTCCAACGCGCCCGCGCGGCACAGGTGCAGGCCGAAACCCACGAGCAACTCTGGCAGCCGGACCGCGGGCACTACCGGGTGCATGCACACGCCACGCACTGGACTGACCCGTTTGACGAGGACGCGGTGATTCCTATCAGCAGCGTGCTGTCAATCTTTGCCGGCATCGCGTCGCCGGAACAACTGGCGCCGATCTTCGAGGCGGCGGCGCGGGCCGAAGCCGCCGTGGGCACCAACCGCGCCGGGTTGACGCTCTCGCCGCCGTATCCGGACGACTTCTTTCAGAGTCGCCGCATGGCCGGTGGGGAGTATCAGAACGGCGCCGTGTGGGACTGGTGGGGCGGCCTGCAGATTGTCAGCGAGTTCGAGCATGGCCACGCCGAACGGGCAATCAACCATCTGGACGCTGTCGCGCGAGCCTGGGAGTCTGTGAGTGGCGTGCACGAGTGGTTCCACATTCCCAGCCAGTCCGGTCAGGGGTCGCCACAGTTCGCCGGCGCCGCAGGCACGATGGCCCAGGCGGTGATCCGCGGGCTGTTTGGTGTGGACGTCGCCGTCGATAGCTACCGGGTCACCTGCCGGCTGGGTAGCCGCAGCGGCGGGCTGCGGGCGGCGCGGCCAGGGGGCGGAACGATCGAAGTTGTACAGACGGTCGACCTGGAATCCGTAACCCTGGATATTCGGGCCGACACGGGAACCAACGGTCTGGTAGCGCTGCGCCTGCCGAATGGCTGGGACAACGTTATAGCGTTCGTTGACGGCCGGGCGGTGGAGGCCAGACGCTGGCAGGCGGGGAACGACAGCTACCTGGGCCTCTGGACCATCGGACCAGGGATTCACTCCATCGTGGCGGCGAAGGCGGCATGAACGCTGCCGCGATGGGCTGACAAGGAGCTATACGTACGCGCGAGCGAAGCCGTCGTCTCCTGCGCCGCGGTGCCTGGCGAGCCCGCCGGCATGCCCGGTCGGCCGCCGAGCGAACACAGGAGCTGGCAGCACCTTTCCAGCGCGCCCTGATCTGGGTTGAGCAACACCGCTGGTTGAGCGTGCCGATCCTGACGGGACGCCGGATAGGTCGTTACAACGTACCGACGTACGCGGCGGCCATCAGCTTCCAGGTCGTCATCTCGCTCGTTCCTCTATTGGCCGTCGTCGCGGCCGGCGCGTCGTTCTTCGTGGACTCCGACGAACTGGCCGCGCAGATTCTTGAGGTTGCCAGCTTCATCGCGCCGCGGTCGGAAGCGTTGCTTGACAGCATGGTGCAGTCCGTGACCGACTTGCGCGGCCAAGTGGGCGTGGTGTCCCTGCTCGGCCTGCTCTGGACTGGCTCCAACCTGTTCGCGGCGCTGCGACGGGGCCTGAACGCAGCCGTGGGCGCGCGGCAAAGGCGGAGATACGTGCAGAGCAGGCTGCTCGATCTCGGTGTCGGCGCGGCGACCGGACTGCTGCTGGCGGTCTCTCTCGCCCTCACCGCCGGGCTGACCGTCATTCACCAGGCTGAGATTCTGGGTCCGGACAGTGCCCTGGCCACGTTAGGTGCGCTGCTGCGAGCGCTGACGGTGGCGGTACCGCTGGTCATAACGACGGGCATCTTCGCGCTGCTGTTTGGGGTACTGCCCGCCCGGCCGCTGCCTCGGCGCTCGGCGCTGGTGGCGGGCGGGGTGGCGGCCCTGCTATTCGAGATTGGGAAAAGCGTCTTCGTGTGGTACGTCGCCAGCTTCGGCACCTTCAACGCGGTCTACGGTCCGATGGCTACCGTCGTCGTGCTATTGATCTGGCTCTACTACAGCAGCTTGATCGTGCTGGGCGCCGCCGCCTTCGGGTCGGAGCTGACGCGAGCGGCTCGCCTCCGGCAGGCAGCTCGCGCCTGACAGGTCGGAAGTGACCAGCTAGGGAATTCCCCCTCGTGCAGCTAGGTCCTAGCGTGTCAGGGTGGCACACGGACGCTGGTTGACCGTATTCGCGCACCGTTGGTACCGTCCGCTCCGCAGGTGCGGCGCATGTGGGGGAGTCACGCCTATCGAGGACGCTTGAGCAATCCGGGCCGGCCGGGTGGTCGCGCCCGCTCTTCGGTGAGAAACGGCTTTCGCCGAACAGTTCTGTTCCCGCCGGATCGTCGGTTCGTTGCCGATGGTCGAAGAGCCAGCGGCCTAACGTGCGTCGCGGCTCAATGAGAGAGACGAAGGAGTGAGCGTATGGCTAGCGTAACGTTGGACCGCGTGACCAAGCGATTTGGCGAAGTCACCGCCGTACAGGACGTATCGATTGAAGTCGAGGACCGTGAGTTCCTCGTGCTGGTCGGTCCCTCCGGTTGCGGTAAGTCCACCACCCTCCGCCTGATTGCCGGCCTCGAGGAATTGAGCGACGGCAACATCTACATCGGCGACGACCTGGTCAACGACATTGCGCCGAAGGACCGGGACATCGCGATGGTGTTCCAGAGCTACGCGCTTTATCCGCACATGAGCGTGTACGACAACCTGTCGTTCGGGCTGCGGCTGCGTCACACCCCGCGCAAGGAGATCGAGCGCCGGGTGCAGGAAGCCGCCGAGATGCTGAACATCGCCGAGTTGCTGGACCGCAAGCCGAAGGCCCTCTCCGGTGGCCAGCGCCAGCGTGTGGCACTCGGACGCGCCGTCGTGCGCGACCCGGCCGTGTTCCTGATGGACGAGCCGCTGTCCAACCTGGACGCCAAGCTGCGCGTGCAGACGCGCGCCGAGCTGATCCGGCTGCACGAGCGCCTGCAGGCGACCGTCATTTACGTCACCCACGACCAGATGGAAGCCATGACGATGGGCAGCCGCATTGCCGTGCTGCGCGACGGCGTGCTCCAGCAGATCGGTCCGCCGCAGGAGGTCTACGAAGAGCCGAGCAACATGTTCGTTGCCGGCTTCATCGGCAGCCCGGCCATGAACTTCTTTGACGCGCGCCTCACGGGCACGGCGGACGACATGTACGTCGAAACCGACTCCTTCAAGGTCCCGGTACCGCCTGACCGGCGGGCCCCCTACGTGGGCCACCTGGGCCAGGACGTGGTCTTCGGACTTCGGCCGGAAGACATCTTCGACCCGAAGTACAAGCCGGACCAGATTCCGAACGACGCGACGATTACGTCGGACGTGGATGTGACGGAGCCGCTGGGCAGCGAGGTCTACCTCTACATGCTGGCCGGCGATGAGTCCTACATCGCCCGCGTGGACCCGCGAACGTCGGCTCACATCGGCGATCCGTTCGACCTGGTGCTGGACATGAGCAACATGCAGCTCTTCGACCGGGCCACACAGGAAGCCATCCGGTAAGAGCCGGCAGAATCTGCCAAAGCGCCGTATTGGCGGCGTACAGAGCGGGGGACGGCAGTTTGTCGTCCCCCGCTCTTAGTCATCGGGGCCCCGGGCGCCGCACAGCCCTCGACCAGGGGCCTAGCTCGTGGAAGCCGCTACCTCTCCGTCGTTGATTCAACGGCTCGACCTCACGTGATATGCAGACCGGCCACGACAACCGTGGCGACTCGAAATAATCGCGTGAATCAACCTGTCGAACATGCCAGCAGACCTCAGTGACTATGCTCACCAACCTTGACTCTCGGCTGGGGCCCATGCGCCAGAGCGCGATTTCCATCGGCTCTGTCTGCCTGAGTGCGCTCATCAGCGGGTTTACGGGCACCGTTCTCGTTGTTGGGGATCCGCTAAGAGCCGATGTTCCGGTGCTTACGGCCGCAGTCACAGCCAGCGTGCTAGCCGCAACCGTTTCGCTTCGCGCCAAGTATCTACCGCCCAGTGCGCGGCTGCGGTTTTCCATAGTGAACATCCTGATGGCCCTTCCATTGACCGGCATTGGAATCGCAATTCTCGCCAGCGACGAACTGGAGCAATTCGCAAGTCAGTCCAGCGCCCTGGGCTGGGCGCTTGCCGCAACCTTGCCGCTCCTTACCATGGCCGCCGCCAAGCAAGCCCATGGTTCAACGGTCGGGATTGACCCGGGATTCGGTGGAACGATTGGAGTCGCCAGTGCGGTTCTCCTGCACGTCGCCCAAGCCAGTACCTCCCCCTTTGATCCCGTATGGGCGCTAGCAGGTTTCGTAGGCGGCGCTTTGCTGCTCGGCGGAATAGCAAAACTGCCTCCGCAGCCACCTCAGCGCACACCAATAGGAACAACGTGGCGTTCATTCCCATCCTCCGCCGCCTTTGTAATGGCCATAGTCACTGCCTTTCCAGCCGCTCCTCGACACGAACTTGCCACATCGTCAAGTGCCCAGGTCTTGGCCATAACAATTGCTGGTTTGTTGCTAATGATTTCGATAACCCTTTGGTGGGGCGAGGGAATACCCGTTCGCCCGACTCTATGGAGCAAGTTTCGCATGGCTGTGCACCAGGTTGTACCGGCGCTTACCGTCCTAACTCTGCTCACGATAGGCGGACTTCAGGCCGGATCTTACTCCGCGGTCACAATCGACGACTTAGGTCGTTTCATGGTCACGGCAGAGGCCCTTGCCACGAGCGGAGAATTCCCACTTTGGGGAAAGTTTTGGGTGTTGCCAAGCCTACCAATTGTCCTGCTCATATCCTTTGCATTTCTAGGCTACACATATCCGGCCGCACTGGCACCGATGTTCCTAGCAAACACATTGCTTCCATGGCTAATATATCGAAGCTCATTGGCCATGGGAACTCGCAAGACAATCGCATACGCCGTGTCGGTACTAGCTGTCATCTTTCCTCCTGTTCAAATCTATAGTCTAGGTTCCGCCGAACCAGATCCAGTATTTATTGCGCTCCTGGCTGCCACTGCCTGGGCCTTTATTCACACAATCAGAACGCCATACCCAAGATACTCGCTGCTCGTATTCGGCGGACTAGCGGCGGTCATGACTGCCACGCGACCTGAAGGGCCGCTGTATGGCGGCATGCTGATGCTGGCAGCCCTTCTCGCCATTCGATCGCGATGGGCCCTTGGGGGCAGCATGATATTCGGCACGCTTCTTCTTCCTCTTGTCGTCTACAGCCTCGTGCAAATTGGCCAACCGTGGCCAACTTCAGGCGAGACCATCTCACACACGACACTCTTCCGCAATGCCGGCGTTATCGGTGATGTAACTCTACCCAAGCTCAGTAAAATGCTGCTTCTGAATGACATTCGGTTTCCCCTTATAATCTTGGCTATTCTAACCCTGTTTTCGATTGGCTCTATTCATGCATGGCACCGACATTGGGCGCTTGCTGCCTTACCTTTAGCAGCCATAATGAACATTGCAATAACGCTAGCAATCGTCGATAGCAGCACAACCGAAATTCGAGTATCGTTAGTTGAAGACTTCGTCCGTCACCGCTCCTATCCGATGCCGATCGTTGCAGCGCTTGCGGCAGCCGGAGTTAACGCTCTTGTTCAGCCGACCAAGCATCGCGAGACGCTCCAGACAATCCTTCGAGTATTTGGCATAGTTCTGGCGGTGTATCTGGCAGCCGGAAGTCTCTACGTCCTTGGCAAACCCGAGGGGTTTCATCACGGTCCCGGCGTCAGTAGCCTGCTTCCAGCCAACATCCACGTCAACGCGCCCGAACTCTGGTCGAATCCCTTCCATCTTCCGGCCGGAGACTGGGACTTCATGAGCTTCCGGAGCCCGTTGTTTGCCTGGTACAAGCCATTTGACAACCACGGCAACACGACTGGCATGGCGTATCAGACTCTCACGGGTGCGATTGCCGCGCTGGGATTTGCCGCACTGCTTGCGGCAGCGCCAACTCGCCTTCCGCATGCGCTGTCGCGGAACGGTGAAACGGAAGGGCGATAGACCGTCGGAACCAAGCCTTCAACGCTCTTCGCGAGTAACATTGCCTCCGAAGACCGAGCGGCGGCTAGGCCCGTGGATCCCCAGAGAGCCTAATCACACATACCGGGATGCGCCGTTTCATACTCTGAGACCCCTGATTAGGCTGGCTTGGCAGTTTGATGTGCCCGTGACGCGCGTTGGATTGAATGCGTTGGTGCTGCGCACCGATGCGTCGTACCGCAATGCAGGGCCCAGTCGCTATGCGACGAATCTGGTGCAAGCCCTGCTTGCGCAGCCAAGCGCAAATCGATTCACGATTTTCCTGAACGAGCGGGTGCAGAGTCTCCCGTTCAAGCCGGCACAACCCGTACGGACCCTACGGACGAAGGCCCCGACGTCGCGAACCAGTGTGCGGGTGCTCTGGGAGCATCTCTTGGCGCCCTGGCACATTGGCGCCGCGCAGTTGGACGTTGTTCACTCCATGCTCAACGTCGTTCCGCTCGCAGCCCCAACGCGTCACGTTGTGACGGTGCATGACCTTTCGTTCATTCGTGAGCCGAGGACCCATCCAACGCATCGACGCTGGTACCTGACTGCGGCAACGTGGCTCTCGGCACGACGTGCCAAGGCCGTGGTGGCGGACTCACACGCAACCAAGCAAGACGTCGTTGAACTGCTGGGCGTCCATCCGACGCGAGTGCACGTGGTCTATCCCGGAAGCGAGGCTGCTTTTCATCCGCGGCCGGATACGCGTGTACATGCATTTCGGCAAGAGAAGCGACTGGATCGACCATTCGTCCTATTCGTTGGGACATTGGAGCCGCGAAAAAACGTCGACGTGCTCGTAAGAGCCTTCGGCCGAGTAGCTCGGACCGGGTTTGAGGGTGATCTCGTCCTGGCCGGCGGCAGCGGCTGGGCGACCCAGGAAATAGACACAGCCCTTAAGGAAAGTCCAGTGCGCAACCGGATTCACCGCATCGGTTATGTTAAGCAGGAAGACTTGCCGTACTGGTACTGTGCAGCCGACTTGGTCGTGTACCCCTCCAGCTATGAGGGCTTTGGCATTCCAGTGCTGGAAGCCATGGCCAGTGGCACGCCAGTCATCACCTCAAACCGGTCGTCGTTGCCCGAAGTCGCCGGTGACGCGGCCCTCACCGTGGACCCGCGCGACATTCACCAGTTGGCCGCCGCAATGTCAGCCGTCCTCGCATCGCCTGAGCAGCGCACGCAGATGAGTGAACGCGGTCTTATCCAGGCCCGGCAATTCGACTGGACGGTAGCCGCCGAGCAATGCCTCAGTTTGTATCGACGCGCCCTCGACCCAAGCTGACTCGCGTGGACAGTCGCCGGCCAACACCGCGGGCCGCTTCGGACGCGCGCTCAGCCCCCCGCCGGCGCCACCACCACGTAGCCTGGCGATTCTTGGCCTCGCCACGAGTACTTGCGCTTGGAGACCTTGCGCTGCTCTTCGGCGCATTCCTCCTTGCGTATACGGCTCGCTACACGTGGCGACTAGGTCCCGCGCTCAATGAGTTTCAATTCACCCCGCTCGACGCCTATTGGGTTGTCGCCGGGTTGTTCATACCGGTCACGCTGCTCAGCTTTGCGAGTTTGGGCCGCTACCAACGACACCGAGGCACCTCTCTCTTGGAAGACCTGGGCCGGATAGCCGTTGGGACGCTCATCGGAACAGCGGCGGTGATCGTTGTGTTCTTTGTCTCGCGCCCTGTGTTCTTCTCCCGACTGATGTTTCTCTACCTGGGTACCTTTGGCCTCGGATTGGCCCTCGTCTGGGTGCTGGTGCGACGCGTGGGGTTGGGGTTGCTGCGCCGAGCCGGCTATGACAACCAACGCATCCTGGTGGTGGGCGGCGGAGCGGTCGCCAAATTCCTGATGCAGCAACTCACGGCTAACCGGAGCCTGGGAAACCGTGTCATCGGATATCTGGACTCGAACGACAATGGGACGAGCACCGCCTTCGGCCGATTCGCACGGCTGGGAACCGTGGACGACTTAGCTGAAGTGATTGAGTCCGAACCCGTGGACGTGGTTTACGCCGCGCTCCCTTCAAGCGTGCAGCATGAACTTGCGCCTGTCATCGAGCGGTGTCGCCGACAGGGTGTGCAGTTTCGCGTGGTGCCCGACCTGCTCGAAGCCCAGTTTGGGCGCATGGACATCCACCCAGTAGCCGGGATTCCGCTGGTGACCCTGCGCGAACCGGAGATTACCGGGTTCCGATACCTGCAGAAACGCGCCTTGGACTTGACGGTTAGCCTGCTTGGACTTCTGTTGACGGCGCCACTGTGGCTCGTGATTGGACTGGCTATTCGGCTGGATTCCCCCGGGCCGATTCTGTTTTGCCAAACGCGAATCGGGCGAGATGGGCAGTCGTTTCGCGTGTTGAAGTTCCGGTCAATGGTGCAAGACGCGGAGGCTCGGAAGCGTGATCTATTCGAGGATGAGACGCATCCGCTGCTGTTCAAGGCGCCCGACGACCAACGCCGCACACGCATCGGCCGAATCCTTCGCCGAATGAGCGTGGACGAACTACCTCAGCTGCTGAACGTGCTGGTAGGCCACATGAGCCTGGTTGGGCCACGCGCGCAGGTGCCCGACGAAGTGGCGCAGTACGACACATGGGCACGACACCGCCTGCGAGTCCTGCCCGGCTTGACCGGCCTGTGGCAGGTCAGCGGACGCAGCGACTTGGGCTTCGACGAAATGGTGATGTTGGACACTTTTTATGTCTCCAATTGGTCGCTGGGCCTGGACCTTCGCATCCTCCTGCAGACCATTCCAACCGTCCTGAGCGGACGCGGCGCGTATTGAAACGGATCGCGGGGCCGTGACGGGCCCGCGTACGGCGCTGGTCCATGACTGGCTCAATCAGCAGGGCGGCGCCGAGAACGTGTTGGCTGAGCTGCACGGCCTGTTTCCGACGGCACCAGTGTTCACATCCTTTTACGACCCGGCGCTGGTTGATCCAGTCTTTGAGCGCTTGGACATTCGGCGCACGTGGCTCCAGCGGTTTCCGCTCTGGCGGACCAACCACCAGGCGCTGTTGCCCTTTTACCCACTGGCCTTCGGCAGCCTCCGGATTCCGGAGGCCGACCTAGTAATCAGCAATTCCAGCGCCTTTTGCAAAGGCGTGCGCACTCCGCCGCAAGCCGTTCACGTGTGCTATTGCCTGACACCCACGCGATTTCTGTGGATGCCGGAGGTATATCTTGCCGGCGAGAGGGCGCCCGTGTGGTCACGCGTGCTTCTCCCGCCCGTCCTAGCCTGGGCACGTCGCTGGGATCGCCAGGCGGCACAGCGAGTCACGCAGTTCTTGGCAATATCGACAGCGGTGGCTCAGCGGATCCGCAGGTTCTACGGACGATCATCACGCATCGTCTATCCGCCGGTGGACGTGGACCGCTTCAAACCGACGACCGACGTGGGCGACGCCTTCCTAATCGTGTCGCGCCTGATTCCTTACAAGCGTATCGATTTGGCGGTACGCGCCTGCACCGAACTCGGGCTGCCGCTGCGGATCGTGGGGAGCGGGCGCGCCGAAGCCGACCTTCGGGCGCTGGCGGGGCCGACCGTCAGGTTTCTTGGTAGGCTGCCCGACCGCGACGTGAGCGTGGAAATGGCGCGCTGCCGAGCGTTGCTGTTTCCGGGTGATGAGGACTTCGGAATCACCCCGGTCGAAGCCCAGGCCGCCGGCCGGCCCGTCGTGGCCTACGGCTCAGGTGGGGCGCTGGATACAGTGATCGACGGCAAGACAGGCATCCTTTTTCGCGAGCAGACGGTTGCATCGCTAGGGGCCGCCCTGCGTCAAGTTCAAACGATGACCTTCCATACAGACGCCCTCGTGGCCAACGCGCGCCGGTTCAGCCGTCAGAACTTCCGTCGCACCCTGCTCGAAGCCGTGAACGACACGCTCAAGGGGCACGGCCGACCGCCCGTTCCCGACGTCTGATGTCGACCGAACGCGTCGGCCGGATTCTGGGACGTTGGTGGTGGTTCATCAGCGCGGTCACGATCGCCACGCTGGTTGGATCGCTCCTCTGGCAGGCCTTCGGTCCAGTGAACTACGAGGCTGAAGCCGAGTTGCTGTTGGTACTGGAATTGCCGCCAGACAGCGAGGACCGCCAGTTCGGGATCGAGAACAGCCGGGCCCAGGCATCGACGGTCGTAATCGACGACCTGGTCCGGCTGGCGCGGGGTCGCAGCTTCCTCCGCGAGGTCGCGGAGGCCGCGGCCGAGGAAGGCGTCGCGGTTGACCTGGAAGTGCTGGCCAGCACGATTGACGTCTTTCCTCTGGCGCGGGGGCTACGGCTTGAGCTGAGCTGGGAGGACCGTTCGGTACAAACCATCATCGACGCTGCGGCGAAGCTGCTGGTCGAAGATCAGACCAGGCTGTATCCCAGCCTGAGCGAGTTGGGAACCCTGCGCCTGATCGACAAGACGGACGAAGCCGCTCGACCGCGGCTGGTGTTTGTGATTCTCAATGCGGCTCTGGCCACCTTGGCCGCGCTGCTGGCGGCCGTGTTTGTGGTGCTGGTGGTTGACTGGCGGCTGAACCGGCTGTTTGCGGATGACGTGCCTGATTTGCTGGATACGACGGTGATAGGAACAGTGCGGTGAAGACAGATAGTCCGTCGCCCCCAGCACAACCGCCCCTGCGCCTCTATTTGGTTGGCGGAGCCGCAGCCGCCGTCGTGGCCGCGGTGATTGCACTTATCGTCGTGCTGGTGGCGACGCCGGTCTATCGGGCGTCGACTGACGTATCGATCCGGCCGCGGATTGCCGATCTTGGGGCGGCGGAGGCTTCGGCACGGCTGATTCGCAACTACGCCGCCTGGGTGGCCTCGGAGGCCTACGCCTCTCGGCTGCCTGAGGCTGAGCGCGGCGGGCTGTCCGATGAGGAGATCGTCCGCAACGTCCGCACGAACGGCGACGGCGACCGGCTCGTGGTCACGATTCAGTCTGAGGACTCGAACGCAGCACGAGCCGCCGCGACGGTGAATGGGTTGGCGGCGTTACTGGTGGCGGAGGTGGCGACGCCGGAGCGACTGAATGATCGGGAGCGTGGTCTTGAGGTGGCGGTAATCGACCCAGCGCGGGCGCCGGGGGCGCCGGTGTGGCCGCGGGTTGAGGTTGCGTTGCCGATCGCCGCCGTGCTGGGCGCGGTGTTGGGCGTTGTGGCGATCTGGCTGGTTTGGCCGCTGACGCGAGTTTCTCGTGGCTGACCCCAGAATCCTCGCCGACTTGCCGGCTGACGACGCGCTTGCCGAGGGCTTTACGGAATTGCGGGCTAACGCGCTGGTGGCGCTGGGTGAGCGGGCGCATGCCATCGTGGCGGTGACGAGTTCGCACGCCGAGGAGCCGCGGCGGCATGTGGCGGCGCATCTGGCCGCTGCGCTGGCGCAGACGGGCCGGCGCGTGCTGCTGGTTGATGCAGACGTCGACGGCGCGGCCAGCGAAGGTGAGTCGGAAGCGCGCACCGTGCCGGCGAACCTGTCAGTTCTGACGGCTGAGGCCGTCCGGGCCGGCGATCCGGCGTTGCTTTCCGGGGCAGTGTTTCTGGCCTGGTTGCGTGGCGAGGCGGAGGCGCACGACCTGGTGATCGTGGCGGCGCCGCCGCTGCTGGATGTGCCGGATGGGCGGGCGGTGGCGGCGCGGGCGGATGGGGTGCTGCTGGTTGTGGTGCATGCGCGGACGAATCGGGACGACGCGATCCGGGCTCGAGCGATCCTGCGGGAGGCCGGCGCGAACCTGCTGGGAGCGGTGGTCGTCGAAGGCTAGGTCCGGCGGCCCGGCCCCTCCGCGGTGGTGGTAGGCGACCCGCCGGCGAGAAGGCGCTGGTAGGCCTCGAAGGTTGCCTCGTTTGGAGCGGACATCAGACCGTCGGGCAGATCGGCTTCCAGAGCGGCGACGGCGGCATCGACCTCGGCCGGGGTGCGGAAGCCGACCAGGGCGGTGGAGATGGCCGGTTCGTCGAGGACCCAGCGCAGGGCGAGTTGGGGCGTGGTGAGGCCGACTTGCTCGGCGGCGGCGGTGACTTCGTCCACGGCCTCGAGGGTTTCAGGCAGGTAGTCGGGATGGAACAGCGGGAGGCCGAAGGCGACTCCCGTCCCGCGCCAGTCGCCTTCTTCGAACTGGTGGTCAGGCTTGAAGGCGCCGGTGAGGACGCCGTGGGCGAGGGAGCCGTAGGCCATGACGCCGATGCCGTTGGCGGCGCAGTAGGGAATGATCTCGTCGGCGTGGCGGCGGTCGAGCATGTGGTAGCCGACCTGGTTGGCCACGATCGGGGAGACAGCGAGGGCTTCGTCCATGAGCGACGTTGAGAAGTTTGAGACACCGACGTGGCCGATCTTGCCTTCGGCCTTGAGGTCTTCCATGGCCCGCATGGTTTCGTCCCTGGGCGTGTCGAAGTCGGGCCAGTGGATGAGGTAGACGTCGATGAAGTCGGTGCCGAGGGCCTTGAGGCTGAATTCGCACTGGGATTTGATGGTCTCGGGGCGTGAGTCGCGATAGAAGGCGTCGGGGTTGTCGGGCTGGGGGACGACGCCGGTCTTGGTGACGACGACGATGTCGTCCCAGTGCCCCTGGAGGGCGTTGCCCATGAGGGACTCAGAGGTGCCGAGGCCGTAGGCGACGGCGGTGTCGAAGAGGGTGACGCCGAGATCGAGGGCGCGGCCGATGGCTGCGGTGGCCTGATCGTTGTCGATGGAGCCGTAGCGGGCGCCGCCCATGGGCCAGCCGCCGAAGCCGAGGGCGGAGACTTCAGGGCCGGTGTTGCCGAGTTTGCGGTATTGCATGGTTTGGGTTCCCTCGTTGAGTGTTGCCGCACTATGGCGGGGCGGGGTTGGGGAGTCAATCGGCGGGGGGCTTGTGCGCACGTAAGAGTTTTTTCCAAAAAACTCTTGAGGGCGGGGGGCGTCGGATTTGGGTTGCAACGGGGCGGTTGTCGGGACGTGCTAGACTGGGTGAGCTGGACGGGCTGGGGAGGGTCGAGGAGACGGGGGGCTGCGTCGTGCCCGCAGTGCTGGTTTCCGCGGGGTCCTGGCTGAAGACGCCGGGATGACGGGAGAGAGACGGCGGGGTTGGGGAGCGAAGACTGTATCCCGGCTGCGGACGCCGGGATGACGAGTGGGATGGGGCGGTCGGCCACCCGACGGCGCGACCGGTCCGGCGCCTGGCTGCCGGGGTTCGGGAATTGAAGTTGCGTGGTCATAGGGCCTATGGTACACTACCTGAGTACCGATGGCAAGTCACAAGTGAATAGCAGGGGCGCCAGTTCCGTACCCGACACGGGGCCGGCTCTCGTTGAGGGTCCGCCGGGCTGCGGGCTGAGCGCAGGTGGGAGCCTACGTTCGCTCTGAGGTGCGCCTTGCTTGGGGGTCGGGCGCGGAGGGAAGGCGAGATTCCCCCCTTCGACAAGCTCAGGGCAGGCTCTTCGAGAGGCTCAGGCCGCCGGGAGCCGACATGGCCTCTAGACTGGCCGTGGATGTGAATGTTGAACGGGAGGCTGCCGTTGCCTGAATCGCGGTCGCCGGTGGTGGTGATCTGCGCCGACGGCGCCGATCCGGCGTATGTGGACGCGGCGATCGACCACGGGTGCATGCCGACGCTGGCGCGCTTTCAGCGGGAGGGGGCGTATCACCTCGTGCCGGCGGCGATTCCCTCGTTCACCAATCCCAACAACATGACCATCGTCACGGGCCAGCCGCCCGCGGCGCACGGCATTTCCGGCAATTACTTTTACGACGCGAAGCGCGAGGCGGAAGTGATGATGGACCACCCGCGCTTCCTGCGCTGCGAGTCCTTGTTCGCCCGGTACAGCCAGGACGGCCGCCCGGTGGCGGCGATCACGGCCAAGGACAAGCTGCGCACGATGCTGGCTACGGGCTGGCGCGGCATCTGCTTCTCCGGCGAATTGGCGCACGAGACAACCGAGGACGAGCACGGAATCGCGGGTGTCACCCGGCGCATGGGCCGGGACAACCCGGGCATTTACTCAGGCCAAATGAGCGACTTCGTGATGGCCTGCGGCGTCTTCCTGGTGCGCGAGCGCCTGGCTGACCTGCTCTATCTATCGCTCACGGACTTCGTGCAGCACACCCATGCGCCCGGCACGCCCGAGGCCGATGCCTTTTACACGGCGCTGGACCGGCGCCTGGCCGAGCTCGACGCGCTCGGGGCCGTGATCCTGCTGACGGCGGACCACGGCATGAACGACAAGTGCCATCCCGACGGCACGCCTAACATCGTCTACCTGGAATCGCTGCTGGACGGGGCGGTGCCCGGGCCGATTCGAGTGGTGCTGCCGATCACCGATCCGCACGTGACGCACCACGCGGGCCTGGGGTCGTTTGCGACCGTCCATCTGCCGGCCGACCAGGTGGATGCGGCCATTGAGCGTCTGCGCGACGACGCGCGCATCGATGACGCGCTGCCCCGCGACGACGCCGCGACGAAGTACAAGCTTCCGGGCGACCGCATCGGCGACATCGTTGTGCTGAGCGATCGGGGCTCAGTCTTTGGCCGAGCGCCCGGCGAGCACGATTTATCGGTGCTGAGCGGCTCGCGCCTGCGCTCCCACGGCGGCCTGCACGAAGTGACGGTGCCGTTCGCGTCGAATCGCCGGCTGTTGCCTGAGGTGGAAGCGCGAGCGGGCACGCTGCGCAACGCGGATGCGTTTCCGGTTGCGATGGAGGGGCTGGAGATTTAGGCGAGGGTTCAGCGCATCTGGCCGTGCGGCGCACATGGCACCTTCGCCCGAGGGACCTTTGCGTAACTCGGGTTTGGTTGCCCGGAAGACCCCTCACCGATTTCGGCCGAAGACGCCCGAATCTGCCTCTCCCCTTGGAGAGGGTGAAGAGTGGCGGCCCGTGCTATCAGATGGCGGCTTAGCGCGGTGGTAGGGCGAGGTCTCGACCCCAAGACCCTCACGCCCGAATCGAGTCCGGGGCAGGCTCCCACCCTCTCCCGCAGGCGACCGTTGCGTAACCCGAAACTGGGTGCCCGGAAGACCCCTCACTGATTTCGGCCGAAGACGCCCGAATCTGCCTCTCCCCTTGGAGAGGGTGAAGAGTGGGCCCGCCTTTGAGTTTGAGGGCCGTTACGCAAAGGTCTCCGTGAACGACGCAGGGTTGGCCGAGTCGCCCGACGCCGTTTGGCTCCTCGGGCGCCTGGCTTGCCAAGACCCTTATCGACGATGTCGGGGGGCGGGAAACCTGCGCCTGCCCGGTCCGGCGGCGGGTGTTGGCTAGGGGGCGTCGACGGCGATGACCCAGACGTTGAGGCCGTGGGTGGGGTTGCCGCGGGTTAGGACGTCGAAGGCGGTGTCGTTGATGTAAATGAGACGGTCGTTGAGGGTGACGCGGATGCCGAGGCCGTAGGTGGCGCGGGGGTCGATGTCGCTGGGCTGGTAGCGGATGGCGAAGTCGATGGGGAAGCGCTGGGGGTTCGGGATGGTCTGGGAGGCGATGAGGGTGGAGGGGGCGTCCTGGTAGGAGACGTCGCGCAATTCCACGGTGAGCACGGCGCCGGCGGGGATCGATTGGTCGCCTTCGAAGGTGATGGTGCCGGTGACGGTGTTGTGGCGCTGAATGCAGAAGCCGACGGCGACGGCGAGGGCGGCGATGAGGATGATGGGGAGGGCGATGCGCATGTGTCGATTGTCCCGCGACGATGTCTGTGTTCAGCCTTTACGCATATCGAGGTTGCGGCGTTCCTTGCTCAAGGGGAGAGGGCAGAGGGGAGAGTAGTGAGACGGAGAAGAGGGTAAGTCCGTAGGAGGATTGGGTGTTGGGGGTGTGGTTCGACACGGCCCGCCGAAGACTCTGGGCCTGCTCACCACGAACGGTTCGGGGGCTTGGGAAGGGTAGGGGCACGGAAGACTGGATCCCGGCTGCGGACGCCGGGATGACGGAGGGGGTCTGACCTGGCGGGGTGGCTGGCATAGACTGTGGATTACAGGAACTGTGGAACTGTGGAAATGCGGAATATTACGGTTTCGGTGGACGACGCGACATATCGGCGGGCGCGGATTCGAGCGGCGGAGCTGGATACGTCGGTGTCGGCGTTGGTTCGGGAGTATCTGCGGTCGCTGTCGGTCGAACGCGCCACGGGTGCGCCGACCGAGACGGAGGCCGAGCGCCGCGGCCGACTGCTGCGCGAAGTGATAGCGGATTTCGATGCCCGAGGCGTGGGTCTGCGAATGGCCGACAACCTGTCGCGGGACGAGCTGTACGACCGCGACGCCGCTCGAGCTGAGGCTGAACGTGAACGAAGGCGCAGGCGGTCGGCCTGACATCGATGCGCCTCGTCGACACCGATGTGCTGCTGTACGCGTCAAGCGAGTTGGTGGACGATGTCGAGAAAAGAGAGCGGGCCCTGAGCCTGCTGGCGGAGCCTGAACTCGCAGTCTCCGTGCAGGTCCTACAGGAGTTCTATCACCAGGCCAGACGGTCGACTCGTCCGGGACGGCTGACGCATGACCAGGCGATGAGATTCCTGGAGCCTCTCATGACGCTGCCGATACAGGACATGACATTGACTGTGTTTGCGACGGCCGTTGCCATCAGTCACCGATTTGGGATTTCCTACTGGGACGGGGCGATCCTGGCGGCGGCGCGGGCGCTGGGGTGCGACGCGGTGTATTCGGAGGATCTGAGCTCGGAGCAGGACTATGACGGGGTGCGGGTGATCAATCCGTTTCGGGGGAGCGGGGAGAGGGATTGAAGAAGGGGAGAGGGAAGAGAGGAGAGGAGTGAGATGAGGACGAAGAGGGGACAGCGTAGGAGGGTTGGATGGAAAGGGTGTGATTCGACTCGGCTCGCCGAAGACTCTGGGCCGGCTCACCACGAACGGTTCGGTTTCGCAGCTTGGGAGAGCCGGGGACCGCTCACCGAATTCCGGCGGGTACGCCGGAGTCTGCCTCTCCTCTTGGAGAGGGTGAAGAGCGGCGATCTGGACTCTCAGATGACGGCCTAGCGGGGGTGCTGTCGGGTGGTGGCGTGCGCGGAAGACGGGCGGGTCAGAGACGCCGCCCCTACGCAAAGAGAGGCCTGGGACGCCGGGAGGGAGGGGTTTGCTAGCATGGGCAGGTTGTGGCGTGGCGCGCCCTACTTGTGGTCTGCGCCGGGGACGCCGTACTTCAGGTAGAACCAGCGACGGGATCGTTATGGGTTACGCGGTTTTTGCAACCGGGGGCAAGCAGTATCGCGTGTCGCCGGGGGACGTGATCGAGGTGGATCGGCTGGACGCCGAGGAGGCGGGTCAGCTGACGTTTGACGATGTGTTGCTGGTGAGCGATGACGATGGCGTCCACGTGGGTCAGCCGACAGTCGAGGGCGCCTCGATCGAGGCGAGCGTGCTGGAGCACGTGCGCGGCCGGAAGATCCGGATTTTCACGTACCAGGCGAGCAAGCGCCGGCGGCGCCGGATGGGTCACCGCCAGGAGCTGACGCGGGTGCGGATCGATTCGATCAGCGCGCAGCCGGCCTAGACAAGCGAAGCGGAAGGACAACAGGCAATGGCACACAAAAAAGGGCTGGGCAGCAGCCGGAACGGTCGCGACAGCAACCCCAAGATGCTGGGGGTGAAGAAGTTCGCGGGCGAGGAGATCCGAACGGGTCAGATCATCGCCCGGCAGCGGGGCACGAAGCTGCTTCCGGGGTCTCACGTTGGCGTGGGGCGGGATCACACGCTGTTTGCCCTGGCTGACGGGACGCTGGTGTTCGAGCAGGTTCGGGGGCGGAAGCGCGTGAGGGTTGCGCCTGCGGCTTAGGCTTCTTGGACTTGGTTTCGGGGATTGGCGCGGTTGAGGTGGTAAGTCCAGGCTTGGTTGCTGAGGTAGGCAGCCACCCTCACCCCAACCCTCTCCCTCAAGGGAGAGGGAGAAGAGCGTCGGCCCTAAACGGGCGCAGGCAGGAGGTTTCGAGCGCGGGAGAGATCACGAACGGAAGACCCCTCACCCCCAGATCAGGTCCGGAACAGGCTCTACCCTCTCCCCCATGAGAGTGGAAAGAGTGACCGGCCGGATAGGATTACTGGACTTGCTGGGCGCGAGCGCGAATGCTTTTCCGGGGCTTGGGTGCTAGCAGCAGCCACCCTCACCCCAACCCTCTCCCTCAAGGGAGAGGGAGAAGTCTCGCGACCCGGTTGCGTGTAGCTGCTGCTGAGGGCCGATAGCTCAGTCGGAAGAGCGCCGCACTCGCATTGCGGAGGTCGTGGGTTCGAATCCCATTCGGTCCACCAAACTGGACAGAATCAAGAATTCTCGTGACCAGGTTCGTCATGGAACTGTGGCGGGGCCGTTGACGAGGACATGCTGACGACGGTTTGCGTGAGGTCGCGCTGTTAAGGTTACTGTTACAATCATCATCCTTTGTGAAATTGAATTCATACGGATAAAGCAGTTCCGGTTCTTCATGCGAGTCTGGCGGCAGCAGTTGCGGTAGCTCCTGTGCGCTTCTTGAGCCTCAACTCCCATGCAGCACTTTCTTTCAACGCTTAGGTCAATGGGCCTGATACCCAGACATGCGTGATCAAAACACGGTACTCGGCGTATCCGGTGCGTTCTGGAAGCTGGCAGTGTGCGCGCTGGTTCTGCCGTTAGTCCTCGCCTGCGACACGTTCGCAGGTGACCCATATCCAACCACCACGCCGGCACCTGTAAAGGTGTCAGCAGACATTCCTAGGGCGACGATCGAGCCCAGGGTTGTTGGCGACCGCCCGGAGGAGCGTCCACAGCCAACCTTTACTCCTCATTCAACTTCCACTGCCGAGCCGACGTCAACCATTCCGGCCACACGCGAACCAAAGGTCACGCCGCAGCCGACTGACGCACCCAGTCCCACCGCTGCTTCGCGCCCGACGACCACGCCAAATCCTACGGCGACGCCCAGGCCCACCAGTACACCCACACCTACAGCTTCGCCAGAACCAACTGCCACGGTCACACCCTCGGCAACGCCGACGTCCGCTGCCACGCCGGCACTCCCTACCACGCCGCCCAGGGAGTACTCGTCCGTCAGCGCCGGGGATTCGCACACCTGCGGGGTGAGGACCGACGGCTCGGTGATCTGCTGGGGCGATGATCACTTTGGCAAGTCCTTTGCGCCATCCGGAGCGTTCGTCGCCGTCAGCGCCGGGGATTCGCACACCTGCGGGGTGAAGACCGACGGCTCCGTGGCCTGCTGGGGCAACGACGAATTCGGCATGTCCACTGCGCCGTCCGGGGCGTTCGCCTCCGTCAGCGCCGGAGCCGGCCACACCTGCGGGGTGAGGATCGACGGCTCCGTGGCCTGCTGGGGCAGCGACGACTTTGGCAGGGCCACGCCGGCGTCCGGGGCGTTCGCCTCGGTCAGCGCGGGATTCGGCCACACCTGCGGGGTGAGGACCGACGGCTCCGTGGCTTGCTGGGGCAACGACTCCTTGGGGCAGTCCACCGCGCCGTCCGGAGCGTTCGCCTCCGTCAGCACTGGGATTGACCACACCTGCGCGGTGAAGACCGACGGCTCCGTAGCCTGCTGGGGCAACAACAGCCGTGGCGAAGCCACGCCGGCGTCCGGGGCGTTCGTCTCCGTCAGCGCCGGAGCCGGCCACACCTGCGGGGTGAGGACCGACGGCGCGGTGGCTTGCTGGGGCAGCGACGACTTTGGCAGAGCCACGCCGGCGTCCGGGGCGTTCGTCTCCGTCAGCGCGGGGGGCGGCCACGCCTGCGGGGTGAGGACCGACGGCTCACTCCAATGCTGGGGCAATAACGCAAATGGCCAGTCCACTGAACCGGTCGGGCCCAATAACGTTCGTGTTGTCCAAGAGGGTTCGTCGCTGCGAGTCACTTGGGACCCGGTACCAGGGGCTACTCACTACGCGGTCGGGGTTACGTTAGTAAACTTCGGCGTCTATCAGTTGGATGGGAAGGTGGTCGCAACCGCTTACACCCATACCAACCCGAGCCCGGGCCATGTTGGTGCTGTCACAGTCGCCGACAGGACCTCCGATGCGCTAACCGTGAGTTGGCGCTACGAAGGGTTTGGGGAGCGCAGATACTGGGTCACCGCCTGCAACGAATTCGGATGCCCGAGTCATAGTCATGTCTCCACTGCTACTGTTGAGTACTTGCCACAGTACTACCTGATACATCGGCAACCCGAAGGAGGGACATCCCAGGAATTCAGATACCCGATTGATTCTGGAGAGTGGGACGACTCACCACAGTATGTCGACAAGGGCCTGCAACCTGGAATGGTCTACTACTATTGGGTTCAGGTCTGCGGCGGCGACGTATGCTCTGAGGCGTCGGATCATTCGGATAGGACGGCAGGACTGACCGAATCCGATGGCCCCGTTGAGATTCCGTCGGCCCCAACTCTCCGGGCAGAAAAGCACCACGGAGGGTTCGGGTCTGACTCTGCAACGGTAACCTGGGATTCGGTGGAAGGGGCAACCTACTATGAGCTCTGGTATGGCTCTAACGCGTCCAGCACTTTTGACCTGGCGTTCGAAGTAAGCGCTCCGGTAGAAGCCCAGTCATTTCGTACTCCCACTAACAGAGGTTTCCTTGGGGTTTACTCAGTCACCAGCTGGAAGGTCAAATCTTGCAACAAGGCTGGTTGTTCGCAATTCTCGGAAATCGTCACGGTGGAGTAGATGATGGCTAGCAGTTCCGCGTGCAGCCCGGCGACGTGATCGACGCGGCGTTACGCTACGAGTCGTCGGGTTCCGTGGCATTCGACGACGTTCGGCTGGTCGACGACGATCACGTCCGGCGCGTGGACGCGCCCACCCCGGCCGGTGCGACAGCGCGCGGCACGGCGTTGGGCGAGGCCATGGAGGCCGGGAGCGGATCTTCACGTGCAACGCCACGATGTGACACCCGCGGCGCATGGGCCACCGGCAGCGCCACACGCGAGTTTGCATCGACGGCATCGACCGCGAGCCGTCGGCAAGTGGTGCGAACTAGCCACAACGGGGGCAACAGCAACCCCGCGATGCCGGGCGTTTCGCCTCGGTCAATACCGGTTACAGGCACACCTGTGGCAACCGCCGTGACGACAGGATCGAATGCCGGGGTTTACAGGTCCGCGGACGCCGCTGACCCCTTGCCCCCAACGGAGCTTCGGAAGGCCGGTAAGGACCACAGGGATTGGCAGCGTAAAGGTTTGACCTAAGGCGATCTTACCGGTCCCAAGACGTCTATAAGGAGGCCTCGTAGTTCGTCAGATGACTTTAGCGGAATCAATCAGTACCTGTTTCAGGAAATATGCCAACTTCAGCGGGCGAGCCCAGCGGTCGGAATTCTGGTGGTTCGCCGCCTTTTGCCTTATCTGCCTACCTTTCTCGATTTTCATTTGGCCTCTGGCGTTTGCCGTGCTCATCCCAACGCTGGCAGTCAGCGTGCGAAGAGTGCATGACACCGACCGTTCGGCCTGGTGGCTAGTGCCGCCATTTCTCGCCGTTATTCCGGCGTCGCTAATAGCCTTCTCGGCATGGCTGGTATCGGTCATGGACCAGGATGAGGCGTTTCGATCGGTCGCCTTCCTGATTGCGATCGTCTTCTTGGTCATCGCCTTGGGGTGTTGCGTCCTGATCCTAGCCCTCTGCGCCTCTTCGGGTACCGTGGGTCCTAACCGGTACGGGCCCGACCCGTTGCGCCCGGAGGCGGGGGAAGGGTGAACGCGGCGTTTCGATGAGGTAAATGCGGCCCAGGGGTGAAACGCAAGAAGGGCCGCATACATGGACGTAAAGGGGAGATCAACCGGCCAGTGGTTTCCCCCCGTGGTGGAGCGGGCTATCGTACGGCCCCTAGAGAGGACGGGGTGACGAATCCGGCGACGCGGGCGTAAGAAAATATTGAGGTCTAAATGATCTCAACAACAAGTCCGTGGAGCCCGTCGATCCCCTAGTCGCAGGTTGCCGGCGGCCGATCGCTCAGTCAGAAGATCGCCGATCGCGCATTGCGGAGATGGTGGGTTCGAATCCCACTCGGTCCGCGGGTTCATACGTAAGGCCTGAACGGACTCAAATTTTCCGCTATGGGATAGGATTGAGATTCGCTTAGGGCAGTGAAAAAGTGTTCACGGCTCAGTAGCCCCGCGCTTCTGGTCTGTTCATCGAGAAAGAAACCGCAAGTGGCCCGGATGCACATCGGACTCAAGCCCCAATGGTCTGGCGGCGCGATGCGCCGCCGTTGGCAGTTGGCCATGCTGGCCTCTCTCATGACTCTGGTCGCCGTCATCGCCGCCTGTGGAGACGGCGACTCCCCGAACGCTTCCGCTGAGCCGGCAGCCACCGGGGTTCCGGCCAGGCCATCTTCCAAGCTTGAAGCGTTCGGTACGTCAAAGGTAGAACTCGCCTCCGTCAGCGCGGGGGCTTTTCACACCTGCGGGGTGAGGAGCGACGGCTCACTCGGTTGCTGGGGCGACAATGAACACGGCCAGGCCACGCCGCCCGCCGGGACGTTTGCCTCCGTCAGCGGAGGCTTTCGGCACACCTGCGGCGTGAGGACCGACGGCTCAGTCGCATGCTGGGGCGATGATGAGCATGGCCAGGCTACGCCGCCCGCCGGGGAGTTTGTCTCCGTCAGCGCGGCGAGCTATCACACCTGCGGGCTCAGGACAGACGGCTCAGTCGCATGCTGGGGATCCAACAGGTATTGGTTGGTAGTCAATGTGCTAGGTCAAGCCACGCCGCCCGCCGGGGAGTTCACCTCCGTCAGCGCCGGAGGCTGGTACACCTGCGGGGTGAAGCGCGACGGCTCGGTTGAATGCTGGGGTTATGACGACGAAGGTGAAACCATGCCTCCGAGTGGGGAGTTCGCCTCCGTCAGCGCCGGAGGCCTTCACGTCTGCGGGCTGAGGACTGACGGCTCACTCGAGTGCTGGGGCGAAGACTATTATGGGCAGGCTACGTCGCCGAGCGGGGAGTTTGTCTCCGTTAGCGCGGGGGGCGGCCACGGCTGCGGGGTGACGATCGACGGCTCACTCGAATGCTGGGGCGATGACGAGTATGGCCAAGCCACGCCGCCGTCCGGGAAGTTCGCCTCCGTTAGCGCCGGGAGTATCCACACCTGTGGGGTGAGGGCCGACGGCTCACTCGAGTGCTGGGGCGATGATGAACATGGTCAGGCCACGCCCGAACCGGCCACAAATGGGAGCTCTCGCTAGACCAGCTTCGAAGCTTGGAGGTTTCGGAACATCTGAACCTACGATTCCTCCTGAGCCAATTGCGACGCAGCCACCCATATGAACACACACCGGTGCCAACATTCACGCCCGATCGCACGCCTATCTGAAAGCCAACTGCCACGCCCGAGCCGACTCTGGAAGTTGCTCTCAGCGTCCAGATGAAGGGGAGAAAAGCGCGCCAAAAGGCCGGCTGCTCCGCACACTCAGAAGAATCTAAGGCGCGTTATCTGAGGCGGGGTCGTGGTCCAAAGTGCCGCACTGAACCTTGCGCGTTTCCGATCCGTCGGGTCACTATACGCGGGCGGCAGGCCTCATCTCACATGGTGCCCAGCCACATCTCGAAGATATTTTCATCTACCGTGCATTCATGCCCACCACGAGTGGAGTGGCGAGATCGTAGAGTTTGGGAGATGTGCACGGACGGTGACAGCGGTGGCTGAATTGCCCGGATTCACGATACGGCCGGCGACTGAGGACGACGTGCCGCGGTTGCTGGGGTTGATTTGGGACCTGGCGGTGTATGAGCGGCTGACGCATGAGGTGGTGGCGACGGAGGAGTCGTTGCGGGGGCGCTGTTTGGGGAACGGCCGGCGGCTGCGGGTCCCCAAGGGCCTGCGGGGCGAGCTGGTCGCCTTCCGCCCAACGCCCACCGACGGCTGCTGGACCATGCACTTCATGACGGACCACTTGGCCGACGTCGATCTCCGACAACCCGCCTAAATGTGTAAACCATGTCCCCGAACGTCTGTAAACCATGTGTCCGGTCTGGACATCCCCCAGGAGAGGGATCAAGACGGGTGCCAGCCTGAGTAGCCATAGGCTGCGCTCCGCTGCTCGCCCGCAGGTCGAGGGAAGGATTGGCAGCCGCGGTGGGTGCTGCCGAGGGCCGATAGCTCAGTCGGAAGAGCGCCGCACTCGCATTGGGGAGGTCGTGGGTTGGGATTCCATTCGGTCCACCACCACCCTTCACGACGATGGCAGGTTCGGCGCGGTAGTGTGAGCGGGAACTGGCATCACGTAGCAACGCAACGGCATGAACGTCATCCTCCTGGGGGCCGGACGGGGCGAACGCCTTATGCCCTTCACCGCGTCGCAACCAAAGTGCTTTACTGAAGTCGCGGGCGCCAGGATTCTCGATTGGACGCTACGTGCGTTTCGACAGAATGGTCTGGACCGGTTTGTCTTCGTCGGCGGGTACCTCATGGACGTGGTTCGGGACGCCTACCCAGATCTCCGCTATGTGGAAAATCCCGCCTGGTCCACGACTAACATCCTCGCTTCCCTCGTCTGTGCTCGTGAACACATGGCCCGCGGCTTCTATGCGACATACACCGATACGCTGTACCGCGGCGGCGCAGTGAGGGCGCTTCAGGATTCGCCGCACGACATCACGCTCGTCTTGGACACTCGTTGGCGTGAACGGTATGTGTTTCGAAGCATGCACCCGGAGTCTGACGCCGAGAAAATTCTTGTGGACGGCGACCGCGTGGTGGAGGTTTCACGGGCGATCAAGCCGCACGAGGCGTCCGGAGAGTATTCGGGCGTTCTCAAGATGTCGGCCGAGGGCGCTTCTCAGTTCCTGAATTCCTACGACGAGCTCCACGCCGAACTTGGCGATGAGCACGTCTTCGCCGATGGCAGGCCCTTCCGCATGGCGTATGTCATTCATCTCCTCGACCGGATGATCAGAGATGGGATCCCGGTACACTGCGTCGCCGTACCCGGTGACTACCATGAGGTCGACAACATCCAGGACTACCATCTGGCCACCGCCGACTGGATGCGGTTCGCGATCTAACCTGTTCCTGAGCCCCGTCTGACCACGAGCAGAGAAAACGCACGACATCTTGCCTGAACGCCAAATGGAACGAGGACTGTTCCCAACCACCGTCATCGGCTCCATGCCGCGACCTCAATACGTGCGGGACCTGATTGAATCGCAGGTCGACGGGGGCGGCACCTCGGGCGATTTTCGGCGGATGATGGACTCCGCCATTCCATACGTCGCGCAGATGCAGGAGCTTGCCGGCATCGACATTATTTCCGACGGGGAATGGCGTAGAAAGTCATACATCGGGGTGATTGCGGATATCTGCCGCGGGTTCGAGCTGTCCATCAAGGAAGTCCTGGGACAGCGCCAGACCTGGCACGTCGTCACTTCGAAAATCGACGTCGTAAACCCCGGCCTGCTGGCGACGGAGGCTCGGTTCCTCAAACGGCATACGGGACGCGATGTCAAGGTCGCCATACCGTCGCCATACCTGTTAGGTGAGCGGATGTGGGACCCGGAACTGTCAAGCGCCGCGTATCCCACTCGACGTGACTTCACAGAGGCGCTGGTGCCCGTGCTTCGGCAAGAGCTCGAAGCCCTACGCGACGAAGGCGTGGCGATAGCGCAATTTGACGACCCTCACCTGTGTCTGTTCGTGGACCAGAAGGTGCGGGCGGACTACGACGATCCGCAGGCCGAGATGGCGTACTGCGTCGACTTACTGAACCGCGTCGTCAAGGGAGTAGACGGCGTCCGGTTGGCGATCCACCTGTGTCGGCGAAATAAGGGTCGCGCAGGATGGGTGGGCGAGGGTGGATACGAGCCGATTCTTCCAGCCCTGGCCGATCTCAAGGTCGATATTCTGATGTTGGAGTTTGCGATGCCGGCGGCGGGCGACTTCGCCGTATTGCGCGACTTACCAGAACGCTTCGAAATCGGTCTGGGATGCGTCGACTGCCGCAGCAGCCACATCGACACGCCCGACGAGATTGCCGACCGCGTCAGGCGGGCCGCCCAATACGTCGCGCCCGAGCGGATTCTGCTGCACCCCGACTGCGGGTTCGCGCCGGGAAGCGCGGCCGATATCCCGCTCGACGAGGCGTACCTGAAGCTCAGGAATGAGTCCCTGGCGGCTGAGATGCTCAGGAAGGAATTCCGGTAGCTCTGCACACTGCCGGCAAGCGCAGTCCTCAGCTAGAAACCTCCCACCGGAAAGTTTGTAATTCAGTCTTACACGGCCCACATGTTCATAGCTAAGACCTGCCGAGGCACGAACTACCTCAGCAATGGTGTGCGGCTGCCCCCGACCTCGCAGGAAAGGCTGATGCGTTTGCGTTCCCTCAGACGTTGCTTCCGCCTGTTGGCGCCTATTGCGCTAGTTGTGGTGTGTTCTGAAAGGACGCTGGATCACAATGTGATCTATCGTTGCGCACCACCAACCAGGGAGGACCAATTGTGACCACTTCAAACAAACGCAAGGTCGAAGGTACGCCGGAGAAGACTGCGCTGATCACGGGGAGTGACCCATCCATGACCAAGCAGACTGAACACGCGCGCGCCCTCGACGTCGAGGGCGCATACAACGTCCGAGACCTCGGAGGATACGAGACCCGCGACGGCAGGATGACCCGCTGGGGTCAGTACCTACGGGCGGACACCTTGGCGAATCTCAGCCCCGCGGGCGTAAACACTCTCCTCGAATACGGCATCCAAAACATCATCGACCTGCGCCGCAGCAGCGACCTGCAATTCAAGCCGAGCCCCTTCATTGGCAATGAGGCCGTCACCTACTACCATCAGAACATGGCAGGCGACGTGGACCTCGAGGGTCGGGAGGTGATCGACGGAATCGAGGACTCTGCCGAGCGGCGGGGCAGGGTGTACTGCTACATACTCGAACAGAGAAAGCACATCCTCCACCAGACATTCTCGGTTCTTTCCAGCCCGGGCGGTTTCCCCGTCCTCGTCCACTGTAACGCGGGCAAGGACAGGGCCGGAATATCTGCCGCATTCGTGCTGGATATCTGTGGCGTTCCTCGCGAGACCATCATCGAGGACTATGGCCTCACCGCGCGGTATCTGGTGCGGCGCTACTACGAAGAAAATCCTGACGTGAATCCTGACGAATACACTTGGCGGGATTTTCAGAACGATGCCTGCCATCCTCACAGCATGCAAATAACCCTCGACCACGTCGATAGGATGTACGGAGGCGTCGCGGGCTACCTGCGAGACACCGGCATCACCGACGACCAGCTCGCCGCCATCAAGGAGGCCATGACTGAATGAGCGTCCGAAATCTCCCGAAGTCGACCCCAGGCGCGACATAGGCTCGTCTTGTCGCCTGATCGACTCCTCAGATAGGAACTTTCCATCGAAGAGTTCGCAACTCAGTCTTACACGGTCCACCAGGCAAGTGGTGAACCGTTTCCTGGCCGCTCGCGCGACCGATCACCGGACGTAGGATCACCCGGCCGACCCAGGTATGGGCAGCGCACCTCCCTGCCCGTGGCCCGGGGGTTTCTGCCCCTGGTGGAGACCTTTGCGTAACCCCAGGTTGGTTGCCCGGAAGACCCTCACCCCAACCCTCTCCCAGAGGGAGAGGGAGAAAGAGCGGCCCCGCCATCGAGGTCGAGGCGGGGTTATGCGAACGTCTCCTGGTGGCGATCATGGACTGGCACCGCCGGTACGTGGTAGCTGTCCAAATAACCGGGTCTAGCCTCACTATGAGTGCCAGCTGGAAACACCTATGCTCTATCTAGAAAGCCTTACGGGATGAACGGAGGCGTTGACGTGGCGCAGCCGATGGGCAAAGTCGTGCTTTTCATGGGTGTTGGAGAAGCACTGGAAGAACGCAGTTTCCCGTTGCCGCAAGCACTGGAGCCTGGAGCGATTCTGGTCAAGACAACGATGGCAACGGTATGCGGCTCTGATGTGCATAGCTGGCGAGGCCGGCGACCCTTCCCAGTGTCATCCGTATTGGGGCACGAAGGTGTAGGAACAATCGTGCAACTCGGGCTGAGCGTTAGGACGGATACTGTCGGTCATAGCCTGTCCGAGGGTGACCGAATAACCTGGAGCCTCATGGCCAATTGCGGCAGCTGCTGCTTTTGCAGCATTTATGACTTGCCGCAGAAGTGTCTTAGCCTTTTCAAGTACGGACATGCCAATGGCGACATACCGCCGCATTTCGTGGGCACGTTCGGCGAATACGTTTACGTTAGACCCGGCACAAGCGTGTTCAAAATTCCAGATGATATGTCCGACGAGGAAGCCTCACCGCTGATGTGCGCTGCGGCAACGGTGACCGCGGGTCTTGCCGAGATCGGTTTGCAGCCGGGCGAGAACGTCGTAATCCAGGGTGCGGGTATGTTGGGGATCTATGCGGCTGCCATCGCCAAGGAGCAAGGCGCGGGACAAGTTATCACGGTAGACGTACTCGACAAGCGATTAGAGATCGCCAGCGCATTCGGTTCCGACCACATCATTAACGCCAGCCACCACGATGATGAAGAGCTTGTCCTCAAGGTGAATGATCTGACCGGCGGGCGCGGCGCGGACGTGGTCGTTGAAGTGACTGGCTTCGCCAAGGTCATACCGTTGGGAGTCAAGATGCTGCGCATCGGCGGACGCTATGTCATGCAGGGCGCCTTGTACCCCGACGACAACTTTATGCTTGCCTCACACGATGTGATTACCAAGTGCCTCACTATCGCCGGCCTCCACAACTATGACTCCCGGTACCTGGGCCGAGCTCTGGACCTCGTCTACCGAAGTCGCCACCGATATCCGTACAAAACACTTGCCGGCCCAGCATTCCCACTCACCGCGGAGGGCGTGACCGCCGCGCTCGAATCACTGGAGACCCACGAGGGTATGCGACCAATCGTGAAACCGTGAACATCTCATACATACAGGAAGGTGTGAGCCAATGAGCAAGATCGGCATGGTCATGTTCGACCTTTCCGGTACGACGGTGCATGATGACACTGGTGTGAGAGACTGCCTGTACGAGGCAGCGCAGGAACATAATCTCGACACCACACCAGATGAGATCCTGCTGCACATGGGAACGAACAAGATTCATCTATACCAGTTTCTGATTGCTCGTTCGAGGGGAGACAGAATCGACATTGAGGATTTTGAAAAAACAAAATCTCCTGATACGTACCAAGAAGCGAAGCAGGTTTTTGACCGTTACGAGGATCTCATGATCGAGCACTATCGCCGGGAAGTCAGAGAAGTGCCTGGCGCCACCGACACATTTCGCTGGTGCCAGGAACATCACATCAAGGTCGCCACGAATACCGGCTTTCATCGTGCCATAACCGAGGCAATCATGGACAGCCTGGGCTGGGTGAGCGACGGGCTGGTGGACATCGCCGTGGACGTGGAGCATATCGCCGGACAGATCGGACGCCCGGCGCCGTTCATGATTTTCCACGCTATGACACAGTTGAATATTCAGAGCGTGCACGAGGTTGTGAAAATCGGCGACACGCCAGCCGATATGCTGGAAGGCTACAATGCGGGATGTCGCGGTGTTGTTGGCGTCCTGAGCGGGCCCAGACCGGTCGCTGCCTGGGGCAAGTATCGACACACGCACGTCATACCAAGTGTCAAAGAATTGCCTGAATTGATAACGCGCGAGTTTTCATGATCGGCGCTCGTTTACCATAAGGACAATTCGATCTGCGGCCATGCGTCCCGGGCGCTCCGCAGTTGCTCAGTGGTAGAGCAGCCGGCTGTTTACCGGCGTGGTCATTGTAGGGCTGTTCGCTTTTACCAATGGTTGCCGTTCACCAGCTTTGACCCGGTGAAGTCGCAGGTCAGCGGCAGGCGCACCAGCGTGGTGGACTACACGCTCCTGGTCTTGCTTGCCCTGGTCATCGTGATCGGGATCCAGGCGGCGGGGGTAATCCTGGTGATGCCGGAGGCCACGGCCTGCCTGCTGGTGGGCCGGTTCATCTCCATCACGCCGACGGCGGCGGCATTGGGCAGGCGCTCTGACGACTTGCCGGCGCAGGTGCCCGTTGTCTAACCGGCGGCGCGCACCGTCCGCAGCGCCCAGCGCCAGTGGCTGGAGACGGACAGTTCGTTGTGGTGGAAGTCCGTCACCAACCCCTCTTCGTCAATGACGTAGGTCACCCGCAGGTTTTGCTCCCCGGTATCGGGCCTGAGATCGTACAGGCCGCCCACATGGCCGTCGGCATCACAGGCCAGGGGCAGGTCAATCCTCAGGAACCTGAAGTAGGTGGCCAGGCGCCGTAGCTTTCGCTCCTCAGCCGAGCTGATGCCGACGACCACGGCGTTACGGTCCGCCATCCTCCGCTGGGATTTTCCAAATCCCACGTTCTCGGCCATTCAGCCCGGGGTTAAGGCC
>JAPPLN010000016.1 GCA_028874175.1 Chloroflexota bacterium
CGATGATCATCGTGATGAAGAACAGCGCCGGCCAGGCGGCCCTGGATGCGGTCGCAGCCCGCGTCCACGCCGAGGGCCTGGAAACCCGCGTCCTGCCCGGCGAGCACAAGACCGTCATCGCCGTCATCGGCACCCGCCCGCCCGAGCTGCTCCAGCAGCTCGAGCGCATGCCCCACGTCGAGGCCACCATCCCCATCAGCGAGCCCTTCAAGCTCGCCGCCCGCACCGACAACCGCGAGCGCTCCGTCATCCAGGTCGGCGGCGTCGAGATCGGCAACGGCTCGGTCACCGTCATGGCCGGCCCCTGCACCGTCGAGAGCCCCGACCAGATGGCCGCCACCGCCCAACACGTCGCCTCCGCCGGCGCCCAGCTGCTGCGCGGCGGCGCCTACAAGCCGCGCAGCTCCCCCTACAGCTTCCAGGGCATGGGTATCCCGGGCCTTCAACTCCTGGCCGAGGCCCGCGAAGCCACCGGTCTCCCCGTCATCACCGAGGTCCTGGACCCCCGCCAGGTCGAGTTCGTCGTCGATTACGCCGACGTCCTGCAGATCGGCACCCGCAACGCCCAGAACTACCCGCTCCTCTGCGAGGTCGGCGGCTGCGGGAAACCCGTCCTGCTCAAGCGCGGCATGGGCAACACCATCGACGAGTGGCTCATGTGCGCCGAGTACATCCTGGCCGGCGGCAACCCCGACGTCATGCTCTGCGAGCGCGGCATCCGCACCTTCGAAACCTCCTCGCGCTTCACGCTCGACCTTAACGCCATCCCCCTGCTGCGGCGCCGCACCCACCTGCCCATCGTCGTCGACCCCTCCCAGGGCACCGGCCACTGGTACATGGTTCATTCCATGGCCCTGGCCTCCGTCGCGGCCGGCGCCGACGGCATCATCGTCGAGGTCCACCCCGAGCCCGAAACCGCCCTGATCGACGGCCAGCAAAGCCTCAGCTTCAACCACTTCAGCGAGCTGATGGGCCAGCTGGAGCCCATGGCCGCCGCCCTCGGACGCCCCGTCGGCGCTCCCGTCGGCGCGTGATCGACGCCCCCGCGCCGCCCGGCGCCCGCGTCGTCGAACCCGCGCGCCGCCTGCGCGGCGAGCTCAGGGTCCCCGGCGACAAGTCCATCACCCACCGCGGCCTGCTGCTCGGCGCCCAGGCCGCCGGCCGGACCCGCCTGCGCAACCCCGGCCTCGGCGCCGACACCCGCGCCAGCGCCGCGCTTGTCCAGGCGCTCGGCGCCGAAGTGTCGATCGACACGGACGAATTGCGCGTCACCGGCCTCGGCCTCCACGGCCTCCGCGAACCCGCCGACGTCCTCGACTGCGGCAACAGCGGCACCACCATGCGCCTGGCCAGCGGTCTGCTGGCCGGCCGCCCCCTGCACGCCGTCCTCACCGGCGACGCCTCCCTGCGCACCCGGCCCATGGACCGCATCGTGCGCCCCCTGCGCGCCCTCGGCGCCCGCATCGACGGCCGCGCCAACGGCGCCTACGCCCCCCTGGCCCTCGCCCCCAGCGCCCTGCACGGCGCCGAGCTGGACATCCCCGTCGCCAGCGCCCAGGTCAAGTCCGCCGTCGTCCTCGCGGCCCTGCGCGCCGACGGCCCCACCGTCCTGAGCCAGCCCGCCCCCTCCCGCGACCACACCGAACGCATCCTCCGCGCCCAGGGCGCCGCTCTGCGGTCCACTGGCGGCGAGGTGCATTGTGAACCCGCCGCCGACCTCCAGGCCCTCGATCTGGACGTCCCCGGCGACATCTCCTCCGCCGCCTTCTGGATCGCCGCCGCCGTCCTCCACCCCGACGCCGAAATAACCATCCGCAACGTCGGCCTCAACCCCCTCCGCACCGGCATCCTCGATGCCCTGCAAACCATGGACGCCGACATCGAAACCCGGGTCGAAGTCACCGACCCCGAACCCTCGGGCACCGTCATCGCCCGCTCCTCCGACCTGCAAGCCATCACCGCCGGCGGCCACCTCATCCCCCGCCTCATCGACGAAGCCTCCCTCCTCGCCCTCCTCGCCACCCGCGCCCACGGCGAATCCCGCATCGCCGACGCCGCCGAACTCCGCGTCAAGGAATCCGACCGCCTCCACACCACCGAACGCGCCCTCTCCGTCCTCGGCCTCGAGCTCGAAGCCGAGCCCGACGGCTTCGTAATCGCCGGCGGCGCCCGCGCCGGCGGCGGAACCGTCGACGCCGCCGGCGATCACCGCATCGCCATGCTCGCCGCCGTCGCCGCCGTCAGCGGCACCGGTCCCGTCGCCATCCGCGGCGCCCGGGCCGTCGACGTCTCCTACCCCACGTTCTGGGACGACCTCGCCCGCCTCGCCGAATGAGCGACGCCTACGCCGTCATCGGCTGGCCCCTCGGCCACACCCTCTCGCCCGTCATGCACCAGGCCGCCCTGGACGAGCTCGGCCTCGACGCCACCTACACCGCCCTCCCAACACCCCCCGGCACCGAAAACGACCGTTTCAATGACGTCCGCACCGGCACCCTCGCCGGCCTCAACGTCACCATCCCCCACAAGCTCGCCGCCTTCCGCGCCGTGGACCGCCGCAGCCCCGCCGCCGAACGCACCGGCGCCGTCAACACCGTCATCCGCGACGGCCCCCGCCTCCTCGGCGACAACACCGACCCCTACGGATTCATCCAGGCCCTCCGCCAGTTCGGCGGCTTCGACCCCGCCGGCGCGTCCGTCGTCGTTGTGGGCGCCGGCGGCGCCGCCCGCGCCGCCGTCCTCGCCCTCAGCGACAGCGGCGCCAGCCGAATCCTCGTCGCCAACCGCACCGAAGCCCGCGCCCACGAACTCGCCAACGACCTACAGGCCTCCGACGGCGTCCCCATCCACTCCTGCGCGCTAACAGACACCCGCCTCCCCCAATCCCTGTCCGCCGCCCAACTCCTCGTCAACACCACCAGCGTCGGCATGTCCGGCGGCCCCGCCCCCGCTGCCAGCCCGGTGCCCGCCGACTCCCTCCACCCCAACCTCTTCGTCTACGACATCGTCTACCGCCCCGCCGTCACCCCCCTGCTGGCCGCCGCCCAGCGCTGCGGCGCCCCCACCCTCGGCGGCCTCGAAATGCTCGTCATGCAGGGCGCCGCCAGCCTCCA
>JAPPLN010000089.1 GCA_028874175.1 Chloroflexota bacterium
CCCCCCCCCCCCCCCCCCCCCCCCCCCACCAAAACCCCCCCCCCCCCGCCCCCCCGCCCCCCCCCCCCCCCGGCGGGCGCCCCCCCCCCCCCCCCACAGCTCCCCCCTTCACCCCCCACCGATTCCCACCCCCGGCCCGCCGCGTGGATCCAGCGTCTCCGCCGGAATGCGGTGAGACGTCCTCTGCTGCAAGTCCCGCCGCTCTTCACCCTCTCCAAGGGGAGAGGCAGCCTCCGGCGTCCCCGCCGGAATGCGGTGAGGGGTCTTCCGCGCACCCCCAACCGCCAAACCACCCCTCTCCAGCCACCCTCCCAAATCACCAAAAAAGCGCCCCAAATCACCTCAAGAGTTTTTTGGAAAAAACTCTTAATGCGCGCGAGGCCCCCACTTCACCGCCCCACAACCGCCCGTCCCACGTCAGTCCAATCGCCCCAACTCTCCGACCCACTCAGCGCACCGCCCGCCAGCCACTCCCCCTCCGACCGTTACACTCACACCTCGAACTCCGAAGGCTCCCTAAGGATTCACTGATGGCCGTCGCAACCACCGCTCCCCCGACTGAGCGCGCACTGATCCTGGGCGGCCGGCCCGTCCAAACCGGCAACCTGCTCGAAGTCCGCCGCCCCTACGACGACACCGTGGCCGCCGTCGTCCACCGCGCCACGCCCGAGGTCGCCGAGCAAGCCGTCCAGCTGGCCGTCGACACCTTCCACAGCGTCACCCGCGCCATCCCCGCCCACCGCCGCGCCGAGCTGCTCCACCGCCTGGCCGACCTGGTCGAAGCCAACCGCGAGCGCCTGATCGCCGAGGACATCGACGAAACCGGCAAGCTCCGCAGCGAGGCTCACGGCGAAATCGACCGCACCGTCGCCACCCTCCACTGCGCCGCCGAGGAAGCCCTCCGCATCCCCGGCGAAATCCTGACCCTGGATGCCGTCCCCACCGGCGTCGACCGCACCGGCCGAGTCCAGCGCTTCCCGATTGGCCCCATCCTGGGCATCACCCCGTTCAACTTCCCGCTGCTGCTGGCCGCCCACAAGCTCGGCCCCGCCTTCGCCGCCGGCAACAGCATCGTCATCAAGCCCGCCAGCAAGACCCCCCTCACCACCCTCAGCCTGGCCGAACTCGCCAGCGAAGCCGGCTTCCCCGACGGCTCGGTCTCCGTCCTGCCCATGGCCGGCGCCCAGGCCGAAACGCTGGTCCGCGACGACCGCTTCAAGGTCGTCACCTTCACCGGCAGCGCCGAGGTCGGCTGGGGCATCAAGGCCAACGCCGGCCTCAAGCGCGTCACCCTTGAGCTCGGCGGCAATGGCGCCCTCATCGTCCACAACGACGCCGATATCAACGCCGTCGCCGCCCGTATCCCCTTCGGCGGCTTCCTCTACAGCGGCCAGAACTGCATTTCCGTCCAGCGCGTCTACGTCCACCGCGACGTGCACGACGCTTTCGTCAACGCCGTCCTGCCGCTGCTCGACGATCTCAAGCCCGGCGACCCCAACGACCTCGAGACCACCCTCTGCCCCATGATCGACGCCGACGCCGTCACGCGCATCATGTCCTGGCTCGACGAGGCCCAGGCCGCCGGCGCCACCATCGTCACCGGCGGCAGCGCCGACGGCCCCTTCATCGAACCCACCATCGTCTCCAACGCCGACAACGGCATGAAGATCGTGCGCGACGAAGTCTTCGGCCCCGTCATCGCCGTCATCGCCTACGACTCGATCGACGAAGCCATCGACCTCGTCAACGACTCCGACTACGGCCTGCAAGCCGGAATCTTCACCAACGACATCCGCATCATCGAACGCGCCTACCGCGACATCGAGGTCGGCGGCCTGATCGTCAACGACACCAACCGCTGGCGGGTGGATCACATGCCCTACGGCGGCGTCAAGCGATCCGGCTTCGGCCGCGAGGGCCTCAAGTACGCGATCGAGGAAATGACCGAGCCCAAGCTGCTGGTCGTGAACCTGGAGGACAACTAAGCCCGGCCCGACGCCGGGACCTTGCCGTAATCCCTGAGGAGGGAAACCTGATGGAACTTCGCCGCGTTCAGCTCGCCAGTCCCGGATCCAACCTGCGCATGCTCGAGCGCGGCAGCCAGAGCAACGCCGACCACGTCTTCCTCGACCTCGAGGACAGCGTGGCCCCCAACCAGAAGGTCGAAGCGCGGCAGATCGTGGTCCAGGCCCTCAAGGACTTCGACTGGTCCGGCAAGATCGCCTGCGTCCGCGTCAACGGCATCGACACCGAGTGGTTCTACGGCGACGTGATCGAAGTCGTCGAAGGCGCCGGCCAGCACGTCGACACCATCATGCTGCCCAAGGCCAACCGGCCCGACGACGTCTACATGCTCGACATGCTGCTGACCCAGATCGAGATGCACCGCGGGCTGGAAGTCGGCCGCATTGGCATCGAGGCCCAGATCGAAATGGCCGAAGGCATGATGAACGTCAACCAGGTCGCCTTCGCCAGCCCCCGCCTCAAGTCCCTGATCTTCGGCCCCGGCGACTACTCCGCCAGCGTCCAGGCCCGCGGCCTTTCCATCGGCGCCAGCGAGCGCTACCCCGGCCACGTCTGGCACTACGCCATCCACCGCATCGTCGTCGCCGCCCGCGCCGCCGGCCTCCAGGTCACCGACGGCCCCTTCGCCGACTACCGCAACCTGGAGGGCTACCGCCAGTCCTGCGAAATGGCCCTGGCCCTCGGCTGCGACGGCAAATGGGCCGTCCACCCCGGCCAGATCGACGTGGCCATTGATGTCTTCTCGCCCTCGAGCGCCGACGTCGACAAGGCCCGCCGCATCATGGTCGAGTACAAGCAGGCTCTAGCCGACGGCCTCGGCGCCATCGCCATCGACGGCGACATGGTCGACGCCGCCACCCTCAAAATGGCCGAAATCGTCTCCGCCAAAGCCGACGCCGCAGGCCTATAGCTAACAATTCGGAGGACCCGGCGCTAGCGCACAGCGCCTACGGGGTGCCCTCCCGAATGGCGGCAATTGCCGCCAGCAATTCGCGTCGTTCCTCGATCCGGGCCTGCCGTTCCGCTGCATGCAGCGCCTCGTGCGCCAGGCGGTCAGCGTCGATGGCAGCACGGACGGCCCGGATGTCGGCTCGCAGTTCCGTGTCCACGGCGCGAAGCTCGGCGCGCATGTCGCGCCAGAGCGCCACGATAAGGCCGGCCAGCCCGACACCGACCGTCAAAACGGTCACAAGCATCGCAAGCAGTTCCGCGCTCACAATGGACCCGGCAGTTTCGTCCGAGCGGCCTGCGCTACGACCATCGGCATGGGCAAGCAACCTCCCTTGGAGTGCCGCCCAATCACTGCCGAAATCGTACCTCACCCCGGCGCAAACGGGCCCTGATCAGCGCCGCTGTCCCACCGGCATTGGCGGCCGTTCGTCGGCCTTCCGGATCTCCTCCAGCGAGCGCACGCGCTTGCGCGCCGCGCCCTTCCAATCCCGCGTCCTTACGTCCGTCGGTGCTTGCAGCCGATCCGCCGCCCTCGGAATCTCATCCGCGTACTGCGGCAGCCACTCGGCCTGCGCCACCAGCATCTCGTCGGTCATGCGCCAGACCTCGGGCGGGTTGCAGACGGCTCCCACCAGAGGGTCATGCAGCATCGCCTGCTTCAGCAGCGTCGCGTCGCCGGTCGCGGCGGCGCGAGCGCCCATCCGCTGGACGTCGATTGAGGCGGTACAGGTGGCTGCGCAGGCCAGCGGCAGGTCGCCGACTCGAGGGATGTGGATGCCCAGCGCGTCCACGTAGCCCGGCACTTCCACGATCGCGTCGTCGGCCAGGTTGCTGATCGCGCCGTTATTACGCACGTTGAAGAAGCCGCGATAGGGGCGGCCGGTTTCGAGGGCTTCGATGATGCGACTCCCGCGCTCGTCGGACCGATCATCTGAGCTGATCGGCGGGTCATCCGCCGCCATCCACTCGGGAAAGTCCGTTTCGAACCAATTGCGCTTTTCCGTGCTGACGCGCAGGTAACCGCCGGTTTCGCCGTTGCCCCAGCTGGCCATGTCAATCCAGCGCTCGATCTCTTCCGGCCGCTTCCGGTACCACGGCAGGTATTCGGATAGATGGCCGTTCGACTCGGTCGAGTAGTAGCCAAACCGCCGCAACACGTCGATGCGCACCTTTTCGGTATTCGAGAAGGTCGGGTGCGCTTCGAAGGCCGCCAGCAACTCCGCGCTTCCAATCTGCCGGCCCCGGTGCTCGATTCGCGTGTACCAGGTCTGGTGGTTGATGCCGGCGCAGACGATATCCACGTCCTCGCGACGCTCCGCGCCCAGCACCTCGGATATCTGATTCCAGCCGTGCTCGATCCCGTGGCACAGCCCCACCACATTCACGCCGTGGTCCAGCAGCGCCCAGCAGTTCATGGCCATCGGGTTGGCGTAGTTCAGCAGCAACGCGCCCGGCTTGGCCACATCCAGGATGTCGTCACCAAACGCCAGGAGCTGCGGGATTGTGCGCTGGGCATACATGATTCCGCCCGCGCAGATCGTGTCCCCAACACATTGGTCCACGCCGTATTTCAGCGGGATCTCCACGTCCAGCTTGAATCCGTCCAGCCCGCCCACGCGCACGCAGCAGATCACGTAGTCGGCATCGCGAAAGGCGCGGCGTCGATCGGTGGTGGCTGAAACCTGGGCCGGCAGCTGGTTGGTGCGGATGTCCTTCTGACAGAGCTGCGTCACCAGGTCCAGGTTGGGACGCGAGATGTCGGTTAGCGCAAAGTGCGTGTCCTGCAACTCCGGCACCGACAGGATGTCGCGCATCAGGCGACGCGTGAACCCCACGCTCCCAGCGCCGATCACCGCGATCTTCAAGGCCATGCCGCGGACCTACGACTTCAGCGGCTGGCCGGTCGGATCGAGCTGCCCAATCTCCTCCAACAGCCGCACGGAGTGAATCACGTCGTGGATGTTGGTCAGCGGCTGCCGGCCTTCCGCGACGGCGTTCAGGAAGTCCGCGTGCAACGCGTCGACCCCGTCGTCCAGCGCCCCGCCGGGATGGCCCGGAATCGGCTGGCCCTCGATGATCTCCGGCTCCGGCCGGTTGTCGGCGTAGATCTGCCCATGGATCGGCGGCAGCAGATAGGCGCTGACCCCGTTACCGTGCATCTCGATCCGGTAATGCCGCGCTCCGGCGTGGCCGGTTACCGAGTGCACCGCCACGGCCCCGCTGGTGAAGTGGATGATGGAGTTGTAGGTGTTCATCCAGCCCGTGTAAGTGTCGTCGCCACGGGTCAGCACCTGGTCCCAGGTCCCCCCGCAGAGCCAGCGCAGCCAGTCCACCATGTGAATGTCTTGCTCGTAGAGCCGGTTAAGCTCCCGACCACCCTGGTCATTTTCGATCAGGTTCTTGCTCATGCCCGCGCTGGCCAGCATTACAGGGCCATTCGCTTCGACCCGCGCGCGGGCGGCCCGGATCATCGGCGTCCAGCGGCGTTGCAGGCCCACGCAGACGATGCGATTGTTGGCTTCCGCCGCCGCCGCGATCTTCTCCGCGTCCGCCGATCCAACCCCAGGCGGCTTCTCGACGAAGAGATGTGCGCCGGACGCCAAAACCTCAACCGCAATATCGGCAATGTCCGGCGGACGCGTGACGGCATAAACGACCTCGGGGGTCTCGCGCTCCAGCATCTCCCGGAAGTCGCTGTAGCGGCCCTCGATGTCGTACTGGTCGGCGGTCGTCGCGAGCCGGTCCTCGTCCAGCTCGCACATCGCCGTCAGTTCGACTCGTCGATGGGCTCGATCGATCGCTGGATAGTGCGCGCTGGTGGCCCTGCCGCCGGCGCCAATAAACGCTGCGCGAACCATGGTCCCCTCCAGACGGTGCCGCCGTAGGGCCAGTCTAGCCGTCGGTCGGCCAGCTACGAGTGTCTCGCGAGGCCGGCGCCGGTACGCCGGCCGAACAAGCTACATCGGCTCTTTCTTCAACAGGCCGATGATGTGCCCCTCCGGGTCGGCAAAGTGGCCGATGGTGACGCCCTCCATGACATTGGTCTCGGGCATCAGGATGCTGCCGCCCAGGCCGGCCGCCTTTTCCAGGGTCGCGGTGACGTCCTCGACTTCCACGTAGAACGTGACGAACCCGGCCGAGCCATCAAACGTCTGGCCGATGCCGCCGCCAATGCTGTTAGGGCACTCGGGATCCTGATTCACCAGTCCGTAACCCATCGGGTTGTCGGTCAGGACCTCCCAGTCAAAGAGGTCGCCAAAGAACTTGTGCAGCGCCGGGCCGTCCTTGCCGTTGACCTCCCAGTGCACCACGGGGTTTGCCATTTGCCTGTTCCTTATCTTCCGCGCGATGCGCAAGGTTGCCCGCCGCGTGTTTGTCAAACCGTCACAAACCTTCCTGAGCCCGCTCCTTGTCCGTGGCATAAGCTGCGCGTCTGATATCCCAAGTTCCAGCGAACCCTGGGGGACTGCAATGAAGGTTCTTGGTGTCGATTACGTCTATTTCCCCGTTTCCGACCTCGAAAAGGCCACCGCCTTCTACCGCGACGTACTGGGCCTAACGCCCCTTTTCAGCGTAGGCGGCATGTGGGGTGAACTGCAGGCCGGCGATACGACCGTTGCGCTGCATATGGAGGACAACGCCGAAATCGCGGCGCCCGACGCCGGAATGCGCCCGTCCACGGCATTTGCCTGTGAAGACGTCGCCGCCATGGCCGAGCGAGTTCAGGAAGCGGGCGGCAGCGTCGCCATGGAGCCCTTCGAAAGCGGCACCTGCACGATTGCAATCGTCACCGATCTGGACGGCAACCCCGTCATGCTGCACCGGCGCGACGACGGCACCGTCGGGTAGCCAGGCGCCCCGGCGGCATTGAGCGTCTTACGCCAGCGCGGCCGCTCCTGGAGGCAGCAGGTGCCGAACCTGCGGCTGCACCTCACCGGGCAGTTTCAAGAACACATCTTCCGGCAGGTCATCGATCCTCGACTTGTGATAGGCGGGGTCGTATTCCTGTGAACTCGTCCGCGTCGGGTTGAGATTCAGCCACCAGGCGGCGTAGCGAATCACCACGGCCACCCGGTCCTCATCCGTCAGGTTCGGCGACACGGCGTGCCAGACGCGGCTGTCCACGATGCCCACCGACCCGGCTGAACCGAGCAACCGTTCCTCGTCGCCGCGCGGTGTCATCGCGTCGCCGTAGGGTCCGCCGTCACGCGGGTGATCGTGCAGCTTGTGGCTGCCCGGCACGATGATCGTGGCCCCGTTTTCAACCTTGAAGTCCGTCAACATCCAGAACGTCGTGAAGTGCAACGGAATATCGGGATACGGTGCCGGGATCCGCGTGTTGTGTTCCTGGTTATACGGCCAGTCGGCATGCCACACGTCCCGCTGGCGTCCCGGCCCGGTCACGAATCCCGTGAAGAACGACAGTCGAAAGCCCGGGCCCAGCGTGGCGTCCAGCACCGCCGTCAGCCGCGGCTCCGCCAGGTACGGCGCCAGGTCCTGGTTGATCCGCAAGAGGTTGGACGTCTTGCCCAGCGCCGGGATGTCGATGTCGTTATTGGCCATGATGTCGTCCCGAACCCGGTCACGGATTCCGGGCACCTCATTCGGCGGAATCACGCCTTCAATCAGTGTGACGCCGCGCTCGAGCAGTTCGTCGGCATGAGAATCAGACATGGGGCTTCGGATCCGCAGGCTTCGGCGGTCTCATTCTGGCACTCGTCCGCTCCTCGGAAAAACAACAGCAGCCGGCTGATACCGTAGGCGGCGGTTCGCTGGATGCGGAGAGCGTGACCGTTATGCCTGAGGTGCACGAGTTGGGCTACCTGGAGATCGGTCAGGCCGCCGCGGCGCTCGCCAGCGGCGAACTGTCGTCGTTGGACTTGACGGACGCCGTCCTGGCTCGCATCGAGCGGCTGAATCCCACGCTTAACGGGTATACCTGCGTCATGTCGGACTCCGCTCAGACCGACGCGCGGGCCGCCGACGCCAGGTCCCAGGCCGGCGAGCGTCGCGGCCCAATGGACGGCATCCCCATCGCCATCAAGGACGTTATCGACACCGCCGGCGTGGTTACGACCTACGGATCCATCAGATTCCGCGACCATCGACCCGCTGCCGATGCTCACGTGGTTCAGCAGTTGCGGAACGCCGGCGCGGTGATCCTCGGCAAGACCAACACCCACGAGCTCGCACGCGGCATCACAACTGACAATCCCCATTTCGGGCCAACTCGGAATCCCTGGGACTTGACCCGGCATCCCGGCGGATCTTCCGGCGGTTCGGCCGCCGCTGTCGCCACGGGCATGGCCCTTGGCGCCCTGGGAACCGACACCGGCGGCTCGGTCCGCATCCCGTCGCACATGACCGGCATTACCGGACTCAAGCCCACCCATGGCCTGGTCGGCCGCACGGGTGCACGCCCGCTCGTCCGCAACTTCGACCACATCGGACCCATGACCCGCTCGGCCGCCGACTGTGCCCTCATGTTGGACGCCATGACCGGACCGGATCCGAACGACCCGGATTCGGTCACGCATCCCGCGGGACGATTCACGACCGCCCTCGACGACCCGGTCGGCGGCTATCGCGCCGGAATCATCCAGGCCTTCGCGGACGAAGCACTGCCGCGAATCCGCGAGTTGTTCGCCGATGCCGTTCAGGCAATTCAAGACCTGGACGTGCAGATCGACTCCTGGACCCTGCCCGCGAGCCTCGATCCGAAAGCCGCCCAGGTTGTCTCCCGATCCGAGGGCTACGTCAGCATCCACGAAATGTTCGACGGCGACTTCAGTTCGATCGACCCGTCCATTCATGAACGCCTGAACGTCGGCGCCGACGCCACGGCCTTCGACTACCTTCGGGGACTGGAGGCGCGGACGGCCATTGAGGCTGCGGTCTCGGACGCCCTGGAGTCCCGCGACTTCCTGCTCAGTCCCGCCTATCCGTACCCGGCCGAACCCATCAAGCGCTTCGACGCCCGCGCCAACGACACCCTCCATGCCTCGTTCTTCAACGCGTCACACCACCCGGCGCTGGTCGTCCCCATGGGCTTCGCCGACGGCCTACCCGTCGGCCTCCAGATCGTCGGCCGCCTGCACGACGACGCCACCGTCCTCCAAATCGGCCACGCCTTCCAACAAGTCACCAACCACCACAGGGAACGACCTGAATCTACGGTCTAGCTGGGCCGGTCTCGGACTGCGAGTGACCCGGGGCCGATTGGCTGAGGCTAGACGGTCTCAGCCGGCCTCACGTTCGTCCGGCCCCGCTGAATCAGAGCAGTGATGCCAAGAGCAATCCAGGCCGGCGCCGAAAACACCAGCGCGTACGCCACGATGCCAATGGGCCCGAACAGGCCGCCGATCAAGGCGCCAAACACCGTGAACGGCGCAAGCACTGCTCCGCACACGTAGGCCACGATGCGCGAGCGACGATGTAACAGCGCCAGCGCCGCGGTCAGCGGCATCGCCGCGATCCACGTGAAGAGGACCATGGACCCAACCATGGCGGCAACAGCCAGTGGTCCGCCCAAGCCGCCATCGGTCGGCAAGCCGCCGAAGCGGATCACCGAAAGCACCAGGATTGCCAGCGGCAGCCAGAGACAGATAGCCAGCAGTCGAATGATGCGTCGAGACTTTGACGAATGCATGTGCCCACCATTGCGCCACGCCGTCGAAGCATTCTATGCAGCCCAGTGTCCAAGTCGACTGTAAGGCCTGCTACACAGACGCAGGTGCCGGATAGCCGATCCGCCGCGGGTCGCCGGCTAAACGCCGTATATCCGCGTCGTATTCCCGCCCATGATCCAGGCTCGGTCCTCCCGCGAAATGTACGGACAATGGTCCCGCAGGTAGTTGACTTGTTTGGCGTAGTACTCAGGTGAGCGCGCCTGCTCCTGCGTCAGGGCGTTGGCCTTCGTGAACTCGGACCCCCAGATCAGCTTCCGCGGCCCAAACGTGTCGTACAGCGCGCGCAGCACCACGTCATCGGGCCCCCACCAGGCACCCGGATAGCCCGCCAGGATCTCCAGGTTGACGTCGTAGTTTCTGACCAGATCGACGATGCCCTGATCGAAGGTCACCCGACCATCCGCGTCGATCAGTCCTTCTGGCGCTTTCATTCCCACATACAGACCATGCACGACCGTGATCGTCAAGTCCGGCCACGCATCCACCAGCTTGATCAGGGCCTGAAAGTGGTCCGGCGAATCGGTGCCATACGAAACAGTGCAAACCGGCAGCTTCATCTGATCTACGAGCTCCCACACCGGCCAAAACCTCGGCGCATGAAAGTTTGCAAACGCGTCGTCTGACGGCGGCCAAGGGTCGTAGTACAGCCCCTTGAAGCCTTCGTCTTCCACGTGACGCTGAATGGTCGCCAACTGGGGCGGAAGGTGCGCCTTCCCGCCTTCAACCTTAATGACCGCAATGAAGCGGTCGCCATGCTCGCGCACCATCCGAGCCGCATACTTCATGCCCCAGATGTTGCAGGTATGCAGCACGGCGTAGTCGACTCCCGTGGCGTCCATACAGGCCAGCATGTCGGCCTCGGACTGGCCGTTCTTGCCCTCCGGCCAGTAGCCGGGCATGTGGTCCTGCGGCTGCTGCGCGCCAACGTGGGCGTGGGCGTCAATTACAGGAAGACTGGCTCCGGTCATGCGTCGGCGCTCCTCGAGGCCGTCAGAAGATCGACTAGGCGGTCACGCGCCGCGTGCTGCATGGCCACGCGGGTTGCGAGCTCAATCATCCCGGGCGTCTCGGTGGTCATGAAGTCGCGAATCCCAAGATCATAGAGATAGAACGGCAACGGCCACTCCCCGTCCGCCATGTATTCGCGAAAGCGTTCGTCCCGGGTCTCTTCATCGCCCTGTCCAACCACTCCACCCTCGACGGGATGCTCGTCAGCCTCGGGCGTGGAAATGATAGGCCCTTGCTCCGCCACGGCCTCAACGATGAGACGCGGCCAGGAGCTGTCGTTGAAGAACGCGTAGGTATAAAACCCGACTTCCTCCGGGTCCTCATGCGCGTCAACGAAGGTGTCGAAGGTGTCGTTCGCCACAGCGGCGCGCAGGGTGCGGACCTCAGGCACCTCGTCCCGCGCGAACTGCCGGTTCAGGTCAATCCCGTCCTTGTTTTCCCGCGTCCCCAGGTCATAGCCCGTCGGGTTAAGGCAAGGGAAGACGCTGAAGGCAACCGACGGGCTCCGTGTCCACAACCGCTGCTCCAGGAACTCCAGGACCGTGACAACCGGCGCCGGCTCATCACCGTGAGTCCCGGCAAACACCGCCAGTCGTGCCGCCGCGGGTTCCGCTGCTGCAATGTCAACCCGGAGCAAGTCCAGGCCCAATCCGTCAATCGGGTAGCGCCTGAGCCTGAGGCCCGATGCGGCGGCTGCGGCTTGGACGCGCGCCGTAATCTCGGCGTAGTTGGCTGGCTTCCGCACGGTGATCTCGCCTTCCACGGGGCGGCTCAGCGTAGCGCGCTCCTCATTCTCGTTCGGTGAGACGGCGTACAGTTGCCGGGTCCCCGTGTGACACCATGCCGCCACGCTCACCCATCAGGACAACGCCATGCTGAAAGGAATCGATCCGCTGCTGGGCCCGGATTTGCTACGGATCCTTGCGGCGATGGGCCACGGGGACGAGCTCGTTATCGTGGACGCCAACTTCCCCGCCGAGGCCAACGCCAGGCGGCTGGTGCGGCTGGACGACGTGCGCGCAACCCGCGCCGCCGAAGCCATCCTGTCGCTGCTGCCGCTCGATGAGTACGTAGACGAACCGGCGGCCGTCATGGCCGTCGTCGGCGACCCCGACGCCGAGCCGGAGATCTGGGCCGAGTTTCGGCGGATTGCCGAAGCGGCGCACGGCGGACCGGTTGGATTCGAGCGCGTCGAGCGCTTCGCCTTCTACGAGCGAGCCCGCCACGCCTTTGCCATCGTGGCCACCGGCGAACGTCGGCTCTACGGCAACCTGATCCTGACCAAGGGCGTGCTCTAGGCTGCGGCTACCAGTCCTGACTGTCCTGGTCGCGCGCTTGGCGGCTTGCGCTGAATAAGAGGTACCCGACGAGCGCCAGGATCAGCACCACGCCCACGGTCATGATTGGGTGCCGCAGGCTGAACGGAATAAGCACAGCCGAGATGAACAGGAAGGCATAGCGCGTGACGACACTGGCCAGCAACCGCCGCGCCAGTTCGCCCAGCAGCACCATTACGCGACCTGACCCCTGAAGCAGCTAGTCCAGTCTACGGCCCGCTGGAGTCGCAGCCGCCAACGCCCGGGGTTTGCCGATCGCTCCGTCAGGTGCCGTCAGACGCCTGCCGAAGTCGACTGCGCGCCTCCAGCGGCAGTTCGGTCCAGGCGATGTCCAGCAAGGCCGCTTCCAGCGCATAAAGCGCCACGATGGTTACCTGACGAGGACGCGCGGCCTTGAGGCGTTGATAGGCTCCAACTGAACCAAGCGCGTCGAGATCCTCGACGGTCGTTATCCCAACATCCGCCAGCCAGCACGCTGTCGTCGGCCCAATGTTCCGCAGCCGGGCCAAGTCGCTCAGTTGACTCGTCGTCCCGCCGACGGCGCGCTTGCGGCTAAGGCTTAATCTCCAGGTACTGCCCCTGGACCCAGTTGCCGTCCTCGAGCTCGTACCAGGTCGCGCCTTCGGCCTCGACGGTTTGACCGGTCAACACCAATTCCTCTCCCTGCAGGGCGACGTACTGAACGACGCCATCGGTGACGCTTGGTGCATCGCGCACGTTCAGGCCAATCTCGGGAATCACACAGCCGATGGCTGGAGCAGCCGCCTCCGGCGCGGCATCCGGCGTGGTTTCCGGCATGGCCTCTGAAACTCGCTCGCTGATCTCCAGGTATTGACCCTGCACCCAATGGCCGTCGGCCAGTTGGTACCACACGATTCCGTCAACCTCGGTCGTCTCGCCCGTCAGCTCCAGTTCTTCGTCCTTGAGCGCGACATACTGGACAGCGCCATCATCAACACTCGGCGCGTCGCGCACGTTCAGGCCCACCTCTGGCAGCACTACGCCAATGATCGTGACCGCGGGGGCTTCAACCGTGATTGCGGGAGTCTCCGTCGGCGTGGGCGTAGATGTCGGTGAAGGCGACGAAGGAGTCGGGGCAGGCGTAACGGGTCGTGGCACGGGCTGAGCCGTGGCCGTCGGCCGGGGCGTCGCCGTGGGCGTCGGCTCGGGGGTGGACGTGGGAATGGGTGCCGGACTCGGCGACATGGCCGGAGCCGTAACCAGCGGCACGGGCGTTGCCACCGGCGTCGGCGTCGCCTCGGACTCCGCCTCGCCGCAAGCCGCTGCTCCGGCAAGTGCCATGCTTCCAACCAGCACGGTGGCAGCCAACGTCCGCCGTTTGGACACTGCCCAAGCGCCGAATATGCGGCTCACGTAATCTTTCATCTCCAGCATATTCACAGGTACCGTACCGAGTGCTGGCAGTTGCGTCCAGTGAATCTCGGTTTACAAAGGTAGTCGTTACGACAGAGGGACGGCCCGGAAACCAAGACGTGACACGACCGACGATCAGCGACGCCGCCGTCCAGGCCAAGACAGGCCGTGTTTGGGTCGAATGGTTCAAGCTCTTGGACGCGGAAGGCGCGGCCGAAATGACCCACCGCCAGATCGCTGCGGCCCTTAGCGATCGGCACGGCCTGTCCGGCTGGTGGAGTCAGATGGTCACCGTGGCCTACGAGCAGGCCCGCGGCCGCCGGGAGCTCCACCAGACCTCGCGCGGCTATCAGGTCGGCGTTAGTAAGACCATGCCCGTGCCCGTGGATACCCTCTTTACGGCCTGCGAGGACGAGGCGTCACGCCGGCGCTGGCTGGGCGACGAGCCCATCACCGTCCGCCGCGCCACCCGCCCCAAATCCATGCGTATCACCTGGAGCGACGGCCAGACCAACGTGGACGTCAGCTTCTGGAACAAAGGCCCCGCCAAGAGCACCGTCCAGGTCCAGCACTCCAAGCTCGCCGACCGTGACGAAGTAGAGACCAAACGCGCGTTCTGGCGCGGCGCCTTGACTCGACTGGCAGACCAGGTCGCCAAGTAGGGTATGACCAAGGCCTACCGGCGGGCCTCCAGGCTATTCATCGCCTGAGGGCTTCGCTCAGTTCACGTTGACACGAACCTGTTCGGCGGGCTGTACTGCGTAGCAGCCCGCACTTTGAAGCCACCCATGCCCATCGAACTCGGCGGCCACATCTTCTCCACCTCATATCTGAAGCTGGAGGAGTCCGTCCCCGTCTGGCGGGCGCTGGGCATCTCCGTCATGGACCTGGGAAACGGCGCCGACCTGGATCCAGACGTCGTCGGTGCGAATCCCGCACACGAAGCCGAGCGCGTCCGCGCCATCGGTGAGCGCCACGGCATGCGCTTCTACGACGCTTTCCCCCAGGCCACCGACAAGCACATCACCAACACGCCCGATGAGGAGGAATACGTCCACCAGCGCGACGTCTACGCCGGCTGGATCGACTTTGCCGCCGAGGTTGGGCTGGACGGCATCACGCTTAGCCCCGGTAAGTACTGGCCGGGCCTCAGCGCCGAGACAGCCTTCGCGCGTGGACGCGACCAGCTCGTGCCCCTTGCCGAACACGCGGCCAAACGCGGCGTCCGGCTACGCATCGAGCCGCATGTGGAAAGCGTCACCTGGAGCCCCGAACTCGCCCTCCGCATGCTGGACGAGGTCCCGGGGCTGTCGCTCACCGTCGACCACTCCCACTTCGTCTTCCACGGCATGACCTACGAACAGATCGCGGTCATGCACCCGCACGGCACCCACTGGCACGCCCGCCAGGCGGCCCTCGGGAAGTTGCAGACCGGCTTTGATGACGGCGAGATTGACTTCGCCCGCATCGTGAGCGACCTCAAGGCCGCCGACTACAGCGGAATCATTGCCCTCGAGGTCGTCCACGTCGGCTGGCTGTCCCTGGACGGCCAGGACGTACTGAGCGAGACGGTTCGCTTGCGCGATCAGCTGCTCGATCTGCTCTAACCGTGCGTGTCTCGGCAGTCCTTCGGCGCGCAAACGTTGGCGGCCGCGTACCTGGCCTTCACAATTGAAGACCTTACGCACTTCACGGTCGTGACCTGATGCCCAACCGCCTGGCCGCCGAGTCCAGCCCCTACCTGCTCCAGCACCAGCACAACCCGGTCGACTGGTATCCCTGGGGCGACGAGGCGTTCGCCGAGGCCCGCGCCACCGGCAAGCCAATCTTCCTCAGCGTGGGCTACGCCGCCTGTCACTGGTGCCACGTCATGGAGCGTGAGTCGTTCGAGGACCAGGCAACCGCGAACGTCCTCAACCAGTACTTCATCTCCGTCAAGGTCGACCGCGAAGAGCGCCCAGACGTCGACCAGATCTACATGTCCGCTGTGCAGCTCCTCACCCGACACGGTGGCTGGCCCATGTCGGTGTTCATGACGCCGGATGGCAAGCCGTTCCATGGCGGCACCTACTTCCCGCCGGAACCCCGCCACGGCATGCCTTCGTTCCAGCAGGTGCTCACGGCCGTCCATGACGCCTGGACCAACCGGCGCGACGAGTTGGAGTCCGGAGCCGGTCGTCTTACTGAAGCCATTCAGGCCGCTGACAGCCTCGACCTGCCCAGCGCGCCCGTATCCGACGACGATCTGCGACGCGCCTCGCAGGCCCTGGCCGGCAGCGAGGACCGCACCCACGGCGGCTGGGGCCAGGCGCCCAAGTTCCCTCAATCCATGGCCATCGAGTTCCTACTGCGCCGTCACCTGGCCACCGGCGAGGGCCTGCTGCTCGACATTGCCGACCGCGCCCTCCACCGCATGGCCCGCGGTGGCATTTACGACCACGTCGGCGGCGGCTTCCACCGCTACAGCGTCGACGCCGCCTGGCACGTGCCCCACTTCGAAAAGATGCTCTATGACAACAGCCAGCTCGCCCGCGTCTACCTGCATGCTTGGCAGATCGGCGGCGACTCAGCCCACCGCCGAGTCGTCGAGGAGACGTTGGACTGGGTCGTGCGCGAAATGACCCATTCCCAGGGCGGATTCTTCAGCACTCTGGACGCAGACTCCGAGGGCGAAGAAGGCAAGTTCTACGTCTGGTCGCTTGACGAAGTCCGCGAGGTGCTCGACGCAGACGCCGACCTCGTGGCCGACACCTACGACGTCTCCGCCGGTGGCAATTGGGAAGGCGTCAACGTTCTCCGCCGGCTCAAGGACCTGGACGTGCTGGCCTATCAGCACGACGTGAGCACTTCAGAGATTCAGGCCGCCACGGACCGTGCACTCCCTCGCCTGTTCGAACGCCGGGCGGGTCGGATCCGCCCGGGCCTCGACGACAAGATCATCACCGCCTGGAACGGCCTGATGATCGCGGCCTTCGCCGAAGCGGCACGCGCCCTCGACCGTGACGATTACGCGGCCGTCGCCACCAAAGCCGCCGAGTTCTGTTGCACCGAACTCTGGCGCGACGGTGGTCGCCTCTGGCGCACCTGGAAGGACGGCCGTGCCCGCTTCAACGCCTACCTCGAAGACTACGCCTGCCTGGCCGACGGCCTGCTGGAGCTCTACCAGACCACCTTCGACGAGCGCTGGTACACGGCGGCCCAGGCTCTATCCGACGCCATGCTGGAACACTTCCCGGATCCTGAGGGCGGCTTCTACGACACGAGCAACGACCACGAAACCCTGGTTACCCGTCCCAAGAACGTGCAGGACAACGCCACGCCCTCCGGCGGCTCCATGGCGGTCACCGTGTTGGGCCGCATGCACGCGCTGACCGGCGAGGTTCGCTATCTGGATGTTGCCGAGCGAGCGTTGGCCGCGGTCGGGCCCGGGGCCGCCAGCTACCCCACCGCCTTCGCCCAGTGGTTCAGCGCTGCCGATTTCCTCGTCGGCCAGCCCGCCGGCATCGCATTGGCTGGCGATGAAGCCGACCGCCAGAGCCTCATCGGCGTCGTCCGCGAGACCTATCGACCCCGCACCGTCGTGGCCGCAGCGGGATCCACGGCCGAATCCGGTATCCCGCTGCTCCAGGACCGCCATCCGCTCAACGGCCGGGCGGCCGCCTATGTCTGCCACGGCTTCGTATGCAAGCTGCCGACCTCCGACCCTGACGTTGTTCGACAGTTGCTGGCCGAGGGCTAACGCCGGACGCCCGGTTGTGCAATTCTTGTATCAGCCGCACTGCCCGGTGACTTGCTGACCAATCCATGGACGTTCTACGCATAACGCCCCGCGGGTTCTGTCACGGCGTGGTCGATGCGATTCGTCTCGCCAACGAGGCCGGCGCGCAGCACCAGGGGCCTGTGTACATGTTGGGCTACCTGGTGCACAACGCCCACGTTGTCAACGAACTGGCGGAAAACGGCGTCCAGCTCATCGACTTTGACGACCGCATGGCTGGCCTGGAGCAGATCGAGCACGGCACCGTAATCCTCACCGCCCATGGCGTCTCGCCTGCCGTCAAGCAGCGCGCCATCGACAAGGGCCTCACCGTCATCGACGCCACCTGCTCCGACGTCTACATCACCCACGACCTGATCATCGACTTGGTGTCCCGCGGCTACGAAATCATCTACGTGGGCAAGCAGGGACACCCCGAACCCGACGGCGCCATCGGCGAGGCTCCCGGCCACGTGCACCTGGTCAGCACGGTGGAAGATGTCGCCAGGCTGGACCTTCAGAACGACCGTCTGGCCGTCACCACCCAGACCACCCTCAGCATCTGGGACACGCAGGACGTGATCGACGCCGTCGTCGCCAGGTACCCGCACGTCGAAGTCCACAACGATATCTGCCTTGCCACCCAGGACCGCCAGGAAGCCGCCGTGCAGGCGGCCGAAGTCTGCGATCTGGTGGTCGTGGTTGGCAGCGACCGCAGTTCCAATTCCCACCGGCTCGTTGAAGTCGTGCGCAACGTCAAGCAGACCCCGGCCTACTTGGTCGACAGCGCCCACGATGTCGATTTCTCCTGGTTCAAGCCCGGTATGCGCGTGGGTGTCACCGCCGGCGCATCCACCCCGGCGCGCGTCACCCGCCAGGTCATCGAGCTCATCGAGGCCTACGAGCCTGAACCCGTCGCCGTAGCCTGATTCCCTGTTCGGCTAGAGTCGGGTCGGAGCCCCTTTGCTCGCCGCGACGGCGTTCAGATCGGCGATGATCGGCTCCAGCAACGCCACACCCTCGGCCTGCGCCTCGTCGTAGGTCCGCCACTCAAGCTCGCCCGCCACCACCAGCTCCGCAACACCGTCAGCCCTTGCCGAACCCTTGAACTGCTCGATTTGAGCGTCCATCCGCGCCTTGAACGTCTCTACTGGCATGAATGCCCCGATGTCCGTGGCCTGGAACAGGTGCGAGATGGCTCCCTCGTCGCCTTCCACCCGTCCCACTGAGCGACTGAAGCCGGAGCCCGACAGCACGCCCGTCATCGCGTCCACGACTTGGGCCAGCCCTATGCCCTTCGGTCCGCCGATTGGTGCGCCGGCCCCGTTGTCGGCAAACGCTTTGGGATCCGTCGTGGGCAATCCCCGATTGTCCAGCGCCCATCCCTCCGGAATCTGCTGGCCCAGCCGTTCGAAGATGGCAATACGGCTGTTTGCCGACATTGACATCGCCATGTCCAGCACCAGCGGCCGCTCGCGATCCGCCGGGATGGCGTACGCGATCGGGTTGTTCCCCACCACTCGCTCGCGGCCCCCAAACGCGAACATTGTCGGTCCCGCGTTGGTTGTGGCGTACCCCGCCATGTCGTGGGGAACGGCCATCAGGGCAAAGTGCGCCGCGGCCCCGAAGTGACGGCTCCGGCGCGTGATTCCAGTCGCTGTCCCTGCCTCGCGCGCCTTCTCGATCACCGCCCGCATCGTCAGCGCTCCAGCCACGTGGCCCGGCGCGAAGTCCCCGTCCACCAGCACCGTCGCGGCGGTCTCGCGGACCACGCGAACATTGGGCCGCGGATTCATCTCGCCCGTGTCCAGCTGGCCTGAGTAGCGCTGCAGCAGCCAGTGTCCGTGCGAGGTCACGCCCCGCATGTCCGCCTCCACCAGGTTGGCGGCCATGATCGCCGCGTGCTCCGGCGACATCCCGTGCCGCTCCAGCAGATCGCGCGTGAACGCGGTCAGCACCTCAACTGGCACGCGGCGCTTGTTGGCGTCGTACATGCGACCCGTCCTCTCACCGTCATCGCCGACCACGACTGAACCCGGCCATGCTAAGCGACCGCGCCCACGGCGTCCTTGCTACCATCCCTCCCGGCACAATCCTGGCTGAGACCCTGACCACCCATGACCGCCGAACGCGACCTTGAGCCGATCGTCCGCGGCCTCTACGACCACCCCGAACATCGTCACGCCGTGGAAGTGGCCTCGGAGGACGATGTCGGCACCCTGCGGGCTGACCTGGAAGCCACCCTGACCCGCCTCTACGGCGAGGACGCCATGTGGGGTCGCGGGGTTCGCGTGCGCGTCGAACGCGACGACGCCGGCACCCCCCGCCGCGTCTGGCTCTGGCGCGGCCTCGTCGGCGGCCAGCGCACCGACCGCGAAGGCTTCAGCGGCCGCCAACGCACCTTCCGCGCCTAGCCCGATTGTGAGGCTGCTGGGGCATCGGCTTCAGCCGCCCGCGCGAACGCAAGCTGGGCCTCGGCGTCAAACTGATCGCGGGGCCCGTGCGGCGTCGCATGGCCGCCCGCTCCGTCAACGATCGCATGCAAACCGCCGGCCGCCCGAATCGCCTGGTTGAACCGTTCAAGCTCTCCAGGCGGCGTCACCTGGTCGTCGCGTCCCTGCCAGGTGTGCAGAGGCAACCAGGTGAGATCAATCGCGAGGTCCAAGGGGTTCACACGCGGGCACACGTCCCGCAGGAGTTCCGCCTTGGTCTGAGTCCCATATGCCGCGTTGAGCGACTGCGCACGACCCGCCAACTCGTAGAACGGCCCCAGGTTCATCACCGGATTCATTCCGAACCATGCCACCGGCACGCCCGGATTGCGATGCGCCCAAACTAGCGCGGTCAGGCCCCCACGCGATGACCCACAGACAATCGGGCGCCGGACCGGCCAGCGTCGGCGCGCCTCGTCCAGCAGCCCGGAGAAGGTCGCGACCCCCGCCTCAGCGCCCCAGGTGTAGCGGTCATCCTTGAAGTCGTACGAAGCAATCGCATAGCCGGCCGCCTGCCACGCTTCGGTCCAGGCAGGGAACATGCGAAGGAGCGTAGACGACTGCAAGCCGGCAAGAAGAAGGCCGACAGAGTCTGAAGCCCCGGAACCGCGCGCCGGAAAGAACAGGGCATCGCAATCGTTGACGACTGCTTGCTCAGCATCCATCGGTGCTCAATTCCTCAAATCGATGACCGCATGCATCCGCGGGGCAGGTCGCCGTCGCTCTCGCGCGCGCCGTGATTGTGGCATCCCGTGAGTACATGACCGGGCGCGGCTGTCGTCAATGGCGGCAGACCATCAGTTCCAGCCAACGCTTAGCTTCCGCGATGAGATCTGATTGTTGCACTGGGAAGAGATGACCAAACGACGCCTCAAAGCACCCTGCGTGTACCACGGAAACGTGTGACTCAGACAAGGCCCCGACCGCATTGCTCAGTTTGGACCCCGCGATTGATCGATGCCGTGCCGACGTTATCGAAAGCAATAAACAGTGTATTACAAAGAAGGACTGGAACCGTAACCCCAACTCGCCGCGAGCGCGGATGGCCGCCGGAAGTTGGAATGGAAAGGAAGCATTCGGGATGTCAGGTCTTGGGTGCCTAGAGCGGGATTCGAACCCGCACGAGCAGAAGCTCGCAGCCTCCGGAGGACTGCGTGTCTACCAATCTCACTTCCTCGGCCCGGCCGGTAGCGGAGGCAGCATCCGAACCTTCCGCTCCCAGGATGGCTGTACCGACGCCCAAAAAAGCTGGCTAGCAGTCAGCGCTGCACACCAAAGGCGCAGAGTGAACACGGTTCGGCTGACGCCTGACTCGTCTAGCTTCCGCATGCTTGGCGACCGAGCACCGTCGGCGACTAGCAAAAGAGAGTGACCCCAAAAGCGTACTGTGGGCTCTGTGTCCATCCAGCGCGGAGGCGTAAGCTGGTTGCGCCCATCACCCAGGCCTTCCAACGCGCATTCAGACCTCAGTTCGAAGTTTGCTCTCGCCGCGGCCGGCGCTGAGCAGCCGGGGAACTCCCGCCAGTCGCGGTCAAGGCGTCGGTGTGGTCGGCCAAACAATTGGCAACGGCCGGGCGTTGGTGTGAACGCGTAGAGCTGCCGAAACCGATGACACGCAATCCGCACCCCCTGGGCAGGTCTGTGACCTTTGAGTAGGTCACTCTGGCTGGTATTCGCGCTGGCGGCGCTGGGAGTGTGGGCCAGTCTCATTCCACGAGTCACGTTTCAGTCGGCGACCAGCGGCGAACTGTCCAACCATGTACTGACGGCATGGCCCGGCTGGGGCGTGCAACAAGACCTTGGACAATTGAGCGGCGCCGTGGGCCGCTTTCACATTTGGGCTGCGGGTGAGCCAGACGGAGAGCCCCGTCTGACGGTAATTGCTTCGCTGCTGAACGCACAGACTGGCGCCGTGCTGCGACAGACGACGATTGACGTCGCACCGGCACAGATCCCCGTGTTGCACACACTGGATTTTCCGGCGTATCAGGCGTCGCACGGCGAGAGACTGCTCCTACAGCTGCAAGTTGCGGAGCCTGAAAACTACCCAGTGAGCTATCGACTTGCGCATCCAATGCTTGGCTATGCGAATGTGATGCTCAACGGGGTGGCCGACGCTGGCGACGGGCCGCTGGCCTTTATCCATCGAACCACGAGTAGTGGACTGCGGGCGGCCATCCATGGCCAGGCCGCCGCTCGTTCCTGGCTGGCCCTGGCCGTGGCGCTCAGCGGCTTCGCGGCGCTGGCGCATCCCCGCGTGGCGGGCGGGCTGCGGCGCTTTGGCACGGCGGTACAGCGTCGAACGCGGTTAGCGATGGCCGCGACGCGGCGAGCCGCTGTCCCCGATGTCGGGACCGGCAGAGGCGAATCGCCCACGGCGCTCGGTCGCGTCATCGCGGCACCCTGGTATCCGTGGCTGGCTGCGGTCATTCCGATCCTGCATTTCCTCGCAAGCAACCCGCTGCATTTCGCCGTGCATGAAGTCGGTGCGCCGATCGGCGCGGCCCTGCTGATCGTCAGCGGCTGCATGGTGGTCTTACGGTTAGCTTTCAAGGATTGGCATCGTCCCGCCGCCGCCACTGCGGCCACTACCGCGCTGGTGTTCGGCTATGGGCACATCGAGCGTGCCCTGGACGCCAGGTTGGACGAGCGCATCCTCTTTGGCGGCGCGGTAGTGCTGGCGGGCGCGGTGGTTGCCGCGGTGGCTGCGCACCCCGGGCTGGTTGCCCGGTGGACGCGGTATCTCAACCTTGTGACAGCCCTACTGCTCGTTTTCCCCACCCTGACCCTGACGGGGCGCGTCGTTGCTCCAGGCGTGCCGGTCGCGTCGACCGAGGCGGCGGTCCTGCAGGATCTCGTCGCCCACTTGCCGCAGCTCGACTTGGCAAACGCCGACCGTAGGCGTCCCGATATTTACTACATCATCCTGGATGCGTACTCGCGGCATGACGCGCTCGGCGAATATGACAATTCAGCGTTCCTGCGTGAACTGGAACTGCGCGGGTTTTATGTCGCTGCGGAGGCGGTGAGCAACTACGATAGTACGATCAAATCGATATCGTCGAGCCTGAATCTGTCTTTCGTCGACGATCTGGCGTACCGTAATCCGGGGTCCGATCCTCACATCGAGGAAAACTTGATTGCAGCTGGATACAACAACGCATTAGCCTCTATTCTCAAGAGTCTAAAGTACAATTATCTTCATCTCGAGTCAGGTTATCGAGCCACCGACTATGCTCCTTTCGCAGACTTGACCTATGTGTTTACACCGTCAGGTGTCTTATCACGCATCGGCAATTCGGTAAGTGATACTCGTACCGCTCAGGGCTTTCTCCGCGAGCTCGTCGCAACAACAGCTTTGCGTCCAGTCTTCAACACACGTTTTCTTGCTCAGTCTAATCTCCCGTACGATTGGTGGTCCCCACAGCGCGCACTCCAGATGTTTGACGTATTGTCCAATCCAATTAATATTGATAAACCAGTATTTGTTTTGGCACATTTTATCAAACCACATGAACCTGCTACTTTCGACAGGTTAGGAAATTTCGTTGCAGGTGAATCGTACTACGATGTATTCGATGACAACCATGATCCAAGCGTTCCCAACGCTTATATTGGTCAGCTCCTTTATATGAACTCGGCAATTTTAAAGATGATTGATGGCATTCTCGATCATAGCGGCGATGATCCTATTATCGTCCTCGCATCCGACCACGGTCACAACACCGGCCAGGACCGACACTCGATCCTGGCGGCGTTTCACTTGCCGGACGGAGGAAACGACGGTCTGTATCCGTCCATAAGCTCGGTCAATCACTTCAGGTACATCCTGGACTATTACTTCGGCCTTGGCGTCGGGCTGCTTGAGGACCGGGTGATTGAAAGCGATTGACGACGCGAGGCTCCGCGCTCGCATGCCCGCAGATCGGTCCGCCGGGCTGTGATCGTAGAGACTGGTGGTGTGCTGGCAGGCACGGCCACGGCTGTCCGGCGCCCGTCATGGCTGGATCAGGGTGCCGAGGGCGGGATTCGAACCCGCACGAGCAGAAGCTCACAGCCTCCTGAGGACTGCGTGTCTACCAATTTCACCACCTCGGCCAGGCCGGTAGCGGAGGCAGGATTCGAACCTGCGGCCAAGGGCTTATGAGTCCCCTGCTCTACCTCTGAGCTACTCCGCCATTCCCGCCGTCCGTCCGGTGGGCCCACCTGGATTCGAACCAGGGACCTACCGGTTATGAGCCGGCTGCTCTGACCGCTGAGCTATGGGCCCACGGCGCTGCGCGGCGAGTGCGCCGGGCGGTCCCGACCGGATTCGAACCGGCGATCTCCTCCTTGACAGGGAGGTATGCTAGGCCGCTGCACCACGGGACCGCGTTAAGTCGGGCGCGCCGGACGCCTGATACTAACCCACGCTTCGTCGCGCGGCGTCCGGTGGGCCGGGTAGGATTCGAACCTACGTAGCCTTGAAGGCGCCAGATTTACAGTCTGGTGGTATTAGCCACTCACCCACCGACCCGCATAATGGCGCGTCCCGACTCTGCATTTGTAAACGATCAGGCGGACCCTGGACGTATGGCGCCAGAGCCCGCAGGCTACGGCAATCCTACCAGTCAGCCCTTCGGCCTGAGCGCTGCTCGCGGCTGGCGCATCCCGTCCATTCCAGGCACTCCCCGCCCGACCAATTGACACGCTAATCCCACTCACCGACCTGCTGCGCGACTATCTGGTCGCCCCCCATCCGGTCGCCGTGGCGGCCGCCGTGGCCTTCGGTCTCTTCTGGGGCCGCGCCGGTGCTCCCCTGCTGCTCGGTCGTCCTGGCGTGTGGTTTGGCCTGCTGCTCGGCGTTCTCGCTTATCCGTTCGCCCAAATCTGGCTGCACGAGGAACTCACGCGCGCTGTGCTTGACATCGTCGCCGAGAACATTGGCGCGTCCGCCATGCGCGATCAGGTCGCGCTGGTCGGCCTGGTGCCCGCCATCGTCGCCGGCTACGCGGACGAGTTCGCCAAGCTGGTCATGCTGCTGGTCGTCGGCTTCGTCATGGCTCGTCCGTCCAACCCTCGCGCCGTCACCGCCGCTGCCATCGCTCCCACGGCCGGGTATGCCCTGTTCGCCGCTCAACTCACGCTCACCAACGCGCTGCACGCCGACCTGCCGGCAGCCGACCTGGCCTTCGCGTTTAGCCGTGAGTGGGCCTGGATCTCGTTGCAGTTCGGTACCGCCTACATGCTGGCCCGCGGCTGGCTGGCTGGTCGCCTGACCGCCTACGTGCTGCTGGCCGGCGTCCTGCACACGGCCGCCGCCTACACCGCCACCCTTGACGACATAGGCTGGCATTCTGCGGTAGTCACGCTGGTGCTCGCCCTCGTCGGCCTGCTCGCCTTCAGTTGGGGCGCGTCGCTGATTCCCGCTGGACGCCGTTGATCCTCCTGTCCCGCACACCCAGGGCCACGCTCCCAACGAGCATCGCTGCCAGCGCCCCCAACGACGCCACGCCTAGCCAGTCCCCGCTCGACGTATAGAGCGTCCCCGGCCTGCTGAGCGGCAGGTCGGCCACCAGCAACTCTTCCTTCTCCTCGTCCAGCGACGTGCCCGCCACGACGTCGCCACTAGGCGCGATCACCACCGACCCGTAGCGCCAGTCCGCCTTCGCTATGGCCAGCCGGTGCTCCGCGGCCCGTAGCCGCAGGTGCCCGACATGCGGGGCCGTATACGCCGCCCAGTCGTGCGTCGGAATCGCTACCAGCGCCGCGCCCATCCGCGCCAGCCGTGCCAGCGTGTCCGTATACGTCCCATCCGGCCCGGCGGCCAGCCCCAGCCGGGTCCCGGCCACCTCCTGAGTCTCGTACAAGCCCGCCGTCACGCTGCGCTCCCCGATCGCGTAGACCGGGTGATCCTTCGTGGTCGGGCGTGACATCCGTCCATCCGGGGTCACCAGCACCAGCTCGTTGCGTGTGTGGTTCGGATCGATTCTGATGAAGTACGACCACACGATCGGCACGCCCGCCCGCCGAGCCACCGATCGCACCCCGTCCAGCTGCGCCGTCGCGTTCGGATCGTCCGGCGCGACCCAGCCCGAGGCCTCCGGCCACACCACCAGCTCGGCGCCCCGCCGAACGGCCTCTAACGTCGCCGGGGTGTGCATATCCGTAATCGTGTCCGTCAACTCGCGATATCGCACGGTCGTAATCAGCGGCCGCGTCCGCGGATGCGACGGCACGTGATCGCCCGTCTGAACGATGCCCACGCGTATAGACTGGCTCTCCGTCGCGCCGCCGGCGACCGCCAACCCCAGTCCCGCCAGCCACCCCAACCCCGCGACCCCAATGCCCACAACCAGGCTCCGAGTAAGCGGCAGACGTCCAATTGCCACCAGGGCCAGTACCCCGATGGCCTGACCCGTCGCCACCGTCAGCAGCGCCACCGGCCACATCCCCGCCACCGGCAGCCAGGCCCGCAGCGGAGCGACGTCCACCTGCGTCGTGGCCACCATGCCCCACTGATGTCCAGCCGTCGTCACCAGCCGCAGGTACTCGATCCCGGTCCACACCACCGCCGGTATCCAGATGCGCGACCACGGCCCCAGCGCCCGAATCACACGATTCGGACCCACCGGCACGTCCAACAACGTCGCCGCCAGGCCTGCGACAACGCCCACGCCTACCGAGATCCCAAACCAGGCGACGCCGGTCACGACCTCGGGGGGACTAACCGTCGTGGCAATCAGACCAAACAGAACACCCAGCATGAGCCCGTTCAGTCCTCGGCCAACCCGTGGCGACGCCCCTGATTGAGCTATGAGCAGCGGAACCCAGGCGAAGAAGGCCAGCACCGTCCACTCCAGCGGAGGAAATGCCGCAAACAGCACCAGCGCCGTCGCCAGCGCCGCCAACGACCGCATTCCCAGGGAAGCCGATGCCGCGCTGGCTACCATGCGTCCCGCAGTTCCTTGATGCCCACAGGCTGATCGGCCATGCCGAGAGTTTGGCAACACACGCGTACCGCCCTCAACGGTCACCGCGAAACCGCCGCGTGTTCAAAACCGGAGTTGGCCTTGCCACAATCGCCGCACGCACCCACAAGACCCAGGCCGACCACTGAAACAAGGCGTTACTCATGACTGATCGCGGCGAACGCCGCTTCCATCAGCTTGTCGCAGCTGGCGGCTTTGGCCTCACGCTCATCATGGCCTTGATCGAGGCCGCCCCCTGGCTTATCACGCTCGTCGTGCTGGTGCTCGCCGCCGGCTCCATCACACCCGGCTGGAGCCTCACCCGCCGGTTCCACCGCTACTTCGTCGCGCCGCTTTACCCCGATGGACCGAACGAAGACCCGAGCTCGTTCCTGCGTGCCGACGCCCTCCTTAGCGTCATCGCCTTCGCCGGCGCCGTCTTCGTCTTCGCCGGCGTCCCTCCTCTCGGCTGGGCCCTCGTCGGCCTCGCCACCCTCAACCTCCTCATGGACGGCTTCGCCGACGCTGCCCCCCTCCGCCGCCTCCTGGATCGGGCCTTCCGACAGAAATCTGCCGAGTGACCGCCCTGTCCAAAGCCACCCGGCGGACCCCGGCACGAGACGCCTCACCAGACCTGCCTCGTCGGCAACTCGCGCTGCCGCTGGCTTTGCTGCTCGTCTTAACCACGGCGCCTTCCGTCGCAGCCCTCGGCCCGCCCACCAGCCCAACCGCCAATCCAACGCCCGCCGGACCACAAACCGATCCCGGCCTCATCCTGGTCGTGGTCGTGATCCCCGTCGTCCTCGTCGCCCTCATCTGGCTCGGCTACATCTTCTGGCTGATCTTCCACGAGGGCGAGAACATCGGCTCAGGTGCCCCCCTGCCTCCCGAGAGCCACGAGCGGCAACCGCCTAACAGAAGGCCGGAACCGCCGGATCAGCCCGGTAGCGTAGGCTAGTCGGCTCCCTCTCAGCAGCGGGCGATTCTGTATGGCGACGGCGGGCGACCCTGTAACGCTCACCATCGACGGCCGACCTGTTTCGGCGCCCCCTGGCACCTCCATCCTCCAGGCCGCCGCCGACCTCGGGATCGAAATCCCCACCCTCTGCTACCACCCCAACATCGCCGCCTCCGCCAACTGCCGCCTCTGCCTCGTCGAGCAGGCCGCTGAGGAGGCCACCGATCCGCCACCCGCCGACGCCTCCCTCACCGGCGAAACCAAGCTCCTCTCCGCCTGCCGCGCCCTCGTCGAACCCGGCCAAACCCTCTTCACCGACAGCGAAGGCGTCCGGCGCTCCCGCAAAGGCTCCCTCAAGGCCCTCCTCTCCGGCGTCGACCTCAGCGAAGCCCCCGACCTCGCATCCCTCCTCACCGAATACGACGTACAGCCCAACGGCCAGGCCTCCCGCGCCGACCTGCCCGTCATCGACGACAACCCCTACTACATCCGCGACTACGCCAAGTGCGTCATGTGCTGGCGCTGTGTCGACGTCTGCGGCGACGAAGTCCAGCTCACCTACGCCATCGAGCCCGGCGAACGCGGCTTCCACGTCCGCATCTCAACCCGCGAATACGACGGAATCATGGACACCACCTGCGTCTACTGCGGTAACTGCGTCCAGGTCTGCCCCTCCGGCGCTCTCAAGAGCCGCGTCCAGTGGGAGCTCGAAAAGCAGGGCATCGTCCAGGACGACCGCGTCGTCGAGACCACCTGCTCCTTTTGCGGCGTCGGCTGCGGGCTCGAAGTCCACGTCCGCGCCGGCCAGATCACCCACGCCATGTCGCCCGAAGACCACCCCGTCAACCAGGGCTGGCTCTGCGTCAAGGGCCGCTTCGGTTGGGACTACGCCCAGAGCGATGATCGGCTCACCCATCCCCTTATCCGCACCGGCGAGCGCGGCGCCGGCCGCTGGCGCCGCGCCACCTGGGACGAGGCCCTCAACCACGTCGCCCGCCGCCTGACCGAAATCCGCGACACCCACGGCTCCGACGCCCTCGCCGTCTACGGCTCCTCCAAGTGCCTCAACGAGGACAACTACCTCCTCCAGAAATTCACCCGCGTCGTCCTCGGCACCAACAACATCGACAACTGCACCCGCCTCTGCCACGCCTCGTCAGTAGCTGCCCTCGGCCTGAGCATCGGCACCGGCGCCTTCACCAATTCGTTGGACGAGATCGCCGAAAACGACGTCATCTACGTCACCGGCTCCAACACCACCGAAACCCACCCCATCACCGCTCTCAAGATGAAGGCCGCCATTCGCAACGGCGCCAAACTCATCGTCGCCGACCCCCGCGCCATCGAACTCACCCGCTGGGCCGACGTACATCTCCAATGCCGCACCGGCGCCGACGTCCCCATGTACAACGCCCTGCTCCACGTCATCATCCGCGACGGCCTCGTCAACGAAGACTTCGTCGCCGACCGCGTCAAGAACTTCAACGCCGTCGCCGCCGCCGTCCGCGACTGGACCCCCGAACGCCAGGAACCCCTCACCGGCATCCCCCCCGCCACCCTCGAACGCGCCGCCCACATCATCGGCAAGGCCGACAAGACCGCCTTCTACTGGGGCCTCGGCATCTCCGAACACACCCACGGCACCGAGGCCTGCCTCACCCTCATCAACCTCGCCCTCGCCACTGGCAACGTCGGCCGCCGCGGCACCGGGCTCAACCCCCTGCGTGGCCAGAACAACGTCCAGGGCACCAGCGACGTCGGCGCCATCCCCATGTACTTCACCGACTACCGCTCTGTCGAAGACGAGACCTACCGCGGCTTCTTCGAAGAGCAGTGGGGTACGAAGCTGCCCGCCCGCCAGGGCCTCACCACCATCGAAATCGGCCAGGCCGCCGGTGCCGGCGACGTCCGCGGCATGTTCATCATGGGCGAAAACCCCCTCATGGCCGACCCCGACCTCCACGCCTCCCGCCGTCACTTCCGCCATCTCGACTTCCTGGTCGTCCAGGACATCTTCATGACCGAAACCGCCGAAATCGCCGACGTCGTCCTCCCCGCCTCCAGCTGGGCCGAAAAAGACGGCACTTACACCAACACCGACCGCCGCGTCCAGCGCGTCCGGCCCGTCCTGCACCCGCCCGGCGAGGCCCGCCAGGACTGGGAAATCATCGCCGAACTCGCACGCCGCATGGGCCGCCACCTCGGCCTCGACAGTCCCTCCGAGATCTTCGACGAAATCGCCCGCGTCACCCCCAGCCACGCCGGCCTCAGCCACGAGCGTCTGGATCGCGAAGGCGGCCTCCGCTGGCCCTGCCTCACCCCCGACGACCCCGGCGCCCTCTGGCTCTTCGGCGACAGCTTCCCCACCGCCGACGGCAAGGCCAGCATGCACGCCGTCCACTGGCGCGAAAACGTCGAAGTCCCCGACCGCAACTACCCCTTCATCTTCAACACCGGCCGCGTCCTCTACCACTGGCACACCGGCGCCATGACCCGCCGTTCACGCCTCGACGACGCCTACCCAGAACCCCTCGTGGAGGTCTCCCCCGAAGACGCCGACCGCCTCGGCATCCCCAAGAGCGGCCTCGTGCGCATCAGCACCCGTCGCGGTGCCGTCGAAGCCCGCGCCTGGATCACCCGCCGCGTCGCCCCCGGCACCGTCTACATGAGCTGGCACTTCGCCGAAGCCGCCGCCAACCTCCTCACCATCAACGTCCTCGACCCCATCTCCAAGATCCCCGAATACAAAATCTGCGCCTGCCGCATCGACCCCCTCGAAACCCGCGCCAGCCGCCAATCCCCCTCCCTCACCAGCGCCAACGCCTAACCAAACGCGAAATGTGGCCCAGGCTGCGCGCAGCCTGGGACCCGCGCTTGATCGCTGGGTGAACCTGACACGCGACCCACGCTGCACACACCCTGGGACCCGCGCCAACTCCACCCCAACCGCCCGCGCATCGACCTACGCGCCTACCTCACAACTCCGAATCCCCCGCCCATCAAACGGATTCACCGGATACAGATCCTCCAGCGTCGGCAACTCGTCCCACAGCTCCATCCGCCGCCCATCAAAGCTCAGATAGTCGGCGATTCCCGCCGAAAAGTCCGTAATCGTGATCACCGCGCGTCCTTGGCTTACCGACTTGACCCCGACTGGAAACGCGTCGTCGCTGACCGGACCCACCGGCTGTGCCACCCAGCGCGTGCCTTGGCGGTACACAAACCAGAAGTCATTCACCGGCGGGCCAACCACGCGAGTGCTATGCCGCACCAGCGACACCACCGCCTCCAGCGCGCCGTCGCTGTTCAGGTCGCCCACCGTTGCCCGTCGCACCTCCATCCCGCGGGCTGACAGACGGCCTGTGATTGCGGCTTCCGACAGCTCCTCGCCCCCCAGGCCGCGCAGCCCAATCTCCAGCGCCTTCCCCAGTGCCAGCACCAGCCCGGCATCCATCGGAAGTCCGATCGACCCGTGGGCGCCCGGCGGCGGCTCCCTTGTAAGGTCCACCTGCTGCAACGCCGCAAACGACCGCAGCGGATCCGGCGTCCCCACCGTCTCCTGCATCGCACGAGCAATCAGCCCAATCTCGCCGCCCCGCTCAATTGCCGCCTGCAGCCGCGCCGGATTGAAGGCTTCCCCGCCCACCAGCCCAATCTGCGCCAGCCGCAGCAGGGCCAGGCCCTCCCAATCCGGCTGAGGTCCCGTCGCATTCCCTCCGTCCACTGGATCCTCGATCGCGGCCCGATATCCCGCCGCCGCGTCCTCATATCGACCTGTCCAAAACGCCGCCTCCGCGCGATTGATCTGGTCGTGCCGCGATACCGGCGCATCCAGCCGCCGCGCCGCCTCCTCGAAAAACTGTCCGCCCCAGGCAAACGTCCGGCGCAGGGCGGGATGCGGCAACAGCGGCGCGTCAAAGTGCCCCAGTGCCGGGCACATCGTCTCGATCTCAGCTGGTGAAGCTCCGTCTCGCACCTCCCAGCCCGCCGGTCCCGCCCCAAGCACCACCGGAACGTCAAAAACCCGCCGCGGCGCCTCGCCGTTCCACGCAAACACCTGCACCGTCTCCGTCTGCGTACTCGCCCCCGGAGTCGTCGTAACCAGCACCACGTCGGCGATCTCGTCGCCCGTCAGGTCCGCCGTCGAATGCACCACCGCCATGCTGGGCGCTGTCTCCACCGACCCCTCAACCGGAAACGCCTTCGCGGCGAATCCGCTCTCCACCTCATCGAACCAGACCGGCGGCACGCCAAGGATGTGCCAGGCCGCAATCAACTCATTCGCCCCGTCCCCGTCCACGTCCGCCACCGCAATTCGGGCGCCGTGAGGTTCCAGGTCATACACCAGCGGCGGAAGTTGACCAATCGTGTGGTCCAGTCGCGCCGCCGCCTCGCGGTCCGCGCCGTAGCGATCCAGGAACGCCAGCGCCGCCATCTCCAGCGACACGCGCAGGTCGGCGCCTGCCCGCAGCGCCGCCGGCGACCCCGTCACGCCCTCAATCAGGCCCGCGGCCTCCCCCAGTCGCTCGTTAATCGCCCCATGGTCCAGAGGCTCAACCGGCAGGGCGGGCGTCGCCCTCGGCGTGGCGGCGGCCGTCACCACCGCTGCCGCGACCACCGGCCGCCGGTCAGGTTGGACACGTGCCCGAGCCGTTGGCGTGGCGGTCGCACCTCGCGGCTCGGCCGCCTCCGCCACTACCGCCGTCGGATTCGGCGTCGCCTCCTGCGCCGCCTCCATCACCGCCACTTCAATCGCCGACGGCGTCGCAATCAGGGGCGCCGGCTCCTCCGCCTCGCAGCCCACCAACCCCAGGCTCCCCGCGGCCGTGAACGCGCATACACACACAACGCGCGCCACCACGCGAAAGGCACGCGTCGCCAACCAGCACCTCAGGGACATACCGCCATCCTACGCCCCACCTTGTGCTTGCAGCTCACGCTGCGTACAGCCTGCGACCCGCGCAAACTGTGGCCCAGGCTGCGCGCAGCCTGGGACCGGCGCTCGATCACCGGCTGAACCTGCCCTCCGTCCCACGTCCCGCGCAGCCTGGGACCCGCCCTACCTCGCTGGCTTCACCCACCCCGCGTCCGGTACCCCCGCTAGCCGGTGCTCCTCCCTCCCCTCGGCTCCTACTCTTCTCTCACTCCTCTCCCCTCTCCCCTCTTCCCTTCCCCTTGCATCCACCCCGCCCGCCCGCCACCATGCCCTCGAACCAGTCAGCAACCCCTCTACCCGTCACGGAGACCCGAATGCGAATCGACCGCCTCGACATCTACTACGTCAGCATGCCCCTCATCTACCCCTGGCGAACCGCCTACG
>JAPPLN010000012.1 GCA_028874175.1 Chloroflexota bacterium
ACGCGACGGAGCCGCCTCTCGGCGCTGTCCAGGGCGCATTACGCAAAGGTCTCCAGAAAGGGTGGACAGAGGTAAGGGCGGCGTACCCTCCCGCTGAGTTCACGTGCCGGGCAGTGCCTGGCGCGGGAAGGCGTACGCCGGCTGAGCGAGCCGACCCCTGAGCCGGCCGGCCTGGCAAGGGTTGGCGGGGAGGACCTGGAGGGTTTCGTCCGCCAGCGGATCCAGGGCTTCAGCCAGGAGCCTTTGGACGAGGAGGTGACGGCCCTGCTGGGTCGTCGGCGCTACATGGTCATTAACTAACTAAATAGCATGCTATATCTCGGCAGCTGGCTGAGGGTCGGAGAACAGCATGCTGGAGTTGAGCGAGCAGCAACGGCGAGAATTGCGGCGGCTGAGCCGGCGGGCGCCCAGGGGGCACGTGCGGCTCAAGGCGCTGGGGCTGTGGAATCTGGGCCGGGGCAAGCGGCCCGGGGAGGTGGCGGACATTTTGGGGGTGCACCCGCGCACGCGTGGGCGTGGGTGCACTGCTATCAGGCGGAAGGGGCGGCGGGCCTGGCGGTGCGGCCGGGGCGGGGACGGCCCGCGCAGGCCGACGCGGCCGAACTGGAGACGGCGCTGCGGCAAGCGCCGCGGGTCTATGGGCTGACCCAGACGCGCTGGACCCTGCGGGCCCTGGCCCAGGTGGTCCCCAGCTTGCAGGGCTTCACGGACGCGGGGGTGCGGCAGGTGCTGCATCGGCTGGGCTATCGCTACAAACGGGGGCAGCCGCGGCTCACCTCCCCCGATCCCGCCTATGCCGAAAAAAGGGGCGCGTGGTCCAGGTCCTCCGGGAAGCCCAGGCGCAGCCTGGCGAGGTCGTGACGCTCTTCTTCGATGAGGCAGCTTCTACCACCAGCCCAGCCAAGCGTGGTTGTGAGCCCGCGGGGCCGCCAGCAGCCGCGCCTGCGCTACAGCCACCGGGCCAACAGCTTGATGCGGGTGGCCGGCGCGCTGGAGGCGCGCAGCGGCCGCGTGCATAGCTGCGACTTCCCCAGCATCACCGCGCGCCGCCTGGGCCGTTGCTGGCGGCAGGTGGGCCGACGCTACCCCGAGGCTCGCCGCATCTACCTGATCGTGGACAACTGGCCGGTGCACTTCCACCCCCACGCCCAGGCCGCCGTGGCGCGCGATCCGCGGCTGCAGCTCGTGCCCCTGCCCACCTATGCCCCCTGGCTCAACAACATCGAGCGGCTCTGGCGCTGGCTCTAGCAGCGTGTCACCCACGCCCACCCATGGAGTGATGACTTCGGGGCCTTCAAAGCCCACGTGCGCGCCGAGTTGGCGCGCGTCGCGCGCGGCCCGCCGGAACTTCGCCGCTACTGTGGACTCGATAGCTTATTTTCTTCATGACCATCCAGCGCCGCACCGGCGTGGACGCGGCGCCGGGCTACCGCAACGGGCACGGCCGGCCGCGGCGGCTGGCGCGCATGTCTGAGACCGTCAGGCGGCGGCGCCCCCGGGGGCAGGGCCTGGAGGCGCGGTTCGGGCACCGCCGGCTGCCGCTGTTCAAGCGGCGCGCCCGCGAGGTCGCGGAGCTGCTGCCGCAGCTCGACGTGCAGGGGCTGGCGGAAGCTGCCGTCGAGCTCGCGCGGCGCGGGCTGCGGGGGGCGGGGGCGCCGCTCGCGGCGTCCTCGATCGCGCGCCTGAAGGCCGGCTGGCAGCTGCCAGACGCGGCGTTCAAGCGTCGTCCCCGGCACGACCTGGAGGTCGGCGACCTGTGGGTGGACGGGGGGTACGTCAAAGCCGGCCTGGAGCGGGACCCGGCGGCCTTGCTGGTGGCCATCGGCGCCCGGCGCGATGGCCGCCAGGTGGTGCTGACGGTGGAGCCGGGCGAGCGGGAGTCCACGGACACCTGGGCATCTGGGGCGGGCTGGTCCAGGTGTATCCCGAGGCGGCGGAAAAGCGCGGCTGGAACCCCCGCATCCTCAACGTCCTCGCCAAGCGGCCCAAGCGGCGCTCGGCGGAAGCCTAGCGGCTGCTGATGCCGATCCCCTATGCCCCCAGCCGACAGGAGGCCGCGCGGCTGCAACGTACCTTCCAGCGCTGGTGCCGGGACCGGGACCTAGCCGAGGTTGGGGAGCTCCTCGAGCACGACTGGGAGCGCATGATCACGTTCTCTCACTTCCCCCAAGCCCCTTGGAAGCACCGGCACCCCACCAACGTGATCGTGTCCCCCTTCGCCGCGGTGCGGTTGCGGACCACCGCGGCGAAACGCGACAAGCGGGTCGCCAACGCCCCCGCGGTTAGCTGAACGACGCGGCTGCTCGCCGAGAGCCGCTTCCGGCGGCTGGACGCGCCACCGCTGCTGGCCGAGGTCGCCGACGGGGCGATCGGCGAGGATGGAGAACGCGTAATGAGTCTGAGCGAGGAGGCCGACGTCTGAGCCTGTTTACACACCTCTTGGGGTAACCCCGAGACGGCGATCGCTACTGCCTCTCTGGGGCTGTCTGTGGTTGATCCCGGGAGCCACGCCAACGCAGGCGTGATCGCTTCAGGAGGCGGCAGTTCGTAGCCGACCGCACCGGCGGCCGGGTTCGGTTGTTTGGGGTGCGCCAGTCCTTGATCAGCACTCGAGCCTCCTCAGAGGCGTAGCGGGTCAGCTCTCACTCGCCGGCGGGCCCCTCGCAAGCCCCGCGCTTACAGCGTGCACACACAGGTCTGACACTAAAGCTATCGGACCGTTGAAATTGCCGTGCGCTCCCGTCCCCGTTTTGGACAGCGATCTTGCCGGTAGCGCATCTCACTTGTATTCCCGTACGAGCGATCACATGCCCTGCGGGCCTCGGCAGGCCCAGGATCTTCCGTGTTCGTCAAGCCTCGTCAATCGAAGAAACATGCCAGCAGGGTGTTGTTGGCGGGCGTCACCGTGTCAGATCGTCCGTGCCGGCCCTCTCAGACGGCGCACATCCGTGGCCTTGAACGGGCTCCCGGACTCTCTGTACGCCCCGAACCTGGCGCAAGCGCGCCGTCTCCTTCCAGTCGATCTCATGTCCGTTAGGCCGAATAGCCACGCCATAATCTTTACGTGCAGATTCCCGACTGATGTATTCGTTGCGAACGTCATCCAGAACCATTGCTTCGTCGCGTTCGAACGGATCCCCGTATCCGCCACCACCGGGAGTGAACTGGCGTATAGAGTCTCCCGGCTTAAGCCGGATATTACTGGCCTTAGTGATATGCGGCGGAACATAGCGCTGTCCATTGAGCTCAAACTCCACGCCGCAGTTCGCGCCATCACTTCCGCCACTCACGCCTCGCGGAGCGAATTTGCCCCGATCAGCCAGGATGGACACAACCCCCTCACCTCCTAAGAACTCCAGGTCCACCTCTGCGCCGAGGCCGCCGCGATGTTTTCCGGCACCGCCCGACCCGTCGCGAATCGCAAACCTACCGATTCGCACAGGGTAACGCTTTTCGTACAGCTCGACCGGCTGTGAACGCGCTACACTAATTGTCGCGCTCCCATAGTTTAGACCGTCCCCACTCTGATGTCCGCCGTACCCCCCACCATTGAACATGAACATTACGTACGGTCCGCCCTCGGGATGCGAACCGCCGATAGACAGATTGTTGATAGTTCCAAATATCCCAGCCGAAGCTCGCTCCGGAACGGCCTTTCCGAGAGCACCCATCACCACATCCGCGACTCTCTGCGAGACCTCCGACGCGCAGCCCGCAACTGGCCTTGGTGGAGTCGCATTAAGAAACGTAGATTGCGGCACATCAAAGCTCAGCGGCTCGAAGCATCCGGAGTTGACGGGAATATCTGGAAATATATGCTTGAATGCGAGATAACAGGCAGACTTAGTAACACTGAGGACGCAGTTCAGCGGACCACGGCACGGCGGTGAACTTTGCGAGAAGTCCAGAAGAGCTCGACCGCCGCGAATAGTCATGGTTAACGCGATCTTCAATGGCGAATCTTCCACGCCGTCACTGTCCATATAGTCCGTATCCTCATAACTGCCATCTGCAATGCCGCTTAAATAGGAGGTCATTTGTTGTTTCGATCGAGCCTTAAGGATTTCAATACAACGGTTGACGGTCTGTCTTCCGTATTTGTTCAGTAGTTTGCAGAGTCTCTCTTCACCCACGGAAAACGCCGCGAGATGCGCCTGAAGATCGCCGTAGCGATCATCGGGGACGCGTACGTTCGCCAGCATGATCCTAAGTACATCCTCATTGAGCTCGCCACGGCGGTACAGCTTGACCGGAGGAACTCGGAGGCCTTCCTGGAACATCTCAGTTGCGGTCGTCCCGAAGCCACCGGGCACGCTTCCGCCGATGTCCGGCCAATGACCTCGATTTGCAAGAAATGCGAAAAGCTCGCCCTGATAGAAGACCGGTTTGACAAACCCGACATCCATAAGGTGGGTGCCACCAGCATAGGGGTCATTGACAACATATATGTCTCCTTCCTCAATGCCTCTCAAGCTACCGTCTGAGATTACGGCTTCGGTTGTGAACTGCATGACGCCAATAAAGATCGCCAAGCCCCATTTGCCCTGCGCAATGATCTCGCCGGTATTCGGGTGATATATCCCGTTGGCCAGATCGTTTCCTTCGGATATCGCCGGGGAGAACGCGGTGCGCTTTAGGGTCCAGTCCATTTCCTCGGCGATCTGTTCAAGCGCGCCACGAACGACGGCGAGCGTCAAGGGGTCTACGTTCAATGTCCGTGCCTGATAATCAGGTTGCCACGCACATCGACCTCTGCGACCATATTCGGCTCGATGACAGTGGTGGCGTCGCCCTGTTCGACAATGGCTGGTCCGAGCAGGGATGACTTGGGGGGAAGACGATCGCGATCGTACACGGGGCACTCCTTGAAGCCTTGTTCGAAGTACACTGGCCTATGCTCCTTTAACGCATCCTTGTCCGTCCTCGAACGTGTGACCGTTGGGCCAAATAGATCGATTCCCGGACGCACACCAATGACTGCGGTACGCAACGTCATCACCCGAATCGGGCGGTCATTGAGAATGTGCCCGTACGTCATTGCATAGGCTTGCTCGAAGGCGCGTCGAATATCGTCGTGAGTGCACGGCTCAACCGGCAAATGTACCAATACCTCATACATCTGGCCATCGTAGGAAACATCGGCTTGGTAGACGAAGTCTATTGATTCGACCTGTACTCGCTCGTGAGCAATACGTCGCTTTCCTTGTTCGGCGTGGTCTTCAAACACATCATAAAGCTCCAAGATCCTGATGTCGTCGAGACGCCTGTCGACCATCTGAATGAAATCGTGGCGAACATCTGCAATGATGCAACCCAAGGCAGAGGTGACACCGGGCCACGGCGGTATCAGTGCCTTGGCGGTTTGGATTTCATTCAGGATGCTGCATGCATGGAGCGGACCCGCGCCGCCATATGCCACCAGCACGAAGTCGCGGGGATCGTAGCCGCGTTCCACCGTCAGCATGCGGATACTGTTAGCAATTCTCTGGTTGGCCACTTCTAGGATGGCCCACGCCGCATCAATGACGGAGAGATCAAGCGGTGAAGCGATAGTGTCGTTGATGACCCACTCGGCGCGTTCTTTGTCAAAGCTCCACGATTCGCCCCGACCGATGGGATTCGACAATCCGATTCTACCGAGCACAAGGTTGGCGTCCGTTACTGTGGGGTCTTGACCTCCTTTACCATAACAGGCTGGGCCGGGGTCAGCTCCGGCACTGTGCGGACCAATTTGGAGGATCCCCCCACCATCGATCCAGGCGATGCTGCCCCCGCCGGCTGCGATCGATCGGATATCGAGCATTGTAGTGCGCATCGGGAGCCCATATTCAAGGCTTGTCTCCCGAGTCGTTCCAGACTGCCCCTGTTCAACCACGGCGATATCAAGGCTGGTGCCGCCAACATCACAGGTGATCAGATTCTGTTCTCCCACCAATGTCCCAATGTGTTGCGCTGCGATCACACCGGCTGCTGGCCCCGATAGGACCGTATTTACAGGATACCGCCGGGCGGTATCCTGTGACATCAGTCCGCCATTACCCTGCGTCAGTAGAACATCACGATTGTATCCACGCTCCGTCAACCTATTCATCATTGACTGCAGATATCGGTCGAGTAGCACCATCACATACCCATTGATCACAGCGGTGCTTGTGCGTTCAAATTCGCGTATCTCTGGAAGTATCTCCGATGCAACGACGATGTACTGATTTGTCCACACATCCTCCAATATGCGCTTTGCCTTCTGTTCATTCGCCGGGTTCACATACGAGTTCAGAAAGCTCACGATGATGACATCGACGCCGCGTTTCTGAAGCTCTCGTGCCGCCGCAACTACATCCTGGTCACAAGGATCGAGCAACACATTGCCTGCAGCGTCCATACGTTCGTGAACTTCGACCCGACAATTGCGCGACACCAGCGGTGCAAAGTATCCTTTGAGTCCGTAGGTGTCCGGACGATCCCTCCGTCGGAGGTCCAGCACGTCGCGAAACCCTGTTGTCGTGATCAGCCCGCAGGCCGCACCAGTCCGCTCTAATACCGCGTTGGTAGCAATCGTGGTGCCATGTACAACCAAATCGACGGACGGCATCTCGGTGCGCATGACATCGAGGCCATGCATCATCCCGCGAGACTGATCTGACGGATCCGAGGGAACTTTGGCCACTTGGAGGTGACCCGTCGAAGCATCGTACGTGACGAGGTCCGTAAAGGTGCCTCCGACATCTACTCCCACGCGAATGGACGTCCGCATTTCTCCATTATCCAATGGTTCGAACCGACGGCATCCGTGGCGCTTCTCGCTAGGCTGACACCACCGGGTTGCGTAGCACTCCGACTCCGCTAACCTCAACCTCGATCGTGTCTCCAGCCTCAAGCGATCCACCACCTGACGGCGTGCCTGTGTAGATGCAATCGCCGGGCTGCATCGAGATCGCTTGCGCCAGATAAGTAACGAGCGATGCGACGCTGAAGATCAGGTCGGAGGTACTTGCCCTTTGCGTTGGAGTTCCATTGAGGCGCGCCGTGACGGTGAGCTCGGTCGGATCGAGATCGGTAGCAATGCATGGTCCCAGCGGCTTGAACGTATCCAATCCCTTCCCAAGCATCAACACGCCAGTTGCCATTTCGGCCGTCTGTAAGGCACGCGCGCTGACGTCATTGCCGCACGAGTATCCAAGCACGTAGTCGAGCGCCTCAGCCTCCTGAATGTCTCGGCATGGCTTGCCGATCACGACCACCAGCTCGGCTTCATACTCAACCGGATTGAACGGCTCGCGCTTCAGCTCTGGGTGATTGACCGCATGTAGGAAACCGTCCTTGCGCGGAAGGACAATTGGATCCTCTGGGCCGATTACCGCGGTAGACGGTAGTTGAAACACCATTGGGAACGACGGTATCGCAGAGTCTTCGCCACCCTCCCGAATGTGCTCGAGGTAATTCGCACCAACGCCAATCACCTTTGGAGGATCCAAGGGCGCCAGGAGCCTGAGATCGTCGACCGTAGCTACTTTCGCGCCTACAGCGAAGTCGCCGAAGATATCCCCGCTTATCGCATGGACCGATCCACCCTCGGTCAGCGAACCATAGGCCGGACCCGAATCAGTGTGAAAGCGTACGATTCTCATCGCTTTGCTCCCGCAGGTCCTCGTCGGATGGATTCAGCCTCGTCGGCGCCTCTGGCCTCGAAATGATCCGGCAACGCATCCATCCCTCTCGCAGCAGCGTAACACGCATACAGACGATCCTGTTCTCGGTCATGGCTGTGTCTTCAAGAGAGCGATTTGATCCGCCCTGGGTTTGATGGAGACTCAGGTCATTGAGTCCCAGCCTCCGCCTGGACCTGCGCACGATACGGCGTGGCTTCGTACTCGGCGGGCGGGACGTAGTCGATGGCGCCGAAGAGCCGACGGTGGTTGAACCAGTCGACCCACCCGAGCGTAGCCAGCTCGAGGTCCGCGACCCCGCGCCAAGGATCGCGGCGGTGGACCAGCTCGGCCTTATAGAGCCCGATCACTGACTCCGCCAGGGCGTTGTCGTAGGCGTCGCCCCGGCTCCCCACCGAGGTCACCGCGCCCGCCTCGGCGAGCCGCTTCGTGTAGCGGATTGAGCGGTACGGCCCGCCACGATCACTGTGGTGGACCAGGCCGTCGAAGGGCCCCGGTCGCGCCCAGAGCGCCTGCGCCAGCGCATCGAGGGCTAGGTCGGTGCGTAACGACCTCGCGACCTGCCAGCCGACGATGCACCGGGAGCACGCGTCGATGATCATGGCCACGTACGCGTAGCCCGACCAGGTGCGCACGTAGGTGAGGTCGGCCACCCAGCGCCAATTGGGGGCCAGCGCCTGGAAATCCCGCGCCACCAGGTCGGCCGCCCGCAGGGCACTCGGGTCTGACACCGTCGTGCGGCTCGCCCTCCCGCGCAGGACACCAGCCAGACCCAGCTCCCGCAGCAGCCGCTCCACGGTGCAGCGCGCGACCGGGATGCCCTCCCGCTGCGGCTGGCGCCACAGCTTCCGGGTGGAGACGCCGGCGATGAACAGCCGACCAATCGCCGTGTCGAGCTCGATGGTGCGCCGCTGGTAGCGATCGAAAGTCTGGAAGCTGAACCCGGTGGAGCCGTCCGGGCGCCGGATCCGCCGGACTTCCAGGTCCTCGAGGCGCCCGCACCTGTAGGCGGTCGACGGGGTGCGGCGGGGCGGCGCCCGGCGTCGCGGACGTGCGTGGGGGCGATTTCGTCGGCCGGTGGCGGGTCGGGAGGCCATGGGCAGGGCTCTTCCGGGCGTCAACTCCACACAGAGAAGTTTCACAAGTATGGTGTGGTGGAGCGCTGTGGCAGCCCGTGCTCGGACGCCCGAAAAAAGTATGGGGTGGGTTACTTCGAGAAACCAAGCGTAGGAGCCCACATCCGGACTTGAACCGGAGACCTCGTTCTTACCAAGAACGCGCTCTACCGACTGAGCTATGTGGGCCGGAGGTCAGCGGCTCGCGGCGACGCCGTGGCCGTCACTTGCTGATCGTACCCTGTTCGCGGCGCGAAGGATGATTCTGTGGCAAACCGGGCCGGCGGGGTCTAGGCGCTTGCATCCAATCGCGCAAGGATCTCGTCCACGTGGACGTTTGGGTCTACAGCCGGCCACACGTGTTCCACATCCCCGCCGGGATCAATGAGGTAGGTCACCCGGTCGGCGCACATGATAGTGCGACCTCGAATCTCCTTTTTTGCCCAGGCGCCGTAAGCCTCGATGACCCCGTGATCGGTGTCGGCAAGGAGCGGAAAGTTCAGGTCGTACTTCGCCGTGAATCGCCGATGCGAGCCCACATCGTCATCGTTGATGCCGTACACGCCCACGCCGCGGGCAGCCAGTTCGGCCAGATTGTCGCGGAAGCCGCACGCCTCGATTGTGCAGCCTGGCGTGTCGTCACGCGGATAGAAGTAGAGCAAGACGCGCCGGCCGCGCTGATCTGAAAGCGTGACTTGAGATCCGTCGGTGGAGGTTAGGGTGAAATCGGGGGCCTTATCTCCGGGAGCAAGCAAGGACATGCGGACAACTCGCAAGCTGGGCGTTGGCGACATCGGCTCATTGTGCGCGACGTTCGTGCGCGGTGCGAGGTGCGCACCGTGGACATGGCGGGTTTGGTCCGCGCTCTTGCCTGATATGGTCAGCGCGAAGCCCGTGGGAGGGGCCCCAATGCCCGACGCATCGACCGAGAGCCCTTTTGACCTGACCGGCCGCGTGGCCCTAGTAACAGGCGCCGGGCGCGGCATCGGACGTGCGATTGCTTTGGGGCTCGCGGCAGCCGGCGCGGACGTGGCCGTTTCCGCCCGATCCGCCGAGCAACTGGACGAGGTGTGCGACGAGGTGCAGGCGTCAGGGCGCCGGGCGTTGGCGCTGCCGGCGGACTTGGCCGACCTGGACGCCCTGGGCGGCGTCTTCGGCTCGGTGGAAGACGAGTTCGGAAAGCTGGACATCCTGTTCAATAACGCCGGAACCGGATTCCGCAAGCCATTACTGGAGATCACGCCCGCCGACTGGGATCACGTCGCCGATCTGAACCTGCGCAGCCTGTTTTTTGCCTGCCAGCACGGGATCCGCCTCATGGAGCCACGCGGCTACGGGCGGATCATCAACACGGCCTCGCTCACCTCGTTTCTGGGATTTGCCCAGGTTTCGGTGTATGGCGCCACGAAGGGCGGCGTGGCCCAACTCACCAAGGCGCTGGCTGTGGAGTTCGCGCAGAGCGGCATCACTATCAACGCCATCGCCCCCGGCTACGTGTTTACCGAACTCACCCGCCCGCGCTTTGAGGACCCGGTAACGCGCAACTGGCTCATGAGCCGCATTCCGCAAGGGCGGCACGGCGATCCAGCCGATATGGCCGGCACTGCCGTGTTCCTCGCCTCCGAGGCCTCGGACTACCTCACAGGCGTCGTAGTCCCGGTAGACGGCGGGTGGCTCGCGGCATGAGACGTGCGTTCGTCCGTCGTCTCAACGCAACTGGCCGATAGAAACGCCCACGCAGATCACTAGCAAAACACCTATGCCCTGCGACGCAACGTCCAATTCGCGCCAAGCAACCGACATCAGCGCTTCCACGCAGCTACGTCTCGCCATTGCAATCATCACGTTCGCCACCTTGCACGCCCTGCTGTGGTCATTCGTGCGTGACCCTGGTGGCGGAGGCCCTGACGAAGGGCCCTACTTCGCGGTCGTTAGCGACATGGCTTCCCATGGCGCTATTCCGGAGTTCACGGGGTATGCACCTGGAGCGTTCGCCGGCGGGCCCGTCCGTGCCCAGGTGGCGCGCGAGATCACCCCCAATTTCCTCGCGATTCCTATTGCATTCGTCATCGGAACGATCGGTTCGAGCAATGCTGATCTCAACATTCAAATCGCTCGCATGTTTATGGTTGCTCTTTATCCTGTCACCCTATGGCTTTCGTTCCTGACCCTCCGCCGCCTTTTCTCTGACACCCGCATCGCCCCCGTTTGGGGTGTTGCGGTCATGGCAACCGTGCCGATGTTTACACTTGTCCACACATACTATACAAACGATGCACCTGCGATCGCCGCCGGCACATTCGCTACATATGCGCTCGTCAGAGCTTCGCAATCAGGATTCGGACACAGCGACACATACATTTTAGGAATATCTCTTGGATTAGTTGCTCTCCATAAGTACACAGGATTTCTCATATTTCCAGCAACAGCCGCCATTGTAATCTGGCAATTTCTCGATCGACCACGGCGCACCCTCCAGATCGGCCTCACACTTTTCTTGATAACTGCCTCAATATCATCATGGTGGTACATCAGGAATCTTGTAATCTACGGTGACCCAACTGGTGTAGCCGTCACTCAGGCCGCCGTGGACGCCAGCGGCGGAGCCCCTATCCCCCCGCGCACCCGAGGCCTGACTCCAATTGCGTTTGTCCAGGAAACCAACTGGATCGGTGAGAACTTCGCCACATTCTGGGCCGGCTATGGGCAAAAAAAACTCAAATTGCCGGGGGCTGCCTATCTGGCGTTCGGCTCCTTCATCATCGCAGCCACCATCGGCGGCGCGCTTCGCTTCCTCACAGCGATACGCCAGGGACGCCTTAGCACAGACGTACATCTCTACCTAGTGCTCGCGACGATGCACCTCGGCCTGTGGCTGCTGAGCTTCTGGAGCAGCTACACCGTCGATGTTGCACTAAGTGGGCGATATGTATTCCCCACATTTCTGTCGTTCATTGTCATTCTTATACTCGGCCTGCAAAGCTTTGTGGTCTGGCGAGGCCGCGTGGCCGCTACAATGTTGCTTACTGTGCCTATTATGATTGCGTCAAGCGGCGCATACTTTTTTCAAACAATATTGCCTGACGTAAACACCTAAGGATCACAGAGTGTGAGCATCCTGCCCCACAACCGTCCCTGCCCTGCGGCAATGCTCGCAGCTGGGCTTATTGCTGCAGTCTGGCTCGCAACTCTAGTAGTGCAACCTGTCCATGTTTCGGTCTTTGAGTTCTCGCGAGAATACATGCCAAAGTACACACAAGCCTTGAGTGGAGCGAAGGGCCAAACCGTGATCGCGCCGACCCAAAGGATGTCTCGTATTGATGTATGGGTCAGAACTCAGATTGAGCCGGACCACGATGCCCTTGTCACATTCCAACTAAGGCGAGGTATTAAACTTCACGATGAGATCGCTTCCGGAACCGTGGTGTTCAATCGTTCAGGGCCGGAATGGCAAGCACGACTGGTATTCGATTCGGAGCTAGTTTCCTCAGGCGACAGTCTCTATCTTCGGCTTGAGTCCGTTGTCGAATCTGAATATGCGCATCTTCACTACGCATACTTCGGCCAGGACCTGTACCCGGAAGGCGATCTGCTCGAACTTGATCAATTGGAGGTCCCAGGCCAAGACCTCCGCTTCAAGCTGTACCGCGCTCCCAAGCTGCCAAAACCGCTGGCTTGGGCAGAGGCCGTCGTCGCGCCTGCCATAGCGGCAGCATCGAAATCGCGTGGCCCACCTGCGTGGGTCATTATGACTGTCATGGCAATCACCGGCGGGCTAGGCGCTGCGCTAATCATCGCTGCCAGCGTCGTGGCGACGCAGGTGTTCTCAGACACGCACCGAGTTCCGACCATGTTGACTATCATGCTCGTCCTTACAGCGATAGTCGTGGCGATCTTTGCCGGATCCGAGGCACCGATCGGAAAGCTCTGGGTGCCGCTCAGCTAAGCGACGGCATGACGGCTAGGCGTCCCGCCGATCGCGTAACGCTTCGGCCAACAGGCCCACGCTAAACACCTGGACCCCTATAAGAAACGTGGCTGCGGCTATGAGGCCAACGGCGACAGCCCCTAAAACAACCCACACAACAAGCGCAACCAGGGCCAGAAGCCAGATGGCTGTGGTAATGACGGAAAACAGTTTGATCGGATTGTGACGGACCATTGCCTGCACGAGAACCTGAGCAATGCGGAGCGTGTCGCGGACCAGGCGGACCTTGGACCTGCCCACCCGCGCGCCGTAGTCAACCGGAACAAAGGCAACCGCCCGCGCATCGCTGATCATGGCCAACGTCAAACCCGTTGTAAAACTGAATCCAGGACTCAGGATGCCGAAGTAGCGCAGACAGTCCACCTTGCGGAAGACCCGAAATCCAGAGTTCACGTCGGGGATCCGCCGACCAACGACAAAGCTTGCGAACAGGCGCAGCCCGACGCGGGCGAGAGCTCGCAGTCCCCAGCCTCGAAAGTACCGACCGGTACGGGCGGCCACGACCATGTCGAAGTTCTCAGCCAGACCGACCAACTCGGTAACGGCAGAAGGCGAATACGTACCATCGGCATCACAGATCATCACGTAGGGGTGCTTGGCCGCCAGAATGCCCCGACGCAGCGCAAGTCCGTACCCGAGATTTTGCGGCGACTGCACAACCTTGGCATTGGTGACACGAGCCTCTTGGGCGGTCGCGTCGGTCGACCCGTCATCGACGACCAGAATCTCGTACGGCGTTCCCGTCACTTCAAGCGCTGCGTGAAACGCTCGGACGACGCTGCCAACGGCGCCTTCCTCGTTGTAGGCCGGGATAACCAGGGAAACGCCTTCAATCACGGTCGTCCATCCTCACGAACCTGCGACTCGATTTGGGGCATCCCACAGCCTGGCCGACGACAACCAGGGACTGTCCGAACGGTGGGGAAGCCACCGACTCAAGCGCTCGAAGCACCGGCACAGCAATTCGGTCAAAGAGACGGGCCTGAGCATTCACGGATCCTGCATTCAGGTCTTTGGTGCGCAAGATAGATCCGTTGACATACCAGGCAATCGCGCCCAGAAGATTGACATATCGGGCACGTCGGATGGTAAAGCCCGCCTGTTGCACAAGAGAGATCAATTCGACTCGAGAGTAACGCCGATAGTGGCCCGCTGCCCGGTCCAGTGAGCCGAAGAGTCGTTCGTGCGCGGGAACGATAAGGAGGGCACACCCACGGGTGAGCTTGAGGATCTCATGCATGTTCGTGATCGCCACCAGATCGTCCTCAATGTGCTCAAGGACATTGGTACTCAGGATCGTGTCGAATCCCCGCTGCGCCAGATCACCTACAGCCGCAGAATCGGCAAAGTCAGCGACGAAGGTTTTTAGACCAACGTTTCCCACACGCCTTAGGGCAACCTCTAGCGCCGCCCGCGATTCATCGAGAGCCGTCACTTCGGTCCGACCGACCAGAAACTGGGTCAGGTTTCCGCTGCCGGCCCCGACTTCGAGCACATTCGATCCCACAAAGTCTTCCACCTGGCTATACATCCACGCGTGGTAGTTTCGGGCATGCATTAGCTCGCGCGTCATTGTTTCCAGACCAGACGGCGCGCTCGGCAGGTCGTCACTGGCTCCCGGTGTACATCCACCGGACGCGGCACTCATGCTCCGTCGAACCAACGCTCACGCCATACCTGAAACATCAAAATGGTCCAAATCATCTTGGCGTTGTTGCGCACCCGCCGCGCATGTTCGTCCAACAGTATCTTCACCCCCTGCGGGTTGAAGACGCCCTCGCGTCGCAGTCTCGGTTCGTTCATGTACTCATGGGCGAGGCCGCGCAATTCATCGTTGAGCCATGCCGCCACGGGGATGCTGAAGCCGCGCTTTCGCCTGGTGATGATGCTGCGCGGCAGGAGGTCGCTGACTGCCTTTCGCAGCAGGTACTTGCGGGTCAGTCCATTGAGTTTTAGCCCCACCGGAACCCGCTCGAGATGCGACAGAACGTCGAGATTCAGGAACGGGACGCGCGTCTCCAGCGATGCCGCCATGCTGGCACGGTCGGTCTTGGCGAGAATGTCCCCTTCCAGGTACAGCTTGAAGTCCTGATAGAGAATCCGGTTCAACGGATGCGCGGCGCCGCTGGCCGCTGCGGTGTCGGCCAGCATAGCCTCGAAGCCAGGTTCGTCGACGGCCTGCCGGATATCAGGATGCAGTACTGCGGATTTGACGTCGCCATAGAGGGCACCCATCCACATCTGATGCTGGCGCCACGGAGGAGCATCCGCGCCTTGAACGAACCGCCGCATCAAGAAGTCGAACGCGAGATACCGCGAAGACACGGGCAATCGCGCAACGGCCGGTTCCACCAAACCTCGCCGCACGGCTCCCGGGATGGCTCGGTAAACGGATGCCAAACGATGGGCCTGCAACGTGGAATAGCCGGCCAGCATTTCATCGCCGCCGTCACCGCCCAGGGCAACTGTCACGCGGTCACGTGCGAACCGACTGATGAGATAGGTCGGAACGATCGAGGGGTCGGCGAACGGCTCGTCGACCTTCGTCACAATCGTCGGAAGCACTTCGCGAAGGTCGTCTGGGGTCACGCGAAGCTCGTGGTGCGACGTGCCCAAGTGCGTGGCCACGCGTCGGGCGAAGGTGCTTTCGTCAAACGAACGCTCCGCGAAGGACACAGAAAAGGACTGCACGGGCTCATCGGTTGCTTGCGTCATCAGCGCCGCGACCGTGCTCGAGTCGATCCCGCCACTCAACAAGACACCAATTGGTACGTCGCTCACCATCTCTTGCTGGACGGCCCGTTGCAGCACGTCGCGGAATGCACGCACTTGACCGGGCTCATCGCCAGGCGACGGGTCAATCTCGGACTTCCCGAGGGACAAATCCCAATAGGCCCGAACTTGGACCTCACTCATCGAAGCCGTCAGTAGGTGTCCGGGCCGAAGCTTTTGCACGCCGCGCACAATGCTGGCTGGGGCCGGAATATACTCCAGCGACAAGTATTGACCGAAAGCCTCATAGTCCAACTTACGAGGGACTAGGCCACTTTTTAGGAGGGCCTTCAGTTCGGACCCAAATACCAAAGCGCCGTTCATGTGGGCGAAGTAGAGCGGCTTGATCCCGGCGCGGTCTCTCGCCAGCAACAGTCGCGCCTGCGTTTCGTCCCACAGCGCGATAGCAAACATGCCGTTCAGGTGACTGACGAAGTCGTCGCCCCACTGCTCGTAGGCATGGACGATCGTCTCGGTGTCGGAGCGCGTGCGGAAACGATGGCCATAGCCAACCAGGGATTCGCGCAGTTCGGCGAAGTTGTAAATCTCTCCGTTGAAGACCACGTGAACCGAGTCGGTCTCATTCGTCATCGGCTGTTCGCCGCCCTCAAGATCGATAATGCTCAGGCGACGCATCGTCAGCCGAACCGGGCCGCGAATAAACATTCCCTCGCCGTCAGGCCCGCGGTGGGCGAGCGACTCACTCATGGCCATGAGCGCTGCCCGATCGTCGGGCCTGCGCCTGTCAAGCCGCAAAATGCCTGCGATACCGCACATCTCAGATCACCAGGAGCAGAGGCGTGAACGCGAATAACAATTGCGGCGTCAAGTCGCGACTACGCAGAGCGCACCGTGTCGTCGCCACCCGCTAGGCACGGACACACCGTTTTCTCCAGCCAGGAGTGTTTCCAGCAATCCATTGAGATTCCTGGCCCGGTGGCAGTCGCTCGCAATGCGTACCGCGGGTCAAGAATCCGATGTCTTACTGTGCCACACAGGCTGGGCTGCTCAAGCTCAAACGGTTGGTGTCCTTTCGGTACATCGCACCGGCCAGTCGCCGTCGCCTCATATGGCAAAGCCAGGCATCCTCCCAACCCGAACGGACTCGGCACTTGACGATCGACGCGAAGCCCTGGTGCGACGAAGAGCGGTTCGGCTACTCCCGGCGGATCCCGGCACTCCCAACCCTGCCAGTCCCGGGTTGACGCAGTGAACGTCGATCCTGAAATCCTTCCTGGGCTGCTCCTGCTGGCGCTTGAGCTACTGACGCTGGCGGCAGTTGGCTACATCGTTGCCCGGGTCGCGCTCCGGCAGACCGACGGTCTTCTGGCGCTCGCACAGGGGCTGGTGATTGGGCTGGCGCTGTGGGGTCTGATTGTCAATTTTGTCCTGCATCTGTTCCCAGGCCTGGCCGGAGCTCTGGCGGGCTGGATCATCGTATTGGCACTGGGTGCCACCCTGGCCTGGCGTGGGCGACTTCAGCTCCCGATACCGCCACGCACGCTCGCGGGATTCAGCCTCGCTGGTATTGCAATCTTCTGGATAGCCCTCGCCAGCCGTCAGCTGCTCATCATTCCAGACGAGATTCTTCACACCATGGTTCCCGCCACCATTCGAGCGGGCGGCTGGCCGCCAACTCTGGGTTGGAATCCCGACTTGGAGTTGGCCTACCACCACGGCCCGGATCTACTCGTGGGGCTCTTGACTCCTCCGACAGGACCAGACCTCGCGTTCTCAACGGAACTGCTCGGCGCCTATGCCTGGACTGCCCTCGTTCTTCTTACGGCCGCACTCCTCCTGCGAAGCGGCTCATGGGCCGTCACACTGGCCCTTCTGCCGCTCTTGCTCGCCCATGGCGCCTGGTCCCTCGTCTTTGGCGAGCAGCCAACTCTGCTAAAGGTTCCAGTACCGATCGGCGTTCCTGAGGCCGGATTCCGCGCGGCACTTGGCGAAATCTATTGGCCCGCTGTCGAACTTCCCTGGTCGTCGGAACAGCACGCAGTCCCGCCGAACATTCGGAAACCTCAGTTTCCCCTGACGTACGCCCTGGCCTTCATTTCGCTTGAGCGAGTCTCCGCCGGTGTCGGACGGTCGTGGTCAGCGTCGCTAACGCTGGCGGGTCTCATCGGTTTTTTGGGCCTTGTTGACGAGACCGTCGCTCCGGTCGTGCTCATGCTCTGGATCGTCGTTCAAGCCCACGCCGCTTGGAAGGTTACCGGGGATCAGCACGCTCGCCTTCGAGTAGGGCTCCGGGCGGTGGCAGGACCTTTGCTTGCCGCCCTGTTCCTAGCCGTTGGAGGGGGGCGTAATCACAGGCGTGCTCACCGAGAGCGCCGGAGCCGGGGAGCTGGCCGTCGCGTGGCCGACAGATCCACGCAGTCGAAGTGCAGTCACCTCACTCAGCCCAGTTGCAGGTGGTCTGGGTCTGTTCGGTCTCGGTTCCCTGGTGGTGATGACCGCAGCCATCGTCCTGGCTCGACGCGATCGGTTGATTCTACTTCTTGCCGCAAGCTTTGCCGTATTTCTGACTGCGGCCCTTATCTTGAGGTACGAAGCTGCTCCGCACGATCTTGGGCGCTTTGACGGGCACGCTCGCAACTTTGCGCTTCTGGCGCTCATGCTGGCTCTGAGCACCCGCCTTGCCGGCCTGCGGCCCCGTCGGCGAAGTGTCGCTGCGGTGCTGATCGTAGGGCTCGTGATTTGGCCCACCATTGCCATACCGGCTGGCAAAGTCGGACTTGCAATCGGACATGGTGTCCAGCTAGCCAACGCCCAGCCCGGACCTCGCGAATTCGGAGACTTTCACTGGTGGAGGGGCCGACACGTCATCACGCGCTTCCCATCCGACCAAATCGCCGACTGGATTCATGACCGCGCCAGACCAGACGCGCGAGTGCTGTCCCCGATTCCCCACGCTATGACGGTTACGACGGGACGGCCGAACGCCTCTGGATTCACGCAGTTCTTGCATCCAAGACCGGCAACAGGTCCCGAATACCTTGACTCCATTCGCTATCTGGAACCGGCGGCAATCCAGCGGCTCGGTTTCACGTACATCCACGCGCCAGATAGTTGGATCGACAGCTTGCCCAACCGTGCCAAGTGCTGGCTGGCTGATCCGGAGTTGTTTGAACTGCTCGTGCGCGACGGTTCACAAGCGCTCTATCGAATTGGACCGGGATTCCTGCGGCTCGAGGTGCCGCCAACTCCCGGTGCCTACGAGGCGTTGCGAGAGGCCGTCCCGGACCAATCCACCGTTTACCTGTCACACGCAAATGGTTCGTTGAACACATTCCGCGCATTGGCGGTGTTGCCGCAGTCCGAACTCATGGGCCTTCCCGACGAGGCCGCTCTCCACATCCCAAACCTGCACTTACAAGCAGACGTACGACCAACGCCGCTCCAGAACGAATCCGCTGATTTCGTCGTGACCGCTGCGCAACTCGGGCCGTCGATGTTCCAGCCAGGCGCACGGCGCCCGGTTTTCTGGAACGAGGAGATTGCGGTTTATGCCCCAGACGGCGCGATCGCTGCCGTTCGGGATCCTCCGGCGCGACCGTTCACGGTTCACCTCAGGGACGCCCAGGCGACCGACGGGCGACTTGCCTTTACGGCAACGCTGGCCGATACATCGGGCGCAGGCTGGACCGGCCAGGATTGGCTGGTGGTGCCGGCCGATGCCTCGCCGTGGGCTCTGCCCCGGATTCGTCCAACCGATCCAGCCGCCCAGTGGTATGCCGGCCAGGCCAGCCCGCGCCCGGGAACGGTCACGCATCGTTACGAGTTCGACCCGCAATCGGTAACCCTGCGCCTGCGGGACGAGCAGCGGGACGCGGTCCACCTGGACTCGTCAGGCGAAAAACTGGAGCCGGGCGTCTGGATTCTGGCCGTACGGCTCCGCAGCGCGTATCAACTCGCCGCCTTTATTCCCGTGGCGAGAGTCGTGGTGACGGAGTCCGGCAACGTGTCGTACGAGGCTTACGAAGGCGAATACGGCGTCAAGCCCTCGCCACGTCCATCGGAGCCGTAGCCGCAGGCGCGTGCCGCCAGCGCGACGGATCCCGAAGTCGGGGATGGCTATGCGACCCGCGACTTAGCTTCGGATCAGATCAACTGCTCGCGCCAGGTCGCGGGCGCGTGCTGGCTCCCGATCTCAAGACTGTTCGGCAAATAGGCTGGCTCGCGCGGACCAACCTCGCGGGCCCACCGCACCATGGCCTCAACGCCCTGGCGCAGCGTGGTTGTATTGCGAAAACCCAGGATCTGTTCGGCCGCGTCGTGCGCGCAGTAGGCGTTCTTGACCTCGAGCGGTCGGCCCGGCATGTACTTCGGCTCCAGACCGGCCGGCCACGGCCCGCCGTCAAAGAATACGTCTCGAACTACGTCCGCAAGCTGGTTGATCGAGACGTCCTCCGACGAGCCCACGTTGAAAATGCGTCCGTTTGAACGGTCGCTGAGGCCGCCGTCCACCATCACTGGATTCGTGTCGCCGATATACGAGTACGCGCGGCGTTGTTCACCGTCGCCGTATATGTGGATTGCGCGTCCCCGAAGCAGCGAGTTGATGAATATCGCCACCACATTCCGATACGGATCGGCCAGGTTTTGGCGCTCGCCGTAGACGTTGTGCGGGCGAAATACCGCGTAGTCGAAGCCATGCACCGCGGACAAGTGCTCGGTGGCGGCTTCCATGGATGCCTTCATGGCGGCGTAGACATCCTCCGGAAGGCGCGGCATCGATTCCTTAAATGGTGGCTGCTGTGCGCCGTACACACTCATCGAACTGACCAGCACGACCTTCGACAGCCCGTTGTCGATGGCCGGCACCAGCGTATTGAGGTACCCGACCACGTTGTTGTCCATGGAACTCAGCGGGGTGAACTGGCTGCGTCCCTCGGTGGCGTCGGCCGCGAAGTGAAAGATGACCTGTGGCGCCGCGGACCCCGCAAGGTCCGCCGCCGCCTCGCGGTCAGCCAGATCGCACTCCACGAACTCCGCGGCCGGATTGACGTTGTCCACAAAACCGCCGATCAGGCTGTCGGCGGCTGTAACCTCGTGGCCGTGATGGAGCAGGCGGTCAACGGCGTGGCTTCCCATAAAGCCGGCCGCGCCGGTTACCAGCACGCGCATAGGCTGCTTCAGCGCACTCCGATCAGCGTGGGCAAGTCAGGCATTGTGGCTCCGGGTGTCCGCCGCGGCGCGTGGATTCTAGCCCAGTGCCAGAAACGGCTCGCTCGATCCCACGTTCGCTAGCAGCTCTGGCCAGGAGTCGCGCGCGACCCCGCCTATTGCGGATCGGCCAGGGAGCCCAGGGTGGGACTCGAACCCACAACCTGCGGTTTACAAAACCGCTGCTCTGCCGATTGAGCCACCTGGGCGTGGTTCGATTACGAGGGTACTTGGCCACCTGGCACAACGCTCGCTACGGCGAAGCGGAACCGCCCGAACGAAGCGTCCTAGGCTACGCCTGGCTGCGGATGAAGGCGATGAAGTTCTGCAGTTCCTGCTCGGTTAGGTTCGGGAACGCCGGCATCCCGGCGCCGCCTTGCATGGCCTGCGAACGAATGCGTTCCTCGGGCAGGTCCTCGACCGTGCGCTTCCTCAACTCCGGACCAATACCGCCGCTGAGGTCGGTGCCGTGACAGGCGATGCAGCCCAGCGCCGTGAACTGCTTGCGACCTTCTTCGGCGGCGCCGCTCAGCGAGGCAATTGCTGCCGGAGTTTCGGCTGCTGCCGCCGCTTCCGTCGGCTCGGCCGCGGCCACTGCGGTTGGAATGGCGGTCACAGGTGTGACGGCCACAATTGCCTCGGCCACGCGCGGCGTGGGCGACTCCACCGCCGCCGCTGGCGTCCGATCCGGTGGCATCGTGATCTGTGCCACCGGTGCTGGGGCAACCACGACCGCGCTGGCAGTGGTCACGGTTCGGCTTTCGCCACAGGAAGCCAGGATGCCGGCCAACACAAGCGACACAGCCACCGCACCTAGCAGGCGGCGGCTCGGGCTAAGGCCGGTCATGCGGTCGCGGTTCTCCTAAGGCGCAAACGCACCCTCGGTTGTGATTGTATTCACAAAGTCGGCTTCCCGCGAATCCTCAAGGACGTCCCGGCAGCTTGCGTATGGCTAATCCTCGTCGCCCCGTAGTGCCGCCAGCACGGTGAGGTCCTCGAGCGTGGTGGTATCGCCAACGACCTCTCGTCCCGCCGCGATGTCCCGCAGTAGCCGGCGCATGATCTTGCCGCTGCGCGTCTTGGGCAACGCATCGGTGAACCGTAACTGCTTGGGACAGGCAAACCGGCCGAGCACCTGGCCAACGTGCGCAATCAGTTCGGCCTGCAGCTCGTCGCTGCCGTCGACCTCCGCGCGCAGCGTGACGAACGCGGAGATGAATTCACCGGTAATGGGATCCGGCGCGCCCACGACGGCCGATTCGGCGACGGAGGGATGGCTGACCAGCGCGCTCTCCACCTCGGCGGTGCCGATGCGGTGACCGGCCACGCTGAGCGTGTCGTCCACCCGGCCGATGACCCAGTAGTAGCCGTCGGCGTCTCGCACCGCGCCGTCGCCGGTCAGGTAGCGGCCGGGGAACTTCTCCCAATAGGTCTCGATGAGCCGCTCGCTGTCGCCGTACTCGCCGGGATGCCCGGGCTGGCCCCAGCCTTCCTTGTAGATACCACGCAGCATCGACGGCCAGGCCCGCTGGATGATCAGCAGCCCCCGCTGACCGTCCGGCACCGGTTCGCCATCCTCGCCGACGACGGCCGGTTCAACTCCCGGGAACGGCAGCGTGGCCGAGCCGGGCTTGAGGGTGGTGGCGCCCGGCAGCGGGGTTATCAGGATTCCACCCGTTTCGGTCTGCCACCAGGTATCCACGATCGGGCAGCGCCCCCCGCCAATTACCCGGTGATACCAGAGCCACGCGTCCGGGTTGATCGGCTCGCCGACGGTTCCCAGCAGCCGCAGGCTCGACAGGTCGTGCCCCTGCGGGTGATGGTCGCCCCAGCGCACGAACGTGCGGATGGCGGTAGGCGCCGTGTAGAACACCGTCACGCGGTACTTCTCCACGATCTCCCAGAAGCGGTCCTCCGCCGGATGGTTCGGCGCGCCTTCGTACATCACGCCGGTGATTCCGTTGGCCAGGATTCCGTAGACGATGTAGCTGTGCCCGGTCACCCAGCCGATGTCGGCCGTGCACCAGTAGATGTCGTCGTCCCTCAGGTCGAAGATCAGCTTCGAGGTCAAGGCCGTGTAGACCATGTAGCCGGCCTGGGCATGCACGACGCCTTTGGGCTTTCCGGTGGTGCCGCTGGTGTAGAGGATGTACAGCGGGTGCTCGGCGGGCAGATGCGCGGGCGGGCAGTCGTCGGACTGGCGGGCGATTGCGTCGTTCCACCAGATGTCGCGCGCGTCGTCCCAGTCAATCTCGTTTTGGCAGCGCTCGAGCACGATCACGCTCTCGACCGAGGGGCAGGCGTCGTCGGCCAGCGCCGCGTCCACGTTGCCCTTCAACGGAATCACTCGCCCGCGTCGCCAGCCGCCGTCCGCGGTGATAATCATTCGTGCGCCCGCATCATTGACGCGGTCGCGGATGGCGTCGGCGCTGAATCCGCCGAACACCACGCTATGGACGACGCCGAGGCGCGCGCAGGCCAGCATCGCCACCGGCAGTTCCGGAACCATGGGCATGTACAGCACAACCCGATCGCCGGCTTGCAGACCCTGAGCTTTCAGCCCGTTGGCAAATCGCTGCACATCCGACAACAGGTCGGCATACGTGACGACACGCGTGTCGCCTGGCTCGCCTTCCCAGTAGTAGGCGACCTTGTCGCCACGTCCCGCGTCCACGTGCCGGTCCAGGCAGTTGACCGAGATGTTGGTCTGGCCGTCCACGAACCACTTGACGAACGGCGGCTCCCCTTCTTGCAACTGCGTCCACGGCTTGAACCAGGTGAAGCCGTCGGTGATCTCTCGCCAAAAGCCTTCGGGGTCCTCAAGGCTGCGCCGGTGAAGCTCCTGGTAGACCTCGAACGACGGGACGTGCGCGGCCGCGGCAAAGTCCGCCGGAGGGGCGAATAACTCGGTTTCCTGGGAAGCCTGATGCGTGTCCTGCGCCGCCGCCATCAATCACCCTCGCCGGTCTGTCGAGTTGGCCCGAGCGGAACTGAGGCTAGAGAGCGGCCTCACGCCCGTCAACCCTCAAGCCGGTTGATCGACCGCAGACTGCGGCGTCAGCGGCGCCCGATCGCGGGATCCCGATGAATGCGATCAGTGGCCTGCCGTGTCGACATACGTCGGACTCGACCAGGCCATGTGCCCGTCCAACTGGAGTACCCGCACGTGGTACGCGTGAACGCCGTCGAGCGGCTCGGAGTCGACCCAGGACAGCTCGGCGTCCAATGGACCGCCGTCATGCGGCAGCGCTTGCAGACGCAGATGCGCCCCCAGACCCTTCGCCTCAACGAATAACGGGCCGTCTTCAATCCCGGCCAGCGGCTGCGTGACGGCCAGCGGCTCGGCGACGAGCTCGATGGCGGGATCCGTCACTTCGGCCAACTCCAGCCACAACCCGTCGTAGTCGCCGGCAGTCTCGCTACTCCACCGCACGCGCTGCCCTTCGCCCCCGATCAGCCCCTCTTCCGGATGGTCGAAGGCGAAGGGTGAGACGTCATGGATGCGCGCCCCTCGCACGGTCAACTCACCATCCCACCGCTGCTTGCGCCCGCGCGCGATCCGCAGATTTCCCGTCCAGGCCACCAGTACATGCGCTGGGTCGCCCGCGGGCGTCCAGCGATGCACCGGCAGTCCGTCCCGATAGACCGCGATCTCAATGATCGGCGCCGTGCCATTGACCCAGGTGCCAACCGGAACCGCACCGCTCGCGGCGACTTCGGCGCCCATGCGCACACCCGCGATCTCAGTCTCCATCAGAATCCGCGAGCCTGTCGTTCCATGACAGTGACGCGAGTGCAGGCCGTGCCAGATCCCATCGCGGGTAAGTTCGGGGGAGCGAATACAGGCCAGGCCCCCGTTTACCGGCATCTCGTTGGCGTTGGCGAGCGTTGCGCCCGGGCGTCCCATGTGGTCGTCGCTGCCCGCCAGGAAGCCCACCCGAACTCCGGTATCCAAGGCCTGTTGCAGGAACCATTCCGAGGTGCCGTGCGCCGAGTGCACCTCCACGACCGGCTCCAGCTCGGGCTCTATCCAGCGGAGCTCCGCACGACGCCCCCCCACGTGCGGCAGCAGCATCACGTCGTCGCGACCGCGAAAGCGCGCATAGAGTTCATCGAGGGTCAGCGCGTCGTGCTCGGAATCCAGCGGCCGGCGGTCTTCGATCAGCCAGCGCCCCGAGCGCCAAATGTCGTCAGCCTTCGGAATGCCCCGGAAAATCACGTTCCGGTCGCCGCCCACCTCGGTGTTCCCCGACCACTCGTACCCGTGAAAGCACACGAACGTGCCGTCCTCGTGGATCGCCTCCACCTCGCGCCGCAACCGCGCCCAGAACTCGTCCGTGATCTGGAAGTCGTTGCCCTGGTGGCAGGTGAAGTCGGCGCAAGCGGCGTATCTAGCGTAGTGGAAATAGTCGGCCGACGGGTTTGTTCCCACGGTCTCGCCGCTTTGCCCGTGCAAGTCACCCCACCAGCGCCGTTCAGCCGGAAGTTCGGCGCCAACCCGGATGGGGTTACTGGTCGCTCGCAGGCCGCTGGTCTGGTCCGTCAGTTCGAGCCGGACCACACCGGGTGCCCCCAAGGCTATGCCTTCAACCGGAATCACGGGCCCGGAGCCCGGCGCCGTCCCTAACACCGCGTCGCTGTCGGACATTCCGAGCTGTAGCGAAGCGCCGGGCATTTGGGTCGGATTGCCCCATACGTCCTCGAACCTCGCGCGCAGCGTGAACGGCTCGCCCGCCTTAACGTCGCTGGGCGCAACGGCCTTCAGCCGAACCGCCGGCCCGGCCACAACCGGGAACGTCAGAAAGCCGTCCAGGTCCAGGAACTCCTGGGCACCCTTGCAATCAACCGAGACCTGGAATTCGAACGCCTTCACCACCGTCAAGGGCGCGCGGATGCCAGGACTTCCGCCGGAGGTGTCGCCGAATGTCAACTCCAGCCGGTCGCCCGGCCACAGCCCGCCGTCGTCGGTGTGCACCGTGACCGCCGGCACGAACGGCCGCCGGTGCCCACGCTCGTTGAATCGTGCCACCGGCCGCACGCTGCCCTCCGACACCGTCCGAACCGCCAGATAGCCCGGCGCGGCCGGATCCTCAAACTGCGGAGCACCCAACCCCGCCTGCGCCCGCCAGGAAACTCGCACCGCTCCCCGGTCATCTACCCCAACCGATCCGGCCGTATACACAATCCGAAACGTCACCGGCTCTCCGGCTACAGCGGGCTTCTCAATCTTCAACCTGGCCGACCCAAGAATCCTGTCAGAAATCTGACCACCCATGACGTTTATCACCGGACGTGGCAGGTGCCTCATATTCTGCATCCCTTCACCGGTCGGCTGCGCCCTACGCCAACCTCCGCAGTCTCCGGCTCATTTCGACAAACCGCAGCTCAAGGGATGGGGCGGACACCAAGCGAACCCTCGTAGACCTGGTAAACAACGTCCCCAGCCACAGACACCGACATATGCACGACAGGAATCAGCGCCGCTTCCCACCAGTCGCTGCGCAGCCGCACAGCGAGCGTCCAAGCGCCGGGCCCCAGTCCTTCGCCGGACGATGCAACGGGTGCCCAGACACCATTTGCGGTCTCCATGATCAGACTAGTCGCGCGCGGATCGAACTCGAACGTGCGGGTCTCCATCGCCTGGCCCGGAATGATCTGCCCGGCATACCACTGCAATGCTTTATGCGTTCGGCCATCCGCCTTAAACTCACCAGGAAACGCCCACCTTGAGTCGTCAACTGGCACCACCAGCCAGTCCTGACCTTTCCAACGCTTCGGCGCTTGGTCGACGAAGTCAACCGTGAATGCAAGGCGTCCTTCGCTCGCCCGTGCGCTCGACGCACGCACGATGAATGACCTCGGCACCGGGCTCATGACAGGTGCAGCCGCGCCGTTTGGCGCATAGACGGCAATCTCGTCGTTCCACCAGATCGGCTCACGCTTGTCGGAGGGAAAGCTGGATGGTGCCAATCGAGCCGACGTCACGATCAGGTCAGGCATGTCGCTTCCCAGTGGTTCCGTTGCAATCTGCGGACGGCTGTGCCAGGTCGGCGTCGGTCGTACCTCGCCTAGCAGCGACGCGTGCGACAGCACAACCGCAGCGCGAATGGAGTTCACGGGTTCGAGCGATGGTGACAAGTAGACCGTGGCCGTTTCCCGAACTGCCTGTCGCAGAGCTCCGTACGACTCTGCTGGCGGAGTCGCCTCCATCTCGAAAAAGCTCGGCTTCACACGATAAAGCGAATCCGTCTCGTCCCGAATCACCAGATCAAACAGGTCAGGATCGTGCAGCCAACGCCTGGCCTCCGCCGACAATCCCGCGATCCAATCGTCTGGAGCATGGATGTACGAGATTCCAAGCCGCTGCACGGCCTCGGGCTCAAGAAACCGGATCGCATCCAGATACTCGGGACCACGGCTTGGGACGAACTGCACAAACTCCGCGTACGCCGACGCATTCGGACGACCTGTGACGATCGTCATCTCCATTGGTTTCGGCGAAAGGACGCGAGCGTCACCGGTCGTGTGGTCACGGATGTAGGCCGACACGCCCACCGCCATTGGATGTGGGAGCGCAAAGCGCTTCGCAAGCTGCCAGCCGGCATTCGGGTCAAGCTGGGCATTTTCGAGTCTCGGCCCGCGGGTGAGCGCAAGTCCCAGATTTTGTACGGGTGCGACTGCGGTTGGCCAAGTAACCATGGCTAGCACCAGCCCGCTACAGGCGTAACGCCAGCGACTCTGCAACGTCGACAGCCGGTAGCCCAAGGCGACCAACACGGCCAGAAGCGCGAGGTTTCGGGCGTGGCCGTCCAGGCGCACGACATCTAGCGAGAATTCGTACTGCACAGTCAAGGCGGCCAGCAGCAGCACGCCGGCAGCTGCGGCCAGCATCCAGACCAACCGATTGCGCCAGGCCAGCACCACCGACGCCACGACTACCGGAACAACACCGAGTTCCAGCAGGCCCACGCCGCCCGGTAACGCGCTGAGCGCGCCCACGGGTCGACGGCCACCGGGATCAGCGATCCAGCCGAGCGACAGACCGGACCCGGAAGAGCCAGTCAGGGCGTCCGAAATCGGTCCGCCGCCGAATGCCAAAAGCAGAGAGCCCAGCACCGGGCCGTTGGCCGCGCGCGCAATGGAGGTCCCGACGATCGGGCGCCCACCGCGCCAGGCATCCAGCAGCCGCAGCGCCTCCAGAACGACCCACAGCCCCAGAACGGCGGGTGCCACAACTTCATCCACCAGCCCAAGAAACCCGATGAGTAGCGCCAGTGCCACATGCGCCGATAGCCGCATCCTGCGAATCGTTGCCGCCCGTTCCAACGCCACCAGGGCCAGGGCATACGCCAGCACGAAGTGAGGCTTCCACACGTTCGGTGGCGATGCGTCCACGGCCGCACCCCAGGGAAACTCCACGGATGGCCAGTAGATGTCCCCCAGCGAAGCTCGCAGGCCGGCCTCGGGGATCCCAGCTACAACCGGGACTTGCACGATTCCCGGGGGCGAGATGTAGTGCAGCTGCGTCCAGAGTCCGAACGAAAGCAGCAGCGGACATCCCACCAGAAGAGCAATGCGCGATCCGCGACTCAGGAGTAGGGTCCCCACCACCAGTGCCAGGCTCGTCCAGGCATAGGCCTCGAATAGCTCCGTAGTAAAAGCGAGGTCAGGACCGAACGGCGGAGCCAACAACCCGATCAGCATGTCCGCGCCGTAGTGATACGGGGCAGGTAAATCTGGGTGCCATGGAAAGGCCGGAGGAAACCCACCGGCTCGAATTGAAGAAGCCAGACCCAAGTGGAGATACGCGTCCACAATCGACAGGGTTTGACGGGCAGCCAGCACAACCCAAAAGAGAACGAGTACTGCGACGCCAAACCCGGCGAGCCGACGAGATGGCACCTTCAGGGACGATGGATCGCGCCAAACCAGCCAGCCGCCAACAACCGCCACGACCACCCAGCCCACCAACGCCCCCACGCCTCCGGGAACCGCGCGCATGACAAAGTTGACCACCAGCCCCCACAGCGCCGGCCCAACAACCAAGCCCTGCGCCAGCGCCATCAGATCATCGCGCTGCCGCAACGCCAGCCGGACCACCACAAAGCCAAGGCCGGCCAAAACAATGAGCTCCAGAGCCAGCACAAGCAGCCCCGGAACGACCGCTGGATCCAGAGTCATGCGGCTAAGGAGTCCGCACATCGGGCCGAACCCAACCAATCCGGCACACTAACTCCTGCCACACACCGAGCAGCGTCGGATTACGCCCCAACGCTGCGTATGTCATTTGAACTAGGAAGCGAGCGTGGCGTCAAGCGGTCCTTCATAAACGGAGTACCGCACGTCGCCTGTGGTTGTGATCTGGATCTTCGCCACTGGGATGAAGGCAGCTTCCCACCAGTCGCCGCGTAATCGCAAAGCTAGTATCCACCGGCCAGGCTCAAGCTTAGCCCCCGACGAAGGGATGGCGGCAAGGTCACCGGGTGCGCCAAGCACCGACAGACTGGCTGCGAGCGGATCAAACAGATATCGATGGGTCGCAGTCTTCTGCCTAGGGGTGACCTGACCCGCATACCACTGCACACCGGCATACGTTTGCTCGTCAGATTCAAAGCCGGCTGGCAAGTCCCATCCGGACTCATCGATAGGTGCAACGATCCAATCTTGGCCTTGCCATTGGTGGGAAGCACGATTAGTAAAGACGACCGTAAATCCTAGGCGCCTGTCGTCCATATCTGCTTCAAAAAGCCGGACGCTGACATCTCGAGGACGTGGCCGGTTCGAGCCAACCGGGCTGGGCCGGACTGGACGAAATCGAGAACCGCGGCCGATTCCTGGGTCACCCTGTCGTTGGGCATGGGGATGGTGTACGTCAAGGTGGCCTCGTCGCCCGCCACCTCGATACTCTCCACGAAGTTGCGAATCAGGGCCTTGCGCTCCGGGATCGTCCCCTCCTGCAAGAACACCCGGAAGTCCGCCACATACCCCTTGATCTCCTCGGTGGTGGGCAGTTCGACTCGGCGCTGTTCCAACTGACGGGCGGCCTCCTCCCGCGCCGCTCCCAGGTGCTCCTCCCGGTGCCGCAGCGAGAGGATGCGGGGCGATAGGGCCTCCAGGGTGAGCGCGCTGGTCTCAAGGGCCTCGTAGAGCCGATCCAGCCGCTGCCGTACATCCGCGAGTTCCGCGTCGACGGCTGCCAGCCGGCCGGCCAACTCCCCGGCCAGGGCGTCGATCTCCTCGGCCACCAGCGTCACCAGTTCGATGATGGTCGCCTCGGTCAGAATCCGTTCCCTGATCTTCTCGACCACGAACGCCTCCACTCTGGGAGCGCTCAGGTAGCGTGCCTCGCAGGTGCCGGCGCCCTCGCGGTGCAGGGTGCCGCAGACGTAGTAGGCGAACCGCCCGCTCTTGGCCCCCTGGCCGGTGTAGGGCCGGCCACACACGCCGCACCGCAGCAGCCCGCTCAACAGGAACTTGCTGCCCACGCTCGCCGGCCTGCGAACTTTCGGCGCGCGGTCCCGCATGGCCTGCTGCACGGCGTCGAACAACTCCCGGGACACCAAGGCGGGCCAGGCGCCTTCAACACGCACGGGATCGGGGTTTTTCGCTCCCTTCACCGTCCGTCCCCACACGGCGGTGCCGGTGTAGGCCTCGTTGGTCAGCAGGTAGTGGAGACCACCCTTGTACCAGCGCGCGCCCCGGTTGGTGAGACCCCGGTCGTTCAGCTCCCGGCAGATCTCCTTGAGGCCGTTGCCTCGAAGCGAGCTCTCGAAGATCTCCTTCACCACCGGAGCCGTGGCCGGGTCAACCTCCAAGGTGGGGCGTTCCTTCATCCCATCGTGGACCTTGACTCGCCGGTAGCCGAAGGGCGCTCGGGACCCCAGGAAGTAGCCCCGGGATGCGGCCTCGCGCATTCCCCGCACGACCTCTTGCGCCAAGTTCTCGCTATAAAACTCGTCCACGCTCTCGATGATGGCCTCCATCAGCTTGCCGGTCGGCGAGTCGTCGGCGGGCTCGGTGATGGAGACCACCCGGATGCCCTTGCGCCGGAGCATGGACTTGAAGGCCACGGCGTGCTCGCGCTTGCGGGTGAAGCGGGAGAACTTCCAGACGAGGATGACCTCGAAGGGGGCCTTGGGTTGGCTGCCCTCGTCGATCATCTCCCTGAACTGGGGACGGTCGGCCACGCGGCCGCTCTCGGCCTCGTCCACGTACTCGCGGGCGACGACGTAGCCGTGAGTCGCGGCGTAGTCGCGGAGCGCCCGCAGTTGGGCGGCCACGGACAGGTCCACGTCCTGCCGGTCGCTGGAGACCCGGGCGTACAGGGCCACCGGTCGGTCGTCTGGTTGTTGCGTCATGGGCATGTCTCCCTCATCTCCCCGGTCTCTCCCATCTCGCCCGCCAGCCGTCCGCCGGCGGCTGCTCACCCGGCGTCCACGCCTCGTCCAGCTCGCCCGTAGCTGCCGCTCTCGGACCTCCCGCCTATTGTGCGCCATGGGGTGGCCGACATGGCCAGGTCCCGCTGGATCCGAGCGGCGCCGCCCGTGAGTCTGACGATCCGGCTGCCGCTCAGCTATGGCGTGTGCGGGGGGCCTGCGCACAGGCTCCCCCCACAAGGTCTCCACGTTGGCAGGCGCCGCGTGATGTCATGGGGGCGTACAGATAATTGAGGTTAGTTGCACAAGTGCACGTGCGTCGTGGATCAGGTTCAGGCGGGGGCCAGGCGAGCGGCGGGCTCCACGCCAGCAAGTACCGGGGCATAAGGCTCGGTTGCACCGAGAATTGCAGAAATGCAGGGGGTGTTTCGAGGCGGATGTGGCGCTGGCCAGCGGCGAACGGGAGCCAACGCGGCGGACGATGGACGACGCGATGACGGGCCAGCTCCCGCCCGAGGCGCGCGGCCGCCGCGAGGCGGACGCGCAGCTCCTGGCCCTATTGGACGACCTGGTGCTCGCCGAGGGTCGGCTCAAGGCGGCGCAGGCGCTGGGGGTCAACTACCGCACGTTGGTCAACGTCGTCGAGTCGGGCCGGCTGTCGCGGCGCATGCGCGACGCCCTCGAGCGTCGGTGGCTGGCCGACCGCGAGGCGACAACGACCCAGCAGTGGGACGAGCTGCGGGCCTTGGCGCAGCGGATCGAGCGTGCGGAACAACGGCAGACCGCACTGGAGCAGGCGCGGCGCGGTGACGACGCGGCGGAGGGTGAATTGCGCGCGATGGCCCGCCACCTGGATGTCATCGAGCAAGCGCTGCCGACGCTGACCCGACGCGTGGCGCGGCTGGAGCGGGGCCAGGGCCCGCGGACAGTCGCCGGTTCCGAGGTCACGGCGCCTGAGCAGTCATGGGCGGTCGACGATCCGAGCCGTGCCGGCGTGGTGACCGACGACCCGCACCCGGGCGAGGAAGCCTCCTACGGTCCGGGCATGCCGGCGGTGGTGGAATGGCGGCGGCTGAACCAGCAGCGCGAGAAGGGCACGAAGCTCGACCAGGTGAAGACCCGCGAGCGGATCATGGCGTTGGAGATCGCCATGATCGGGGAGTACGAGCTGACCCTGCCGCCGGACACCGATCGACTGCATCCGTCCCAGCGCGAGGGCTACCTGCGCTGGCGGCGGCGAGCGCTGGCGGACCTGCAGACGGAGCGGGCCCGGCGCGAGCTGCGGCGCTGGGTCCGCCGGGTCCTCACGTTCGGCCTGTGGTGGCGGTAGATCGACGAGGCGTGCGCCAGCGGGCGTCCACGGGGGTTGCGCCAGTGGTGCTGCACTGGCGCAAGTACCTGGGGCTGGAGGGCGCCGAACCCCTTCCATCCGCC
>JAPPLN010000092.1 GCA_028874175.1 Chloroflexota bacterium
CCCCCCCCCCCCCCCCCCCCCCCCCCCCCCCCCCCCCCCCCCCCCCCCCCGCTCCCCCCTTCACCCCCGCTGTCATTCCGAGCGCAACGCAGCGGAGCCGAGAGCCCGCCCTGAGCCTGTCGAAAGCCTGTCCTGAGCTTGCCGAAGAGCCTGCCCTGAGCTTGTCGAAGGGAGGAATCTCGCCTTCCTTCCGTGCTCCCCCACCTCACCCCGCCGCCCAGGCCCCACCCCATCGCCCCGGCACGACCTCGCCCACCCGCACCCCGCTACCCGCTCCCACCACACCCCGATCCGTCCGTCGCCGGCCCCGGCCTGCCGCGTCCCCGACACAGCCAAAAAAGCGCCCCGCAGCGACCAATCCGTCATTCCGGCGTCTTCAGCCGGAATCCAGTTCTCGTCCCCCAACCCGCCTCGGACCCACCCCAAAACGCCCCGCCGCGCCTCAAGAGTTTTTTGGAAAAAACTCTTACGCGCGCAAACCCGCCGCATTTTCCGTCCCAAAACGGTCCCTCCCACGCACCGTCCGGCGCCACCACAATCGGCAGTGCCAGGGACCGCTACGCTGCCCCACGCGCCGAAAACGGTTCCCGGTCAGTCGCCCGGCTCCAACCGTTCACCGCCGCAAGGAGACCTTCGATGACCAGATTCCGCCTGGGACTCATCGGCTGCGGCGGCATGGGCTCGCGTCACGCCGAGGGCTTCGATCATCTCGAGGATCGCGTGCGCGTCACGGTCGCCGTGGACATCGAACCGCGGCGCGCTCGAGCCGTGGCGGACCAGTTCCCCGGCTGCCGCACGGTCACCGACTACCGGGCAGTCCTGGACGACGTGGACGGCGTGCTGATCGCCCTGCCCCACCGCCTCCACCACCCCGCCGCCAGGTTCTTCCTCGACGCCGGCAAGCACGTCCTCCTCGAAAAGCCCATGGCCACCACCGAGGAACACTGCCTCGACCTCATCGCGGCCTCGCAACGGGCCAACCGAGTTCTCATGACCGCCTACGTCATGCGCTTCAATCCCCTAGTCATTCGCATGAAGCAACTGCTGGACCAGCGGGCCTACGGCGACGTGTTCCAGGTCTCGATCTGGACCGAGCAGTTCACCCGGCTGCCCGGCCAGGACGGGCTCACCACCGTGGCCTGGCTGGGCGGCGGCCAGCTCCTCAGCCACGGCTGTCATTACATCGACATCCTGCTCTGGTTCCTGGGCCGGCCCGTCCGTGGCACGCACCTGGGCACGAACACCGGCACACCATGGATGGAGCGCGAAGGCACCAGCCACGTAACCATCGAGTTCGAAGGCGGAGCGCTCGGCTACCACTTCGGCACCTGGGGCGCCCGCGGAACGAAGCTCGGATACTCGTTCCAGGCCCACTGCACCGAAGGCATGCTCGAAATCGACTACACGAACGGCCAGCTTCTCTTGCACTCGAACCTGCGCGGCGAGCAGCGCGTCGCGGGTCGAACCGAAGTCTTGCTGGACGCAAGCACTGGCCTTCACCCGGGCCGGAACGACGCTGTCCGCACTGAGCTCGGTCGACAAGCGCGCGTCGCCGAACTGTCCCACTTTCTCGATTGCGTCGAGACCGGCATCAGACCGCTCACCGACGGCCCCGGCAGCCTGCAGGGCCTGCGGCTAATCTGGCGCCTCTACCAGGCCGAGGAGCAGGGCGTCGTGGCAGATCTCAGCGGGTTGGGACTGGATGAGTACCGTGACTGAACAGCGGCCGCAGCCCGAACCGCTCGACCGCGCTGCGCTGGTTCGCGACCTGACTCGTCTCGGCGTCCCCCGCAGCGGCCTGCTGATGGTGCATAGCTCCCTGCGCAGTCTCGGCCACGTCACCGGCGGCGCCCCCACCGTGCTCAACGCGTTGCTGCAGACGCTCGGACCCGACGGAACCCTGGTGCTTCCCGCGTTCACCTACCCTCTTTCTCGGGACCCGGACTTTGTGTTCGATCCGGTGCACACTCCGTCTCTTATGGGTGCGATTTCGGATGCCGGCCGGCGGCATCCCGAGGCTCGCCGCAGCCTTCATCTCTGGCACAGCATTACCGCCATCGGTCCGCTCGCCGAGACCATCGTGACGTCGGGCGGCGAATCGGCCTGGGACACCGACAGCCCCATGCGCCAGATCCGCGACTGCGACGGCCTGTACCTCCTGCTCGGCGTGCCCTACCAGAACCTCACCGCCGTACACGTCTCCGAAATCGAGCTGCAGGTGCCTTACCGCAAACCTGTCTGGAACAAAGGGACCATGCGCCGATCGGATGGCTCGCTGGTGCCGCTCGTAAGCGTCGGCTGCCCACCACAGCCCGGTCATCCCGGCAGCGACTTCAACCGCTTGGGCCAGCGCATGGAAGACGCCGGTTTGGTCAAGCTCGGCCACGTAGGAAACGCCATCGCTCGCCTCTTCGGTGGCCACGATCTACGCCAGGCGGCGCGCGACCTCTACGAACAGGACGCCAACGGATTCCTACGGCAGGACGGCCTGGTTACTACCCTGGCCTACGGCCACAACATTGAAACCGACCGCGGCGAACACTGTGTGGCCAACCCGTCCCGCATGTACGGAGCGGAGTGACCGCATGCACTTGACCCACGTCCAGTGCGGACGAGGCGTCTGCGACGAATCGACCGGCCCGAAGGCACCTCGACGAAATGGGAGCGCAATGCCCCCGCCCCCCGCGGCTACTTTCGCCGGTGGGCTACTTCTCGTCTTCCGACGGCGAATCCTCCGCCTCGACGGCGCCATTCTGCGCCGACTCGTCGGACACGATGCCGGGCAAGTTCTTCAGCGAACTGATGAGATCAACACCCGTGAGCGACTGCACCAGGGCGGGCAATTGCGCGATGGTGGACGAGACGTCCTGGGTTACCTTGCTGGCCCCGGCGCCGGAATTGCTGTCGCCGCCGTTGCTGATCACGACGATGCTGTCGGTCTTGGCCAGCGGCTCCGCGACCGCGCCCGCGACGTCTGGGAGCGAGTCGAACAACTGCTGGATCATGGCCGCCTGGCCGTACTCTTTCCAGGCGTCGGCCTTCTTGTTCATCGCCTGGGCCTCGGCAAGACCCTGAGCTCGAATGGCGTCGGCTTCAGCTTCACCACGCGCCCTGATGGCGTCGGCGTCCGCTTGGCCGCGCAGCCTGATGGACTCAGCACCGGCCTGAGCCTCGGCGATGATCCGGGATCGTTCGCCTTCCGCGACCGTCTCCAGCTTGTACCGCTCGGCTTCTGACTCGACCCTGATGCGCCGGCGGTTACCTTCGGCGATCAGCTCCAACTGGTCGCGCTCGGCCTCGGCCGGCCGACGGACCGTAGCGTCCAGTTCGCGTTCGCGCCGAATGATCTCCTGCTGCTGGACTTCGATCTGCTTCTGTCGCTCAACAACCTCGATCTGCAGTTCCTCGCCGCGGATCTGCTGTCGAGTCTTGGCTTCCTGGAGCGAGTACGCCAGCTCGGCCTCGGCGGTACGGGCGTTGACCTGCTGGTCGTAGGCGGCTTTCTGTGTCTGGAAGTCGCGCTCGGACGCGGCGATCGCCGTGTCGGCTTCGAACCGGGCCGCCTGGCGTTGCTGGTCGGCGGAGGCTTCCTTGATGCCGGCATCCCGCTCGGCCTGAGCTTCACCGATCGCCGCGTCCCGCTTGACCTCGGCGGTCCTTCGTACGCCAAGAGCCTCCAGATAGCCCTGCTCATCCTGGATGTCGCGAATCGAGAAGCTGACGATTTCCAGTCCCATGTTGGTCATGTCGGTAGCCGCGACGTCACGGACCTGCTCCGCGAACGCCACACGGTCGCGGTAAATGTCCTCGACCGTCATCGTTCCCAGGATGGCGCGCTGTTGACCCTCGAGGGTTTGCAAGGCGACTTCGGCGATCTGTGTCGCGGACTTACCAAGGAACTGCTCGGCGGCGGTGCGAATGGCTTCCTGGCTCCGCCCGACTTTCACCTGCGCCACACCGTCGACGGAAACCGAAACACCTTCCTTGGTGTAGACCCTGGCGGTGTTGACCTGGAGGGTCATCACCTCCAGCGAGATCATCTGCGCCTTCTGCAAGATCGGCAGCACGAACATGCGGCCGCCGACTTTGAGCTTGGGTTGGACGCTCCCGCCCGAAACAATGAGTGCGTGGTTTGGTCCTACGGTGTGGAAGCCAGCCATGTCCCGCCTCCGTCTGCAGTTCTGCGGCTTCGTATCATACCCTGTGCAGCGCTAGCGCTCTGGGTCAATTCTCTCAACCTTAAGAACGTCTCCATAGACAGCGATGACCCGTATCTCATCGCCTTCCTTGATTGAGACATCGGGACTCGTGGATGCACTCCACTCCTGGCCCGACACGCGGACCTTTCCAGATGGTTCGAGGGTAGATATGGCTACGCCAATAGCTCCTTCTATGCTCGCTTGCTTCTGGGTCTGAAATCCGCTCGACGTCCCCCCACCCGAGACGACTAAGCGGAGGAACAAAATCCAAAGTGAGAGCGCAAGAAACGATGTGATTCCTATAGTTACTGGACTTACCGTATAGGGTATTTCAGGAATGCTTGATGGATCAAACAGGTTTCCAAAGAGGAACACGGCGCCAAGAATAAGCGAAACAACTCCGCCAATACCGAACAGGCCAAGGCCAGGTGCCGTTGTTTCACCATAGAAGAGGCCCATTGCCAGAAGAATGAGCAGCAGCCCAATCCAATTGCCAGGTAAGTTAACGAAGCCGATGAAGGCTAGGACAATTAAGATGACACCTAGGGCTCCTGACAGACCAGGTCCGAACACTCCAGGGGCTGCCAACTCAATGAGAATCGCAAATCCCCCGATGACAAGCAGAATGAATACGAGGTTGGTGTTGGCCAAAAGTCCCACGATGTGTCCGATGAGCGATGTGTCCTGAAACTCAACGTTGGCATCGGCTGTATCAACGACCTTCGGTCCCTCTCTGGTTACGGCTGTGCGTCCGTGGAGTTGCTGGAGCATCGACGGCAGGTCGACGGCCAAGAGATCAATGATTCCTAGTTGGAGAGCTTCTTGCGCCGAGTAGGCGTTCGTATGAACCACAGCGTTTTCCAGCGGCGTATGGTTCCGGCCTCGGAGCTGTGCGATGCTCCGAATGAAGGCGCGATCAGCTTCATTTAACTTACGCGCCATAGTGTCAGGGAGGTCTTTTCCGCCGGCGTCGACAACAGATGCCGCGCCGATGTAGGTCCCTGGCGTCATGACGGCAAAGTGTGCCGCGGCGGTGACAAAGGTGCCGGCCGACGAAGCGCGGGCACCGGCTGGGGACACAAAAACGGCAATTGGTACGTCCGATTCGACCATGTACCTGACGATTTCACGCATTGATCGATTGAGGCCACCCGGCGTATCCAACCTAATGACAAGCATCGATGCGTTGGAGTCTTCCGCATTGTCGATTCCAAGCTTGATCTTCCCAGCTGAAACCGGATCAATACTGCTGTCGATGTCGATGATCAGGACGCTCGATCCACTCGCACCGGCCGCGTCGGCTGACGGTAGCGTCAGAGACAGGAAGACGACAATCGTCGCAAATGCGCCTGTCAGGCGACACAAGATTGAGCGTTTATCGCGAAGTGACATGCGTGCTAGCGGGAGTTCACCTGTAACCGTCATACTGACTTAGCTCAGAAATCGAGGTCTACAGTGAGTCCAGTGGACCGCAACCATTGCTCGCAAGTATAGCCGATGACCGTCCTCGCCGATTCAGCTGTAGGCGTAGAACGGGCAGTGCCGACAGGTTGGATTCAAAGAGTGAGAGTAATTCGGATGCGTGGCACCATATGCGTTGGCCCAGTCCAGCAACGCAGTGTGCCTGCTGTCTTCAGCGCATGGCTGCTTGAGTGACGGACGGCAGGACACGTGGCCCAAAGTGTCGATCGACCGAGTCCTTTCGAGACTCGTGTCACGTGTCGCAGTTTCGGCGATGTCCAAGAGTGTGAAATCGTTAATCAACGGGCAATCGGCAGTAGCGTCGGCACGGATAACCAAGGCATTGGGCTGGCCAAGTAGACTCGCATCTGGGAAGTAGTTGAACGCATTGCCGATGTTAGGCTGCTCGTCAACCCTCTCGACGAAATTCTGGTGCGACGCGTCACAAATCCAGAGTCATGAGAATGGCTCGGTGCGTCGAATGATCGAGACCACCGCGGTTCGTGGGCGCAGAGACAAAGTCGATCTGAGTCTGGGGTAGAAGATGGCATCACGCCGCCGCAATGAGTCGATTCGGTACGAGCCCGACGAGAGGTGTCCGCCGTTGGTAGCCGTGGGCGTCGGCGCGCAGGGTGTGTTGCTGGTGCTGGCGCCGATTGTGTTGGTCGTGGCGGTGAGCGCGCTGGCGTCGGGGCAAGACGAGCGGTACCTGACGTGGGCCGTGTTCGCGGCGCTGGTTGTCAGCGGTTTGGTCACGATCCTTCAGGCAGCGCGGCTTGGGCGTGTGGGCCTGGGGCACGTGCTGGTCACGGGGGTTACCCCGAACTTCATCGCAGTCTCCGTCATCGCTCTCGCCGAGGGCGGTCCGGCCACGCTCGCGAGCCTGATTGTGCTCTCATCGTTCTTTTTCCTGGCGGTGGGCGCGTGGTTGCCGCTGTTACGGCAGATCATTACGCCAGCCGTTTCGGGCACGGTCTTGATGCTCATCGCGGTGCTCCTGCTTCACATCTCGTTTGATCGGCTGCAGGAAGTGCCTGCAAATTCGCCGGCGTTCGCGGGTCCGCTTGTGGCCGCGGTGACGCTGTCGGTCACGGTGGCCCTGGCCCTGCGCGGACCTCCGTTGTGGCGCATCTGGTCGCCGCTGATTGGAATCGGAGCCGGCTGCGCGGCAGCGGCTGCGTTCGAGCTCTACGACCTCAAGCTCCTGGGTCGAGCGGCATGGATAGGGATTCCGGAGCTTGGGTTTCCGGGCTTGGACTTGACGCCAACGCCAGGGGTACTGGCGCTCCTACCGATGTTCCTGGTGGTGACTCTCGTCCAGGCGATCAAGGCCATAGGCGATGGAGTGGTGGTTCAGCAAGTCGGCCGGCGGCGGCCGCGGGCCACGGACTTTCGACTCATCCAGGGGACGCTGTACGCCGGCGGTCTGGGCATGCTCCTTTCGGGGATTGCCGGAACACCGCCTACGACCGCCTATTCGTCGTCCAGCGTGTCGCTGATCTCGCTTACTGGCGTAGCTGCGCGCCGTGTTGGCTACGCCATTGGGGCAATTCTGCTGGTGCTGGCCGTTTTCCCGAAGCTCGGAGGCTTACTGCTCACCATTCCCAAACCGGTGATGGGCGCTTTCTTGCTGCTTGCCATCGGGATGCTCTTCGTGGAGGGTCTGCGCACGGTAGCGCGGGGCGGGCTGGACGCTCAGACGGCCCTCGTCGTCGGGCTTGGCTTCGCAATTGGCGTCGGATTCGAGCAGTACGACGTGTTCGACGGGATCGTGGGCCCTCCATGGAGTCTACTTTTAGGCAACGGAATAACCGCCGGCGCCGCTACCGCGATCGGCCTCACTGCGTTTCTGAACCTCACGAAGCCTAAGCGGCAACGGCTCGTGGCCCGACTGGAAATCTCGGACCTGCCGCGAATCGACGCTTTCCTGCAAGCCGTTGCCGTGTCGATGAAGTGGAGTGACACCTCAACCGAACGCCTGCGCTCGGCGGGCGAGGAGACAGTTTCCAGCTTGCTTCGACCAAAAAATGAGGAGTCGACGACTCGGGCATCGCGCCTGCTGCTAAGCGCGAGCCCCGAGGGCAGGTCTGTCGAGTTGGAGTTTGTGGCGGCTACCGACGAAGAGAACCTGGCAGACCAGTTGGCTTACCTGGCCGAGCAGGACCAGCTGCCAAATGAAGAAGAATTGTCGTTCCGGCTGTTACGGCACTATGCGTCGTCGGTGCGCCACCAGAAGTATCACGGCCTGGACATCGTTACGGTCACGGTTGACGAATCGCCATAAGCTGCTCGCGAAGGTCAGGCGGTGCCAATCTGGTCCAGAAACTCACGCACAGACTCGGCGCACGCTTCGGGTTGTTCGAGCTGGAGGAAATGCGTGGTTTCCGGGAGAAAGTCGTAGTCAACCGTCAATACGTGGCTCAGGTCGAACGTTGGCAGATACGAGTAGGGCAACGTCGGATCGGCTCCAACTACTTTGATTGGGCAGTGAAATGCGTCAAAGTCCACGAGCACGGCAAAGGCGCTGGCGTAGTCGACGATTTGCGCTTCGTAGTCGCGCGGACAGCGCAGTTCATAGCCGTCGCGTTGTTTGCGCTCTCGAAGCGTCGTGCGCGCGGCAAGATCGAAGGTGCCGGGAACCGAACGGTAAAAGGTCGGCACGAAGCTCAGGAGATCAGCGAACTGGTCGACGGACTGAAACAGCTCGGTGCGCCGCCTGGTCATCGCGGCGGTTCGCATGGCGGCGGCATCGAATTCCTCATAGCTGGCGCCGGGTCTGCACAGCGGGGGGTCAAACAAGACCAGCGCTGACAGACCGCTGCCCCTGGCGGGTGACAGCAGCGTTGTCAGCGCCGACACGGAATGAAATACGCCAGTCTTCGGCTTGTCCCCGAAGTTGGTATCAATTGCCTGCAGAATCCGGTCATGGTCGCGCACGAGAGTCGGCACGTTGTGGTCGGCGAGCGGACTGATGGCATTCCAGCCATGATTTCTGAGGTCGTAGACGACGAGATCGAAGTCGTCGGCCAGGAGTGACCAAAACGGGTAATAGAGATCGATCGCGAGGCCGTTCCCGTGGCTGAGAACGAGGCGTGGACCGGATGGATTTCCATGTCTCCGCACGCGGACGATGGTGTTTTCGTCAGCGCGTACTTCACAGACGGCCAGAGGCTCGGGGACTTCCCAGACGGGTTGTGCATCCGTGGTCACAGCGTGGCCTTCTCCGGAAGTGGGACCTGCGATCGCTCGCGAGCGCGTAAGTGCGGGGGTGTTGCTCCGCGGAACCGTAATGCTATGCGTCGAGCGTTTCGTTCGCTACTACTCAGCCGACATCAGGCTGTGACCAGGGTTCGTCTCAACCGCAACGGCGGCCGCAAACTTCTCGGTACCCAGGTCATTGACGCGCCATAGGCTTCGTGGCCGGTTTGGGAATCTTAGCGTTCCGGCTCTAGCGCCCCGGCGAACCGCGAGCGGCACTTCAAACTCGGCCGGGTCCTGCGAAAAACCGTGGCCGAGCGCCTTGATGAGGGCTTCCTTCAGCGTCCACATGCGATAGAAGAAATGTGTTCTTCGGTTTCCGTGAAGCAATACGAACTCGCGCTTTTCGTTCGGACCCAGCACGGCGTCGGTGAGGTCATTGAGGTCGTCGCGGGGGACTCGTTCCTCAATGTCCACTCCGATGCGCCCGCGCGGGGCGACGGCGATCAACCCGTGGCTGCCGGCGTGGCTGACGTTGAAACCGACTGGACTCGGCGTCTCATCGACTCGAGCGAACGGTTTGCCATAGCTGGACGCGCCAAACGTGATCTGTTGGCCGTTACACGCGAGCCGATGACAGAGGACGGCCCGCAGGGCCGCGCGGCACAAGATAAACCGGCGTCGCGATCCGGCATGCAGATAACGACCGGAACGCACCCGTTCCTCGGCGCTCAGACACTCCAAGGCCCTAGCCTCATGCGCGGCATGGGGCAGAAGGTCAACGTAAAAAACCGTAGCCTCGGCGACTGACCTGAACGGCCGCCACCAGCGTCCGACCGCGGAGGAGCCCATGGTGGTCGTGGGCGCTCCTTTGCCAGCCCGACATGAGCGAGAGCCGGATGCTCTCGCAGGACTGTGCGGCTATGCGGCTTGCGAGTCGATGTACGCCGCCAGGTCCTTCAGGGTGCTGAAGTCCGCACATTCGTCCGGGGTCAGCGGGACGTCGAACTCCCGCACGATCACCTTCGCAAACGCAACAAAGTCCATGGAGGGAACGCCGGCGTCGGTGAGGCTGACGTTCAAGTCGGCCGGCACGTTCACGGGCTGACCATCCACTTCAAGGTTTTCGGCGACGAGAGTTCTGAGGCGGTCTTCAGTCGAGGCCATGAGGGCAATTCCATCCTGCAGGGGCCAGACGGCCGTAGGGTTGGCAAGTCTAGCAGCGATGGTGCGCGATCTCTCGCGACAGCGCAGGCGCCGTGGTCGGCCTGGACTGCTTCAAAGCCACCACTACGTCCGAAACGGTTTGAGAGCGCCGGAATTGGGAGGTGGCCGGCGGGCGCGGGCGCCCACCCCAGGACGCGAACTGCCCGGCTCGGTCCGCGCGGGCATGACAGCAACGACGCGGCGACGATGACGTCCGGGCCAGGCAAGGCGAGTGCCCAGCGGATGCCTGACGAGCCCGGCTTGCCTGGCGCTACGAGGTCTAGACCCAATGGTGTCGCCGCTGGAAGGGATAGCTGGGCAGTGAAACCCGCCGTCGCGTTTCGCCCGCGAATAGGCCCGCGAAGGTGGGCGTAAGGCCAGCCTCATACGCGGCCGCAATTGCATCAACGAAGCCGAAGTCGGGCGATGGACCGTTGCCGGCGGGCCTCCGCAGCGACGTCAGCGCGACGGGGTCACGACGCGGCTCCGCGGCTGCCGAGGAGTCCGGCCAGGCTTCGATCACAATTGATCTGAGCGCGACGTCCGGACCTACCTCCACCACGACATCGCTGGCGAGGGCGGCGAGCGTCTCAACGCAGCGTGCGAACTCAACCGGCTCGCGTATCTGCCGATGCCAGTACGCGGCATCAAGCGCCTGGTCGGCTGCGACGACACGGCCGGTCGCGCTGCTGACCATGTTGAGCTTCGGGGAGCCGATCGACACACCGCGCAGAGCGGCGTCAAGGCTGCCTTCCAGGGCCAGGCCCGCACCCGGAAGCGCCGACAGCAGCGTGCCCCGGGCCAACGCAAAGCGGAGGCCGTCTTCGAGGCTGATAACGCCGGCTGCTTGCGCGGCCGCGACCTCTCCAACTCCCTCGCCCACAACCACCGTCGGCCGGATTCCAATGCTGGCCCACAACGCGGTCAGCGCGCACTCCAGCGCGTAGACCGCCGGCTGTGCCCAACTCGGGTCATCCAGGTCGCTGGCGGTGGCTTCCCGACCAAACATGACGTCCAGCAAGGACGTGCCGCGCTCGTTACGCAGGACTGCATCGCAGTGGTCGAGTACCGCCCGCGCCACCGGCTCGCTCCGGTAGAGGTCCTGGCCCATGCCAACCCACCGGCTGCCGTGTCCGGAATACGCGAAGGCCACTCGGCGGGGTGATTGGGGCACTGGCTCCACGGTCGATTCCGCCAGTGCGACCAGCCTTTCCCGCAGGGACTCAGCGTCGGTAAACGCCAGTCCCGACCTGAAGTCAAAGTGACTTCGCCCCACGCTCGCCGTCCAGGCCAGATCCGAGAGTTCGGCTCTCGCCGTCGCGTCCGGGGACTGCTCGTCGAACCACGACAGGTAGCGCTCCGCAACTTCTCGCAGTGCAACGTCTGACTTTGCTGACAGGGGGAGCAGTCGCGTATCGCGCTCACTCATTCCAGACGTCGGCACCGGAATCCGGGCCAGGAGATCCGGCATGGACACCGGGACTGGCCGCGCGGCGCCCGCTGGAATACGGAGATCACGGTGCAGGACCGATTGATTCTGCGGGGAGTCGTAGCCCTGGACGACGACGTTCGCATTCGTTCCGGACATACCGAACGCACTCACGGCCGCCACGGGTGGACGATCGGGCGCGGACGGCCACGGCGTGTCGCTCGCTGCCACTTGCACGGGCAATTGATCCCAGTCGAGTTGAGGGCTGGGAGTCTGAAAGTGCAGTTGCCGGGGAATCACCTGCTGCTGCATAGCCAGCACGGTCTTGATGAGACTGGCGATTCCGGCCGCCCACTCGAGGTGGCCGATGTTGGCTTTCACCGAGCCGATCAGCAGCGGCCGGTCCGGGTCGCGGTCCTGGCCATAGACGGTCGCCGCGGCCTGGACTTCGATGGGATCGCCGAGGGCGGAGCCGGCCCCGTGGGCTTCCAGATAGTCAATCTCGGATGGATCAACGCCGGCCCGAGAAAGCGCGTCTTTGAGCACCTGTTCCTGGGCTGGACCGTTCGGAACCGTGAGGCCGGCGCTCGCGCCGTTCTGATTAATGGCAGAGCCGCGGAGCACACCCCAGATCCGGTCACCGTCCGCTTCGGCATCGCGCAGTCGCTTGAGCACGACCATGCCGCAGCCGTCGCTGCGCACGAAACCGTCGGCTGCCGCGTCAAACGTCCGGGAACATCCGCTGTTCGACAACATGCCCAGGTCATTGAGGAAACGCGTGATTCCGCGGGACAGGGGTACGTTGACCCCGCCAACCAGCGCCATATCTGCTTCCCCACGCTGCAGGCCGGCAACGGCCTGGTGCACCGCGACCAGAGACGACGCACAGACCATGTCCAGCGGCATGGCGGGCCCCTCCAGACCAAGGACATACGACAGACGTCCAACGGTCATGCTGCCGGCGGTGCCGACGAAACTGTCCTCCTCACCGCTGGCGAGGATCAAGTCTCTGTACTCGTTGCCGCCAACGCCGATATAGACCCCGGTCTTACTCCCTCGCAGTCCGTCGGGATCGATTCCGGCATCCTCGAGCGCGTGCCAGGTGGTTTCCAGCAGTAGCCGCTGGCGTGGATCCATCAGTCGCGCTTCGATTGGCGCAATGCGGAAGAAGCGTGAGTCGAACCGCTCGATGTCGTCCAAAAAGGCACCGCGACGGAAGACGGGATCCTCGCCGGCAGGGTCGCCAAAGGCTCTGTACCAAGTACCGGTGTCCTGGCGTCCGTTTCTTACCGAATCCACACCAGCCTTCAGCTGTCGCCAGAAGGCGAGCGGGTCATCCGCGCCCGGGAAACGACATCCCATGCCGATGATTGCAATGCCATCGTCCGCGGCTGCAGCCCGCGGCCGGGATTCCGTGGCGACCACCGTTGGCAAGGGCGGGGTCTCGTCCGCCTGGCCGAGTTCTCCGACCAGGTGCTCGGCAAGGGTCTCGATGTCCGGATAGTCGAATACCATCGTGTTGGACGCGGTGTAGTCGCCGGCAAACGCGCGGTTGAGGCGATTGCGTAGCTCCACCGCCATCAAGGAATCCATCCCCAGATCGAAGAATCCGACCGTGGGTGCCGGCGCTGTGGATAGACGGAGGACGGCCTGTACCTCTTGCTGTAGGAAGGACGCCATCACCTCCTGATGCTCGGCCGGAGGCGCACTCCGTAACCGCGTGAGCAGGTCTTCGGATTCGGCCGCGGCGTCCATACCGTCGTCGGAGGCGGACGACAGCAGATCCTCGAGGAAGGTTGGCCGATCCTCGACGGCCTCTTCGAACACCGACCAATCCATCGACATCACGACGGAGGCCGTGGCGTCCTGGCGTACCAGCCGTTCAAGGACCTTGATGCCTTGCTGGGGGGGTAAACCAGCGGCCGCCGAGTGCAGCCCGGCGCCGCTCGATTCGCTCCCGTTGCTCTGCGGCTTCACCGATCTCTGACCACGCGCCCCAGGCAATGGCCTGGCCTGGGAGTCCGAGGGCACGCCGGTGACCGGCCAGCTGGTCCAGGAAGGCATTGGCTGCGGCATGGTTGGCCTGGCCGGGATTGCCCATGACGCCGACCCGGCTCGAGAAGAGGACGAAGAGATCCAGATCGCGGTTCTGCGTTGCACGGTGCAGGTGCCACGCCCCCAGGATCTTTGGCCAGAGCACCTGCTCGAAGCTTGCCCATGTCTGATTGGTGAGCGCGGCGTCCGAGAGCACGCCCACGCTGTGGATAACGCCACCGAGCGACGGCAGCGTCGCGTCGATTCGCTCCAACATCCGATCGATCGCCGCGGGGTCGGTGGCATCCGCGAGTTCAACTTCAACCCGGACTCCGCGTCCGCGCAGCACATCAATGGCCGCCTGAGCCTCAGCATCCGGGTCGCGGCGGCCGTTGAGCACGATGGCACCGGCGCCGTGATCAGCCAGCCAGCCGGCTACGGCGCATCCGATACCGCCGAGGCCGCCGGTCACCAGGTAGGTTCGATCCTGCCGAAGGCGGCCGCCGACGATTGGCGGGGCCGTCAAGACGATCTTGCCCACGTGCCGAGCCGAACGCATGAAGTCCAGGGCAGCTCCGGCCTCGGCCAGGGGCCATCGACTATGGATGATGGGCTTCAGGACGCCTGCCGCGAGCTGCGCCATCACGTCGCGCAGAACTTCGCCGACCCAGCCCGGATCGGTCTTTTTCAGAACGTCCAGTTCCAGAATGTCGTAGGCGACATCCGGACGTACAGCCGCCATCTCGTCCTCGGTCAGGATGTCGCGCCTGGCCAGTTCGACGAATCGACCACCACGGGCCAGGCAGGACAGGCTGGCCTCGATGAAGCCCTCGCTGGTGAGGCTGTTCAGCACCACGTGCACGCCCTTGCCGCCGGTGGCTTCGAGGATTTCCTCGCCAAAGCTGGTCTGGCGGCTATCGAACACGTGCTCGACGCCGAGCGAGCGCAGAAGCGCCTGCTTGGGAGCGCTGGCCGTGGCATATACCTCCGCCCCCGCCGCCTGAGCCAACTGGATGGCCGCGAGGCCGACTCCGCCAGCGCCGGCGTGAATCAGCACGCGTTCGCCAGCTTCCAGCCTCGAGTACCGGTAGGAGAGTGCAGCCGAGACGAACGCGCTGGGGATGGTGGCGAGGTCCGAGACCGACATTCCTTGGGGAGCCGGCGCCACCAGTTCCTCGCGGGTGACCATTTCCGGGCCGAAGGCGCCAAAGCCCAGTCCAACCACGTGGTCGCCGACGTTGACGGTCGAGACCTCTGAGCCGACATCGAGAACGTGACCGCACATTTCCCGGCCGAGATCGCCCTCCTCGATAAACCCGAGCGAACGGAAGACATCCCAGAAGTTGAGGCCGGCGGCCTGGACGGTGACGCGAACTTCCTTCGATTCGAGGGTGCGTCCAGGAAGTTGCTTGATCTCCGGTTGATCGAACACGCCGCTGCGGTCCGGTGCGAGGACCCACGACGAGTCGTCCGGCAGCGCAAGCCGCCGGGCCGCGGCCTCAGGCCGAACCAGGCGTGCTCCAAGGCGGCGCCCGGAGCGGTAGGCGATGTGGTTTTCCTGATCGGGATACATCAGCTCGTTCACAAGGTCAGCCAGCAGGGGTGGGGCATTGGGTTCCACGTCGATCATTCGCGGCTGTAACTGGGGAGCCTCCAGGGCAACGACTTTCCCCAGCCCCCACAGGACGGCGCCGGAGATCTCTCCCATGCGTTCCCGCTCCAGAATCTGCGCTCCGCGGGTTACGAACCAGAGGCCGTTGGCAGGAAGGACGTCAGCGTCGGCAACGCCCTGCACCAGGGCCAGCGCACTCGATCCGGCGCGGCGCACGTCCTCTCCAATTTCGTCGGTGGTTGCCAGTGAGCCGTGGCCGTCAAGCGCTTGAAGGTGTACGACCCCGTTGAATGGGATATCCCGAGGCAGTTCCTCGATCAGCGACTGCCACGAGTCACGACTCTCGGTGTCCAGCACGGGTCGGAGAATCGCGGGGCTGTCTGTCGCAGGCTTGCCGGCGGCCGACGCTTCGGCGTTTGCCAGTACCACCGTCTGATTGCGCGCGGACATCTCCGCCGCGAGTTCCTCCGCCACGCCACCTCTGTCGGCTGTAAGCACCCAGACGCCCGGAGGCTCCGCCACCTGCGCCGGTCCCCGCGCCACGATGACGCCTTTGTCCAGGGTCTGGGTCGAGTCAGACTCGTCGACCCCAAGGACTTCAACCTCCTCAAAGCCCGAGTCACCGAGCGCCTGGCGCCAGACCGGGGGGCCGGCCAAGGCGTGGTGCGGGCGGTAGTCGTCGGCAAATCGCCACCAGCCGTCCAACTGGCCGAATGTCAGGTCCATCCAGCCGACGCCGCTGAGGTTCTCGAGCGCGATCAGTTGCCCGGACGGCGCAAGCAGATCGCGGCAGTGCCCCAGCGTTTCCTCCAGGTAGCGCGTGGCGTGCAGCACGTTGGAGGCAATGAGCAGGTCGTAGCCGTGCCGATCGAAGCCCTGCGCGATGGGGTCGCGCTCGATGTCCAGCGGACGGTACGCAATGCATCCGTCGCCATCGCCGAAGCGCGCCTCGGCCTCGGCGAAGAAGCCCGCGGAAATGTCGGTGTAGGTGTAGTCGAACCGACCCGTTGGAAGCTCGGGAAGCACGGAAGCGGTCGCAGACCCTGTACCGGCCCCGACTTCAATTACTCGAAGCCGCCGTCCGTCGGGCAGCGCGGCGACTAGTGGCTGGATCGCGTCGGCCAGCATTCGGTTTGCGGCGCGCGCGACGGGCGCCTTCAAGTAAAGATCGGCCGCGGTCGGTTCGCCGCTGCTGAATAGGAGCGTCAGCGGATCGGCCTGGCCGCGGAGAACCTCGGCCAGCGCGCGGCCAGACCGTCGGAACAGCCCGATTTCGGTCTGGCCATCCGGGTACAGGTCCATCATCCGGTCGGCGAAGTCTTCGAGATCGCCCGGCATGCGGTCCGGCAGCGGATCGTCCGGACCCACGATTACCGTGAAGCCGCTATCCGTCTCCTCCACGACACCTGACCTGGTGAGCATTTCGAACATCCGGCGAAAGACACGTTGGTGTTCCGGAAGAACGTCGAGCTGTGGTCGCAGGGCTTCGGGATCCACGGTTTCGCCGACGATCCGCTGCCACCCCAATTCCTCCAACGTGGCAAGCGCGCGTGAGCGCGACCACCGCTCCAGGTCGGCTAGCAGCGCGTTTCGGCCCTGAGGATCGACTCCCGCGTCGGTCAGATAGCCGGTGAACAGCTGCGTCCTGGCGGCTATCTCGGAAGGCCCTGGGAAGAAGTCTGCGGCTTCGATTCCGGGCGGCAGTTCACGTTCGCGCCAGGCCACTTCGTACAGCAGGTCATCTATGCCCTCGACCGCCGAAAGGAGCGCTGCCCGGGTGGCCCGCTTGACCGTGTATCCGGTCAGGCCACCGAGGAGCACGCCGTTGGGATCGTAAATGCGGAGTTCGCCGCTCAGGACTTCCGGCGGCTCACTCGACTCTGACTCCCTGGAAGTCTCATCCATGAATACGTGGCAGAAGACTCGATCTGGCAGATGTCGCGTCAGCCACATCCGCTCCCAGCCGAATGGGAGATAGGTTGCCTCGCCGGGAGCGCCGGACATGTTGCGGGCCAGGCCAACGACCTGGAAGCAGCCGTCAAGCACGAGCGGGTGTATGTCCAGGTCGTTACGGCCAACGGGATCGGGCAGGCGGACTTCAGCCAGGGCCTCACCCGGACCAGACCAGGCATTCTCCAAGGTGCAGAAAAACGGACCGAGATCGATCCCAGTGCTTGTCTTGGCCTGGTAATACGCCGGCACATCGGCCGGCGAAAGACGCGACTTCAGCTCTTCGAGATCGACCCGATCGACGCCTTCGGGCAACGGGGCGACCGCCGGCACTCGGCCCTCCACGTGCAGCGTCCACTCCTCGTCACTGCCCTGGCTGTAGATCTGGATTTCCCGCGACGACGATTGCTCGGCAGCGTCGAGAACGACCTGCATCTTGCGGCCTTCCTCGCCTGATCGGTCCTCGGAACTCTGGTCGGAAAAGACCATGGCGCTGTGCAGTTGCATGTCCTCAACGACCAGCGCGCCGCTGCCTTCGACCTGCGAGGCCGAGGCCGCCATGGCGGCGTAGAGGGCGCCGGGAGCCACGAGGCGGTTGAAAACGCGATGGTCATTCAGCCACGCTGGATCCGACGGAAACACTTCCGTTTCGAACGTGACTTCACCGCGAGCGGACTCGTGGCGGATTCCCAGCAGGGGGTGACCGGCGGACAGACCCCGTTGCCTGGAGGGTTCCAGCCAATGGCGGCGGCGTTGGAATGGATAGCTGGGCAATGAGATCCGGCGCCGGGTTTCTCCGGCAAAGAGCCCCTCGAAGGAAATCTCCAGCCCGGCCGCGTAGGCCTCCGCCACGGCGTCGGTGAAGCTGCTCTCCGCTTGCGGACTCGACGCATCCCGTGGCGGCCGCCGCAGGCTGGCGAGCACGCGTGGGGCCTCGGCAACATCCTGGCCAGACGCCGGGTCGGGCCAGGACAGCGTCGTCATGGGGCCGAGCACCGCGTGCGGACCTATCTCGATCACGAGGTCGACGCCGAGATCCGCCAGCGTCCGTACCCCACTGGCGAATGCCACGGGCTGCCGGGCGTGCCGCCGCCAGTAGGCGCTGTCGAGCGTGGTGCCGGGCTCGACCGTCCGCCCGTTCAGGTTGCTGACGAGGGGCACATTGGGAGGCTCAAATGCCACACCGCGAAGGGAGGCTTCCAGCGTGGCGACGGCTGGTTCGACCAAGGCGCTGTGAAACGCGCGGGTTGTGTTCAGCCGTCGTACCCGGATGCCCTGTGACTCAAAACGCTTCGAGATGGTCTCGATGTCCGCAGCTGTACCGCTCACCACCTGGTGGGCGCCGTTGTCGGCCGAAACGCTCAAACCAACGTCATCGGATGCCGCGTTTGCCTCCGCAACCGCTGACGCGACGAGTGCCGGAGGCGCGAAGACCGCGGCCATGGCGCCGAGCGGTGTTGCCGACAGCAGGGCGCCTCGGGCCGCCGCGAACCGCATCCCGTCTTCCAGGCTGAATACGCCGGCCGCCTGCGCCGCTGCCAACTCGCCGACGCTGTGCCCCATGACGACGTCGGGTTGGATGCCGACGCTGGACCAGAGGGCGGTCAGGGCGCATTCCAGCGCATAGAGGGCGGGCTGCTCCCAAGCGGTGTCGCCCAGTTCGCCCGTTGCTCCGGGCCTCCCGAACATCACGTCCAGCAGCGAGGCCCCGCGCTCTTTTCGGAATACGGCCTCGCAGCGGTCCAGCACCGATCGCACCGCGGGCTCGGTCTCGTAAAGGTCCTTGCCCATGCCGAGCCACTGGCTGCCCTGACCGGTGTAAGCGAAGGCCACCTTGGTCACCGCCCGAGGCTGTCCACCTGGACCGGCCTCGGCCACGGATCGGAGTTGCTCCCGCAATGACGTGGTGTCGCTGAATACGGCGCCGGACCGATGCTCGAGGTGGCTCCTTCCGATGCCGGCGGTCCAGGACATGTCCGACAGAAGCGGATCCGAGGCGGCATCCTCAGCGGCGAGTGTCGCGGTCCGTTCGTCGAGCCATGTCAGGTAGCGCTGTACAAGTGCACGGAGAGCTTGGTCTGACTTGCCCGAAAGTGGCAGGAAGCGATCCCGTCGCTGAGCGAGATGCTCCTCGGGCCGCGCTTCATGGGGCATCGGTACGGCCACCGTCTGCGGAACGCCTGCCATCGGCGACTCTTGATCTGGCGCGCCGTCAAGCCCGCGATACTCCTCAACCAGGATGTGGGCGTTCGTCCCGGAAATGCCGAACGAGTTCACGCCGGCCAAACGTGGCCTTCGATAGCCGTCCGGCCAGTCCGACATTTCCGAGGTGATCCGGATCGGGAGGTGGTCCCAGTCAAGCGCCGGGTTGGGATTGTCGAAGTGCAGGTGCTTCGGGATCAGACCGCGATTCACAACCAGGGCAGCCTTCATGAGCCCAGCGACTCCGGCGGCGGACTCCAGGTGCCCAATGTTGGTCTTCACGGATCCAATCAAAAGCGGATGGTCGGCCGCGCGTTCGCGGCCGTAGACGCTGGCCACGGCATCGATTTCGATGGGATCGCCGACCGACGTTCCGGTTCCGTGCGCTTCCAAGTAGTCGACTTCCGAGGCGGCGACACCGGCTTGAGCGAGCGCTGCTTCAATGACCTGTTCCAGCGCGGGCGTATGCGGAACGGTTAGACCTGTGCTCGCCCCGCCGTGGTTCACGGCCGAGCCGCGGATGACTGCCCAGATCCGGTCGCCGTCGGCTTCGGCCTCGCTCAGCCGCTTGAGAACGACGACCCCGCATCCTTCGCCGCGGACGTAGCCGTTGGCGGACGCGTCGAAGGCCTTGCACTGCCCGTCCGGGGACAACATCATCGAATCGGCCCGAAGCTCGTAGATGCGTCCATTGAGGATCGCCTGAACGCCGGCCGCAATGGCAAGGTCGGCCTTCCCGTATTGGAGGTCCGACACGGCGTCGTGCACTGATACGAGGGACGATGCACAGGCAGCGTCCACCGCCTTTGCCGGGCCCATAAGACCCAGGACGAATGAGACCCGTCCGCTGGTGCCGTTCAGATTGGTGCCGCTGAGGGCGTAGAGGCAGCCAGCGGCTTCGGTTGGCCTCACCGAGTCCACGACCAACATTCGGTATTCGTCGTTGCTGATCCCGGTGTAGACGCCGGTTCGACTGCCCTTGAGCCGATCGGGGTTGATTCCCGCGTCTTCGAGCGCCAGCCAGGTCGTCTCCAGCATCATGCGCTGCTGCGGATCCAGCAGTTGCGCCTCGACCGGTGAAATGCGGAAGAACTCGGCGTCAAACTGGTCCAAGTCCTCGACAAAGGCGCCGAATCTGCATGCCTCGCTCCGGACACGATCGTCCGGGAAGAGCTCGCCCATTCGTCCGACGCCGGAGCCCGGATCTCCCTCGCTGACCGCGTTCTCGCCGGCTTCCAACAGGCGCCAGAATTCAGCCACGCTCGACGCCCCAGGGAAACGGCAGGCCATGCCGACGATTGCGATGGGTTCCACAGCTTGAGGAGGTGGTTGGCTCCGACCGGTTGTCGGAACGGGATCCTCAGCAGTCAGCGCAGCGTTCTTGGCTCGCTTAGTCATGTTTTGTCCGCGAGTCTGAAGCCCATAGCAGCACGTCTCCTCACCGATAGCGCGTGGCTTTGCCTTCGGCTCACTTCGCGCTCAGTGTCCGCCCATGAATCAATGCACGTACCTCTATCTTATTGTCCGAACGTCAGCGGCTGTTAACCGGCGCGGGGCCAGGCGATTGAGACCAGTTGCCAACGCGTTCCGGCCAGGCGGGCGCCGGCAGATAGCTGATTGATGACCGGCATCCAGCTAGTGGCGCAGAGTGGAGCGGATCGGGTGCCGAGGGCGGGACTCGAACCCGCACAGCCCGAAGGCCACTAGCCCCTCAAGCTAGCGCGTCTACCAAATTCCGCCACCTCGGCCCGCGCCTATTGTAGACGGGAGTCAACGAGTCTCCGCGCCCGCTCGTTCCTCGACCGCGTCGACAAACGCGGCGAAGAGCGAGCAGTGTTGCGGGTGGTTCAGCATTTCTTCGGGGTGCCACTGCACGCCGAGCACAAAACGATGGGCTGGGTCCTCGAGGGCTTCGACCAAACCGTCGGAGGTCCAGGCCGTGGGTCGCAGATCTTGCCCAAGCCTGCGCACGGCCTGGTGGTGGAATGAGTTGGTGTCCAGGCGCTCGGATCCGACGATTCGGTGCAGCAGCGACCCTCTCTTTATCTGGACTTCGTGGCCGGCGGAGTGCGGATCTCCGCGTTGGCTGTGGCCCAGGCCGTCGGGTCGCTGGGTAGGAAGGTCCTGCCAGAGCGTTCCGCCGCGTGCAATGTTGAGTAGCTGGTGGCCCCGGCAGATTGCCAATATCGGCACGCGGCGACTCAGCGCACTCTGGAGCAGGGCCAGTTCCAGCGCGTCGCGCTGCGGACTTGGGTCGACAGTATCGTTCAGCACCGCTTCCCCGTAGTTGGCGGGATCCACGTCCAGGCCCCCCACCAGCATGAGACCGTCGATGCGCGACACGACCAGATCGGTTGCCGGCGTGGCTTCCGGAGAGACGACGAGCGGGATAGCGCCGGCGCGCGCTACGGCATCCAGGTAGTCCTGCTTCAAAGCGGCGTGGGGCCGATTCGGCACGCCTTCGGCCGAGCGTTCGCGAAATGCATCACCAGCCGTAACGCCGACGATGGCCAGCACGTCAGTTACTTCTAACGGCGACCCGCGTCGCAGCGCCGCCGTTTGGATGCCACAATGCACACATGCGCTTCAGAGTATCCGGATTCGGCGACGAGATCTCCGACGAGCTGTCGGTTCAGTTGGACGTAATGTCAGATCTCGGCGTCGACGCGCTGGAGCCACGACGCGTTCAACTGCCGGGCGGCAACACCAAGAACATCGTCGACATGGCCGACTCGGATCTCCAAGTCATGCGGCGGATGCTGGACGATCACGGGATGGCCTGTTCCCAGATCGGGTCGCCGGTGGGAAAGGCGCCCCTGGATTCCGCTCTGCAGGTTCAGATGCAGCAGCTCGAGGGCGCAGTCCGTGCGGCTCATGTTCTGGATGCGGCCTACATTCGAGTCTTTGGATTTCAACCTGTGCAGGGGGATCCACTCCCGGCCGATCGCCCGGCGGCGCTGGACAAGTTTCAGCGGGTCGCCGAGCACCTGGCGACGCTCGATCCCGACATCACGTTGAGCCTTGAGAACGAACACGATCTATACGACGACACGCCCACCGCCTGCGCTGAGTTCCTGGCACTGGATGGCGCGCCGATCAGCATGTGCCTGGATCCCGGCAATTTCGTACGGGCCGGTGTGCGTCCGTTCGATGAGGCGTGGCCGGTGCTTGGCGCGTCAACGCGCATGATCCACGTGAAGGACTACGACTCCGCCATCGCCGACTGGGCGCCTGCAGGCACCGGCGACGGTCAGTTGGCTGCTGTTTTAGGCGCGGCTGACCCCGAGCAGGTGGCGTATTTGTCGCTTGAGCCCCACCTGTCGGGCACCGTGGCTGGCCAGAGGCGTGATCGCGCGGACGTGTGGCGTGACGCGCACGCGGCGCTGATGCGCGTTCTCAACTCTCAGTGAGCCTGCCGCCTCATGTGGCCTGGGTTCGGGTTTCACCGAGGCCGGGGCGTAACGAGGGGATGTCCAGTCTCAACTTGATTGAAGGGCTGGGTATCGAAGGCGATCGCCATGCTCGAGCGGAAAAGCGAAATCAAGTCCTGGTGATGGACGTGGAGACGCTGGACGAGTTCGGGCTACGGGCCGGCGACATCCGCGAGAACATCGCGACCCGAGGTCTGGGTGTGGCCGACCTGGCCGAAGGCGACAGGCTCCGATTTGGTGTCGACGCCGAGGTGCTGATCTCACATCCGTGCGCGCCGTGCTACAAGATGGACGCGCTTCGGCCGGGCCTGCAGCAGGAAATCAAAGGCCGTCGAGGCATGCTGGCTATCGTCACTCAAGGCGGAACTGTTCTACCGGGCGACGTCATCGAAGTGACCCGAAAGCCAGACGGAGACAACATCAAAGCCGACTAGTCCTACTGGATCGCGACCTCCCGCCCACTCTCGGCCGACTCGTATGCCGCCTCAACCCAGCGGTGCGTGCGCAGCGCCTCGTTCCAGTCCGGCGAGTAATCGGCACCGGTAGCCACGCTTCGTACGAAGGCCCGCAGCTGGACCTCAAATGGGTCGACCGCCGTCGTCGGGACCGAGCCCCAACCGCTCAGCGGGTCGTCCTGTTCCGCCGCCGGATCGTAGAAAAACAGCGGGCCGTCTCCACGCTGCACCCAACAGCGGTTGGCTGTTACGAGCAGACCGCCACGGCTGCAGTCGATCTCGATGGTCGGAACGTCTTCATGGCGACGACGGACCCAGCTCGAAAAGACCTGCCCGATGGCGCCGTTCTCGAAGCGCAGGTTGACCGCGCACGAGTCCTCGACATCACTGTGAAACGGTCCACTCTCCGGGTCTTCCCGTTCGGTGATGCCCTCAAACGTCAGGCAATGAGTGCTGGCCACCGGACCGACCAGCCAGCCCAAGAGGTCGTAGAAGTGGGCCATCATGTCGTGTACCACGCCGCCAGCGGACTCCTCACGCTTGAAGAACCAGGGCGGACGATTGCTGACCAGCGGCGGGACGAAGTAGCCGAACACCACCCGCGCATGAAACACGGTGCCCAGGTCGCCCGACTCCAGAATCGCCTTGGCTGCCTGCGGTCCGCCCTGGAACCGCATGTTCTGGATGATCCCGTGCCGCACGTCGGCGGTCGTGGCAGCCGCAAGTAGCTCCTCGGACTCTTCCAGCGTGGCGCCGAGCGGCTTGTCCGTGAACACATGCTTGCCCTCGCCAATGGCCTGCATCAGCGGCTCGTAGTGCAGCCGGTTCACCAGGCAGTTGTCCACCACGTCCACGTCGAATCGGGCAATCGAGCCTTCCAGATGGTCACTTGAGAAGTCGGCGCCGTAGGCGTGAAAAACCTCGCGCAGACGCTCAGGCGTTCGGCCGTAAACGCCGAGGCGGACCGAAATCTCGTCACCATCGATGACCTCCGGCTGCGCGCGGATCTTGGCCAGGGCGGCCGCGTGGCGGTGGGCCATGCGGCCGGTTCCGAGGACGAGGAACGTAATGGGGGTGGCGGGCACGGGCAGTCTCAGGGACGACAGTGGGCGAAGTCTATATGAGGGCGGGCCGTGATCTTGCGCTGGAGCCGGGGCCGCTGTCAGAGTTTCGGGGCGCTGGCTGATTGGTCTCCAGGAAGCCGCTCGGCTAGCCTTTCCTGTCAGGCGCGCAAGGGACTGCGAATGGTCTCGCCAGAAGGCCGGGGCAGCCAAGCGGCGCGACGAAACCCGCGGCGGGCCACGATGCCATGAGCTTGGACGCGCCGGTCGCTGAACCGCGTCCCTCCGGCTGGTTCTTCACGCGCATCAGCCTGTTTTGGGTCGGCCTCTCGTTCATGTGGGGCGCCGTGAACATCCAGGTCCTGCCCTCGGTTGTGCCCGACATGGTGGGTTCGGATCTCCAGGGCACGGCCATAGGCGCGATCGTCTTCGTCGGTCTTGCCATCGCGGTCGTGGTGCAACCCTTGGCGGGTGCGGTCAGCGACCGTGCGCGATTTCGGGTGGGACGCCGTCGACCTTTCATGCTTGCCGGCGTTCTATTCGTGATTCCGTTTCTCGTGGTCATAGGGCTGACGCCTTACTACTGGCTGTTGTTCCTGGCCGTGGTTGGCGTGCAGGTCGGCGGAAACATTGCCCACGGCCCTTACCAGGGCGTAATCCCGGATCAAGTTCCACCGCCCGCCCGCGGGCGAGCCTCGGGGTTTTTTGGCGTTGCCAATCTCATCGGCACGATTCTTGGCGCCGCGGTTGCCGGACAGTTCCTGGCCGAAGGCCAAGTGTTCGCGGCCTTGCTAACGATAGCCGTCGTGCTGGTCGCAATGTCTGTGATGACCTGGATCTTCGTGCGGGAGTCGCCGCCGCCGCCCCCGGAAACCTACGGCCCAGTCTGGAAAGAGGTCCGCCGCCGCGTTCGCGAATTACGGGGCAAGCAGGCCTTCGTCTGGCTGATGGGCTCGCGGCTTCTCTTTTTCATGGGCTTGCAGTCGATGGACAACTTTCTGCAGCTCTTCATTGGCCAGGGCCTCGGCGACGAGAGTCCTGAGGGCAAGACCACCATCGTGCTGGGCACGGTGTTGATCCTGGCTGTGCTTACGAGCATTCCCGCTGGCTGGGCATCCGACCGCTTCGGCAGGCTGCGCCTGGTGGCAACGGGCACATGCCTTGGCCTGGGATCGGCTGTCCTCCTGGTGTTTGCGCAGGACTTCATCCAGGTCGTTGCATTTGCCAGCCTGCTCGGCATCGGGTTGGGGCTGTTCACGGCTGCGGACTGGGCCGCGGCGATCGACCTGGTTCCCGATGCGCGCGCGGCGGGGCTTTACATGGGGTTGACGAACGTGGCTACGGCCGGCGGGGATGCCCTGGCAACACTCTCGGCTGGGATCGCGCTGGACGTCGTGAACCAGATTGCCCCGGGCTATGGATTTCGAGCGGTGTTTGCGCTCATGGGGCTCTATTTCCTGCTGAGCGTGGTTGTGCTGGGCAAGGTGCGTGCGCACGTGCATGCCGCACCGGAATCCCGAGTTCTCGCTCCGGAGGCACGCGAGGCCCGTTAGCAGCCGTGACCCGACCGCAACGCCCCGCAACGCGAGGCGTGGGCAGCAGCCGGGTCCCTTCACGTCGGAGGCGTCGCGTAGCGGTATGCGCGAATCGGAGATGTTAGGCATAATCTCGGGTGTGGCCCCGTCTGGCGTGTGGGCAGGGCCGGTACGTCCGAGCCAGCCCAGCCCTTATGCACGGGCCGAACTGGAGGAAGTCCGGAAATGCAGACAGTTGTTTTCTATCTCGTGATTGGGGTCTCGTTTGGGGGCCTCATCATCGGACTCCTCTACTGGATTTACTCGCTGATTCGCGGCTCGGCCGAGGACGAATAGCCAGAATACCGAGGTAACGAATCAGGGCCCTGCTTCGGCACGTCTCTAACGGTTCATCTACCGCCGAACGGGGCTTCCGCGTCAGTCTGGCCTGATCACGTCAGGATGGGCGATTGTGCGGACCCAGCCCGCCACCGCTGGGTTGCCCGTAAGGGTCTAGTCGCGTCGGGATGCCGGCAGCCGCCAGAAACTCCTTCGCTTCTTGCACGCTATAGACTCCGAAGTGAAAGATCGACGCGGCCAGCACCGCGTGCGCGTTGCCCAGCGTTATCGCATCCCGCAAGTGCTCGAGAGACCCGGCCCCGCCTGAGGCGATCACGGGGATCGACACAGCATCAGTTACGGCGCGCAGAAACTCCACGTCGTAGCCCTCCCGCGTTCCGTCCGCGTCGATGCTGTTGAGCACGATCTCTCCAGCGCCAAGTTCCTGCCCGCGCTGCGCGATTTCGACGGCGTCGAGGTTCGTGCGGACACGCCCGCCGTTGAGGTAGATGGTCCAGGTCGGCGGATCGCTGTGTGAGTCGCGAAGGGCGTCAATCGAGAGCACGACGCATTGCGAACCAAACCGATCGGCGCAGGCGCGAATCAGGTCAGGGTCCTGATGAGCCGCGCTGTTGATCGAGACTTTCTCGGCGCCACTGCGTAGCATCAGGTACATATCGTCAATTGTTCGGACGCCGCCGCCGACAGAAAGCGGAATGAAAACCTGCGAGGCCACGCGCTCCACGAGGTCCACCATGATGTTGCGGCCCTCGGCCGATGCCGTGATGTCGTAGAAGACAAGCTCGTCGGCGCCTTCGCGGTCATAGCGTGCCGCCAACTCGACCGGATCTCCCGCGTCAATGTCGGCCGAGAAACGAACGCCGCGTACGTTGCGCCCGTTCTTCACGTCCAAACACGGGATCACGCGGCGCGTGAGCATCGGCTAGGCTCGCGCGGCGCGTCGCGCGTCGGCCAGCGTGACGGCTCCGGTATACAGGGCCCGTCCAATGATTACCCCGGCGGCTCCGATTCCGGCGAGCTGCGACACATCGTTTTGGCTATGCACCCCGCCGGAAGCGATGACGCGCAGTTGTTGACCATGGCGTCGAACCAACTCGGCCGTGCCGTCAAAGTTCGGCTGCGCCAGCATGCCGTCGCGGTTTACATCGGTGAAGACGAGCGCCGCCGCGCCCGCCTCTGCCGCGGCCGCGGCCAATTCAGTTGCGGTCATCGAACTGTCTTCCGCCCACGCTTCGATTGCGACCTGGCCGTTGCGGGCATCCACGCCAACGGCGATGCGACCGGGGAATGCCTGGACCGCAGCAGGTACGAGGTCGGGATCGCGCACGGCGGCGGTGCCAATGACGACGCGGGCCGCGCCGGCGTCAAGAACTTCGCGAACCGCCTGTAGGCTTCGGATGCCGCCGCCGACCTGCACAGGAACGGATCCGGCGAGGCGGATGATTTCGCTCACGAGCGTGCCGTGCGTGCGCACGGCGCTGCGCGCGGCGTCCAGATCCACAAGGTGGATCCAGTCAGTCCCGCTGTCGACGAAGTAGCGAGCGGCCTCGCGTGGATCCTCGTAGAACATCGTCTCGCGAGCAAAGTCGCCCTGGATGAGGTTGACGCACTTGCCCCCGCGTATGTCTATGGCGGCGTAAATGTCCATGGGTCAGTCGAACTCTGGTGCCGGAGTCTGGCCGGCCACGCGAATGAAATTTGCATAGATCCGCAATCCCACAAGACCGCTCTTTTCGGGGTGAAACTGGGTCGCGTACAGGTGGTCGCGACGTACGACGCTTGTGAACTCCAGACCATAGTCGGTCGTGCCGGAGACGCGGGCCTCATCGGAAGGCCGGGCGTAGTAGGAGTGCACGAAGTAAAAGTTGGAGTCCTGCGGTACGCCCGCGAACAAGGGGGAATCGCCGACTTGCCGCACCTGATTCCAGCCCATGTGCGGAACTTCCAAGCCCGCTGGAAAGCGAACGACTTCGCCGGGAAGCACACCCAGGCACGGCGTTTCATTGTCCTCTTCGCTGCGGTCAAACAAGACCTGGAGTCCCATGCAGATCCCCAGATAGGGAGTGCCGCGCGCGATAGCGGTAACAACCGGATCGTCCACACGTGCATTGCGCAGACCGCGCATCGTGTCGGCCGCGGCACCCACGCCGGGAAGAACAACTGCGTCCGCGGCGGCTACGGCAGCCGGATCGGCCGTGACGGCAAAGCTTGCGCCAACGCGTTTGAGCGCCCGCGCCACGCTATGGATATTGCCCGCACCGTAGTCGACGACAGCGATCATGATTCGCCTGTCAAGACAGCCTGGATTCGATTCACGGCGTCAGCGTGACGAACCTCGACCTGAGCGTCGCCGTTGAGCGGCTTGAGCGCCACGACGCCCCGTTGCAGCTCCCGCGTACCGATCAGGATCGCCACTCGTGCCTGCGATCGGCTCGCGCGGCGCAAGTGCGAGCGCGGACTGGCCCCACGGAAGCCGCACTCGACACCGATGCCCGCGTGACGAAGCTGGCGAGCAAGCCGCATTGCGTCGGCGACAGCAGCTTCGACCAGCGGCGCCACATAGGCGTCAGTGATTCGAGGATCGCGTGCGGTCAAGCCGTGGCGCTCAAGGTTGAGCAGCACGCGTTCGATGCCGCTGCCAAATCCAACGCCGGGCACGTGGTTCGCTCCAATCAGTTCAGCCAGGTAGTCGTAGCGTCCGCCACCTCCCACCGTGCTCTGAGAACCAGCGTCGGGTGGGACAAATTCGAAGACTGTGCGGTTGTAGTAGTCCAGACCGCGAACTAGGCGATGGTTGATCGCGAACGGTATCTCAAGCGATTCCAACAGCCTTTGGAGCACATCAAAGTGGGCGCGCGCGGGTTTGCCAAGAAAGTCCAGCGACCGCGGCGCGCCTTCGCACAGTTCGGCGACCGCCGGGTTCTTGGAATCGAGGATCCGGAGCGGGTTGGACGTCAGCCGCTCGCGACTTTCGGAGTCCAAGTGGTCGGCCATGGGCGTGAAGTAGTCCACGAGCGCCCGCCGATATGCGGGTCGGGTGTCCGGGTCTCCTAGTGAGTTCAATTCAAGCTGCAGGTCGTCGATCCCTAGGGTCCGGTACGTAGACCAGAGCAGGTCAATCACCTCAGCGTCGACGGCCGGACTTGCATCCCCGAGCGCTTCGGCGCCAATCTGGTGATGTTCCCGATAGCGGCCCGCCTGTGGTCGGTCGTAGCGAAATATTGGGGTGATGTAGTAGAGCTTTACGGGCTGCGGCAAGTTGTGTAGGCCGTTTTGAACGTAGGCGCGTACGACGGGCGCCGTGCCTTCGGACCGAAGCGTTAGTGAGTCACCACCACGGTCCTGGAAGATATACATCTCCTTCTGCGCAAGGTCTGTCGCATCGCCGGTCGTACGGGTGAACAACTCGCTTCGCTCAATCGTAGGCGTACTTATCGGTGCAAATCCGCGCAGTTCACACTGGCGCTCAAAGGTCGCGGCAACCAAACGCCAGGCAGGCGCCATGTCCGGAAGGCGATCGGCAGTCCCCCGCGGACGCTGAATCACGAGTCAATCTCCAAGCTCGCCAGTGCCACTCCTGTGCCGGGGGGATCGTCGGTGGTCACGGCCATACGCTCTTCCAGGACCTGTGCACCGCGATTGATGCTGATCTCACGGCGGCGCAGATTCAGTGCCTTGGCCAGCAGGTCAATTCGGGCACGGTGGGCGCGGCCATGGGTCGGCGGCGCAGCGGTGTGAGCAGCTAGCGACCCGGCACCCTGTCGCCGCAGGTCACTAAGTCGTGCTCGCGGAGTAGCTCGGGCACGGAGTCGCACTGTGATCGGCATGTGGAGGCTCAGTCATCGATCACTCATCCAAGTGCGAGTGAGCGCACAAGGTTCCAGAGCACCTGGATCACCAGGATCGCGATGAGCGGAGAGAGATCAATCATCCAGGATTCAGGTAGTGCCCGGCGGATCGGGCCCAGGATCGGCTCCGTCACGTCGATCAGGAGTCGCATAAATGGGTGAGAGGGGTCCCGGACGAACCAGGAGAGGATTGCGCGACCGATGATGGCAAAGACGATGATTGTCACCAGCCAGTCGAGAAGTTGGACGAGTGCTACCAGCACGCTGAGCTAGGAACCTGGAGCCGAGGAACGCGCCCCAAAGATAGCGCGTCCAACGCGAATGATCGTGGCGCCTTCCACGAGCGCCGCGTCAAGGTCGTCAGTCATGCCCATAGAGAGTTCGGCAATCGGCTGGTTGGGCAGGCTAACTCGCAGGGCGTCCCGCTCATCACGCAACCGGCGAAAGCAGGCGCGGCTGGCCGCCACGTCACTGCCGATTGGACCTATCGTCATCAGTCCGCGCAATGTCAGGCCAGTCTCGCGATCAATGACGGACGCCAACTCCGACAGACCTAAGGGCTCAATGCCACCCTGCGTCTGAGCACCGGTGAGATTGATCTGGATCAGCACGTCGCACGGACGGCTTTCTCGCACAGCCTCGAGGCGGCGCGCCAAGCGCACCGAATCCACCGAGTGGATCAGCGAGAAGAGTTGCGTTGCAACGCGCGCCTTATTGCGCTGTAAGTGGCCGACGAGATGCCAGCGTCCTCCTCCGACTTGGGGGATCTTGGCCTGCGCTTCCTGTACCCGATTTTCACCCAGTTCACTCAGCCCCGCTGCCAGACCGTGCCGCACCGTTTCCGCGCCAAAGGTCTTGCACACAGCCACCAGTGTTACTGAATCCGGCGAACGGCTGGCCTCGCGGCAGACCGCAGCGATTCGTGCCCGGATCATCGCCACCCGCGCGGCAATCCCGGCGGCTGCATCGACCTGTGTCATGCTCTGGTGCAGAAGCGGATCAGCGGCCCTCCGAGCGGCGGCGCAGAAAGGCCGGAATCTCCACTTCGCTCGACTCGCGCGAGCGGCTCGAGAAATCGAGCTCGCGGACCACCGGGCTGCTCGATATCCGAGAACTGCGCCGGCGTGTCGGACGCGCCTCAGCCGTACCGGTCTGGAACCCGGTCGCGATGACCGTTACCTGCAGGCGACCTTCCATGGCCTCGTCGATGACCGTCCCAAAGATGATGTTGGCATTCGGCTCCGCAGCCTTGGCCACGATGTCGGCGGCCTCGTTCACTTCATGTAGCGTCATGTCCGGGCCGCCGGTGAAGTTAAGAAGCACACCCCGTGCGCCATCCACCGACACGTTAAGCAGGGGGCTGTTGAGGGCCTGCTGAATCGCTTCCGTGGCTCGGTCTTCGCCTTGGGCCTCGCCAATGGCCATCAAGGCTGTGCCGGACTCCGTCATCACCGCACGCACGTCGTTGAAGTCGAGGTTTATCAGGCCTGGCTGTGTTATCAGGTCGGAAACACCCTGGATACCCTGGCGCAGCACGTCGTCCGCCAGAGCAAAGGCCTCAGTCACCGACATCTTCGGGTCGGCGACCGCAAGCAACTGCTGGTTTGGAATCATGACGAGGGTGTCGACGCGCTCTTGGAGGTTTCGGATGCCTTCCTCGGCGTAACGGGCACGCGTGCTGCCCTCGAAGTCGAACGGTCGAGTTACGACACCGACCGTGAGCGCACCGGATTCGCGCGCGACGTCGGCCACCACTGGTGCGCCGCCGGTGCCGGTTCCACCACCCATGCCGGCGGCGATGAAGACCATGTCGGCACCTTCTACAGCTTCGCGAATCTCATCCATGGACTCTTCGGCGGCCTTCTGTCCCAGTGAAGGCTGGCCACCCGAGCCGAGGCCGCGCGTTGCCTTGTCGCCGACGCGGATTCGTGTAGGTGCGCTGGACCGCACCAGCGCTTGGGCGTCGGTGTTGACCGCAATGAAGTCGACGCCCTGCACATGCTCTTCGATCATTCGGTCGACGGCGTTGCTTCCGCCGCCACCAATGCCGACGACCTTTAGTTCGGCTAGAGAGTCACCGCCGAGCGGATGGCGCGACTCCCGTCCTGTCGCCCCCGCACGCGGCTCACCATCGGGACCCGTCAGCCGCGTGATTCGACTTCCACCGCGGCCT
>JAPPLN010000112.1 GCA_028874175.1 Chloroflexota bacterium
TTTTAAAAACACCCTTTAAACCCCCCTGCCGCCCGCCTTTTCCCCCCCCCCCCCCGCGCCCCAAAAACCCCCCCCCCGCCCCCCGCCCCCCCCCCCCTAAACCCCGCCGCCCCCCCCCCCGCGGCCCCGACTGGTCGTTTAAGGCCTTGGCTGAGGCGGAATGCGCGCAGGGGTCAAACGCACCGCTGGGATAGCCCCCGATTGCCGACGCTGTCCAGGTTCAGGGTCACAGCAGTGCGGTCCCCGTCTCGCGAGCGCCAGGGCTGATCCAGACGGGTTCCTGGAACTGAGTCTGCGTGGGTATTCCCGATTGGGGCGGGGACGCTGAGGGCGCGAGCCGACTGCCTTGACCGGTTTCCGTCTCGCTGGCTAGCCTTCCCTACTTTCTCGCCCTTGAAGTGGCGGGTAGGTGTCCTTCGTCTGCACGATTCGGCGGGTATGGCCGGATCCGCTGCGGAGGCGCGCTCGTCGGCCAAGGGCTAGCGGGAGGGAGTGGACGTAGGAAATGGTTACACGCAGACAGTTACTTCGCATGGGCGGCACCGCCGCCCTTGGGATTTCCGGCGCCGTAGCGCTGGCGGCCTGCGGCGAGACCCAGGTTGTCACCAAGGAAGTCCCCGTCGACAGAGTCGTGGTCAAAGAGGTTGAGGTCGAGAAGATCGTCACGCAACAGGTCGAAAAGATCGTAACGCAGGAAGTCGAAAAGGTCGTCGAACGGGAAGTTCCGGTCGAGAAGGTCGTCGAGGTTCAGAAGGTCGTCGAAGTCCCGGTCGAAAAGGTCGTCGAGAAGGTCGTGACCAAGGAAGTCCAGAAGGTCGTCGAGAAGGTCGTTCAGGTCGAGAAGATGGCCGAGCGCCCGCGCGCGGTCCTTCGCTTTGCCCACGACCACTCGTCCGGTCTGCGTGGCAAGCAGATGCAGTGGGCGTTGGACCGCTTCGCGCAGGTCCGCCCGGACATCGCCGTGAAGTTCGAGCCCCAGAACCACATGTTCCAGGACTCGTTCGGCATTCAGCTCGCCGGTGGGACGCAGGCGGAATGCGCCTTGCTGGACGGCGGGTTCTTCCACCAGTGGGTGGACAAGGGTGGTTTCGTTCAGATCAACAGCTATCTGGACAAGCACCCGGACTGGAACCCGAGAAACTACGGGATGTGGCCGGATCAGCACACGATCAACTTCGCCAACAAGCACCCGATTCCCTGGAACGATGGCATCACGGGTCCGGCGTTCGGCCTGCCCTTCCAGGCTGGCATGAACGGTGTCCTCTACAACTACACGCTGTTTGAGGCGGCGGGAATCGAGCAGCCGTCAGCCGGGAACTGGGGCATCCTGACCGAATTCCTCGACGCTGCCCGGGCTATGACCGATCCGGAAAACAACCAGTTCGGCTTCCGCTCGTCGAGCGCGATGTGGGGCTTCTGGGCCGGCTGGGGCCGCGCGTTGGCCGACGGCAACCAGGATCTGCTGTACTACGACGAGAACGCCACGCGGATGACGATCTTCGATGACGGCGCCCACCGGGCGCACGACTTCGTCGTGAACGCCATCTGGCAGGAGGGCATCTCGAACAAGCTCGAAGATGCCAAGTTTCTCTCCGGCGAATTCAGTGACCCGTTCTCCGCCGGCAAGATGGGTGTGACCAACTTCGGGAGCGCCGGGAACTACGTGGTTCGCATTGCCGGACGATTCGACTGGGGCATCAATGTCCAGCCGGAGGGCCCGCGTGGCGAGGCGCCCATTCACACGTCACAACAGCCGCATCTGGTAACGAACGCCGCCGAGTCCAACGGTGTCATGGAGCAGGCCGTGGACATGTTGGTGTTCTTTGCTGGCGCCGAAGTTCAGGAACGGGCCGCCATCGATCGTGGATTCGTTCCTGTGAACCTTGAAGTGCACGCCGGACCGGCGATGCAGGTGGCGCCCCCGCAGGGTCACAACCACATCACCCGCATCCTGACGGGTCGCAACGACCACCAGCACTGGCAGTCCGCGCACCCGAGTTGGTGGGAGTGGTTCGATGGTTGGCGTAAGGGCTCCGACAAGTCATTCATCGGGGAGGTGACGCCCGAGGAAGGTCGAGCGGCGCTGTTGGCTGCCTCGAACAACATCCTTGAGAACCAGCACGACGCTTGGGTCGACTACAAGAACTGGGCAAGCACCCTGACCAGCTAAGGTCGCGCGCCTACGGCGCATTGAAACCAGCCGGCCGGCGCCTTCAGGCGTCGGCCGGTTGACGTCTGCTGGGCTTGCCTGCATGCCCGAACCGTCGCTCGCACGTCGCCCCTGGAAACCGCCATCAGCCTCCAAACTGTTCTTGTGTCTCGCTACGGCTTAGTGCGCTGGTGCCCGATCCCACGACTCAGGTGATCCGGTCGTGGCAACCTCCCGAAGGCGGGCACTGACTGCGCTCGGCACAATCTCCGAGATTGCGTGGATCCGAAAGTGGAACTTCTCCTTACCGGAAGGCAGTGGCCGACGCCAGGCACGTAGGCGCCAAAGTCTTGACCGTTAGCGCTCGCTGGTTACTCTGCGTACGAGGGTGTGACTGAAGTCACAAGCGCAGTGCCGCGCCTCGCCACAGATATTTTCGTGGGCTGGCGCAATGAGAGTTGCACGCGGAGCGCGAACGGCGGGAGCAATGACCCGTAGACACCTACTTCGCCTGGGCGGCGTCGCCGCGCTTGGTATGTCCGGCGGCGTTGCGCTTGCAGCTTGTGGCGACACGCAGGTCGTCACCACGGAAGTTCCGGTCGAGAATGTCGTCGTCAAAGAGGTTGAGGTCGACAGAGTTGTCACGCAGCAGGTCGAGAAGGTGGTCACTCGGGAGGTCGAGAAGGTTGTAGAGACGCAGACGGTCGTTCAAGTGCCCGTCGAGAGGATCGTCGAGAAGGTCGTGACCAGGGAAGTCGAGACCACGGTTGAGGTTGAGGCGCTGCCGCAACGTCCGCGTGCGGTGATCCGGCTAGCCAACGACCACGCATCCGGCGCACGCGGCGCCACCATGAACTGGGCGCTGGATGCGTTTCATCGAGAGTCCCCGCACATCGCCATCAAGTTCGAGCCGCCGGGCCACCTGTACGCGGAGACGTTCGCCATGCTCATCCAGGCCGGGGACCAGCCCGAACTGGCGCTGCTGGACGGCGGATTCCTAAACACCTGGGTTCATCACGACGGCTTTGCCCGCATTGACGGCGCCCTGAACAAGCATTCCGACTGGGAACCCACCAAGTGGTACGCGCCGCCAGACGAAATGTCCGTTGGCCAGTTCGACGATGACCGCGCCGCCCACCCCGCCCCGCACACCAGGGGCTACCAGGGCGTCATGTACGGGTTGCCGTACCAGGGCAACATCAACGGGGTCATATATAACTTCACGCTGCTGGAGCAAAAGGGCATTCCCATGCCGCTTCAGGGTTCCTACCACCTGGAGCGCGAAGCGGCGGATCTCTTTGTCCAGGCCACCGATCCCGAAACCGGGACGTATGGCCTGCGGATGCATCCAAACGCCTGGCTCATCTGGGGAAGTTGGGCGCGAGCGATGCAGAACACCGGCAACCATATGTACCGCGCCCCGGACCAGTTGCGCTGGGACATCTTCAACGATGGGGGCGACCGCGGCTTTGCGTTGGCCGTGGACACGATTCGCAGTGGCGTAGCGATGCCTCTGGACCAGATAGCCTCGGTGGCCGGTGAAGCCGGGAGTCCGTTTGCGGCTGGAAAGCAGGCGCGGCATTGGACGGCCGGGGGCCTTGGAAACTCCATCCGGCATATCGAGGACCAATTCGCGTGGGGCCTCGGTCCGGTTGAAGAAGGCGACCGCGGTCCGTTTCCTCACCACTTCACGAACCAGGGCCACTACTGCACCGCCACGGCCGAGCGAAACGGTCTGGTGGAGGAGTGCACCGAGACCCTGCTGTTCTTCGCCGGTCCCCAGGTCCAGGGTCGCATCGCGATCGACCGCGGCTCGCTGCCCATGCTGAAGTCGGTGATCCAGTCCGACGCGTTCAAGGCCGGGCCGCCCCAAAACCACGGGTACTACAGAACCTGGATGGACAAGACGGACCACCACCACTGGCAGACCGGTCACCCCAACTGGTGGGAGTGGTACGAGTCCTTCCGTGCGGCTGCCCCGCCCTTCAGCGGCGAAATGTCGATCGAAGCCGGCATGCAGCGCATCATCGACACCTCCGACCGTGTCCTCGCCGACACCAGGCAGGCGTACGACTCCTGGAAATCCTGGATCGAGGCCCTGCCGCCTGCGTCCTACCCGCTAGACGTTCGTCCGCCGCGCGGCTGAGGACTCGTCGGCCCGGCACCCGCCGGGCCGATGGGTAGTTACACGGTCAGAACGCGCGGTGACCGAAACTGAGGCTGCAACCCGACTGCGATAGGCTCATTTCAACATCGCTGCCAGTGGCAAGGCCTGTGGGCCAGAGGTCTTCCCTCTCTTAGCGGCGGACTCGTGGGAGTACACAGGTATGAGTTTCAAAGTCGGGATCATCGGACACACGGGGCGAGGCAATTACGGGCACTATCTCGACATGGCCTTCGTTGGGGTGGAAGGCGCTGAGATCGTGGCCTTGGCGGACCCGGACGACGAGGGGCGGGCCGAAGCGGCCGAGAAGACGGGCGCCCGCACGGCTTACGCGGACTACCGCGAGATGCTGGACCGGGAAAAGCCCGACATCGCCGTCGTGGCCTCGAGGGAAGTCGGCGATCACCGCGACCTGGTCATCGACGCTGCCCGGGCGGGCGCGAACGTCTACCTGGAAAAGCCGGTGGCTACCGCGCCGGAGGACGTCGACGCCATGCAAGCCGCCTGCGATGAGTCGTCGGTCATGTGCGTGGTCGCCCATCCCTGGCGCGGCCATCCGCCGATTCAGCGCGTGGCGATTCCCCTCATCAAGTCAGGACGAATCGGTGAGCCCCGCCTGGTTCGTGTGTTCGGCAAGGACGGCGAGAAGGGTGGGGACGAGATGTTCCTGGACCTCTATCCCCACTTCTTCGATTTCCTGTGGCAGGTATTTGGCGTCCCCCTGTGGTGCAGCGCCCATCTGACCCAGGACGGCCGCACCTGCGAACAATCCGACCTCAGGCCAGGCTGGGAAGGCATGGGCCTGGTGGCCGGCAACGGCCTCAAGGCCTATTACTGCTTCGAAGGCGGCGTCGCGGCCGACTTTGAGTCCTACCGGGGCGATGGCGCCTCGGATCCCTACCGCGTCGACATCTAAGGCACCGAGGGCACGATATCCCTACCCGGGCCCATGGGACGCGGACCCGACATCTACTGGCACCCCCGCGCCAACCCGGAACTGATTGACGATGACGGCTGGGAGGTCGTTCCCGCCGAACCGCCGCCGGACCGCTACAAGTGGCTACGGGCGCACAAGCGCATGGCCCGCTCGATGATGGACATGCTGGAAGGCAAGGAGCCCGAGTGGGACCTGGTGCAACTGCCTAACGCCAGGCTCTACCTGGAGATGGCCATGCTGGCCCACGCCTCGCACATGCAGGGCGCGCGCGTCGGCTTGCCGCTACCCGACGGCAAGAACCCCTTCGACCACTGGACAGCGTAGTCAACGCACCGACAAGGCTCGTTATCCCCAATGTTTCACGTGAAACATTGGGGCTACGGCCGGAAGCTCGAAGTGCGAAGGACGGCGGATCTGCTGCCCCCCTCAGGGCCTTTACGTGGGATGCACCCTCGTCTGCGATGATGCCGGTTGAACCGGTCGGCAGCCCATGCGGCACCCGCCTGGCGCGCTGATCTCTTAGGGGGTGGAGAAATGTCAGCCAGCGATCTCCCGGCCTTTCGCATCGGGGTGGTTGGATGCGGCGGGATCAGTTCCCGCCACGGTCGCGCCGGCCTGGAGTCCGAAAAGCTCCAACTCGTCGCCTGCTGCGACATCCGCGAGTCCGTGGCCCGCGAGTGGGCAGAGACTTACGACTGCGAGGCCTGGTACACCGACTACGAGGAGATGATCCGGGACCAGGATCTGGACGGTGTGGTCCTGGCCACCTGGCCCAACCAGCACCGCGAACAGGTCGAGCGTTGCCTCAACGCCGGCGCCCGCAACATCCTCAGCGAAAAGTCGCTGACCGCCGACGGACAGGAAGCGCTGGAGCTGGCGCAACTGGTTGAATCGGCCGGCGCGTACCTGATGGAAGGCTTCATGTACCGCCACCACCCGTTCGTGGCCGAACTCGAGCGCCAGGTGGCCGCCGGAACCATTGGCGAGATCGACTCCGTCAGCTCCAAGTTCAGCACCCTCGATTACGAAGAGGAGAGCCCCGACGATCCGAACCGCAACTGGCGGCGCGATCCCGAGCGCCTGGGCGGCTCACCCTGGGACATCACCTGCTACGCCATCAACGCGGTCAACCACTTCGCGTCGATGGGCGCGGGCGGACGCGGCACCGGCAAGGGGTCGAACCCCGACGGAACGCTCGGCTCCGACGCGAAGAGCCTCGTCGCCGCGCGGCCGACCCGGGTCTGGTCGGTCGGGAGCCTCAGCAAGGTCTACGGCACCCTGAACCGCCAGTTCGGCCTGATCGAGTACGACAGCGGCTGCGTGGGCTACGTGGAGGGCAGCCGACAGGCTCATATCAGCGAGGAGTTGCACATCGCCGGCCGCGAAGGCCGCCTCCTCATCCGCCGCGCCTGGCGGCCCCACGCCGAGCCGGTGATCGAGCACCAGTACGGCAGCGGCGAATGGCGGGAAATCCCCGTTTCGGGCGCCGAGATGTACCGGCTGCAGATGGAGAACTTCGCCGACGTGGCGCAAGGCGTCGCCGAGCCGGTCATGCCGCTGATCCAGACCGTCGTGAACATGTACACCATCGAGGCCACGGTCACCAGCCAGCTCGAGGATCGACTCGTGGACCTCGAGCTCCCAGCCAGCCTCTTCGAAGAGTCGGCATAGCCTGCGAGCAGGCTTGAGTGTCGAGTCTCGCACCGCGGCGGCCGCTACTGGCCCCTCATCACCCATGGCACGGCTCGCGAGCCCCGATGTTTCACGTGAAACATCGAGGCGAACATCCGACGGTTCCGACTGCGCAGGAGTACAGGGCCTCGGCGAGCTAACCGAGACTGTTCCGTGCGAGGCGACGCGTTCTGCGATGATGCCCGTTGAACCGGTCGGCGCCCTGCGCGGCACCCGTCGGGAGCGCTGATCTCTCAGGGGGTGGAGACATGTCAGCCAGCGATCTCCCGGCCTTTCGCATCGGGGTGGTTGGATGCGGCGGAATCAGTAACAGCCACGGTCGCGCGGGCCTGGCGTCCGACAAGCTCCAACTCGTCGCCTGCTGCGACATCCGTGAATCCGTGGCCCGGGAATGGGCCGAGACCTACGACTGCGAGGCCTGGTACACGGACTACGAAGAGATGATCCGGGACCAGGACCTGGACGGCGTGGTCCTGGCCACCTGGCCCAACCAGCACCGGGAACAGGTCGAGCGCTGCCTCAACGCCGGCGCCCGCAACATCCTCAGCGAGAAGTCGCTGACCGGGACCGGGCAGGAAGCCTGGGAGCTTGCACAGCTGGTTGAGTCCGCGGGCGCGTTCCTGATGGAAGGCTTCATGTACCGCCACCACCCGCACGTGGCCGAACTGGAGCGTCAGGTGGCCGCGGGCACCATTGGCCGGATCGACTCGGTCAGAGCCACCTTCAGCGCCTTCGATCCTGAGCCCGAAAGCCCCACCGATCCGAATCGGAACTGGCGGCGCGATCCCGAGCGCCTGGGCGGCTCGCCCTGGGACGTCACCTGCTACGCGATCAACGCGGCCAACCACTTTGCGTCGATGGGCGCAGGTGGACGCGGCACTGGCAAAGGATCCAATCCCGAAGGAAAGCTCCGTTCCGACGTGAAGAGCCTCGTCGCCGCCCGACCGACCAGGGTCTGGTCGGTGGGGAGCATGAGCGAGGTCTACGGCACTCTGAACCGACAGTTCGGACTGATCGAGTACGACAGCGGCTGCGTGGGCTACGTGGAAGGCAACCGGCAGGCGCATCTGAGCGAGGAGTTGCAAATCGCCGGCAGCGACGGCCGGTTGGGCATCCGACGAGCCTTTCGGCCCCACGCCGAACCGGTGATCGAGCACCAGTACGGCAAAGGCGAATGGCGGGAAATCCCCATCCCAGGCGCCGAGATGTACCGGCTGCAGATGGAGAACTTCGCGGACGTGGCGCAGGGCGTGGCCGAGCCGGTCATGCCCCTTATCCAGTCCGTGGTGAACATGCACACCATCGCGGCGCTGGTCACCAGCCAGCGCGAAGACCGGCTCGTGGACCTCGAACTACCGGCAGGCTTGTTCGAAGAGCCGGCATAGCTGGCGCGCAGGCTTAGCAAGGCGCGGCGATTGGCCGCCGTCCGCCTCTGGGTGCCAATATGGCGCGCCCATGAGCGCCCACATCACAACCGAACGCGAAGCCGCCGACCTTCTCAGCCGGCTGGTCGCCACACCCAGCGTTACGCCGGAAGTAGAAGGCGGCACCGGCGAGGGCGCCATGGCCGATCTCGTGGAGGAATTCGCCCGCTCCATCGGCGCGCAGATCACCCGCCAGGAAGTCTTCCCGGGTCGCGAAAACGTGATCTGCACCATCGCCCCCGACGCAGCCGGCCCGCACCTGATGTTGGAAGCGCACATGGACACCGTGGCGCTGGGGCCCATGACCAACGGCCACCAGCCCTACATGGACGACGAGGGCAAGCTGCACGGCCGGGGCTCTTGCGACACCAAGGGCTCGCTGGCGGCCATGCTGCTGGCGCTCCAGTGGGCGGCCGGCGTCTCGGATCCCGCGGGACCGCTGACCGTTGCCGCGGCCGTGGACGAGGAAACCGGCAGCGCCGGCGCCAAGGCTCTGCCGCATTCTGGAGTCAACGTGGACGGCGCAATCGTCGGTGAGCCGACGAGCTTGGAGGTGGTTCGTTCGCACCGCGGCGGCCGCTATTGGCCCCTCATCACCCACGGCACCGCCGTCCACAGCTCCACGCCCGAACTCGGCGACAACGCCATCCTCCGCATGGCCGACGTCCTGCACGTTCTCCGCGAGGAGTACGGCCGGCGTCTGGCAGGGCGCACGCACCCGCTGGTCGGCAACTCGTCCTTCTCCGTCGGCATCATCAAGGCCGGGACCTCCTTCAACATGGTTCCCGACCGCTGCGAGGCCATCATCGAGCGGCGCCAAATCCCCGGCGAGTCCGTGGATGACGTGGAAGCGGAACTCGAGGAAGTTCTCAACATCGCCCGCCGCCGTCATCCCGACCTGCGCGTGGAGGTGCAGGCGCCATTCGTCTTCGGGGACGTACTGGACACTCCTGCCGACGCCCCCATCGTGCAGGTGGTGCGCGACGCCGTGACCGACGTATGCGGCTCGGCCAACGTAATCGGCGTCTCGTACGGCTCCGACGCCGCGACGCTTGCCGCCGCCGGCATTCCCAGCGTGCTCTGCGGTCCCGGCGACATTGCCTACGCGCACAGCGCCGACGAGTTCGTGCCCATGGCGGAAGTCGTCCAGGCGGCCGAGATTTACGCGCGCGCCTGGAAGCTTTTCGCCGCCGCTTGATGCCGCCCACGGCCGCCGGTGGGCGTCCGAACATCGTCCTGGTCATCACCGACCAGCAGCGCTACGACACCATTGCCGCCCTTGGCCATCCCCACGTCGACACGCCGAACCTCGACCGGCTGGTCCGCGAGGGCGTCAGCTTCGACCAGTGCCACGTCACGGCCGCCTCGTGCGTGCCCGCCCGTGCCAGCCTCTTCAACGGCCTCTATCCCCACACCACAGGCGTCCTGCGCAACGGCTGCGAGTGGCGGCGGTCCTGGGTCGAGCAGCTGGCCGCCTCGGGCTACCACTGCGTCAACGTCGGCAAGATGCACACCATCCCCTTCGAGACGCCGCTGGGCTTTCACGAGCGCTACGTCGTCGAGAACAAGGACCGGTTCCTCGAAGGCCGCTACTACTTCGACGAGTGGGACAAGGCCCTGGCAGCGCGCGGCCTGGTCAAGCAGCAGCGAGAGCTCTACCGGCAGCGGCCGGACTACGGCGAAGCCATGGGCGCGTTTACCTGGGACCTGCCGGCCGACATGCACAGCGACAGCTTCGTCGGCGGCCTGGCCCGCTGGTGGCTGGACACCTACCCCACCACCCAGCCGCTATTCCTGGAAGTCGGCTTCCCCGGCCCGCATCCGCCCTACGACCCGACGCCTGAGGCGCTGGCGCCCTACCTGGACCGCGACCTGCCCATCCGGCCGGTCTCACAGGCGGACCTGGACGGCCAGCCCGAGGCCCTGCGCGTCATGCGCGAGCACAACGCCGAGGTCGACCATGACTCCGTAGTCCACATCGTCGATCCGCCGCTGGAGTCACGGCACCGGCAACGCGCGCACTACCTGGCCAACGTCACCATGATCGACACCCAGGTCGGCGAACTCATGGACGCCCTGGAACGCAACGGCTACGCCGACGACTGCGTGGTCATCTTCACCTCCGACCACGGCGACTGCCTGGGCGACCACGGCCACATCCAGAAGTGGACCATGTACGACACGATCACACGTGTCCCCTGCATCGTCTGGTCGCCAAGTCGGTTTGCGGGCGGCCGCCGGATCGACGATCTGGTCCAGTGGTTCGACCTGGGCCCCACCATCTTGGAACTTGCCGGCTGCGAGCCGGACGCAAGCATGGAAGCCTGCTCACTCCTCCTGGCGCTCGAAGGCGGCCAGGCCCCTCAACGCGACTACGTCTTCACCGAACAGGGCCGCGACGACGGCAACGGTCTCCACGTGGACCTGGTGACCGCGATTCGCAGCCAATCCTGGAAGCTCGTTCACTTCCTCGGCGAGGACGACGGCCAACTCTTCAACCTCCAGGACGACCCGCACGAAGAACGCAACCTTTGGAACGACCCGCTGGCCGCACCCGCCCGCCGCGAACTCCTCGACGCCCTGCGCGACTGGCGTCTGTCCAGCGGCATCACCACCGCCAACTGGGCCGCGGACGCCCGCTAAGCTGCATTCGACGGTCGCCTGCCACTAAACTGCGGGCCATGCGCCAGCCCGACCTCCCCATCACCATCCGCGGCTACCAGCCCCGCGACCAGGACCGCATCCGCGAGCTCACCCTGGAAGGCTTCGACGGCGTCAGCATCGACCAGAACGCCGATGCGCTGCTGGCCCTGGACTCGGAGCCGCTCTGGAAGACGCGCAAGTGGGCGGGCGTGCAGGCCGAGTTGGAAGCCTCCCCGTCCGACCACTTCGTGGCCGAGCTGGACGGCGAGGTTATCGGCTACATCACCACCCACCCGCAACCGGCCGCCGGCATCGGCCTAATTCCCAACATGGCCGTGGACGCCCGCTATCGGCGGCGCGGCGTGGCTTCAAGCCTTATCGAGCACGCGCTTGACTATCTACGCGCCTCCGGCATGCGCGTCGCCAAGATCGAAACGCTGGTGCAGAACGCCCAGGGCCAGACCCTCTACCCGAGCTTCGGCTTCCAGGAAGTCGCCCGCCAGATCCACTACGTGCGCCGCCTGGACGACTGATCCGGCGTTGGCTCGCTAGCGCCAGTCGAACAGGCAGCCCACCAGCGACGGCTCGAAGTCGAACAGAAGGTCATAGACCTCCTTGAATTCGCTGCCCTTCACCCGGTGCGTGATCAACGGGTCAAGGGTGATCCTCCCGGCCACGGCCAGCCGCAGAGCGGCCGCTACGTCACGGCGCGGCGACCAGAGCACGGGCAGCGCGTTCAGCACGGGGTTGTCGCCGGCGTCGGGCTGACGGATCGAATCGTGCGCGCCGATGATCGTCAGCCCCTTCTTATGCACGTCGCGGTAGAAGTTCACGCTCTCGGTCGATCCGCGCGTGCTCCCAAGCAGAAGCACCCGCGCGTAGTGACCGGCCATGATGAATGCGTCATTGATCGGTGCCGGGAAACCGGTGGACTCGATCACTACCTGCGGCCCGCCCGTGGGACCCTCGGCCAGCGCCGCGCGCTCCTCCTCTGACGTTGGATCCATGCTCTCGAGCCACGGCACGGCTTCCGCCATGGCGCGCCGTGAGGGATCCAGGTCGGCCACCAGCACGCGACCCGCGCCCGCCACATAGGCGAACTGCGCGGCCAGCTGACCGATCAGGCCGCCGCCGATGACGAGCACGGTCTCGCCCATCTCGACCCGCGCCTTGCGCACGGCCTGCATGCTTATCCGCAGCAGCATGTGGAAGGCGGCCTCCTGATCGGCCACGTCGTCGTCAACCAGGAACACGTCGCGCATGGGGGCCAGGCCGGCGGTGGCGTGCCGACCGCGCGTCAGCACGCGCGTGCCCGGCGCCAAGTCCACGCCCTCGCCCGCCGCCACGACCTCGCCCACTGCGCTGTATCCAACGTTGCGCGGCCACAGGTTGGCCGGGGTATTCGGCAGCGCCAGCAGCGAAGCCCGCTCGGTGCCGGGCGACATGGCCGTGAGGTGGTGGCGCACCAGGACTTCGCCCGGTCCCGGGTCGCCAAGCTCAATCGTCTCCATCTGAATCGTCTCAACCGAGTGACTGACCAGGACTTGCGCTTGCATGCGACCGGCCGCCTTGGGCTGCCATCCGAACATTGGCAGCCTGCCACAGCCGTCCATTGCGCGTACGATGCAGGCTCCCGGCGCCTCCCTGGAGCACTCATGCAGATCACCAAAGTCGAACCGCTATTCCTGGACCAATACCTGCTGGTGCAGGTGCATACGGACAACGGACTGGTCGGTCTGGGCGAGTCCGGCTCATGGGGCTTCCTGGAAGCCTCCGCCGCTGCCATCGAGAAGATGGGCCGCTATTTGATTGGCGAGGATCCGCTTCGCATCGAGCACCACTGGCAGTACATGTACCGCTGGAGCCACTTCCGCGGCGCCGCGGTCATGGGCGCGCTTAGCGCCATCGACATCGCGCTCTGGGACATCGCCGGTAAGCACTTCGAGGTCCCCGTCTACCAGCTCCTCGGCGGACACGTGCGCGACCGCTGCCGCGTCTACTACCACGTGCTCGGCGACACCCGCGAAGCGCTGGTGCAGGGTGTGGCCGACGCCCGCAAGGAAGGCTATACCGCCGTCGGCCACCTCTCGCCGTTCCTGGACGAGGAACGTGACGTGGTCTACTTCAAGACGCACGTGGACAAGATCGAGGACGCCACCGAGGCCGTGCGGCTCTACCGCGAGGCCGCCGGGAACGAGGTTGACCTCTGCGTCGAAATCCACCGCCGCATGACCCCCACCGAGGCCGTCCAATTGGGCCGCGCCATCGAGAAGTACACCCCCTACTTCTTCGAGGACCCGGTCACCCCCGACAACCTGGACGAAATGGCCTACGTGGCCTCCAAGATCAACATTCCCATCGCCACCGGCGAGCGTTTCAGCTCCATCTGGGAGTTCGACATGTGCCTGCGCCGCGACGCCGTCCAGTACGTGCGGCCCGACGTGTGCATGGTCGGTGGCATCACGGGCAGCAAGAAGGTCGCCGCCCTGGCCGAGGCGCGGCACGTGGGCGTCGTCCCGCACAACCCGCTCAGCCCCGTCAGCACCGCCGCCTGCCTACAGGTGGCTGCCGCGGTCCCCAACTTCGCCCTGCAGGAGCTACCGCTCGGCGAGACCGTGCCGCCCAAGAGCGCCATGGTGGATGGCATCCACCCCCACGACGGCGAGGGCTACATCCGCCTCACCGACCGCCCCGGCATCGGCGTCACCCTCAAGCCCGACGCCGCCCAAAACGCCCCCTACAAGCCGCGAGAGATTCACACCCGCCTGGGCGCCGATGGCGCGGTGGTCGATCAGTAGGTTGACAGCGGCTTAGCCCGCCTGCTCCTCTAACTCCGCCACCCGCTCCAGCGCTTCGGACCAGATGTCGGCCGGGATGGCTGAGGTGGCTTCCCGGACGTTGGTCTCCATCTCGTAGGCCGAGGCCGCGCCGGTCAGCACCACGTCGATGTCCTCGTTGGCCAGCACGAACCGCATGTTCAGGTGGCGCAGGTCCACCTCGCGCTCGCGGCACCACGCCCACCAGTCGCGGGCGGCCTGGATGTCTTCCGGCGGGTACAGGTCGGTCAGGTTGGGTCGCACCTTCAGCGCAATCATCGGGTCGCCGTGCGCCAGCAGGCCCTGCAACTGCGGCGAGCCCAGGATCACGCCAACCCCGTTGGCCGTGGCATGCCGAATCAGCGGCGCGGCCGTCTGGCGCACCAGGCTGTAGTCGGCGTAGGTCAGGATGGCGTCCACCCGTCCGGCGTCGATGGCCTGACGGTGGAAGTCCAGATCCCGCACGCCCAGCCCGATCGCTTCCAGTCGGCCTTCCTCGCGCAGGGCCTCCAGCGTGTCGAAGCCGTCGCCGGCGGCGAACACCGGCTCCATCGTGATCGGGTCGTGGATCAGCACTAGGTCGAGCTTCTCGCGACTCAGTAGGCGGGAACTGTCGTCCAGCGACCAGCGCAGGTCCTCGGCGGTGTAGCTGTGTGGCCGGCTGGCATGCGTACCGACCTTGGTGGATATCAGCAACTCCGGCAGGTCCATGCCCTCCATGGCCTTGCCCAGGTTCTCCTGGCTGTTGCCGTAAAGCGGCGAGGTATCCAGGTACCGTACGCCCAGGTCGTACATGCGCTGCAGCGTGGCGCGCACCTCGGGAATGGTGATGGCGTGCACCATTCCGCCCATGTGCGCGGCCCCCAGGGCCAGGCGGGTTGGGCGCAGGTTCGTTTGGCCAAGGCGGCGGCGTTCCAATGCGCTCATTGGACTACACCCAGCCGTGCTGGATCTGCACGGGCTCGCCCGCGGCCTGGTGAGTCCATTCCTCGCCGGATTCCAGGACGACCTCGCTGCGAGTCAGCTCCGATGTCTCGGCGGCCAGCAGGATCTCCATGATGTGGCGGCCATATTCGCCGGGCACCGGGCTTTCGATGTCCTGGGCGATGGCCTCGGCGAAGCGTCCCCACTCCAGCCGCATGTTCTGCGGCCAGTAGTCGTAGTCCACTTCGTCCCAGGTGTTGTTCTTGCCGATCCAGAGACCCCGGCCGGAGGCGCTGTGCGCAAACTTCAGGCTGCCGTTGGCGCAAATCACGTGCGTGTCGTGGATCGGTCCGCCGTCGGCAAAGCCCACCGACACCGCCACCCCCGCCAAGCCGTTCTTGTAACGGATGAAGGCCGTGGCCGAGTCGTCGCCGGCCTGGTAGTGCGCCCGCGTGCCGATCGAGGCCGATACGGACGCCGCCTGGGAGCCCATGAACCACGTCACCCGGTCCACCACGTGCACGCCGTTGCTCAGCCACATGCCCCCGCCGTGATAGCGGCTGCGGTACTGCGGCCGGCGGCTGGCGTGGTTCCAGTTCTTGGACATGTAACTCACGATGGTGATCAGGGGCCCCAGCTCGCCCGAGTCCAGGATCTCTTTGGCCTTGATGTTCACCGGCAGAAAGTGGTTAGTCAGTCCCACCATCAGCTTCACGCCGTTGGCTCGGGCGGCGGCAATCATCTCGTCGCACTGCTCCAGCGTCAGCGCCATCGGCTTCTCCACCAGCACGTGCTTGCCGGCGTTCAGCGCGTCCACGCTCAGCCGGTGGTGCAGGTGGTGACCCAACACGACGCCCACGGCGTCGATGTCCGGGTCCTCCAGCAATTCCGTGTGCGACGCGTAACCCTTCGGGACGTCGTAGGCGTCCATGTACTCGGCGCGCGTGGCCTCGATCAAATCGGCGCAGGCCACGATCTCCACGTCGTCCAACTCCGCGATGCCCTGGGCATGGGAACGGGCGATGCCGCCCAAGCCAATCATTCCAACTCGCAACATCCTGACGGGTCCCCGGGCGAGCAGCCATGCGGACCGTGCCAGCCACGGGTGCGGGCGTCAATTCCGGACGCTGGCGATCCCGGCGGCAACGAGGCGGGTGGCCGGAAGGGACGGTCCCTCAGCGGCCAAAGCTATGCTGGGCATGCGCGTCAAGCGGCCCAGCCGTGCCAAGGGTGGGATGCGCTTGGTACCGCCGCGGCAGCGACCCGCAACCAGGGTCAAGCCGCCGAGATGCCGGGGAATCCTCCGGCATGCGAGGGAGTCAGTAACGTGGCAGTTGACGCGCACCCGATCACGCAGGATGAGTTGCGGTTCGAATTGGGCCGCACACAGGACGAATTCCGTGCAGAGGCGAGTCGGACGCGTGAGGAGTTTCGGGCTGAGCTCGGCCGGACTCGGGAGGACTTTCAGGCCGCGCTGACGCAAACGCGAGAAGAGTTTCAGGCCGGGCTGGCCCAGACAAGGGAAGAGATTCGAGCTGCGAGAGAAGAGTCTCGAGATGCTCAGAGCCGAACTCGCGAAGAGTTCCGAGTCCAAATGAACCTGCTGCGCACCGAGATCGTGACCCACTACGCCACCAAGGCGGACCTGCATTCGCTTGAGTCACGCCTGGTCAGGTGGATGATTGGCTTGATGATCGGCTCGGTGGGCACCGCGGTCGCCTTCGCCGTAGCCGCCGATCGGCTGTGGTCCTGAAGCCCGTCTGAGCACGACGGCATTGCGCGTCGGGCAATGGGCTAGGGAATCTCGTACTCGTACACGTCGGGCGACCCACAGGCCGCCTGCCCATTGAATCGGGGTACTATTGGCGACTGGCCGCCGGACTCAAGCCGTGATTTCCAGGCGTCACCTCATTCGTCGTGCGCCCGCAGTGCTGGTCGCCCTGGGCGCCGTGTCGGCCGCTGCGTGCGCCGGGTCGGACGCCGACGCCCCGGGCGGCTACAGTTTCCCCAGGGTCGGGGACGGGCACCAGTACTACATCTCCGAGGAAGAGCGCGCGAAACTGCAGGAGCAGGCCGCCGCTGGTTACACTCCCACCCCCACCTCCGGTAGCTGACGAGCCGAAGACCGACCAGTGAAGTCACGACGGCACATCCTAAGATTTGCGCCTGTTGCCCTGCTCGGGCTGACGGCGCTCAGTGCTTGTGGCAGCGAGGTCGATGCCCCGGGCGGCTACGCCTTCCCCAAGCAGCGCCCCAGCAGCGATGACTACATGAGCCCGGAGGACCGCGAAAAGCTCCGCCAGCAAGCCCTCGCCGACAAGGCCGAACGCGAGAGCCAGCAGGCCCAGCAGTCAACCCCCGCCAGCGGCGGCTAGGCTCTAAGGCTTGCGCACGCCGCTTGTGAAGGCGGCGTCTCTGTTCTGAGGTTCGCAATGGGTGTCCTGGATCGATTCAGCCTGGCTGGCACGACGGCGCTGGTTACCGGCGGCGGAACCGGGATTGGCAAGGCGCTGGCGGTTGGGTTTGCGGAGGCTGGCGCTGACGTTGTGGTGTGTGGCCGGACCCAGGCGACGTTGGACGATGCGGCCGCAGATATCGAAGCCGCCGGCCGGCGTGCGCTGGCGCTGACGGCTGACGTTACGAAGGCGGACGAGGTCAACGCGCTGATCGATCAGGTCATTGACGCCTGGGGCCGTCTCGACATCGCCTGCAATAACGCCGGGGTCAACAACTGGGTCGACGCGGCGGAGATGTCGGAAGAGGACTGGGACTGGATATACGACACCAACGTCAAGGGCGCGTTTCTCTGCTCGCAGGCTGAAGCCCGCGTGATGATTGCCGCCGGCCGCGGCTCGATCATCAACCTGGCGTCGATCTCCGCCATCATTACCAACCGCCCGCAGCCGCAGTCGCACTACAACTCGTCCAAGGCTGCGCTGGTGCAGCTATCCAAGTCCATGGCCGCCGAATGGGCGCCGCACGGCGTGCGGGTCAACTCGCTGAGCCCCGGCTACACCCGCACCGAGATGGCCGACGCCCCGCGCACCCGCGAAGCCCAGCCGATTTGGAATCGCGACACCCCCCTGGGCCGCATGGCCGAGGTCAAGGAGTTACAGGGCGCCGCCGTCTTCCTGGCCTCCGACGCCTCCTCCTACGTCACCGGCCACGACCTCATCGTGGATGGCGGCTTCACCGTCTGGTAGGACCGCGATTGCGGCGTCAGGCTCGGCGCAGGGCCTGTCCCCGCCGGTACGTCGCAACGCGCCACAGCCACTCGGCCGGACCGAAGCGGAACCGCTGCATCCAGGCCTGCGACCACCACAGCTGCAGCGACCACACGGCCAGGACAAACAGCAGAATGCCCGCGCGGTTTACGGGCGCGGCGTCCAGGATTACCGTCAGGACCAGCACGCCCAGCACCGTCTGCGTCAGGTAGTTGGTGAGGGCCATGCGGCCGACGGCTCGGAAGCGCTGTTTCAGGGCGCTGTCCGGGCCTCGATTCCAGAGCACGATCAGGCTCATATAACCCAGCGAAGCCGGAATCGTGCCGAGCGTATTGGGAACCTGCCCGATGAACGCCACGTCCCTGGAATAGTCGCCCAGCGCCGTGACCAAGGCCCCGGCTGCGGCGAGCGGCAGGCCGACGCCGATCCCTACGCCGGCCACCAACCGGTACGTCCTGGCCGACCAATCCCCCTGCATGAAACCCAGGCGGTACAGCCCGGCGCCCATCAGGATCATGCCCAGGCCGCGCAGGAAGTAGCCCATGATCGAGAGCCCCAGCACCGCGCCGTTGAGACCGGCGAAATCGACGTCGTCACCCCGGGAGGGCGTCCAAACGCCGCTGAGCGCGACGTCGGTTGCGTTGGTGACGGCTTGCATCAGGAGCAGCACGGGAATGGATAGCGCGAAGACACCTGCGCCGATTCCGATAAGCCATGGACCCGGGAGCCTCCGCAAGGCGATGAGGAACAGGGCCGACACGGCATAGACGATCAGAACGTCGCCTTCCCACAGCAGGCCGTGCAGGATGCCGATGCCCAGCAGCAATGCATTGCGCCAGAGGTTCAGCAGGACGGGCCGCCCGCCTTTGGCCTCCGCCCGCTCGATGAACAGCAGGATCCCGGCGCCAAAGAGCAGCGAGAACAGCCCCATGAACTTCTGGTCAACGAAGATCTCGCCGCCAATGCCGACCGCCCAGTCCAGCCAGGACTCCGAACCGCCCGCGCTTAGGTTGAGGTAGGGCACCCGTCCGAACTTGAAGTGGACGGCGTTCATCAGCAGGATCCCCAACACGGCCACCCCGCGCACCAGGTCCAGGCTGGTTATGCGCGACGACTCTCCGACTGGCCCGGCGGCGGATTCCTGCTTCAAAGTCTCACGAGCCCCTGTCCCGTTATCTGTCGGCTCCTGCCTACTGCCGTCCGCCCAGCGGCACGTCGCGGCCTTCGTCAAGGTCCAGGCGGTCGAACTGGCGGCAGACGTCGCTGCGGTGCGACTGGCCGATGTCGGCCATGAACTGCCAGAAGCGCTCGCGGGCCGCGTCGTCGTCGGGCGTCCGCGTCATCATCTCGTGGTTGAACGCCATGATCTCGGTGGCGGACCGCGGCCTCATCCGCGCCTTCACCCAGGCCCAGACTTCCTCGTCGCTCTCGCGCGCGGCCACCGCGTCCACAAAGTCCTGCGCCTCGATCCCGAGGAACTCCAGCAGCATCCCCGAGAAGAAGGTGCGGGAAATGTAGTCTCCCAGCTTTCCGTCAATCTCCGCCCGTACCTTGTCGATGGCCCGCGGCAAAAACACGATCCCATGCATCGACTCATACGGACTCCGCGGTACCCCATTCACCAGATCCATATCAGCAACACCTTTCTAGGAGCCGGTGGCTCGATCGGCCGGAACTCGATGGTGATTCTCCGCGCAACGATCCGCAAGCACCGACGGCTGTCCGAGGTTCCGGACCGAGACATAGCGCGGCCTTCCGGCGCCGCGCGTCCGGCCCTCGCCAGCCGGACGCGTCTTGCCTCTAGTTCACATGCAGTGTACACTGGCAGCCATGAACGTGCAACAGGTTTTTCCGATGGCCCGCCTCTCGACCGCTTCGCGCCCGCCGACTGGCGCCTCCGTTTCCTCGCCCGGAAAGCGCCCGTTCCCAGGTCAGGAGTTTTTTGGAAAAAACTCCTACGTGCGCGAAGCAGCCCGATTTGGCGCCCCCGGCTCGCCTTCGCGCAGTTCAGCCGTCCGCAGCTCGTCCGTGCCCCGCCGCCTCGCCGATCTTCGCCCCCGCCCGCTGGCTCAACCGTGCCCCGATTCAGGTCAGGAGTTTCTTAGAAGAAACTCCTCGTGTGCACGGGTGCACCATCGCCCCCTCGCCGGCGCGATGCACCGCACGGCCGGCTGGCACCATGAGGTTGGTTGTTCGCTACCGTGCCAGGCGCTGCCATGAAGATTGCTGATATCCAGTTTTACTCCTTCAACCCGGGCCGTCGGAACCTGGAAGTGGTGCGGGTCGAGTCGGACAACGGGTACTACGGCTGGGGTGAGATAGGCCTGACTTCGCGGGACCGGGCGGTGCGCGGGGCCGTGTCGCACTTTCGCGACTTCCTGATCGGGCAGGACCCGCGGCGGATCGGGCGGATCTGGCAGGAGACGTACCGCAGCCAGTATTTCGAGGGCGGGCGGGTGCTGACCAGCGCCATGTCGGCCATCGACATTGCGCTGCACGACCTGGTGGCGAAAAGCCTCGGGATTCCCGTCTACCAGCTGCTGGGCGGTAAGCAGCGCGACTTCGTGCCGTGTTTCGTCACCACGAACTCACGGAACCAGGACGACCTGGTCGAGGAGGTGAAGGGCCTGGTGGCGGAGGGCTGGGAGTGCATCCGGACCCTGGTGTGGGGCCTCTGGGAGACCGAGGGGCAGGTCTTTGCGCCGCGCGAGTCCGTGGCCATCACCGCCGAGTGGCACACGGCGGTGCGGGAGGCCGTGGGGCCGGGTCCGGTGATAGGGCCGGACTACCACCACCGGCTGAGCGTGGCCGAGGCGGCCTCCTACTGCCAGCGCATGCCGCCGGGGACTATCGATTTTCTCGAAGAACCGATCCGCGACGAGACGCCGGCGGCTTACGCGACGCTGCGGTCAATGACCGACATCCCGTTCGCCATTGGCGAGGAGTTCTCCAGCAAGTGGCAGTTCGCGCCGTATATCGAGCAGGGGCTGACGAACTTCGCCAGGCTGGACATTTGCAACGTGGGCGGGTTTACGGAGGCGATGAAGGTGGCGGGCTGGTGCGAGACCCACTACATCGACCTGATGCCGCATAACCCGCTGGGGCCGGTCTGCACCGCCGCGAGCGTGCAACTGGGCGCGGCCGTGCCCAACTGGGCCTGGTTGGAAGACCGAACGGTTGACCTGGGCCGGCTGTACTCGGATGAGATCTTTCCCGTCCAACCCAAGCTGGACGGGGTCTGGTATCCGGTGCTCGACACCCCCGGCCTGGGCGTGGAGATCGACCTGGACGTCATCAAGGAGATTCCCTCCCGCCAGACCGAAACCCCGCATACGGTTCGACCGGACGGGTCCGTTACGAACTTCTGAGCGTCGTGGGCACGATGGACAGGACTTTCCACGGCTAGATGAAGCGCCGGAGAGACCCTTGGGTAATCCGAGGCTGGGTGCCCGGAAGACCCCTCACCGAATTCGGCCGAAGACGGCCGATTCTGCCTCTCCCCTCGGAGAGGGTGAAGAACGGCGTCCCCTTGATTGGATTGAGACCGAACACCGTTGCTATCCCCGGGGCGCGAGTAAGAGCGGTCGCCCCCTGGAGGACGAGGGGGCGTATTGCAAGGGTCTCTCTCCGGAGCGAACGGGCGTGAGAGTGATCTACGAACCCGCGACGGACACGATGGTCATTAGCCCGAGGGAATCGGCCATTGAGGAGAGCGAAGAGGTTCGACCGGGCGTGATCGCGGACTTTGATGCGGCCGGTGAGGTCGTGCGCTTTGAGGTGCTTGACGCATCGCGTGTTGTTGAGAATCCGCGCGAGATGCGCTTCGTGATAGCCGAGTAGCAACTCAGCGCGCCGAGTCGCGCAGCCGGCTGGCACCATGAGGCGTGCCGTCCGCCACCGTGCCAGGCGCCGTTATGAAAATCGCCGACATCCAGTTCCACGCCTTCAACCCGGGCTTCCGCAACGTGCAGACCGTGCGGATCGAGTCCGATAACGGCTACTACGGCTGGGGCGAGGCCGGCCTGAGCACCCGCGACCTGGCGGTGGGCGGGGCGGTGTCGCACTTTCGCGACTTCCTGATCGGCCAGGACCCCCGGCGCATCGGGCGCATCTGGCAGGAGGTCTATCGCAGCCAGTACTTCGAGGGCGGGCGTGTGCTCACCTCCGCGATGTCGGCCATTGACATCGCCCTACACGACCTGGTGGCCAAGAGCCTCGGGATTCCCGTCTACCAGCTCCTCGGCGGCAAGCAGCGCGACTTCGTGCCCTGCTTCGTGACCACGCGCTCCAGCGACCTGGACGACCTGATCGCGGAGGTGAAGGGCCTGGTGGCGGATGGCTGGGAGTGCATCCGCACCTCCATGTACGGACCCGGGATCAGCGACGGCAGTAACCGCTTCGAGCCGCGCGAGTCCGTGGCCGTCACCGCCGAGTGGCACACGGCGCTGCGCGAGGCCGTTGGACCGGGCCCGGTGCTGGGCCCCGACTACCACCACCGCCTGAGCGTGGCCGAGGCGGCCTCTTACTGCCAGCGCATGCCGCCGGGAACCATCGACTTCCTGGAAGAGCCGATCCGCGACGAGAGTCCGAGCGCCTACGCCACGTTGCGAACCATGACGGACGTGCCGTTTGCGATTGGCGAGGAGTTCTCCAGCAAGTGGCAGTTCGCGCCGTACATCGAGCAGGGCCTGACCAACTTCGCCCGCGTGGACATCTGCAACGTGGGCGGGTTCACGGAAGCTATGAAGGTGGCCGGCTGGTGCGAGGTGCACTACATCGACCTGATGCCGCACAACCCGCTGGGGCCGGTGTGTACGGCGGCCAGCGTGCACATGGGCGCGGCCGTGCCGAACTGGGCCTGGCTGGAAGACCGCGGACCCGACCTGGGACGGCTCTATTCCGATGAGCTCTTCCCGGTGCAGCACAAGCTGGACGGCGTCTGGTACCCCGTGCTCGACACGCCGGGCCTGGGGGTTGAGATTGACCTGGACGTGGTCAAGGAACTCCCGGTCAGTCATTGGGAGGCCCCGCACCTCACCCGTCCCGACGGGTCGGTGACGAACTGGTAGCGGGGGACTGACCATGGCGTCCTGCGGGTCAGCGGCGCTCGTGAGATGACGCACAGGATCCCGGCCGGAGCTCGCCTTCTCGCCGGCTACATGATCAAGCGCTGGCGGATGTACGCGCTGCTGTGGGCGATCTCCACGGCCGGCGTGGCCGTGCAGACGGTGATTCCATTCATGGTCCGTGCGTTGCTGGACGACGCGCTGCCGGCCCGGGAAATCGGACTGGTCGCGGTCCTGGTGCTGGCCATCGGCGGCGCCCACGGTTTCCACCGATTCACCGTCATCGCGAACCGGATTGGCCGCGAGCGCGGGCTGGTGCGCACGAACCAGGATCTGCGCACCGACATCTTTGCCCGGATGATTCGCCGCGATGGGCGCTTTTTCGACCGGCAGACCAGCGGGGAGCTGACCGACCGGCTCATTCGAGATACGCAGCAAGCGAGTCACTGGGCGCAGCACCTGGTCATGAAGGGTTTCCTCGGGACGATCGAGCTTGCCGGTCCCCTGATCGCGGCTTTCATTCTGAACTGGCGGATGGCGGCGGCGATGCTGGCGATGGCGCCGATCCTGCTGGTGATCCGGCGCTTCATCACGCCGCGTGAACAGGCCGCGCTGCAAACCGAGCGACAGCTCTCGGGGGACGTTCGCTCGTTCGCGCAGGAAGCCATCGCGGGCCGCCGCTTTATCCGCGCCTCGCAGACCCAGGAACATGCCCGGGCGCGCCTGCGCGAACTGAACGAACGGCTGCTGACCGAGGGCTCGTATCGGGTTACGACGCTGGCGAGCTATCAGCACAACATGTGGATGACGGCGCGCGGTATCGGCCTCCTGCTGGTCTTTGCCGTGGGTATCGCCGAAACCGCCAGCGGGCGCACCACGCCGGGCACGCTGGCCGCCTTTGTGCTGACGGCCATGCTCTTCTACTCGGCGCTGGGGTTCATGCTGGACTTCTACACGATGCTGCACCGGCTGCTGGCGCCGTGGCGGAGGGTGGCGCCGCTGCTGGAAGATCCGCCGGACGCGCCGGCTGGTCGCCAGCCAGTCCGCTCGGGCGCTCCGGGTGTGTCCTTTAGCAGCGTGTCCTTCGCCTACACCGACGACCGCGAGGCGCCGCTGCGCGAGGTGAGCTTTGAAGTAGAGCCGGGCGAGTTTCTGGCCGTCGTCGGCGCCACGGGATCGGGCAAGACCACGATTGCCGATCTGCTCATGCGCTACTACACGCCGCAATCAGGCGTGGTGTCCCTGAACGGCCTGGGCGTGTCGGACTTGCCCGCGCACGAGCTTCGACGCCTGGTCGGCATCGTCCCGCAGGACACGGCGCTGCTGAACGAGAGTATCCGGGAGAACCTGCTGATCGCCGCGCCGGACGCTGACGACCAGACGCTGGCCGAGGCCATGCGCGCCGCCGAGCTTCACGAGTTCGCGGCCTCACTGCCGGACGGCTACGACACGGTGATCGGCGACCGTGGGGTTCGACTCAGCGGCGGGCAGCGCCAACGACTGGCGATCGCCCGCGTGCTGCTGCAAGACCCGCCGCTCCTGATCCTGGATGAAGCGACGTCCTCGCTGGACAGCCTGACCGAGCGGCGCATCCAGGCCGCGCTGGATCGCGCCAGCCAGGGTCGAACCGTGATCGCGATCGCGCACCGGCTGGCGACCATCATCAACGCCGATCGGGTGCTGGTGCTGGACGGCGGCCGCATCGTTGACCACGGAACCGTCGCCGAGCTTCGTCGGCGAGACGGGCTATTCCGCGCGATGTACGACACGCAGTTTGCGGCGGCGGGGGCCTAGCGTGGCCGGCAAGAACTCGTCCGAAGCTGGCGGCTGGCGCGAACTGCGGCAGGCAATAGGCGCCGCACCGCCAACGCGTACGACGATTGCCATTACGGTGCTGCTCGCGTCGTTGACGATTGCATTTGCAGTTGCCGGCGCCCTGGCAATGCGCGATCTCGTGAACGAGGGCGTGTACGTAGGTTTTCCGGACGCGCTCGGAGCGCTGGTCCTGACCGCGGCCGGCCCCACGCTGGCGGTAGGGACCGGCTGGGTGCTGGTTGCGCGCGCGGAACGCCTGGGCTTCCGAGCCAGCGCGCGACTCACGGAGCGTGTCTTCGCGCACGTGCAGCGCGTGCGGATGGATGTGCTGGACGGCATGCGCTCCGGTGAACTGACCGCGCGGGTCATCGACGATCCGAGCGAACTGGCCTGGCAGGCCCGCTGGGGCGCCGGCGCCGGCATATTTGCCCTCGCCTTTGGGCTGGCCACCGTCATTACCGCCGCGATCATCAACTGGCGCCTGCTGGGGCTCGTGATAGTCGTCATGCCGCTCTACTTCGTGCTCACCCGCCGGTTCGGTTACGGCCTGCGCCGGCTGGCCGCCTACGACCGGCTGGTCTCCCAGGCGGACCTGGCGGCGTTCGCGCAGGAACGACTGGGCGCGTCCCGCTTGGTGCAGGCGAGCCGGGCCGAAAACCGGGAGACAGGGCGGTTCTCCGACCTGGCGGAGCGCCTGAGCCGCGACCATCTGCGCGAGTTCCTGGCCGGCCGAACCTCGGGCGATGTCGGCATCGCGCTCGCCTGGTTGACGGCGCCAATCCTGGTGTTCGGGCTGGGCAGCATCGAATACCTCAACGGGCGGCTGACTACGGGGGATATCACCGCGCTGATCAGCCTGCTGCTGGCTTTGGTGAAGATCAGCATGGTGGCCAGCGTGTACTGGTTCGAGCTGGCGCCCATCTTCGCGGCGGCGCGCCGGCTGAACGAGACACTGAGCCTGCCGACCGAGGATGAGCCCGAGTCGGAATCGCGCGATCTGGCGCGTCCGCCCGTGCTGGAATTCGGTGGCGTCGCATTTCGCCACCGGTCAACCGATGTGCAACCGCTCGCTGACTTCAGCCTTCGAGCGGAGGCCGGCCAGGTCACCGCGCTGGTTGGCGAGAGCGGCTCCGGCAAGTCGACCGCGGCGGAGCTGGTCGCTAGGTTCTTTGATGTCGACTCGGGCCGGATTGAGCTCGACGGGCATCCGATTCAGTCGCTCGGCCGCGATCAAGTTCGAAGGTCAATGGCGCTGGTTGCGCAGGACCCGTTCTTCTTCAGCGCAAGCATTCGAGAGAACCTGACGTTCGGGCTTGCCGATGTGGGCGACGTGGACATGGAGCGGGTGTGCCGGATCGCGCGTATTCACGACTTCATCCTGACGCTGCCGGATGGCTACGACACGGAGATTGGCGAGCGGGCCTCGCACCTTTCCGGCGGCGAGCGCCAGCGCCTGGCGATCGCTCGCGCGCTGCTGACCGACCCTGACGTTCTTATCCTGGACGAGGCGACCTCCGCCCTGGACTCCGTGACCGAGCGCGAGGTTTACGACGGCGTGCTGGCCGATTCGAGTAGTCGAACGGTGCTGGTGATCGCCCACCGGCTGTCCACCGTGCGCAACGCCGACCGCATTTTTGTACTCGAAGACGGCCGGGTCGCGGAAGCTGGAACGCACGACCATCTCATGGCGGCCGACGGCCCCTACCAACGACTCTACGCCGCCCAGGCGTCTCCTGGAGGGGCCTAGGGACGGGGCGCTGGCGCGGCCATCAGATGGGGGCCGTTGGTGGCGGAGGACTGGCGGGCGAGGTCGTAGACGGCATCCTGGAGTTCCAGGACGCGCACGGCCTGGCGCAGGGGGATGGGTGGCGGGTGGCCCTTGGCCAGGGCCTGGATGGAGCGGCCCATGATGCTGGCCATCATGTCGGCCCGCGGCGTTTCGTCGTAGACCTTGACGCCCTGGCTGGTGTGGACCTGCACATGGCCGACGAGGTCGGCGGCGTACTGACCAACCACAATCGCGTTGGTCCCCACGGCGCGGATCACGTACTCGCCGGAATGGTCGCCCAGCGGGTAGGCGTAGCTGCATTCCACCAGGCCGGTGCTGCCGTCGGCGGCTCGGAACAGGCCGGCGGCGTAGTCGTCGAACGGGCGCTGGAACATGGCGTTGGAGATCACGCTGGCCACGGCTTGCACGGGTTGGCCGCCCATGGCGTCCAGCATGATGTCGATGCCGTGCTGGCACTCCACTGCCCAGCAGCCGCCGCCCGAGATTGACGGGTCGTTGTGCCAGGCGGAGGGCATGCCGTCGTAGCGCGTTGGCGTTGAAGTGCTCAAGCGGCTGTGAAAGTGCGCCAGGTCACCGAGCGTGCCGTCGGCCAGCGACTGGCCGATTACGTCAAATACTTTGAGCTCGCGGGTGGGCAGGGTGAGCGCGCCCCACAGGCCGGCGGCCTCGGCGGCGTCGACGGCCGGTCGCAGGCGGTCGGCGCAGTCCGCCCAGGGCTTGTCGAACAGGCAGGGCACGCCGGCGTCAACACAGGCTTGCAGATAGCTGGGCGCCAGCGTATGGCGGCCCGAGACCAGCGCCACATCGGGTTTCGCGGCCTCCAGGCACTCGGCGGCCGTGTCGAATACCGGGCAACCGAAGGTCTCGGCCATGGTCGTGCGTTCGGACTCCAGCGGGTCGAACGCGCCGACGAGCTCGTGCCCAAGCTGGACGGCGGTGCGGCCCATTCCAAACCCGTGATGACTGTAGGAGAGCACGACGGCGCGCATGTGGCTGGCTCCGGATCGGAGGTCGGCGCGTGAGTGTACGGGGCGGTCACCTAAGAATCAGACGAGCGGGCGAGGCCCTTCCTGATTCGGGGCTCGTATACTTTGAGTCTTGATCCCCCCAGCTGTTTCTGACGGCTGGGATGGGGCCACCTCCGGGTGGCCCCTGAAATTTTTAACGGCGTGGCACTGCGCAGATCGGATGTCCTGTTGATTGGCAAGCGGCGGCTTGTTCACTAGAATGGGCCCAATTCCCCCAGCTGTTTCTGATGGCTGGGATGGGGCCACCTCCGGGTGGCCCCTGAAATTTAACGTTCCGATGCTGCGCACCAACGTCTACATCGATGGGTTCAATCTGTACTACGGTGCGCTACGAAAAACGCCCTACCGCTGGCTTGATCTGCGTGGGCTTTGCCGACGCATCCTCAGATCTGGCCACGACTTGCAGCGCATCCGGTACTTCACGGCCGATGTCAAGCCGTCGCCGAGCGACCGGGGCAAGGACATGCGGCAGCAGTTGTATCAACGTGCGCTGCGCACGCTCCCCGAGACCGAGATTCACAAGGGTCGGTTTGTTCAGCGTCCGCGCTGGATGCCGCTCGCTCGGCCGATCCCCGGAATCCTTGAGCGCATCCTTGTAGACCGGGTGGAAGAGAAAGGCTCTGACGTCAACCTGGCGACCTACCTGATGCTCGACGCCGCACAGCAAGACTTTCAGGCGGCTTACGTGATGTCAAACGACACCGACCTGGTCGAGCCCATCCGACTTGTACGCCAGACCTTCAGCCTCCCAGTGCACGTCGTGAGCCCGCATCGGACACGGAGCCGACGGCTGGAAGCGTCAGCCACATCCTACGCGTTGCTCGACCACACGCTGTTACCGGAGTGCCAGTTTCCGCGAGCGCTTTCCGATCGCCGCGGCGCGTTCCACAAGCCGCCGGAGTGGGACTGGACCTAGGACACCGTACCGGCGTCAGGCCGACTCTTCAGCCTGTTCCGCTTGGGCTTCGGCGAGGCCGGGTTGGGTGACCAGGATGGGGGCGCTGTTTGAATCGACCGTCTCGCGCGTGACGACCACCTTCTTCACGCCGGTCTTAGACGGCAGCGTGAACATGGTGTCCATGAGCAGTTCTTCCAGGGTGGTGCGCAGGCCGCGGGCGCCGGTGTTGGTCTCCTGGGAGCGGCGCGCTATGGCCTCCAGGCCGTCGTCGGTAATCTCCAGTTCCACGCCGTCCATTTCGAACAGCTTCTGGAACTGGCGCAGCAGCGCGTTCCTGGGTTCGCAGATGATGCGGACGAGGGCCTCGACGTCCAGTTCGTCCAACGCGGCCACCACGGGCAGGCGGCCGACGAACTCGGGAATCAGGCCGTATTTCAGCAGGTCGTCTGACGCGACCTCGTGCATCACGCTCTCGGCCTTCTCGCCGTGGGCGCGCTTGCCAAAGCCCACACCGGCCGCGTGGCCGATGCGGCGGGCGATGATCCGATCCAGCCCTTCGAAGGCGCCGCCGCACACAAACAGGATGTCGCGCGTATCCATCTGGATGAAGTCCTGGTGCGGGTGCTTGCGCCCGCCCTGGGGCGGCACGTTGACCTGGGCGCCCTCGATGATCTTCAGCAGCGCCTGCTGCACGCCTTCGCCCGAGACGTCGCGCGTGATCGAGGGGTTGTCGGCTTTGCGGGAGACCTTGTCGATCTCGTCGATGAAAATGATGCCGGTCTGGGCGCGCGGGACGTTGAAATCGGCGGCCTGCAAGAGGCGCAGCAGGATGTTCTCCACGTCCTCACCTACGTAGCCGGCTTCGGTGAGGGCCGTGGCGTCGGCGATACAGAACGGCACGTTGAGAATGCGCGCCAGCGTGCGGGCGATCTCGCTCTTGCCGACGCCGGTCGGTCCCAGCAGCAGGATGTTGCTCTTGTGCAGTTCGAACTCGTCGTCCGAGGCGCCGGCCGCCACCCGCTTGTAGTGGTTGTAGACGGCGACCGAGACGACCTTCTTGGCGCGGTCCTGCCCGATCACATAGTCGCTGAGAAGCTCAAAGAGGCGCTCCGGCGTGGGGATTTGGCCCGCGAAGGCCTGCGGACTTGGGGTGCGTGTCTGCTCCTCGTCGATGATGTCGCGACACAGATTCACGCACTCGTTGCAGATGTAGACCCCGGCCGAGCCTGAGATCAGGCGGCGGACCTGGTCCTGGGTCTTGCCGCAGAACGAGCAGCGGTAGCTCGCGCGGTTCGAGCGACTACGCGCCATGGCGGCTCCGAGGGACAAAGGTCCCGGCAGGGTACCGAGGTCGGGGCATGCCGCCTAGTCCGAGTCGTGGCCGTCCTGGCCCAAGGTCGCCGAGCGCGGCGTCACGATCTGGTCGATCAGCCCGTAATCCTTCGCCTCCTCGGCCGTGAGATAGAAGTCGCGGTCCGAGTCCGCATTGATGCGTTCCTTCGGCTGCCCCGTGGCGTCCACGAAGATCTGCTCGATCCGGTCGCGGACCTTGCCGATTTCGCGAGCTCGAATCTGCAGGTCGGCGGCTTGCACAAAGCCTTCGAACCCCTGTGACGGCTGATGCAGCAGCACCGTGCTGTGCGGCAGCGCGGCGCGCTTGCCGCGAGCACCGCCTGCCAGGATCACGCTGCCCATGCTGGCGGCCAGGCCCACGCAGGTGGTGGCCACGTCGTTCGGCACGTATTGCATGGTGTCGAAGATGGCCAGCCCGGCGCTCACGCTGCCGCCCGGCGAGTTGATGTACATGTATATGTCGGCTTCGGCGTCCTCGCTGGTCAGCAGCAACAGCTGGGCGATGACTGTGTTGGCCACGGCGTCATCAATGGGTGTGCCCAGGAAGATGATCCGGTCGCGCAGCAGGCGCGAGTAGATGTCCATCCCGCGTTCGCCACGGTCGGTCTGCTCGATTACGTACGGGACAAGAATGCCCATGCAAATGTCCTTTCCCTGCCGGCGGCGCTAGGCCTGCGCGGACTCGGGGTCGTCCTCCGGCTCGGCGGCGGCCGCCAGCTCGGGTGGGGGTTCGGGATGGTGATGGTCGTGGTCGTGCAGCGGAGCCGCGCCGTCGGTGACCGCCGCTACGAGCGCCCGGATGGCCTTCCGTGAACGAACGCTCCGTGCGACGTGCTGGCCCGCCTCGTCGCGCATGAGGTTGGTGCGGATGATGTTGCGGCGTTCCTGCGGGTAGTACTCCGCCACGCGGTCGACTTCGGCCTGCATTTCGTCAACCTCGGCCGTGAGCTCGTGCGCGTCCGCGTAGGCGTCCAGGGCCAGGGCGCGGTGAATGCGGTTAAGCGCTTCACTGCGCGCTTCTTCCTCCCACTCGTCGCGCGTCTGCTCGCGCATGGCCAGATAGGTGTCCACGGGAACGCCCCGGCGCACCAGCATGTCCGTGCGCTCGCGGAGCACCCCCTCGCTTTCCCGCTCGATCAGCACGTCGGCAATCTCAAACGTGGCGCGCTGGACCAGGGCTTGCACTGCCTGCTCCTCGAGTTCGTGCTGCGATTCGTGCGTCTTGCGCTCGCCCAGCGCCCCGGAAATGCGTTCGCGCATGCCTTCGAGGGTTTCGAAAGGCCCCACGCTGCGGGCAAACTCGTCATCCAGATCGGGCAATTGCTGCTCGCTCACGCCATCGACCTGTATTTCGAACGTCACGTCCCTGCCGCGCAGCGCCTCGTTGGGATCGTTTGGCGGGATCTGGGCGTCGTACGACACCTGGTCACCGGCCGCCGCGCCGGTCACGGCGCCGTCGAAGCCCACGGGAAAGCCGTTGTTGCCCACCAATACGTTGTAGGCCTGGGGGTCTTCGGGCTCGATCCCGTCGCCGACGATCCGGATGCGGGTCTGCACCATGTCCTCCGCAACCGCGGGACGCTCCACCGGCTCCCAGGAGGCCTGGGTCGTGCGCAACTGCTCGATTTCGGCCTCAATCTCGTCTTCGGTGACCTCGTCGACCGATACCTCGATCGACACGTCGTCGATGTCGCCCAACTCGACCGTCGGCGCAACGGCGACCTCGGCCGAAAACAGGAAGGGCGCGTCCAGCGACGGGAGTTCCGGCACGTCCAATTCGGGCTGGTCGATGGGGTTCACGCCCGTCTCGTCCAGCGCCGAGGTGTAGGCCCGGGGCACCACGGCTTCCAGCAGGTCCTGCATTACCGCACCCACGCCGGCGGCGTTCTCCACCAGGCGGCGCGGCGCCTTGCCGGGGCGGAAGCCGGGAATCTTAATCCGGCGTCCGACGCGTTGAATCGCCCGTCCGTACTCCTTCTGCAAGTCCTCGGGCGGCACTTCGACCGCGAGCCGAACGCGGCTGCCGTCAAGCTTCTCAGCGGTCGCGGGCATACCAATCCTCTGGGCGTAATCCACCGGCCAGTCGCGGGGCGGGTGGGGAAGGAGAGACTCGAACTCTCACGGAGAAATCTCCACGTGATCCTAAAT
>JAPPLN010000070.1 GCA_028874175.1 Chloroflexota bacterium
GAGGGATTAAGAGCGGCCGCAATCACAAGACCAAGGGAGTTGTGCAAAGGTCTCCGGTCAGGGAATGAGAACCTTCTGCGATTGGCCGGGTTGTAGCGGGCTGCGCGCTTGCGTTCGAGGATTGCCGGTTCCAGGGCCGGCAGGGCGAGGGCGGGGAAGACCTCGATTGCATGACGTCCGCTCGGGGCCGTCCTGGCCTTGGGTGGGTTCTGTACCGCATCGATCCGTCGGAGGAACCGCCAGATCGGCGCCTCCGGACCGAACATCCGGACCTTGCTTTGGATCGTTCGTCCACTCCTGGTCTTGCCCTGATTGGCGGGTTGCACACCGCCGCGGAGGCGAGATATGAGCGACGCCGCGACTCTATCGACAGGTCGACTGCCTGTCTGATTGGGCACGATGGTTGGCTGGTCAATGGCAAGGAGAACGTAGTCGTGCGTAGATGCGAGCTCTTCGATGATCCTGGCCGCATCGTCGAAGCCGGCAGGCTCTGGCAGGCGAACATCCACGAGACCATCTGGCGAGAAGGTCGCTGACGCGATACCGCCGGGGGCGTTGCCCGCCCAGGCGGAATCGAATCCAACGAAGGCTTCGCGGCGGGCGCTCAAGGCGTCACTGTCGGTCTCAGAGACATCGGGATTCGATGGCTCAAGGTCCTTCGGAATCTCGGGAACATGAGGTGTGAAGAGCGCACGTCGCGCAATCTACTCCGTACGCCCAAACTCTCGAAAGCGGTTGCGCCGGCGGAAGAGAGTCGGTCTGCTACGGTGCCGGACTAGCGGTAGGTCGTGTTACGGGGTGGGGCGATGACTACGTACCGAGTTGGTTTTCTGGGTGTGGGGCCGCGGGGGTTGAGCCAGGCGCGGGCGTATATGTTGCATCCGCGGGTGGAGATTGCGGCGTTGTGCGACGTGGACCCGGAACGGCTGGGGGCGGCGGCCGCGGAGTTCGGGGTGGAGCGGACGTATAGCGACTTCCGGGCGATGCTTGACGAGGAGAACCTGGACATCGTCAATATTCCGACCCGGACGGACCTACACGCGCCGCTGACGATCGGGGTGCTGGAGCACCGGGCGCCGAAGGCGGTGATCGTCGAGAAGCCGATGGCGACGAGCCTGACGGACGCGGACCGGATGCAGGAGCTGGCGGAGGCTAACGGGACGCGGCTGGCGATTCATCACCAGATGCGGACGACGCCGACGTTCAACGTGGCCGGCCGGCTGATCAGCGCGGGCGAGATCGGGCCGCTGACGACGATCAAGATCCGGGGTAAGGGCTACTACGGCGGCTACGACATGCTGAACATCGGCACACACATGCTGAACGGCACGCGCCGGTACGCGGGCAATGCACGCAGCGTGCTGGCGACCTGCGTGACGGGCGGACGCCCGACCACGGCGGCGGACATCGTGGAGGGGTCCTACGGATTCGGATTGCTGGCGGGCGAGCACATTTCGGCGATTTACGAGTTCGACGACGGCCTGACGGCTTTTGCCGAGATGCACCGGCGCAGCCAGCCGGACAGCGGCTGGGTTCACATCAAGATTTACGGCGAGGACGGGGCAGTGTGCCTGTACAACTCGCGGGAGCTGTTCATCCGGCGCGGACGCGACGAGGTCGTGGACGACACGCCGTGGGAGAAGTACGAGCTGGCCGACGAGGACCGGTATCTGCACGGGCACGACTATTACGACCACGCGGGCGGGGACCTGTGGATGGCCGAGGAAACGGTGCGGGTGCTGGACGAGGACCGGGAGCACGAGTGCAGCGGCATCGAGGGCCGGGCCGTGATGGAGATGATGGATGGGGCCTGGGTCTCGCACTTCAGCCGGTCGCGGGTGGACTTTCCGCTGGAGCGGGGCGAGCACCCGCTGCGCAAGGAGCTGGCGAAGGCGGGGCTGCCGGAGCCGGACCCGGAGCGAGGGAAGCTGCGGTATGGGGATTGGCTGCCGGGGGAACTCGCGAGGATTGAGGGGGCTAGCTAGAAGACGGTTAGACCACAGGCTTAGCTGTGACCAGCGGCGGCCGCCCTTGCGCCACACCATGCGTTTGCTACGAGAACGCCAGGGCGGGGTGGTTCTGATCTGAGCGACCGGGACCGGAAGACCCCTCACCGATTTCGGCCGAAGACGCCCGAATCTGCCTCTCCCCTCGGAGAGGGTGAAGAGTCGCCGCACCCCTTGGATCGATTCCGGGGCAGGCCCTGAACCTCTCGGCCTGGATGAGCTAGAGGGGCTGGCGGAGCTTGGGCGGGGAGGTGGTCCGCCGGTGGTGGACGTGGCCGACCGCCGGAAGCTCTAGGAGATGCTGGACGCCGACTGAGTGCTGGTTCTCGATCGGCCAATGGCCCGAGGGCTTCTCGGGAAGCGACGCCTCGGGCCGCGTCAGGCCAGCATCAAGCGTTCGCCCTTTGGTTCAGGGATCGGGTCTCCGAATTCGCGAGCGGTATCGAGCCAGAGGTCCATCGCCTGGTCGACGTTCCGCAAGGCCGCCTGCTGGGTGTCGCCATGAGCCAGGCAGCCTGGAAGCTCGGGCACCTCGGCGACAAATGCGCCGTCTTCCCTGCTCCAGTAGATGATGATTTGGTACTTGTGCGAGGTGACGATCAGCCGGCCTCCCTTTGGCGATCGCTCAATGGTGGTGCCTGGCGGTCCGGTGCGATATCAGGTCCAAGGACAGTGTGACAGCCGAGGTTGGTGGGCACGTCGAGAGCGGTGCGGAGGGGAGGGCACCCACAAGGGGCGCCCCTACGGGATGCGGGATGGGCGGGAACCGGGGGTGAGGGGGTAGGCTCGCGCAGGTTTTTGTGGCGGGAGGGGCTTTGTGCGGATTGAGGATTTGGCGGGGACGACGATTGGGGCGGCAGTGTCGGGCGGGCTGGATAGCTGCACGGCGACGCGCTGGCTGGTGGAGGAAGGCG
>JAPPLN010000078.1 GCA_028874175.1 Chloroflexota bacterium
CCGTACCTGGAACCCAATCCGACCGGTCGAGCCTGGCACCCGTCGGCCGTGTACTCGGCGCAAGGGCGGATCGATGGCGTACCGCGCGACGACGACATCGACTATTGCATCCTGGCGCTGGAGATCCTCGAGACCTATGGCCCCGGCGTGACCACGGCCGACTTCGGCCAGTCGTGGCTGGAAATGCTGCCGTACTGGCGCGTGTACACGGCTGAGCGGGCCGCTTACCGCAACCTCGTTCTGGGGCTGCCGACCAGCGAAGCAGCGACGACTCGGAATCCGTATCGCGAATGGATTGGCGCGCAGATTCGGGCCGACGTGCTGGGCTGGGTGCATCCCGGCCGGCCGGAGGCTGCGGCGGCGCTGGCATTCCGGGACGCGGCGTTGTCGCACGTGAAGAACGGGATCTACGGCGAGATGTGGGCGGCGGCCACCATCGCTGCTGCGTTCAGCCTGGACGATCCGCTGGAGGCGGTGCGGGCCGGGATGGATCAGATTCCGGCGAAGAGCCGGCTGCACGCGGGGCTGACCAACACGCTGGACTGGAGCGAGCAGTACGCCGACTGGCAGGACGCGTGGGAACGAATTGATGAGGCCTATGGGCATTACAACTTCGTGCATACGATCAACAACGCCTGCTTCGTGGTGCTGGGGTTGGCATATGGGCGCGGGGACTTTGCGGCGACGGTTGGGATTGCGGTGGAGTGCGGCGAGGACACGGACTGCAATGGCGCTACGGCCGGATCGATCCTTGGGGCGACGAAGGGTGCGGAGGTGGTGCCGGCGGAGTGGACCGAACACTTTCACGACCGGGTTGAGACGATTGTCAGCGGGATCGGGACGCTGCGGTTGAGCGACCTGATCGCGCGGACGGCGGCGCTGGCGCGGGGGCCGTTCGCCGCCTAGCTCGATCCGCCCTGGCGGGCGAACAGGTCGCGGACCTCGGCCACCGTGGTGGCGTCGGCGGGGGCCTTGTCATCGCGGACGAAGCCGATGACTCGTGGGAAACGCAGGGCCAGGCCGAGTTCGTCGTCGGTGCGGCCGGCGACGTGCATCGGGCTGCGGGTCAGCTCGTCGGCCAAGACTTCGACCACGATTTCGGGGCTGGCCCAGACGTCCGGGACGACATCGGAGTGGACGTTGTCGGGGCGCTCGGCGAGGGCGATTTCGTCCAGCTTCTCGCGGATGCGAACCCATTCCTCGTCGGAGTAGCCGGTACCGATGCGGGCGATGGACTTGAAGACCTGCTCGTCGGCGTCCCAGACCGCGCTGAGCAGGGCGCCGATGCCCCAGGGGGCGCGCTTGCCCTGGCCGCGCCAGTAGCCGATCAAGACGCAATCCAGCGTGTCAGTCAGGGCCGAGGAGTAGCTGGCCTTGTACTTGATCCAGTTGAAGTTGCGCTGGCCGGCCTGGTACACGGAGTCAAGGCGCTTGGCCATGACGCCTTCGAATCCAGCGTGTACCTGCTCGTTGAAGAAGACGTCTATGGCTTCCGGATCGTCGGTGATGATGCACTCCGAGACCTGAAGATCGTCGCCGTCGTCTTCCACGATCTCTTCGAGCCGGCGACGGCGCTCGGTAAAGGGCAGTTCAATCACGTTGTCCCCGTCGTAGAGCAGGTCGAAGGCGTGGACGTGGAGCGGAATCTCTTTGGCTGCCGCCTCGATGCCGTGGCGGCGGCGGCGTGACGTGGTGACCTGGAAAGGAAGGAACTCGCCAGTTTCCGGGTTCACCCCCATGGCTTCGCCCTCGATGATGACCTGCGGTTTCTTCAGGCGGGCGCGGGCGGCCTGGGACACGTCCGGGAACATCCGGGACATGTCCTCGAGATTGCGGCTGTATATGCGGACCCGGTCGCCGTCACGATGGATCTGAACACGGAAGCCGTCGAGCTTCGGTTCAACCGCGGCCGATCCGATCTTGTCGACGATTTCCTGCCCGCTGGACATGCGGGCGGCCTGAGCCATGCGGACTGGATTGCCAACTCGGACCCGGGCACGGTCCATGGCGTCGGCACCGCCCCGAAGGTAGTCGCGGGCAGTCTGACCAAGGTCACAGGTCAGGTTGTAGGCGCGCTCGATGGCCTTGCGGTCGGACTTGTCGCCAAGGCGGGCAAAGGAAAGCGCGTCCATGAAGGTGGGGTCGCCGATTCCCAGGCGCAGGCGGCCGACGGGAATGCGGGGCAGGTAGCGGTTGGAGCGCGGGTCCAGGTCGCGGAGCAGGGCGGCAATGCCGGCGACTTTGCGCTCCTGCGATTCGGCGCCTTCCGCCTCGGCGACCTCGCGCAGTCGCGCAAAGACACCGCCGACCGAGACATCTCGGGCCCAGTCCTGGGCGAGCTCGCGCTGGCGACGCGACCACCAGGACGGCTGGCCGACTGCGGTGTGCCAATAGATCCGGCCCTGGCCGAAGCGACGCCGTTGGGCCAACCGGACGGGCTGTCCGCTTCTCGTCAGTCCCCATCCCCGGGGAGGCAGCGGTGTGGCAGCAATTGACTCGGATGGAGTCAGGGCTTCGGCCGCAAGTCCCAGGTCGCCGGCCTCTCGGAAGACGGATTGAATTACGTCAGCCTCGGCCTCGAACGCCTGGGCGATCGAGCGCAGGAGCAGGCGGCTGGCCATGCCGAACTCGAGGTCGACGAACTTGGGGACCAGACGGCCCTGCATGAGGTAGGTGACCTGTGCGGCTTCTTCGGGCGTGACGCGCTGGTAGAGCTCGGCCAGGATCTCGATCATGGCGTTGCGGCCGGAGACCGCGTCGATGCGTTCGAAGACTTCGGCCAGTTCGCGAAACGTCATGTGGACCTACCCACGGTCAGCAAGTT
>JAPPLN010000109.1 GCA_028874175.1 Chloroflexota bacterium
CATGAGGCTGTTTTCGTCGAGGCGGGAGCGGCGGTTGTGGTTGTGGACGCTGGCGGTGGCGGTGGCGATTTATTCGACGCTGGGGTTGACGGGGACGCTGGCGGAGTGGCTGCGGGAGCATGGTTTTCTGGACGCGGCGGTGTTCTTTCTGCTGGGCATGTTCCTGGTGGGCGCCACGATCGTGACGCAAGGAGTGAAGGTACGGATCGGCAAGTGGGAGATCGCCGTGGCGATGGGCGTCGTGGCGGCGTATCTGATGGTGTTCACGCGAATGGCGATCCTGGAGGAGCGCTCGCACCTGATCGAGTACGGGGTGCTGGGCGTGTTCATGTATGAAGCGCTCTCGGAGCGGGCGCGGCAGGGGCGGCGGGTTCCGCTGCCGCCGGTGTTGGCCGCGCTGATCACGGCGGCGCTGGGCGTGGTGGATGAGGGCATCCAGTGGTTTCTGCCGACCAGGGTGTTCGACCCGCAGGACATCCTGTTCAACCTGCTGGCGGGCACGATGGCAATCGGCTCGGTCATGGCGCTGGCGTGGGCGCGGCGGCGGACGAGTCGCGCCGGAGGCGGCGGGTAGACCGTGCGCTTGTTTTCGTCGGCTCGGGAGCGGCGCCTATGGCTGTGGACGCTGGCCGTGGTGGCGGCGATCTACTCGACGCTGGGGCTGGCGGGGACGATGGCGCGGACGCTGCGCGAGTTCGGAGTGCTGGACGCTTCGACCTGGGTGCTGATCGCCATGTTCCTGGTGGGGATGACGATTCTGACGCAGGGCCTGCAGGTGCGGCCCGGCGGGGTCGAGATCGCGGTGATGCTGGGAGTCGCGGCCGCTTACGTCCTGCTGGTTCTGCGCAGCACCGCCAGTCCGGCGGAGCGTACGCACCTGATGGAGTACGGCGTGGTCGGGGTGTTCATTTACGAAGCGCTGGTCGAGCGAGTGAGGCAGGGCCAGCGCGTGCCGCTGCCGCCCGTGATCGCGGTTTTGGTGACGGCGGCGCTGGGGGTGGTGGACGAGGGCATTCAGTGGTTGCTGCCCGATCGGGTCTTTGACCCGGTGGACATGCTGTTCAACTTGCTGGCGGGCGGGACGTCGGTAGGAGCGGTCGTGGCCCTGACATGGGCGCGGCGTCGGACGAGTTTGCGGTAGGCGCGGAAGGCTGACCATGCGCTTGTTTTCCTCACCTCGGGAGCGGCGCCTATGGCTGTGGACGCTGGCCGTGGTGGTGGCGATCTACTCCACGTTGGGGCTGGCGGGAACCCTGGCCGGGGCGCTGCGCGAGTACGGGCTGCTGGACGCTTCGACCCTGGGCCTCTTTGCCATGTTCCTGTTGGGGACGACGATTCTCACGCTGGGCCTGAAGGTGCGACCCGGCGGGGTCGAGATCGCCGTCATGTTCGGAGTCGCGTTCGCCTATCTCCTCCTGGTCCTGCGCAGTAGCTATCTTCCGGAAGAGCGAACGCACCTGATGGAGTACGGCGTGGTGGGCGTGTTCATTCACGCTGCCCTGGCCGAGCGGGCGAGCCAGGGCCGGCGCGTGCCCCTTGCTCCCGTGGTTGCCGTCGTTCTTACCGCAACGCTAGGCGCCGTGGACGAGGGCATCCAGTGGTTTCTGCCTGATCGCGTGTTCGACCCGGTCGACATGCTGTTCAATCTGCTGGCGAGCGCGACGTCGGTAGCGGCGGTTGTGGCGCTGGCGTGGGCGCGGCGAATGACTCTGAGACGCCGCGGTCGGCTCAAGGGCTAACGGTCAGCGGCGGCGAGGTGATCGAGGGCGGTCTTGAGGGCGGTGTCGGGGGGGCGCCAGAGGGTGGGGAGTTGGTGGCGGAACCAGGTGCGTTGGCGGCGGGCGTATTGGCGGGTGCGGATGGTGGTGCGTTGGATGGCTTCGGCGAGGGATAGCTGGCCGTCGAGGTGGGCGAGGGCTTCGGCGTAGCCGACGCCGCTGAGGGCGGGGAGGGTTCGGTCGTAGCCGCGGTCGCGGAGGCGGCGGGCTTCGTTGAGGAGGCCGTTTTGGAACATTAGCTCGGTGCGTTGGGCGATGCGCTTGGCGAGGATTTCCGGTTCGACTTGGAGGCCGAGGACGTAGGCCGGGATTGGGGTGGTGGTTCCGGGTTGGACCGGGCGCGTGGCCTCGTGTAGGCCCTTGCGCAATCCGAGGGGTGGTTGCCCGGAAGACCCCTCACCGGTTTCGGCCGCGGACGGCCGAACCTGCCTCTCCCCTTGGAGAGGGTGAAGAGCGGTCCCGCCTTCGAAAACGAAGGGCGCTTTGGAAAGGTCCCCAGGAGAGGGATTAAGAGGCGACCTCACATCTGCAAGCGAAGGGGGTTCTGCAAATCTCTCCTGGCGGGCCTGGGATTCGGCAATTTCGAGGGCGCGGATGAGGCGGCGGGGGTTGTTGAGGTCGATGGCGGCGGCGCGGTCGGGGGCGAGGTCGCGGAGGCGGCGGATGAGGGGCTGGGGGCCGTGGGCTTCGAGTTCCTGGGTCAGGCGACTGCGCAGGTCGGTGTCGGGCGGCGTGGCGCCGAGCGGGGAGCCAGACAGTAAGGCCTGGATGTAGAAGCCGGTGCCGCCGACGACGACCGGGCGGCTTCCGCGCGACTCGATGTCGACGATCGCGGCTCGGGCCATGCGTGCGAAGCGGTGGGCGTTGAAGATCTCGTCTGGATCAATTATGTCAAGCAGGTGGTGCGGTACGCGTTTCCGTTCGGCGAGGGTTGGCTTGGCGGTGCCGATGTCGAGGCCGCGGTAGACCTGGCGGGAGTCGGCGGAGATGACTTCGATGGGGGCGTGGT
>JAPPLN010000079.1 GCA_028874175.1 Chloroflexota bacterium
CGGCGGCTAAGGTTCAACCAATCACATTTGGCTGGTAGATCACAGGGGAGCGCGTGATGGCCTGGAAATTCGAGCAGATCGACGGTCCGTACGGCAACGTCACGGAAGGTCCGGCCTGGGACGGGGAGGCGCTGCTGTTCACAAGCATTCAGCAGAGCCGGATCATGCGCTACGACCCGACGACGGGTGAGTCGAAGGTCCACCGCGAAGGCACCAACTTCTGTAACGGGCTGATGTTCGACCCAAGCGGCGTGCTGTACGGCTGCGAGGGCGGCGCACGGCGGGTGGTTCGGTACAACGACGACGGGACCGCGACCGCGCTGACGGACGGGTTCGACGGCCAGCGGCTGAACATTCCGAACGACCTGGCGATCGACAACGTGGGGCGGATCTGGTTCACCGACCCTTACTACGAAGGCGCGGCGGGCGATTGGACCGAGGATCGCGGGAACAAGGACCTGGACCACGATTCGGTGTACCGGCTGGATCCGCAGGATGACGGGTCGTGGGTGACCAGCCGGGTCACGTTCGACACGACGCGTCCGAACGGGTTGCTGTTTTCGCTGGACCACTCGGTGCTGTTCGTGGCGCAGAGCGGGCGGCGTGAGGACGAGCACCGGCAGCTGCGGTCGTACCCGGTCAACGACGACGGCTCGCTGGGCGAGATGACGGTGCTGCACGACTTTGGCGCGCACCGCGGGATCGACGGGATGGTCCTGGACACCGACGGTTACATCATCGCGACGGCCGGCTGGGACCAGGGTGGACCGGGCTCGTCTGTGTACGTGTTTGCGCCCGATGGCGAGGTGATCGAGCGGCACCCGGTGCCGGTGGCCAATCCCACCAACTGCACGTTTGGCGGGGAAGACTTGTCAACGCTGTACGTGACCAGCATCGGCGGGTACCTGCTGCGGGTGGAGACGGAGCGGCAGGGGCGGTTGCATTACCCGGCGGTGGGGTAGAGGACATAGGCGCCGAGAGCGGCGACTCGGGTGTTGATTCCGAGTTAGGACCGAGTCGGTGAGAGTCGGAGTCTTGCGGCGGACGGTGCTGCTAGTCGCCGTTGGCGTGGTGGCGATGGCTGCCTGTGGGGAAACGAGCGCGCCGACGACCGCCACGCCGACGCCAGCGGTCACGGTCGAGTCGACGCCGACGCCCGAGCCGGCGCCCGTCGAAGCACCGCCAGCTACCCCGGACGCGACGCCGGGTCCGGCGCTGCCGCCGCTGCCCGGCGCCGGGGCCGATGGGCAGCCGATCAAGACCGAGGCGTACTCGCTCGAGGACTACGCGACGGACGTGGGCAAGGACGGGAGCCGTACGCGGCGCGGGCAGGGCTCGGAAAGTGCAATCGTCTCGCTGACGCCGGGTGAGAGCTTCTATGTGACGTTCAGCGTGACGCTCAACTTTGGGATTGTGCAAATTGCCTGGAGCTCAGTTGGCGGCGATCCGAGGGACGCGACGCCTGAAGCCGGCCAGACCGCGGCCGGTGGATCAGAGTCCGTTGCAAGTGGAACCGCGCAGATCGCCATGGACGAAGGGGCCGTGTCGATCGGACCTGTCACGACCGCGATTGCACTGCAAATTCAGTCGAGTGACATCGGGTCACGGTGGACGTTGCGGTTTGCCCGCGTTCAGCGTCAGTAGATCTGCTTAGAAAAGGCGGTCGTGATGTACATCAACCGTCTTCGCCGTGGAGCCAGCGCAGTCCGCCGGGCCAGCCGGCGGATGACTGGGTCAGGATGGACAGGTAGTAGGCGTTCGCCGCGGACTCGGTGAAGTTGCAGGTGGACGCCGTCATCGGGTTGTAGCTGACCAGAAAGACTGCCCGAAACAGGGCGTTGCGATTGTCTGGCGAGGCGCGACGTTCACGCATGACGTCGAGTGCCGACGCCGGTGTGCCGTCGCTTCGCTCGTGAACGAAGCCATGAACGGGATCCGCGCACACCCAGGATCCCTCGACATAGGCCTCGATGACCTGGTGTCCGGAATAGGCTCGAGCAGTGTCGAAGAGACACACGATGCGGGCGGCAGCACCGGCGACGTGCAGCATGACGCAGGCGGCGCGGGCGAGGTCGGTGCACCAGTCGGTTGTGCGGGCGATGATGCGCTCCTCGGTTCCGCCGAAGACCAGGTCCTCCAGGGGAATGTCGTCGGCCCTCGATGCAATCGCCGCCAGGTAGGTCGTGACTTGACGCAGCGATTCGAGGCTCGCGACGTGGGATTCCAGACTCGGGATCTTGAGAGCGCGTCGAACCGCTGCCTCCAGTTCGGGACGTGAGCCGGGTTCAAGAATCGCGTGAGTCGGTGTGTAGTCGCGATAGAGATAGTCGGCGCTGACTTCCGTCAGGCGAATCATCTTGCTGATCAGCACCCGGTCGACGGAATCGGGTGCGTGGACGTCGCGTTGGAGCATTCGCTGGTAGGCGACGGGCAGGCTGGCCGGTCCCTGTAGAAACGCTGGCGTTGACGATTGAGTCACGGACTCATCCACGTTCAGGTCGTCGTCTGCTGGTTAGTCGTCGGCCACCAGCGTCGGCTTAGCTGGTCTCAGATTGGCTCGAGGGTAACCGTCCAGTCGCCGGTGGCTATCACGTCCAAATAGAAGTGCTGCCGATCTCTGACGGTTGTTGTCGTCTGCCAATCTCCGGATGCGGTAACGGCTTCCACCAGGAGTGACGGGTGTCCGAGGGCCGCCGTGAA